>RFNZ01000010.1 GCA_009926935.1 Pseudomonadota bacterium | reverse complement strand
CAATACCTTCGTGATCGCTGCCGTCAGCGATGTCTTACCGTGGTCAACGTGACCAATCGTGCCAATGTTGACGTGCGGCTTGTTCCGTTCAAATTTTTCTTTCGACATTTTACTACTCCTTCAATCTCTTTGTTTATCTTGCTGATTAAGCAGCCATTTTCTTTTTAACTTCGTCGGCGATGTGGTTCGGCACCGGCTCGTAGTGGTCATAGACCATCGAGTAGGAAGCGCGACCCTGAGACATCGAACGCAGCAAATTGATGTAACCGAACATGGACGCGAGAGGCACCATGGCCGAAATAACCTTGGCGTTACCACGTTCTTCCATGTTGGCGATTTGACCGCGGCGGCTGTTGAGGTCGCCGATGATATCGCCCATGTATTCTTCCGGTGTTACGACTTCGACCTTCATGATCGGCTCGAGGAGCTGAGGACCGGCCTTTGCCATACCTTCCTTGAAGGCGGCGCGGGTTGCGATCTCGAACGCGAGAGCCGAGGAGTCAACATCGTGGTAGGCGCCGTCCGTCAGTTCGACTTCGAAGTCGATGACAGGGAAGCCGGCAATGATACCGTTATCCTTGCAACCCTCGAGGCCTTTTACAACGCCGGGGATGTATTCTTTAGGCACGGAACCGCCAACGATGGAGTTGACGAAGTTGAAGTTTGCGCCCTTCTCCAGATCTTTATCGACGCTCTGCGAAATTGGACGGAAGGTCATGATAACGCGTGCAAACTGACCGGTACCGCCAGACTGCTTTTTGTGCGTGTAATCGATTTCAGCGGCCTTCGTGATCGTCTCGCGGTAGGCGACCTGAGGTGCGCCAACGTTAGCTTCAACGCCGTAGGTACGCTTGAGGATATCGACTTTAATATCGAGGTGAAGTTCGCCCATGCCTTTCATGATTGTCTGGCCCGATTCCTGATCGGTTTGGACGCGGAAGGATGGATCTTCGGAAACGAGCTTGGCCAAGGCCACGCCCATTTTCTCTTGGTCGGCTTTTGTTTTTGGTTCGATCGCGATTTCGATCACCGGCTCCGGGAACTCCATGCGCTCGAGTACGATTGGCTTGGCCGAGTCGCAGAGCGTATCGCCTGTAATCGTATCCTTGAGGCCAACGAGAGCGACGATGTCGCCCGCTTCGGCTGTTTTGATCTCTTCGCGGTTGTTGGCATGCATGAGGAGCATACGGCCAATGCGCTCTTTTTTATCTTTGGTCGAGTTGATGGCGTAAGAACCAGCATCGAGCTTGCCCGAGTAGATACGGACGAAGGTGAGCGTACCGACGAATGGGTCGGTCATGATCTTGAAGGCAAGGCCTGCGAATGGTTCGTCTGCGCTTGGCTTACGTGTATCATCCTCATCGGAGTACATTTTCTTGCCTTTAACGGCGCCCTTATCGAGTGGCGATGGCAGGAAGTCAACAACTGCATCAAGCAGAGGTTGCACACCTTTGTTTTTGAATGCGGAACCGCACATCATCGGGACGATTTTCGATGCGATCGTGCCTTTGCGGATGCAGGCTTTGAGGGTCGCCATATCTGGCTCTTTACCTTCGAGGTAGGCTTCCATTGCGGCGTCATCCATCTCGACGGCGCGCTCGATCAGTTTCTCGCGGTATTCTTTTGCTTTTTCGAGGAGGTCAGCCGGAATCTCTTGCTCGCTGAACGTTGCGCCAAGGTTCTCGGAATCCCAGACGATGGCCTTCATTTTGAGAAGATCGACGATACCGGCGAAAGTTGTTTCGATACCGATTGGCAGCGTTAAAACGAGCGGCTGGATGCCGAGGCGTTTTTGCACGCTGTCGATGCACATGAAGAAGTCAGCGCCGATTTTGTCCATCTTGTTGGCGAAGATGATGCGGGGTACGACGTATTTGTCGCCCTGGCGCCAGACGGTTTCGGTTTGTGGCTCAACGCCCTGGTTGCCATCGAGGAGGCAGACCGCGCCATCAAGAACTTTCAGCGAGCGTTCGACTTCGATCGTGAAGTCCACGTGGCCGGGAGTATCGATGATGTTGATGCGGTATTGCTCTTTATCCGGGCCAGTCCAGTAGGCGGTTGTGGCAGCAGAGGTAATAGTAATACCGCGCTCCTGCTCCTGTTCCATCCAGTCCATCGTCGCTGCGCCATCGTGCACTTCGCCAATTTTGTGCGATTTGCCGGTGTAGTAGAGAACGCGTTCCGTGGTCGTCGTTTTACCTGCATCGATGTGAGCCATGATGCCGATGTTACGATAACGGTGAAGAGGTACCTGAGCCATTGTCTATCCTATATCCTTGCTTACCAGCGGAAGTGTGCGAAAGCCTTGTTGGCTTCGGCCATTTTATGCGTATCTTCCTGTTTCTTTTTCGCGTTGCCACGGTTGTTCGAGGCATCGAGAATTTCACCAGCCAGACGGTCCATCATTGTTTTTTCGCTACGGCGGCGTGCCGAGTCGATGAGCCATTTGCGAGCCAGGGCACGCGCACGGTCAAAACGAACTTCAACAGGAACCTGATACGTAGCACCACCGACGCGGCGTGAACGCACTTCAAGGTGCGGTGCCACGTTTTTGAGGGCCTTGTAGAATACAAGAAGACCCTTGTGGGTGATAACAGCGCCACCCGAGGTGGTTGTGGCCGAGCCTGAGCCCGACTTGTCGTCGTCATCTTCTTTTTTATCTTTGTCTTTCTCATTGGCGTTGGCAGCCTTTTTCTCGAGGATATCGAGAGCGCCGTAGACGATTTTTTCGGCTACTGACTTTTTGCCATCGTACATGAGAGAGTTCATGAACTTGGTCAGTTCAATGTCATTGAACTTTGGATCTGGAAGAACTTCGCGTTTATCAGCTGAGTGTCTGCGTGACATGATTACTTCCCTTTCTTAACGCCGTATTTGGAACGGGACTTCTTGCGGTCTTTCACGCCTTGAGTATCCAACGCACCACGGACAATCGTGTAACGAACGCCAGGCAAGTCTTTGACACGACCGCCGCGAACAAGAACCACCGAGTGTTCCTGAAGGTTGTGACCCTCACCCGGGATGTAGCAGATAACTTCGAAACCGGAAGTCAGGCGTACCTTTGCGACCTTACGAAGAGCCGAGTTAGGCTTTTTAGGGGTCGTTGTGTACACACGCGTGCAAACGCCGCGTTTTTGCGGGTTTGATTTAAGAGCGCGGTTCTTCTTACGGGTGACCTGCGCCGTGCGCGGTTTCCGAATGAGCTGCGATATGGTTGGCATTCTTGCTCCTTAGCTAACTAACAAACCTGTGGACTGAACTTCAAAAACAAACCTGCTAACGACAAAAAACGAGCCACTACGGAAGACCGGGGCTTGTCGCGTGTCATGACGCGGGGTGAGCTTCTCGTCCTGTGTTTAGCGCTTTTTACTGTTTTTTCAAACGGTTAGCGCCACGACCAGTCCTGTCGAAATTCATATTTGCGCGGAACATATCCCAACCGACTCATGCGAGTCAATAAGTTATTTACAGATTTTTAATTTTCTGAATCAGGGGTGAATCGTTTTTTTGGGCCCTCAGGCGCCGGGCCGCTCGTTCCACTCGCTTCTGGCTTCGCTCGCATTAGCTCGCGGGGCCTCAATGGCCCTTTAAATCTTCTGGGCCCTCAGGCGCCGAGGAGAGGTTTAAAGGTTAACCACGAAGGCGCGAAGCTTTTCTCTTGTCGTCATGCCCGCCTACGAGCAGGCATCCAGTTCCAATTGCTCTGGACCCCCGCCTTCGCGGGGGTGACGGGAGATGGGAGGCGGGGGTGACGGGAGAGTAAAAACCCCGCTTTTGACGGCGGGGTTTTTGAAAATCTTTTCAGATTAGGCGCGTTTGCGTTTTGGCGTTGGCGCTTCCTCGTTGGCTGGCGGAAGAGCTGCCATCTCGCCCTCCTCGACAGCGTTCGCGGACTGCTGGGCGGCCAAGGCCACCTTGTCGCGGTCTGCGGCCACTTTGCGGACGCGGTTGACGTAAGCACCCGTGCCGGCCGGAATGAGGCGACCGACGATCACGTTTTCCTTGAGGCCGTAAAGCGCATCGACCTTGCCTTGTGTCGAGGCTTCGGTCAGGACGCGAGTCGTTTCCTGGAAGGACGCGGCCGAGATGAACGAGCGCGTCTGGAGCGATGCTTTCGTGATACCCATCAAGATAGGTTTCGCCGTGGCCGGACGTTTACCATCGTCCATGAATTTCTGGTTCATGGCTTCGAAGTCTTCGTGGTCGACCTGTTCGCCCATGAGGTATGTCGTATCGCCGACGCTTGTCACTTCGACCTTCTGCATCATCTGACGCGAGATGGTTTCGATGTGCTTGTCGTTGATTTTAACACCCTGCAGGCGGTAGACGTCCTGGATTTCGTTGACGAGGTAGTCGGCCAAAGCCTCAACGCCCATCACATCCAAGATATCGTGCGGCACAAGTGCGCCATCCAGCAACTGATCGCCTTTGCGGACGAAGTCACCTTCCTGCACCGTAATGTGCTTGCCTTTTGGAATGAGGTATTCCTTCGACTCTGCCTTTTTATCGACAGGGTTCACGATCACGCGGCGTTTATTTTTGTAGTCCTTGCCGAATTCGACGTAACCATCGATCTCGGAAATAATCGCGAAGTCTTTTGGACGACGCGCTTCAAACAGCTCGGCCACGCGTGGGAGACCGCCCGTAATGTCACGGGTTTTGGATGTTTCGCGCGGGATACGTGCGATAACGTCACCAGCTTTGACTTCCTGACCGTTCTCGACCGAGAGAATGGCGCCGACCGACATGTAGTAGTTGGCAGGCAGGCCGTTTGGCAGAGTGATAACCGCTTTCTTTTTATCGAGAAGCGAGATACGCGGCTTGAGGTCACCGGCTTTTGGCATTGCACGCCAGTCCACAACCGTTTTGGCAGCGATACCCGTTGCTTCGTCCACCTGATCGACCACGGATGTACCATCCACGAGGTCGAAGTAATGGGCGATACCGTCTTTCTCGGTAATGATTGGCTGTGTGTACGGATCCCACTCGGCGATTTTGGCACCGGCTTTGATTTTCTCGCCGGTTTTGACCAGAAGTTTTGCGCCGTAAGGAACGCGGTAGGAGGCTTTTTCGGAACCACGGGCATCCTTGATCGCCACTTCCATGTTGCGACCCATGACGATCTCAACGCCGTCGGAGTTTTTGACGGTGTTCTGGTTGCGGATTTCGAGTGTACCGTCGAGGTTTGCTTCGACCGATGATTGCTCGGCGCCTTTTTGGGCAGCGCCACCGATGTGGAAGGTACGCATGGTAAGCTGTGTACCGGGCTCGCCGATGGACTGTGCGGCCATAACGCCGACCGCCTCACCGATGTTGACCGTTGTACCACGTGCGAGATCACGGCCGTAGCAGTTACCGCATACACCGATTTTGGTTTTGCAAGTAAGTACCGAACGGACCTTAACGGAATCGATACCTGCCGTATCAATAGCCTCGGCAGCGATTTCGTTGATTTCCTCACCGGCCTTGACGATAACCTTGCCGCCGACCGGATCAACGATGTTGACCGCTGCGTGGCGACCGAGAACGCGCTCAGTCAGAGGCACGATCACATCACCGCCATCGATGACAGCGCGCAGTGTGAGACCATCTTCGGTGCCGCAATCACGTTCCATCACGATGACATCTTGTGCTACGTCAACCAGACGGCGTGTGAGATAACCGGAGTTAGCCGTTTTAAGAGCCGTGTCAGCAAGACCTTTACGAGCGCCGTGGGTCGAGTTGAAGTATTCAAGAACGGTTAAGCCCTCCTTGAAGTTGGAGGTAATTGGCGTTTCGATGATCTCGCCCGATGGTTTTGCCATCAGACCGCGCATACCAGCCAGCTGGCGAATTTGCGCAGCCGAACCACGAGCGCCCGAATGGGCCATCATGTAAACGGAGTTGAGGCCAACAGCCTTGATGTTCGAGATTTTCTTCATCATGGCGGTTGCGACTTCATCGGTGCAGTGCGACCAGATGTCGACAACCTTGTTGTACTTCTCGCCCTTCGTGATCAGACCGTCGAGATACTGTTGCTCGAATTCCTTGACCTGATCTTTGGCTTTGTTGATGAGGGTGTGTTTTTCCTCGGGGATAATCAGGTCATCCTTACCGAAGGAGATACCGGCCACGCACGCCTGACGGAAGCCGAGCTTCATCATGCGGTCGCAGAAAATCACGGTCTCTTTCTGGCCGCAGTGGCGGTAAACCACGTCGATCAGGGCCTGAATTTCCTTTTTGGTCAAAATGGTATTGATAACGCCGTAAGGCACTTTGTGGTGCTTGGGCAGAAGTTCACCCAGCATCATGCGGCCCGGTGTCGTTTCAACGATCGAGGTCACTGGCTCCTTCTTTTCGTTGAAAGAGGTTACACGTGCCTTGATCTTGGTGTGAAGCTGGATGACCTTTGCCTCAAGAGCGTGATGGATTTCGGCCATTGTGCCAAAGGCCATGCCCTCGCCCTTCAGGCCTTCCTGCATGATGGAGAGGTAATACAAACCAAGCACGATGTCCTGCGAGGGCACGATGATTGGCTTGCCGTTGGCAGGCGAGAGAATGTTGTTTGTGGACATCATCAGAACGCGGGCTTCCAACTGCGCCTCAATGCTTAGAGGCACGTGAACGGCCATCTGGTCACCGTCGAAGTCGGCGTTAAAGGCCGTGCAGACGAGCGGGTGAAGCTGGATGGCTTTGCCCTCGATCAGCGTCGGTTCGAATGCCTGGATACCCAGGCGGTGCAGCGTAGGTGCGCGGTTGAGCAGAACCGGGTGCTCGCGGATTACTTCCTCGAGGATATCCCAGACTTCTGGGCGCTCTTTTTCGACCATGCGTTTTGCGGCTTTGACCGTTGTGGCCAAACCATAGAGTTCAAGCTTGTGGTAGATGAATGGCTTGAAGAGTTCGAGCGCCATTTTCTTTGGCAGACCGCATTGGTGCAGCTTGAGTTCTGGGCCAACCACGATGACCGAACGGCCAGAGTAGTCGACGCGTTTGCCAAGCAGGTTCTGGCGGAAGCGGCCTTGCTTGCCTTTGAGCATATCCGAAAGCGATTTCAGCGGGCGCTTGTTGGTGCCGGTAATAACGCGGCCACGGCGGCCGTTGTCGAACAGGGCATCGACCGATTCCTGCAGCATGCGTTTTTCGTTACGCACGATGATGTCCGGTGCGCGCAACTCGATGAGGCGTTTCAGACGGTTGTTACGGTTGATGACGCGGCGGTAGAGGTCGTTGAGGTCGGAGGTTGCAAAACGGCCGCCATCGAGTGGCACCAATGGGCGCAGCTCTGGTGGGAGGACCGGAATGACATCCATCACCATCCACTCTGGGCGGGTGCCGGACTCAATGAAGTTGGAAACCAGCTGAAGCTGTTTTACCACTTTTTTGCGGCGGGCTTCGGAGGTTGTGTCGCGCAGTTCTTCCTCGAGATTTTTCTTCATCTCGTCGAGGTTGATGGCGCAGAGCATTTCCTTGATGGCTTCGGCACCGATACCGGCGCGGAAATTCTCATCGCCGTATTCGTCTTGCGCGGAGAAGAACTCATCTTCCGTCAGCAACTGGAATTGCTTGAGCGGCGTCATGCCCGGCTCGGTCACGACGTAAGATTCGAAGTAAAGGACCTTTTCGAGATCCTTCAGTGTCATGTCCATCATCAGGCCGATGCGCGATGGCAGGGATTTGAGGAACCAGATATGGGCAACAGGCGAGGCCAATTGAATGTGGCCCATGCGCTCGCGGCGGACCTTGGTGAGCGTGACTTCAACGCCGCACTTCTCGCAGATAATGCCTTTGTATTTCATGCGTTTGTATTTGCCGCACAAGCATTCGTAGTCCTTGATGGGACCGAAGATGCGGGCGCAGAAAAGGCCATCGCGTTCCGGCTTGAAGGTCCGGTAGTTGATGGTTTCCGGCTTTTTAACTTCGCCGTGCGACCATGCCGATACCTGCTCGGGGCTTGCGATGGCGATACGGATCGCATCAAAGCTTTGTGGGCCCTGTACCTGACCAAAAAGATTCATCAACTCGTTCATTTTTGCCTGCCTTTTTATAAAAATCTTTTCTTGCTCTCATGGCACCAGAGGTACCAGGTATTCTTAAAATTCCTATCTTGGGTCCAACCTCATGATCGAAGCCTTTTCAGCTCGATCCGCCTGCTGTCTCGTGACCCCCACGTAACCGCCGGCAATAAATGCGAACACGCACAAGATCGTCAGCGGCTCTATATTTTTCAAACGTCTTAACATCTTTCTACCTAGGCCGCCTTTTGATGCTTGCTGCCGAAATCTTGTTCAAAGCTTGGGCCGATTTTGAGCGGAATGATCCGCACATCGCCCCATACATTGCCTGCTACATATGGTTCGGCCTTCATCCATGCTTCGACTGCTGCCATATCCGGCATGTCGAGAATGATGGCCGAGCCACACATTTTACCAGTTTCATCGAGCATGGCGGCGCCGAAACGGCAATCGCCCTTCTCGCGGGAAGCGTCCATCACTTTCACATGTTCGGCACGGCAAGCCATGCGGCGCTCGAAAGCACCTGCATCACTTGCATCGTTGGCCAGAACCATGAACAGCATTGTTTAGGACCCCGTATTCTTGAGATCGACGTTGAGGCCGAGTGCCTTTAATTCCTTCGTCAAAACGTTGAAGGATTCAGGGACACCGATTTCGAACGTGTCTTCGCCGCGAACGATCGACTCGTAAACCTTCGCACGGCCTGCCACGTCGTCCGACTTGACGGTGAGCAGTTCCTGCAAGGTGTACGCCGCGCCGTAAGCCTGGAGCGCCCACACTTCCATCTCCCCGAAGCGCTGACCGCCGAACTGGGCCTTGCCGCCCAATGGCTGTTGCGTGACGAGCGAGTATGGGCCCGTGGAACGTGCGTGGATTTTATCGTCAACCAAGTGGTGGAGTTTCAGCATGTAGATGTAACCGACGGTGACATCGCGTGCGAATTTTTCACCCGTACGGCCATCGCGCAGCGTGACCTGACCTGACTCATGGAGCCCTGCCTGTTTGAGGAGCGCGTTGATGTCCGGCTCGTGCGCGCCATCAAAGACTGGCGTTGCCATCGGCACGCCACCACGGAGGTTTTTGGACATCTCGACGAGCTGCTTGTCATCCAGCTTGCTGACTTTATCGGCGTATTCCTTTTCGCCGTAAACGTCTTTCAGCTTGGCTTTCAGCTTTGTGAGCTCGGCTGCGGTTGCATCTTTCGAGTTGGCAAAGGTATCGATCATCTGGCCGATCTGTTTACCCAGGGTGGCCGAAGCCCAACCTAGGTGGGTTTCCAGGATCTGACCCACGTTCATGCGCGAAGGCACGCCCAGCGGGTTGAGCACGATGTCGGCATGTGTACCGTCTTCGAGGTACGGCATGTCCTCGATCTTCATGATGCGCGAGACAACCCCTTTGTTACCGTGACGTCCGGCCATTTTATCACCTGGCTGGATTTTACGTTTAACGGCGATGAAGACTTTAACCATCTTCATCACGCCCGGAGGCAGCTCATCACCACGTTGAAGTTTTTCGACCTTGTTTTCGAAACGCTGCTTCAGGTTATCGATCGCCTCGTCGAAGGTTTTGCCCATGCCCTCGATCTGAGCCATGGTTTTTTCGTTCTCGATGGCGATCTGGCGCCATTGGCCGCGCTTCATGCCTTCCAGCGTTTCCGCCTTCAGCTTTTCGCCCTTTTTGACGTCAACGCCTTTAGGGGCCGATGCGACCGTTTGGCCAACCAGCATTTCCTTCAAGTGGTTGAAGAAGCCGTTTTCGAGGATCGAGCGTTCATCGTCGCGGTCTTTTGCAAGCTGCTCGATCTGTTCGCGTTCGATTTGCAGCGCGCGGGCGTCTTTATCGACACCACGGCGGTTAAACACGCGGACTTCGACGATTGTACCCGTAACACCGGGAGGCACACGCAGGGATGTATCTTTTACATCCGATGCTTTTTCACCGAAGATGGCGCGCAGAAGTTTTTCTTCCGGCGTCATCAGGCTTTCGCCTTTTGGAGTTACCTTACCAACCAGAATATCACCCGGGTTGCACTCGGCGCCGATGTAGACGATACCGGCTTCATCGAGGTGGCGCAGGGCTTCCTCACCTACGTTTGGAATGTCGCGGGTGATTTCTTCCTGACCCAGTTTGGTATCGCGGGCCATGACCTCGAATTCCTCGATGTGGATCGAGGTATAGACGTCATCGCGCACGATGCGCTCGGAGAGCAGAATCGAGTCTTCGAAGTTGTAACCGTTCCAAGGCATGAACGCGACGAGCACGTTACGGCCAAGAGCCAGTTCCCCGTACTGTGTTGAAGGACCGTCAGCGATAATGTCACCGGCCTTCAGCATATCGCCCACTTTAACCAAAGGAATCTGGTTAATGCAGGTCGACTGGTTTGAACGCTGGAACTTGGAGAGACGGTAAATATCGACCGATGGTTCGTCGGCTGAAATGTTTTCCGTCGCCTGAATAACGATACGGGTCGCATCCACAAGCGTGACTTTACCCGAACGGCGGGCGGTTACTGCAGCCCCTGAGTCGCGGGCCACGATGGCTTCCATGCCGGTACCGACGAGCGGCGCATCGGACTGCACCAAGGGCACGGCCTGACGTTGCATGTTGGAACCCATGAGGGCGCGGTTTGCGTCGTCGTTTTCAAGGAACGGGATGAGCGCGGCCGCAACAGAGACGATCTGTTTTGGTGATACGTCGATCATGTCGATGCTGTCGCGCTGCGCCATCAAGTTTTCGCCACCTTTACGGCAGGATACGAACTCGGCTGCAAACTTGCCGTCTTTTGTCATTTCCGAGTTGGCCTGGGCGATTGTGTATTTCGCCTCTTCCATTGCGGACATGTAAACGACTTCGTCTGTCACCTTGCCGCCCACAACCTTGCGGTACGGGCTTTCAATGAAGCCGTACTGGTTGACGCGCGCAAAGGTCGAGAGCGAGTTGATAAGACCGATGTTTGGTCCTTCCGGCGTTTCAATTGGGCAGATACGGCCGTAGTGGGTCGGGTGCACGTCGCGGACTTCAAAGCCTGCGCGTTCACGCGAGAGGCCACCGGGACCCAAGGCCGACATACGGCGCTTGTGCGTGATTTCCGAGAGTGGGTTGGTTTGATCCATGAACTGTGAGAGCTGGCTTGAACCAAAGAACTCACGCACCGAAGCCTGAACAGGCTTCGAGTTAATGAGGTCATGCGGCATGTATGTATCGATTTCGACCGATGACATACGCTCACGGATCGCGCGTTCCATACGCAGGAGACCAACGCGGATCTGGTTTTCCATGAGTTCACCGACGGAGCGAACGCGACGGTTGCCAAGGTTATCGATATCGTCGATCTCCCCACGGCCGTCCTTGAGGCCGACGAGATATTTCACGATCGCCATCACATCTTCCTTGCGGAGAACGCGAACAGTGTCCTCGCACTGGAGGTCGAGGCGCATATTCATTTTCACGCGGCCTACGCTTGAGAGGTCATAGCGCTCGGCATCGAAGAAGAGTGAATTGAACAGAGCGTCGGCCGATTCAACCGTTGGCGGCTCGCCAGGGCGCATGACGCGGTAGATATCGATCAGCGCTTCTTCGCGGGTTGTGCATTTATCGGCCATCAGCGTGTTGCGGATGTAAGCACCCACGTTGACGTGGTCGATGCCCAAGAGCTGGATCGAGGTGACCTGGCCTTTTTCGAAGGCTTTCATCGTCTCTTTCGTGATCTCTTCACCGGCTTCGTTCAGAACTTCACCGGTTTTGGCATCGAACATATCGAGAGCCAGATAACCGCCGATGATCTCTTCGTCGGAAACAAGGATCTCTTTCAGACCTTCTTCTTCCAGTTTCTTGAGCTGACGGGCTGTCAGTTTTGTGCCGGCTTCAGCAACCGTTTTACCTGTTTTGGCATTGACGAGATCGTAAACGATTTTCATACCGCGCAGGCGGGTGCTGTTGAAAGGTGTGCGCCAGCCGTTTTTATCTTTTACGTAGTTTACGATGTCGTAGAACGTGCCGAGAATCTCTTCGTTGCCCATGCCTTGAACCATCATCGGATCTACGGGCTCGCCCGCTTCCATCTGTTTTGCGCGGTAGGCTGCCGTATCCTTGGAATCAAGGGCACGCAGGAACGTTGTGACCGGCAATTTGCGGCGGCGGTCGATACGGACGTTGACGATATCTTTGGCATCGAATTCAAAATCGAGCCATGAGCCGCGGTACGGAATGACGCGCGATGCAAACAGGTATTTACCCGATGCGTGGGTTTTACCGCCGTCGTGGTCAAAGAACACGCCGGGTGAACGGTGCATTTGCGATACGATCACGCGCTCGGTGCCGTTGATGCAGAACGTGCCGTTAGCGGTCATGAGCGGCATGTCGACGAGATACACATCCTGTTCTTTGATGTCGCGGATGGAGCGAAGGCCCGATGCCTCATCGATATCGAATACAGACAGGCGGAGTGTGACGCGCAGAGGAGCTGCGAAGGTCATGTCGCGCTGGATACATTCTTCGACGTCGTATTTTGGTGCCTCGAGTTCGTATTTCACGAAATCGATTTCGGCTTTGTCCGCAAAGTCCTTGATTGGGAATACGGTTGAAAGCACTTCCTGAAGGCCCTGCATTTTGCGGTCTTCGGCGGCACAGTCCATCTGGAGGAACTGCTCGTAGGAATTGCGCTGGACCTCAATGAGGTTCGGCATCTCGCACACTTCGCGGATTTTGCCAAACGAGCGGCGGATGCGCTTACGGCCTGTAAAGCTCGTGACATCCACCGTACCAAGAATACGGGAGGCGTTGGTCAGGCCCGCCATTTTGGTTGGGGTTTGAGCGCGGGCTGAAACCGGCGCCTCGGCGGCGAGCGTGCCGGTCTTGCGCGACTTCGTCGTGGCCTTTTTTGATTTTGCTTTGGTTTCCGTTTTTTCGGCGGCTTTTTTCTTCGTGGTCATGGGCTTGTCCCTAGCTTTCAAAAAGTCTTTTAAAATCTCCCGGCCTTTTTTGAACCCTGCCGGTAGGTTTTACAAACGCCACGCGGCGGGAGGCAAAGCCACCCGCCGAATGATCGGAATTTAATGCGTTTTAAATATCTTCACTCTTTACCAAACATTTCAAAAGATTGCTGAGAAATCAGGCTGTAAGAACGTCAAATTACTTGACGTCGACTTTACCGCCGGCAGCTTCAATAACTGCCTTGATTTTGTCAGCTTCATCTTTCTTAACGCCGGCCTTGAGAGGCTTTGGTGCGCCTTCAACGAGGTCTTTGGCTTCCTTGAGGCCGAGACCCGTGATGGTACGGACTTCTTTGATGACGTTGATTTTGTTGTCGCCACCCGATGTGAGAATCACATCGAATTCCGTTTTGGCTTCAGCAGCTGGACCAGCAGCAGCAACAGCAACAGCGGCTGCAGGTGCGGCGGCGCTTACGCCCCATTTTTCTTCAAGCATTTTCGAAAGTTCGGCTGCTTCAAGAACCGAAAGTTCGGAAAGCTGGTCTACCAATTTAGCAAGATCTGCCATTTTAAGCTCCTTAGTGTTTATAAATACTTGTTAAAACCAATCACCGTATAAAAACTGATTATGCGCCTTTGCGACCCTGTGCTGCCGTAACCCCAACGAGTGCCTGGGCCGGAGCCACAAGTACGCGTGCGATTTTGGTAGCGGGAGCCTGCAAGAGGCCAACGATTTTGCCGCGCAGTGCATCGAGCGAAGGCAACTGGGCGAGTGCCGCCACATCGGATGCGCTCAGCACTTTTGTGCCGAGGGCGCCACCAAGGATGGTCACTTTCTCGTTGTCTTTCGCAAATTCGTGCGCAACTTTTGCAGCCGCTACCGGATCTTTCGATACGGCAATGGCTGTCGTGCCCTTGAACATGGGTTCAAGAGCTTCGTAGCGCGAGCCTTTCAGCGCACGCTGGATCAGTTTGTTTTTGGTGACTTTGAACGAACCGCCTTCGGCCCGAAGCTTGACGCGCAAGCCAGTGACCTCGTCAACCGTGAGGCCGCTATGGGCCACAACAATGACGGATTCATTGACTTTGAGCATTTCGCTGAGGGCTTGGACAGTATCGGCCTTTTGTGCACGGCTAATTGGCATTGTTACCTCTTTTGCCTTTTTTGTTGTTGCACAACCTTTGCCGACCATTGGCAAAGGTCACCTTTACTTGTGCTCATCTATTGAGGTCGGGGTTGCTTACCAACTCCTCCCGTTTAGATTCAAGCCCTGCCCCGGATTGGTTTTAAGAAGTATTGATAAATCAAACTCTTAACGCCATCTTCCGTCTGTACAGGAAATTAAAAAACCTCGCGGTTTTACCTGTAGTCTAGGACAGGTACGGGCAATCCATCGGTTAAAACGAGTCACCCGTAAGCGCGGGACTTATATGTGTGGATAACCAGCGTGTCAACACTTTTTTAACTTTTTAAATATGAAAAACCGGCCGCAGGGGCCGGTTTTTAAAATCTGTATCTTATCGCCTATCAGGCAGCAAGAGACGCGAGGTCGAGTTTTACGCCGGGGCCCATGGTTGAGGAAAGGGTTACTTTCTTCATGTAGGTGCCTTTGACGCCTGATGGTTTTGCTTTTGTCAGAGCATCCAAAAACGCTTTTACGTTTTCGACGAGCTGCTTTTCGGTGAACTGCGCGCGACCGACGCCAGCCTGAACGATACCCGCTTTTTCAACGCGGAATTCGATCGAACCTGCTTTTGCGGATTCAACGGCTTTTTTGACATCCATCGTGACCGTACCCAGTTTCGGGTTTGGCATCAGACCTTTTGGGCCCAGAACCTTACCAAGACGCCCCACAAGCGGCATCATATCCGGCGTTGCGATGCAACGGTCGAAGTTGGTGTTGCCACCGTTGATGATGTCGAGAAGGTCTTCCGCGCCCACGAGATCGGCACCGGCTTTTTTCGCTTCTTCGGCCTTTGGGCCTTTTGCGAAAACGCACACGCGCAGGGATTTACCCGTGCCGTGCGGCAGTTCCGTCATGCCCCTTACTTGCTGGTCCGCATATTTTGGATCGGCATTCAGGTTCACGGCGATGTCGATCGACTCGTTGAACTTGGTTGTCGCGTTCGACTTTACCAGTTTAACGGCTTCTTCGACGGTGTAGAGTTTCTGGCGATCGACGGCAGAGAACTTTTTCTGGCGTTTCGTCAGCTTTGGTGTGCGTGCTTTTTGTTGCTTGGCCATGTGATTAACCCTCCACCACTTCAATGCCTGCGGAACGCGCGGAACCCTCAACCATGCGCATCGCGCCGGCTAGGTCTTTTGCGTTGAGGTCTTTCATTTTGAGTTCGGCGATTTCTTTCACCTGTTTTTTCGTGACTTTGCCCACTTTGTCTTTGAGCGGGTTTGCAGCACCTTTTGTAATCTTCGCCGCTTTTTGCAGAAGGTAACCTGTTGGCGGGGTTTTGATGATGAAGTCGAACGATTTATCAGGGTAGTAAGAAATCACGACAGGGCACGGCATGCCTTTTTCAAGGTCTTTCGTACGATCGTTGAAATCTTTGCAGAACGCCATGATCTGGAGGCCGCGTTGACCTAAAGCCGGACCGATTGGCGGTGATGGGTTGGCGGCACCGGCTGGGACTTCCAGCTTGATGAAGCCAGCGGGCTTTTTGCCCTTTTTCACTGCTGACATATGTATCTCCTTAGTGTTTGGTCGGACTTGCTTACCAAGTCCTTCCGTTTGGTTACGTGTCTCGTGGTTGCGGCATGGAGCATGCCTCCCACGAAAACGGGCGCAATTAACCACTTTAAGCCTTAAAAGGCAAGAAAAAGGTTTTAGAGCTTACCCAGCTTTGCTGCCCACATATTGTCGATAAGGTTTGGGTATGGCCTGCCCGCTGCGAAAGCTCTTGCCCTCGCTGCCTCGACTTGCTCGGGCGTCAGCTTGCCGCCTTGCCCTTTCTTTTTCGTTTTCCATGGTGGCGGTTTGGTCATTTAGTCCGCCTGCGCAACTTGATCATGATGTACATTAATGCATTCAGAAAAACCAGCATTGCGGGATAAAGCGTCGTCACCAAAGAGTAATTGGCTATAGCCGCGACGGAGAGCATGTGCCTTGGTACATTAAAGCCGTACATGAACGTTGCCTCCTCGTGAGGCTTAAACCACGCTTTGCGAAAGGTAGGCCCGAAGGCAAGCGCATCGATCAGGCAGACGATGATGACTGACCAAAACGGGTTGGAGGTCAGGAGCCATACCGGGATCGAGGCCAGCCCTGCCATAAACATCGCCCAGTCTGACTTTGTGATATTTTTTTCGCCCGATTTTATGGCCATCAGCGTAATGGCAACGCAGGGCACGAGTACAGCCAATGTGCTCCAAGCACCCGGGCCCGCGTTATCACTTATCTGCGCTGCCAAAATGATGACCGTGAGGAGGGTCCAGATGATCCATGTAAAAAGATGGGGCCTGTTGGTGCCGCGGATGATGGCGCGCATGTAATCAAGATGCGCGATAATTGTCATGACAACGGCGATGGCGCCAAGAATGATTTTGTAATCAGGCATTTTTTACAGCTGCCCTTCTGACAAGGAGATACGGCACGAAAAAGCAGTTCATCGCGAGAAGCGAGGCCGTGGAAAGGCAGGTGACGAGGGTATAATTTTCCATCGCCAGAAGCGAAAACGCCTGCCATGTGCCGGCGGCTACGTACATGAACGCGACTTCCTCCCCCGGTTTTTTCCATGATTTGCGGATGGTTGGGCCATAGGCAATTAAATCTATCCCGGTCACTATGATGACCGACAGAAGCGGATGGGATGTAACGACCCAAGCCGGTATTGCCAACAGCGCTGTCGAAAGCATGACCCAGTCGCTGCGCGTGATATCTTTTTTGCCGTCTTTCAGGGACATGAAGAAAACGAGCGTGCAAACGATCGATGCTGTCAGCATGCCCCAGAGGCCGGGGCCTGCGCTATCCCATATCTGGGCGGCTGTTACGACCCAGCCTGTAAAAGCCCAGAGAAACCACGAAAAAATATGCGGTTTTGTGTGACCTTTGAGCATACCGACTATGTACGGCGCGATACCTACCAAGGTCACGACAATCGCGATCAGGCCGTAAACGGTTTTGGCGTCGAAACTCACGCTTCATCCCCGAAGGGACGCGATAACAGGTCGGTAATAACGGCGTTTAAATCCGCATTTTCATGCAAGAGCTTATAAACACCTTCCATGACAGGCAGGTCGACGCCCAGCCTTTCCATCAGTTTTTTAACGGCTTTGGCCGTATGCACGCCTTCGGTCACGGCCGTGCGGCTGCTTAAAACATCGGCTGATGTTTTGCCTTCGCCCATCGCAAAACCTAGAGAAAAATTGCGTGACTGCATGGATGTGGCTGTAAGCACCAAATCACCCATGCCGCACATGCCCATAAGGGTTTCGCGGCGGCCACCCAAGGCCAAGGCTATGCGCATCATTTCGGACATGCCGCGCGTGAGCAGTGCCGCGCGCGCGCTATCACCCAGTTTGCGGCCAGCGACAATACCGCAGGCAATCGCGAGAACATTTTTAATGGCGCCGCCCACTTCGGCCCCTGCCACATCGTCACTGGCGTAGGGCCTGAATGTTTTATGGCCGAGCGCGCCGGAAAGGCTGCGCGCGATTTCCATGCTTGGGGCCGCAAGGGTAACGGCGCTAGGCAGGCCCATTGCAATTTCGCGGGCAAATGTAGGGCCTGTCAAAACGGCCACTGTGGATTGAGGCGCGGTATCGCGCACGATCACAGAAAGCAACTGCCCTGTTTCAATTTCAATGCCCTTTGCACACAAGACCAGATTTTTACCGGCGAGTTTTTTAGAGCCGATGTTCTGAAGCACACTGCGTGTATGCTGGGCCGGAGTTACCAGCAAAAGGGTTTGGGGTGAGGCCGCTTCATCGAGGTCTTCGGTAGCCGTTACATTTTTATGAAGGTCAACGCCGGGTAAAAACGGGGTGTTTTCACCGACATTGTTGATGGCGTTTACAACCGCCGTCTCGCGTGCCCATAAAATGGGCTTGCGGCCAGCTACCGCCTGCACTTGCGCCAGAGCCGTACCCCAAGCACCACCGCCTATAATGCCTACATCGTAATTGGTCATCTGTGTGGGCCCTCAACTTATGGGGGGCCAAGCCCCCGCTCGTTCCACTCGCTCAGGCAGGAGCCCTCGCGGGGCCGCGTTCGCGACCCTAAAAAGCGATATATAATTTTTTACGTACTTAGCTTTACCCGATTTTCATCGAGCGGCCAACGGGGACGTGCCGCCACATCCATACCGTCCGTGCGGCCGCGCCTGAAATGCTCGATGCCGGCCCAGGCTATCATTGCGCCGTTATCGGTACAAAGGCTTGAAGGCGGGGCCATAAACGGCAAGCCTGCCTCGGATGCCAGTTTTTCAAGCGCAGCCCTGACCGCGCCATTTGCGGCAACACCGCCTGCCGCCACCAATGCTTTTGGTTTTTGCGGCGCGCTCTCCAGCGCTTTTTTAAGACGCGCCGACAAATGCCCGGCTATGGCATGCTGGAGTGCTGCCGCAAGATCAACTGCATCGCTTTCTTTTACTGTTCCGTCGGGAGTGGTTAGGGCCTCAAGTTTTTCGCGCACGGCGGTTTTGAGGCCTGAGAAAGAAAAATCACACCCCTTTTTGCCTAGGAGCGGGCGCGGCAGATCAAACCGCGCGATTGCCGAAGCCAGGTCCGTGCATTTGCCAGCCAGTTTTTCAAGATGCGGGCCACCGGGTTGCGGGAGGCTTAGAAGCTTGGCCGTTTTGTCAAAACACTCGCCAGCGGCATCATCTACGGTTGTACCCAGAAGGCGGTACTGGCCTACATCCTCAACCAATAAAATTTGTGTGTGCCCGCCGGATACCAGAAGAAGCATGTAAGGAAACTCGACCCCATGCGACAGACGCGGGGAAAGCGCGTGACCTTCCAGATGATTGATACCCAGAAACGGTTTATCCAAATGTGCTGCTATCGCCTTGCCTGTCATGAGCCCTACCATGACACCGCCAATGAGGCCGGGGCCCGCCGTTGCGGATACAGCCGAGAGGTCAGACCACGTTACGCCTGCCTGTTTCAATGCTTCATCAACGACGCGGCCTACGGATTCTAGATGGGCGCGGGCGGCAATTTCAGGCACGACACCACCATGCGGGGCATGCTGCACCAGCTGGGAGTAAATGACGTTCGAGAGGATGCGCGCATCGTCCGTGACAACGGATGCCGCCGTCTCGTCGCAACTTGTTTCAATACCCAGCATGACAATCGTCAAGGCGTACCCTTTCCTTTTTTGCTTTCCTTGCCCGCAAAAGGACACTAATAAGACCCGTTATGCTCACGAATGTAAAGAAACTGCGCATTGGTACCCGTGGCAGCAAACTCGCTCTCGTTCAGACGGAGAGTGTCTGCAATGCCCTCAGGACCGCGCACCCGGACCTTGAAATAGAGGTCGTCATCATCAAAGCCTCCGGCGACTGGAAACCGGCGCAGGGCGAAGTGCGCCTTTCGGAGCAAGCGGGCGGCAAGGGCCAGTTTGTCAAAGATATCGAGGAATATATTTTAAACGGCCATGTGGATGTTGGCGTACACTCCCTGAAGGACGTGCCGACCATTATGCCCGCGGGCCTTGCGCTTAACCACTTCATGCCGCGCGGCGATGCCCGCGATGTTTTTATTTCAAAGAAGGCCGTGTCGCTGGATGAGCTGCCGGAAGGCACCGTAATCGGCACTTCCAGCGTGCGCCGGCAAGCCATTATTTTAAACCGCAGGCCCGACCTTAAGGTTGTCACCTTCCGCGGCAATATTGATACGCGCATTGAAAAGCTTCTGGCAGGGCAAGTAGACGCGATTATTTTGGCGGCCGTGGGCCTCAAGCGCCTCGGGCGGGAAGATGTCATTTCATCTTATATAGAGCCCGAGGCCATGCTGCCAGCCGTGGGCCAAGGTGTGATTGCCATTGAAACCCGTGATAACGACCACGCGATCCATGCCCTTTTTGAACCCATCAACCATCAGCCGACCCGCCTCGCCGTTTTAGCCGAGCGGGCACTAGTCGCGGTATTAAACGGGTCGTGCGGGACGCCTATCGGGTCTTATGCGCTTTTCACGGACAATGGCGAAATGCGCTTGCGTGGCCTTTTGGCAAGCCCGGACGGCACCGAAATGTTCGAGGCCGAGGAGACTGCCTTCGTTACAAGCGAGGATGACGCCCATGCCCTTGGACTGCGCGTCGGGCGCTCGCTCAAGTCGCTTGTGCCTGAGGCTGTCCTTTTGGCTATAGCGTCCTGATTTTTTGGGCATTATAAATGCCCGGTGAGCCCTGTTTCAAAAATCATCGTGACACGTACGCAACCTGGCGCCGATGCGCTGGTTTTGCGGCTTCGTGACCTTGGATATGATGCCGTGGCCGCGCCTTTACTGAAGGCGGAAGCCACAGGTACCCCATACCCCTGCTCGCTTGAGGCCATTGACGGCGTGATTTTGACGAGTGCGCAGGCTCTCCATTACCTACCCCCTGATTTCCCGCGTGACAGGCCCCTGTACGCTGTAGGGTACGCCAGTGCCGATGCCGCGCGTAAGGCCGGTTTTACTAACGTCCATGACGGTGGCGGCACCGTGGCTCTGCTTGGCCGGCATGTACGCTCTGAAAACTCATCCGGTACATGGCTCCATATCGGTACGACGGAGCCAGCGGAAGGGACCCACCAATCCCTAGCCGGTATCGGGACTACCCTTTTACACTGGCCCGTCTACCGTACGATCCAAAACAGCTTTGATACCGGGATTTTGAGGGAAGACGATCTGATCACCGTTCATTCGGCCAAGGCCGCAGGTTTTTTGCGGCAGGCCGTACAGTCGTACGGGCGGCCTGAAACCATTTCAAAAATGAGTCTTTTGTGTCTTTCCGAGGCCGTGCTAGAGTGCCTCAGGATTTCCGGTTTTGGACACACGTACATATCCGACACACCGGATGAAAACGCCCTTATTAACACGCTCGCGGTCCTTTGCCCCGTACCGCCGCGATGAACGAGACGGAGAACGGCCATGTCAGAACAGTTTGCACAAGAAGACATCATCCCCAACGGTGAAGAGATCGTAGAACGCTTTGGCGGTATCCGCCCCATGGCCTCGAAGCTCAATGTGCCGGTTACGACCGTACAGGGATGGAAGAAACGCGATGCCATTCCTGCCATTCGTCGCGATGAAATTTTATCAGCGGCCGCCCTTCACAACATCAACCTCAAAGGGCTCATTACAGATGCCGCCAACCAGAACACGCATGGGCGCAGCGCCGGCATTGCAGAAGACCCTGCTTTAGCCCAGAGCCCAGCCCAACCCCAGCAACAACCAAAGGCCCGCGTTCAGGCTCCTGCCTCCGCCGCCCACAAGGGAGATGCCGATATGCTCCAGATCCGCCGTATGGCACGCAATACCAGCCTGATTACGACCGTCTCACTCCTTGTTATCGTACTGGGTGCGGGGTATCTGCTTTTTGGACAGTCCGGCCAGTCGCCACAAAATATCGATGCGCTCGAAAACCGCCTTGCCATCGTCGAGCAGCAGGCCAACACCATGCCAGCGCCATCAGAACCGGGATTTGTTGGTCGTAAACTTGCCGAACTTGAACAAAAAGTCGGCGACATGGAACTGATCATGGGCCTGACACCCACCGAGCTTGCAACCATGGCCCGCAACGTTGCCACCGGCAGCGGTGCCAGCCTTGCGCAGCGCCTCTCATCCCTTGAGCAGCAACTAACGGCCAGCGCCGGCGGTGCACCTGCGCTCACCGGCATGGTTGACCGCATGCAGACCATGAGCCAGTCACCACAGGGCCGCGTCCAGATGCAAAAGGCGATTGAAGAACTGCGCAGCGTTGTCACGGGCCTACAAGGGCGTACGGACACACTTGAATCAACACTCACGCAAGCCAAAACAGAAAACGCCGCACTGGCCCAGACCCTCCAGGATGTCACGGGCCGTGACCTTGGTGCCGCTGCGATGCTGCTTGCGCTTACACAATTGCGCCAAGCCGCTGACCGTGAGGCACCGTTTACCGAGGACCTTGCTCTCCTGCAGAGCGTTGCCGAAAAAACGGATCCACAGCTTGCGGAATCGGTTTCAAAACTTGCACCTTTTGCGGAGCAAGGCATCCTTTCGCCCGCTGGACTCAAGCGTGAGCTTCTCGCTGCGACAAACGAGATTGTCAGCGCCAAGATGCGCGGCGAAGACGTGTCGGTTAAAGACAAAGTCATGGGCCGTATCAAAGGGCTCTTCAGCGTTTCCAAGGACGGCGTGCCTATGGCAGGCGGTAGCCCAGAACAGGCTCTTATCAAAGAGGCCAGCGCCCAGCTTGATGCAGGTAACGTTGCGGGTGCGATGGCTGCCCTCCAGAAACTCGAGGGCCCTGCCGCCGAGGCTGCGGCCCCATGGCAGAACAAAGCCGCTGCGACCGTGATTGCGCAGCAGCTTGATTTGCAGCTTGTGAACAACCTCATGGGTAAAATCAAATCCGGCCTCAACGGTGTTACAGCAGGCGCTGCAAGGCCTATCAACCTTGCACCACAGGCGCAGCCGCAAACACAGCAGCCTGACCCGCTCGCGGTCACGCCCCAGCCCTCCATGTTGCCAGCACCGGAACAGCCCTCCATGGGTTTCCCGCAGTAAGAGGTTAAATCATGCTTCGTACCCTCTGGTTTTTGATCAAGCTTGGTGCCGTTGGTGCGCTTGGTGCCTGGCTTGTCATGCAGCCGGGGGCCACCAACCTTGAATGGATGGGGTATAAAATCGAAGCGCAAACGGGGCTTGTGCTGTTTGCAGCCGTTCTGTTTGCGCTTGTGTTTGCATGGCTTTACCAAGGGTGGGTTGCCATTAAGCGCGCGCCCAAAGCCATTGCCCGCCACCTTGACGCCCGCGCACAAGACCAAGCTTTACAAGCAGTCAGCTATGGCCTGTCGGCGATTGCGGCGGGTGACGCAGCCGCTGCCGAAAAACAGGCGGAGCGGGCCAAGAAGCTGATTAAAAGCGACCACGGGCTTGTGCCGCTTTTGGCAGGTATGACCGCGCGGCTGAAGGGCGATACGATGGCCGCTGAAACCGCCTTCCGTGATTTGCTGAATACACGCGAGACCGCTTTTATTGGTGTACGCGGATTGTTGCAGCTGGCGCTTGACCGCAGACAGAGCGACCAAGCACTGGTGCTGGCCCGCCAAGCCCACCGCATGCACCCAAAGCAAGGCTGGATTTTAAAAACGCTTTACGCCCTTGAAGTGCGGGAACGCAACTGGGTTGAAGCGCAGGACCTTTTGCAAAAAATGACGAAGGCCAAAACCGCGAGCGCGCCACAGGCTGCAGGCGACCGCGCTGCCATGTTGCTCGCGCGCGCCATTGAGGCCGCAGGCCGCGGGCAGGCAGATCAAGCGTATTTTCTGACCCGGGAGGCCTATGAAGCGGCGCCCGTTTTTTTACCTTCCGCACTTGCCTATATCCCTTTCCTTATCCGGCGCGGTGAAAAAAAGGACGCGATGCGCGTGATAGAAAAAACCTGGAAGGTGATGCCACACCCTGACCTGCAGGACGCCTGGATGAAGTGTACGCCCGATGGCACCAATACCCCCGCCAAAACATATCAGTGGCTTGCACGCCTTGCTGACTTCAACCGCGATCATGAAACATCACACCTGATGATGGCGGAGGCGGCCCTTACACAAAACCTGACAGGCGAGGCGCGCGCCCATGTGGATGCCGCACAGGCATTGCGCAAGAGCCAGCGCTCGGTCAGGCTTATGGTCATGCTTGAAGAAAAAGCAGGCAACCACCATGCTGCCGAAGTATGCCGCGAAGGGATGCATACCGCCGCACCTGACCGCGTGTGGGTGTGCCGCGAAAGCGGGCGAATTTACGGCGCCTGGATGCCTTTTGCCCCGCCGCATAACAGCTTTAATACGATTGTCTGGGAAGACCCTATGCAGTTGCGCCGTGAAGCCCCCGCCCTTTCAGCTACTCCCGATACAGGCGATGCGATGCAATTGATTGAATATAAGGCAGCGTAACATGACCAACACTTTAGATATCGATGACCTCTATCGAAAATGCATAAATGAGCGAAAAATTGTAAAACTTCTGTTCTCTCCAAAGCGTGTTTCCAACTGTTACGAAGCTATAACACCCAAAAAACCATCTTTTTGTTTAAGCCTTGATGGGGGTTCATTCGTCAAATTCGATAGTGAAGACGGATCCAATTTCGAAGAATTTATGCCATCTATGTTGCATTTAACTAATGATGCTAGCACCCACTTGGAAACCTTATTTGATTGGGATGATACAAAAGGATTTATCAATGCAAAAAATGTTAAAGAAGTTTTATTTGCGAAGAATTCCGATGGTTTTTTGATTAGGGATAATGGCTTTATACATATTTTTTGTCATGTAGATCGTAATACTTATTCTGATGTTAGAAATTGTTTTCTAAACAATAAAGCTAAAAAACTGCAATTTGTAATGAATCTAGAAGTTAAAAGCGCTGAAGAAATAGGTTCTTATTTTTATATAATAAACCCTCAAGTTGCTTATTTTGGCGGGGCTGATGATGCCTTTTTTGGCACTAGCCTTGGTATTGGCTTTCTAGAGCACATTTTTCCTCCAGAATTAGAGCATTAAATAGCCGTATTACGGCCGATGGGACCATCGGCACGGCCATGGATGAACTGGTCGACATACGGGTTGCCGGAATGGTCGAGATCAGCCACGGGGCCGGTCCAGATAATCCGGCCTTCGTAGATCATGGCGACATCATCGGCAATTTTACGGACGGAGGCCATATCGTGCGTGATGCTGAGCGCGGTTGCGCCCAGATCTTTTACACACTGCACAATGAGCTCGTTGATGACATCGGCCATGATGGGGTCGAGGCCGGTTGTCGGTTCGTCAAAGAAAATGATGTCTGGATTTGTGGCGATGGCGCGCGCGAGGCTCACGCGCTTTTGCATGCCGCCCGAGAGTTCGGCTGGCAAGAGGGTTGAAACCTTTTCACCCAAACCAACCGCCTTCAGTTTTTCGATGGCTATGACTCTTGCTTCCTCGCGCGTCATGCGTTTGCCGTGGATGAGGCCAAAAGCCACGTTTTCCCAAACGGGCAGCGAGTCAAACAAGGCACCGCCCTGAAAGAGCATGCCGAATTTTTTCATCTGTTCTTCACGCTTGCGGCCGCGCAGTTTGCAGACATCTTGCCCGTCGACATTTATCTCACCGCCATCGGCATTCAGAAGGCCAAGCACGCATTTGAGTGTGACGGATTTACCCGTGCCCGAGCCGCCGATGATGACCATCGACTTGCCCTTTTCGACCTTGAGGTCAACGCCGCGAAGCACGAGTTTGTCGCCGAAGGATTTCCGGACATCGCGCAGCTCGATTTTGGTCGTGGCCTCGGTCATGAGAAAAACATCTGCGTGAGGAGATAGTTGAATATCAGGATGAGGATGGATGCCGAGACAACCGCGTTTGTTGTGGCCGCGCCCACGCCCTGCGCGCCGCGCGCTGAATTATAGCCGTTATAGCAGCCCATCAAAGTCACGATAAAACCAAACACCGCCGCTTTTACAAGGCCTGAGGCGACATCGTTCCACTCGAGAAAATTCCATGTCTGCTCGATGTACGTGTAGGGCCCGAAACCGAGCTTAAAGACAGCCACGATAAAGCCGCCGAAAATACCGATGATATCGGCGACCAGTACCAAAAACGGCATGATAACCGTGCCCGCAAAAACGCGCGGAACGACCAGATACTTCATCGGGTTGACAGAAAGCGTTGTCAGCGCATCGATTTGTTCGGTCACGCGCATGGTCCCGATTTCGGCAGCGATCGAAGCACCAATGCGACCGGCGACCATAAGCCCTGCCAAAACGGGTGCAAGCTCGCGCGTGATAGAAAGCGCAACCACGTTTGCAATTGCGCCCTCGGCATTAAACCTTGAAAATCCCGTGTAGCTTTGAAGGGCCAGAACCATGCCTGAGAAAAGCGCCGTGAGGCCCACAACCGCTAGCGAGTAATACCCAATATCGACAAACTGCCGACCCATCTGTTTGAAAAACCATGGCGGCATGAACACGTGAGCGACAGCCTTGCCTGCGAACTCGGTCAGGCGACCGACAGATCCAAAAAACTGCATGACGGAATGACCGATCATCGCGCACAGATCGAGAGCACGGCCAGATATATGGCGCGCGGTTTCGAGGCTTGCGGATTTGAAATCAGACATCGAGGGGTATTGAGCCTGATAGAGCTGTGTCTGTAAAGGAGGTTTTTGTTAAGCGCGGCCTGCGGTGGTCGCTAGAAAAGCAGGGTCTACGCCCAGTTTTTTAAGTGCTTTTTCCCATTTGAGGGCGGCTGGCGTATGGAATACCAGATCTGGGTCGGCATCGACGACATGCCATGCGTTCTGGGCTATTTCGCCCTCCAGCTGGTCCGGGCCCCAGCCGGCATAGCCCAAGGCAAAAAGCTTATCAGCAGGGCCTGTGCCCGAGACGATCTCGCGCAGGGCCTCGATTGTGCCGGTCACGATAAAGCTAGCATCGATGCGGATGGATTCGGATTTGCAGAAATCGCCCGAGTGCAGCAAAAGCCCGCGAGCGGTTTCAACCGGACCACCCTGAAGCACAGGAAAATCGGCAAACCCATCCGCCGGTTTCATGGAGAGCTGCGTGAGCAACAACGATAACGGTACGTCCGGCAGTTCGTGGTTGATGACGATGCCCATCGCACCGCCCGCATCGTGCGCGCACAGAAAAACCACGGATTTTCTAAAACGCGGGTCGGACATATCGGGCCCCGCAATCAGCAGCTTGCCGCCAAGCCAGGTGCGGTCCTGGTCGGTGTGGCCACTGCCGCTTTGGGCCATGGAACGTAGGGATGGGTGCATAGGCCTAGTATGGCACAAACGGGGGGTTTCTTTCAAGCAAGGCGGGATGTATATGTACTAACTGAAAACAACCTGCGAGGAGGCTTTCTATGACCATCAAGATTGGCGATACAATACCGTCCGTTACCCTTAAAAAAGTTGGGGCCGCAGGCCTTGAGGAATTCAATACGGCTGAGGCCGTCAAAGGCAAAAAAGTTGTGCTTTTTGCCGTGCCTGGCGCGTTTACGCCTTCCTGCGACCAGAAGCATTTGCCTGGTTATGTCGCGCAGTCGGATGCCATACGTGCGAAGGGCGTAGACGAGATTATTTGCGTTGCTGTCAACGACCCGTTTGTCATGAAGCACTGGGGTGAAGCTGCGAATGCCACAGGCAAAGTAACCATGTGGCCGGACGGCAATGGCGCTTTGGCTGAAGCCATGGGCCTGACCTTTGACGGTGCAGGCGCGGGGCTTGGTAAACGCTTTTTGCGCTTTGTGATGCTGGTTGAAAACGGTGTCGTCAAAACGCTGGATGTTGAAGCCAAACCTTCGGATGTTGAGCTATCTGGTGCGCAGGCTTGCCTTGTGAAGTTGGGTTAGGAGAGAGCCTTTTTAACCGTATCGATGCTGTTTTCGAGGATGTCGAAGCGTTCTTCGCGCTCCATCAAATCGGCCAAGGCCTCGGGCAATTGAGGCCTTTTGCCTGTCGCTTTTTCGACGGCCTCGGGGAATTTCGCGGGGTGGGCGCAGGCAAGGGCCACCACAGGGCCACCCAGCGTCTCCTTCAGTTCCTCATAGGCATGGAAGGCGCAGGCGGTGTGTGGGTCAATAACATAACCATAATCACGCTCAGCGCAGGCGATGGCCGTAAGGGTATCATCGTCGCTGCAACGGACACCTGTAAATGTATTCCGTAAACTACTAAGCGTTGCGGGCGGAACCACAAAGTTACCCGTCTTTTTAAAATCGGCCATGGTCGCGGCCAGCGTTTTGGCATCGCGCCCCAGGGCATCGAACAGAAGCCGCTCGAAGTTACTTGAAACCTGTATGTCCATGGATGGGGAGAGCGAAGACTCCACCCCCGTTACCTGCATTTTGCCGGTTTCAAAAAAGCGGGTGAGGATGTCGTTCCGGTTGCTGGCGACCACAAGGCGCTTGATGGGTGCGCCCATGTTTTTGGCGACGTACGCCGCGTACACATTGCCGAAATTGCCGGTCGGGACGATAAAAGTGACGGGTTCAGCATGGCTGTACGCCGCCTGTACGTAATAAACGGCCTGTGCTGCAATACGTGCCCAGTTGATGGAATTGACGGCGGATAAGTTTTTGGCTGTGCGGAAGGCTTCATCGGCAAACAGCGCCTTCACAATGGCCTGACAATCATCGAAATTGCCGCGCACGGCGTGGGCATGCACGTTAGGTGCGTGCACGGTTGTCATTTGCCGGCGCTGTACATCTGACGGGCGCTCGTGCGGGTATAAAATATGAATATCAGCGCCTGTAGCATGGCGGCAGCCCTCGATTGCGGCTGAGCCCGTATCGCCGGATGTGGCACCCAATATCGTAATACGCTGACCAGTTTTTTTGAGCTGGTAATCAAAGAGGCGCCCAAGCAGTTGGAGTGCGACATCTTTGAACGCAATGGTGGGGCCGTGAAAAAGTTCCAGCACGGCGAAGTTGGGCGCGAGGGGTTTGAGCGGCGTGACATCTGGTGTTGAAAAGGACGCATACGCATCTTTTAAAAGCGTACGGAGGGTTGGCTCATCGGTAAACCCATCCATAAACGGAGTTAAAACGGACGCTGCGGTATCGATGTACGTTTGGTTGGGTTTGGGCGGCGTAAGTTGTGGCCAGGCGGCTGGTACATACAGCCCGCCATCAGGGGCGAGGCCCTGCATGAGAGCGCCCCTAAAATCGGTCGGCAGGCAGCCGCCACGGGTTGAGATATATTCCATGTTGCCAATTATACGGGCGAATCTATTCTTGTCGCCATGAGACGATTTTTATCCCTCGCTTTCATTTTAATGCTGACCGCCTGTGCCGGCGCCCGCACCTTTGATGGCACGATGCAGGCCCGCTATGTGGGGCAGCCGATTTCCATGGCTATTGCCGACTTTGGGACACCCAAAGGCCCTTACGAGGCCAAAGACGGCGGCCAAGCCTATGTGTGGCAGAAGCGAGATTCCGAAAGCATTTTTGGCCCCGCCGTTACAAAGGGCGAGGGCTACAGCCTTTTTGGTATCCCGTGGCAGGGGGTAACTTACCACCGCTGCGTTATCAGGGCGAATGCCAAGGGTGGGGTTATCAGCGCCATAAGGTTTGAGGGCGCGCCCCGCGACTGCGAGGTTATTACCGGCTACCGCAAGAAATCCGTTGGCCGCAAGCAGGATACGAACGGGGATTTTTAAGTTTTTACCTTCGCTGCCTTTTTATGCATAATTGAGCATAGTTTAGGGGCTAAAAATGCGCCTTATCGCTTACATCAGTGACTATGCCCTGACGGATGTCGATCCGCGAATGGTTGTGGATGCCATTGTGGCCGCAGCAGCCCACGCGAATGTAGCGCGCGGCATTACGGGTGTTTTGTTTTTCGTGAATAACAAGTTCGTGCAAATTCTGGAGGGGGAGGACGCGCCCCTGACCCAGTTGATGAAGAACATCGAATCCGACAGGCGTCACAAAAACGTTACCCGCCTGATCGATAAGCCCATCGTGCAACGCGGATTCCACAACTGGTCCATGGCGCTTTTCTGCATCGACAACCAGCACTATTTTGATAAAAAAATGCTCAGGCTTTTGACGAAGGGGTTTGAGGAAAACGACCTGCTGCGGTCTGATGTGCTGGCGTATTATTACAAGGCCGCTTTTGAAGCCAGTGTTTGAGGCGTAGAGGCCGCGATGTTTTGGTTTAACCACAGCGCGCACAGCGACCACAGCGGTGGTTGTACTTCTTCCCGTCATTCCGGCGAAGTGGGGGTGGATTTTGAACCACGAAGACACCAAGGCACGAAGTTTTTTCTTATTGTCATTCTGAACGCAGCGAAGAACCTCAAAAAGGGTTAACCACAGCGGTGGTTGTACTAATAAGGCAAGAAAAATTTAACACGGAGGCAAGAAGAACACAGAGACAGAGCTGTGCTAGATCATCACCTAAACCTTATAAAAGCACCAAGACTTGCGCGCCTAAATACTTATGCTATCCATACATTAGAATTGTAGGTTTTTATGGACAACATCAGGCTTGCATCAGATCAATTCCTAAAGCTCTACGAAGCTGTAAATTTTTATGCGGCAGCAGCCATAAAATCCATTATTTACTTAAATGGTGTCGCTGCGATTTCTCTTTTAACGCTTTTGGGGCATTTATTCGCTACACAGCTGGATAACTATAAAAATATCATCGTCTCTTTAATCCCCTCTCTAGGCCTTTATACTTACGGCGCATTCCTTGGAGGAGTTACTGCTGGAATTGCTTACCTAGCACAGTTCTACTTTGCTGTGGGAGCCCGTGTAGAATTTGAAAGAACAGTTTCACACAATCCTAACCTTCTGGATAACGAACGATCATCTGCCGATATTGTAGGCACTGCCTTTCAAATTGCAGGGCTTATAATAGGCCTCTTTGGATTATTTAGCTTTTTGCTCGCTACCTACTACGCAAAATTAGCTTTCCAACAAATTTAAAACTACTCCCACTCAATAGAAACTATAACAATATCTTATTGATATATTTGAATATATTTTTTGTTTGTAGCAAGTTTACAGTTTATTTCGTGGATTTTATTGGTACTTCTCTAATTTGCTCTATACCAGTTTTGTAAATGGTTACCCTATCAAAAATACCCGATTCGATTTCGTCTAATTGCACATTCATTATCTCTTGGTCTTGAGCCAAATCTATAAAGTCGATGACAATTAAAAGCCAGAGTTCATCACAAACTGCGTACTCTGTAGCCTTCTTCTCTTTTTCTTTAATAATTTCAACTAGTCTGTTTTTATCCATTATCGGGGTAGAAAATACCTGAGATACTCTCCACTCGCAGTCTGTATATTTACCACCACGCCACACAAACGAGATTTCAGGAACGTCTTCAAAATCTTCTTTTGAAACTTGACCAATTGCACGTCCTGCGAAACGCTCGGCTAAAAGTGCCAAACTTTCAGCCATTTTACTCACTTTTTGAATAGGAAATGCTCTATCAAAACCAAAGGTGTATTCTATATTTTTTCCTACTTTTTCTTGATACTTTTTCTGCGCTTTTTTCGCGGCGTTAAGACGCATACTGATTTGTGATTGTTCAGTCCCAGTTGGATCTGTGTAGAAATTAGTCAGTTCAATACCCAGTTTGCTTTTCCCACGAATTATCACATCTGGTCTATCACCAAAAACTATTTCACCTTCGGGCAATTCATACAGAGCCTGAAATTTTTCAAAATAATATTTCTCTATTTCCTGATTAGATGGTCGCATAATATAATACTATCCAATAAAAATACCCCATCCGCTATAGCCAAAAGCGACTTGATTGTTACATTCATCTTTCCGTTCTCAATCTCAGAAAGATAACTTCTGTCAATTTGCGCTAAACCTCACAACTACTCCGAATTAAGCCACTCAAGAGTTTTGTGACAGCCAAGATTCAAGTTCTCTCTGATTGAAACCTGAATTCTTCCAATAGAGTTTAAAATATTCTTCTATAGTTTTGTTTTCTTCTTTGAAAATATCTGTAATTTTCATCATCCATAGTGGACCGCCAAAATCGTCATCATCCTTAACATCTGAGAATTCTTCTTCTCTTCTAATTAAGGTGAATGCTAGCAACCCTTCGAATTCTGAATTTTCTCTCTCTTTAAGAACTTCTAACTCTTGAAACATTCTCATCTGGGCTACAAAGTGTTCTGAAATAGCCAAATCAGCAGCAGCAATTTTTTCTCTTTGTTTTTCAATGATGGTAGAAAGGTATATATCCTTTCCAAATTTCTGTGCGAGCAACTTATTGTAGCAATAAATTTTATATAAGACTGCGTACGTGCCTATAGCATTCAATTTAGCGTCCCCTTTATCTTTGGTTAAATCGGCAAAGGGATCCTTTCCTTCTAACAATAGATATACAGGCAGTAGTATGAGGATGTTCGGCTTAGCCGTCTCAGAATTTTTATCAGAACTATTTTTAGAAGAAGATGAAAGTGCTAAAAAAACTGCTACTACAAATGATAGGAACCAAAACCCCGATAAAACTGGAGAAGTTTCTAAAGAACCAAGCGATAATAAAATAAAAACTGGCGTCAGCATCCATAAAAATATTTTTTGTTTTTTTGTAATGCTTATCATCTTCAAAGCCTCTATGTAATTAATCTGATACTAAGTCCTTTAAGTCCACTTTCAAAACCTCTGCAATCGCTACCAAAGTTTTAATTGTCACGTTAATTCGACCTGTTTCTATTTGTGAGAGATAACTGCGGTCAATTTCAGTTATTCCACAAAGGTCTTCCTGCGTTAATCCGCGCTTTTTTCTATAGTTAGCAACATTTTTTCCGATGATTTTTAACTCTTTCATCTAGAAATAATGTTGCTTTTATATAACAATTACCGTAGTACTATAACTAACATTACGCGAAAGGGAACACATGGCGAGCGATGAATCCACAGCAGATAAGAAGAACTCAAAAGTTCTGTCTTATGTTTCCTGCGTATTCTCCGCGATTTCAGCCATACAAGCGATTCAAGTGATTGCGAACCCACAGTCTCATTCTGCATTAGCGACTAGTCTGTGGTTACTAGCATTTGCAACTTCATTTGCGATTACGAATCTTGAGAAACAGAGAGCAGGATTTACAATGCAGAAAATCGCTCTTGCGATTGCATTTATCGCTAATTTAGCAGCCGCAGGAAATCTGTAATATGCAATTAGAGACGTTTTTAATTGCACTTACTACAATCATTGCAACTATAACTGCTTCTGTTGCTATCGTTAAGAAAAGCCGTGAATACAATATGTGCGTCTTTCTCTGCAAAGAGTTCTTTGTTCTTGCTCTTGGGATTTTCTTTGCTTTTGTCGCGCTTTATATCGTTGAACCAGAAGATGCTAAAACGCCTGCTTTTATAATCACATTTGCGATTAGCGTTCTTTTCTCTGCTTATAACAACATCAAAAAATCAAATCTGATTTTCGGAATTATTTTTACCCTGTTTCAATTTTTTTCAATCGCATTCAGTGTTTTAATTATCGCTGCGTTGTTTCAAAGAAGGCGCGTTTGAGGATTTTTTTCTATTTTGCACAAACTAAACCAATTGCACGACTTTCTTTTGAGCATCCACATCCGATTCAATGTACCGCTGCGTCATTTGCAGCGAACTGTGACGCGCTAGCATCTGAACGTCTTTGATTGAACCGCCGACCGTCGAAATCTTTTTGGCAGCGTTTGTAATGAATGTTCGTCGTCCACTATGAGAACTGCATCCATTAAATCCCAACTGTTTGTACCAGCCGCATATCATATTGACGATTACCTGCGCCGTGGTCGTTTTTCCACGCTCTGTTGTAATCACTCTGTCAGCCGCAGAGACTTCGCCTAAATGCTCCTTATAAGCAACTAACGCCGATTTCAGTTCTTTGTTGAGATAGACAATTCCGCCACTTTTGCCTTTAGATGCTACGTTTTCTAGACTAATAGCGTCAGTGATATTCCCCTCAGCGTCCGTCAGCATTCCCCAAGTTAAAGCCGACACTTCTTTTGCACGAAAACCTGCTCTGGTACTTAATAAGAAGATGACTTTATCCCTCATGGAATGCCGCTTATTCGTCAAAAATGACAAAACGGCTTCCTGCTGCTGCTTTGAAAGTATCTTTGCTTGCTTACACAGACCCATTTTTTCCTCACAAACTAATTATAAAATCATAAAATATGATGATAATATAATTTATTATGACCAGTCAAGCCTCGCCTGCGGAATATTTTCTTTTGTAATCAATTAGTTAATTAAACTCATGTGGTAAGTGACATTTTATAATCAGTCGAAAAAAGAAAGTGCAAATTTGCACTCAGCGTCGGAAACAAAATCTAACACAGATGTGATTTATTAGGGTTTTTCAGAAAATACCCATCACACACGCTTAGCAAAATCTGCTTTGCACCACCCTCTCCAGAGATTAGCCCATACATAAGCCTGCTTTTATGTTCTGACGTATACCCCTTCACAACACGAGCATCCGCAATACGAATATGCTTGTTTCTGAAGTCCAGAATCTCTTTATCTGATAGACCCTTCATTTTTAGAAGCAGCGCATTGTAACGATTCTGAAGCGCAAGAGGGCGAACATTTCCAATAACAGAAAACTTATTTTGCGATTTATGCCGCGCTTGAGGTGTCTTCTCTATACAGCGGCGCAAGTCTGCAAAAACATCCCGAATACGCCTATTCGTGTTAACTCTGACAGTAACGTAACCACTTTGCTCTTTGACCGTCTCACCGTCAGCCAATATACGAATTCCTTCATCCAGAAACAAATGACTATGAGAACCCCACCAATCATTAAAATGCGAAATAAGAACCTGTTCTAAATCCCAGCCTTTATAACGTTTTTTATTTACCTTTATTTTTTTGACGAGTTTTGCCCCCTTCTTCTCCCCCTTCTGATTGTTGTTTCTAACAATCAACACCGCTCCTTGTTGTTCTAACTCCAAAGCCAGTTTTAAAAACAAGAACCACATTCTGTAAGTCTGGATATTCTTATCCAGTACACCAGAAACATTGACCTTCTTTGAATCGGAGACGAAACGGGTCTTTTTGTTCTCTTTAGGAATTTCGCTTTTACGCGCCCTAAACGTCAATGGCTGATTATAAAAAAAGGTTACAGAATGCAGAGTTTGCAAGGATTTTCTCAGTATATGTTGTCAATTAATGTAACAATATTTGCCTACAAGAAACAACATTAAAAATCCATTAAAATGGGAACATAAAATCAAGAGATGACTCTTGGTTTAAAGCAAAACCATACGGAGAAAAAATGAACAACAGAGCGGACTTGGATAATATTCTGGATACAAGCATTGAAGAGAAGATGAAATCTTTTGAAACACATCCTTACGCGGAGATATTCCCATTTATGGCAGATGCGGAACTTCAAGAACTTGCCAATGATATTAAAAAGACAGGTCAAAGAGAAACTATCAAGGTATTAGATGGGAAGATTTTAGATGGCAGAAATCGCTATAAGGCTTGCCTAATTGCTAAAGTTGAGCCTAGATTTGAAGATATAAAAGTTAACAATCCTTTTGAATATGTCGTAAGCCTCAATCTTCATCGTAGGCACTTAAAGGAAAATCAACGCGCTTGGATTGCTGCTAATATATGTGCGATGCAAATTTGCACTCAACACGACGCTTCAAAAGCAATGAATGTTAGCAAGCGTTCAGTTGCTAGTGCATCTTCTGTGCTGAGCAAGGGAACTCCAGAATTGCAGGCTGCCGTCTGCCAAGGAAATATCCCTATTTCAGTTGCAGAAAGTATTGCGAATCTAGATGCAGAAAGGCAACGCAGTATATTAGCATTAGATAAGCGAGAATGGAAAAAGTCATTTAAAAATGAGAGTACAAAAAATTGTGACGAAACTTCTTCAGATTCAGAGGTTGTCGTAGTATTCAGCAAAAATGAAATTGGATTAATGCTTAATGCAATGAGACGGCTTGGAGAAAAAGACCAATCTATTTTTATTCGCACGCTCGTTGTTGATTTTTGTAAAAATAGTCTCCCTCCTACCCAAGCACATTTTCCCAACAAACCAAAAATATTCCATTCGGATAAAGCCATGATTCTAGGTAAAAAAGGCGTCTCAAGGCAAGAGGAGGAGGAAGTGCGTCAATATGAGATGGGATCTGCTCATCTTTGGAAAATTGCCGTATAAATTTTTCTAAAAAATTCAAAATACACATTCGTATCTATATAAATAATACATGGAGAGGCTAGAAACGGGCTTAAAATCCGCATAGCAATCGTTTTCACATTCAAGTCTGTGTTGGGCAGATGTTCGCCGTAGGTGCGTGACAATAACAGGATGTGCAAGTCAAAGGTGGAACTGGACTTAAACTATCCACTCGACGACAGGGTACGCCACTGTCAGTTTCGTAGAATGTCGCTGCATTGCCACTACGAAATGCCGTTTGATGAACGCTCGATTAATAGGGAAACCGCGAACCGTCCCACCCAGTAATGGTTAGAGTAATGCAGTGTGTCTTGGAAGGCTTTGTACGCAGAACAAGAATACACCTCGCCTCGGATAGGCGAAGTGTATCTAAAAAACTATACCGCAGTGATTAAAAAAATTAAATCCAGAATGCGAACTTTGTTCGCGATGCTGCTTTTGCAGCATCAAATTTAGATAATGATAAATAGATATATAAACGTATTACCAAGAAAGAATCGGATGACAATACCAAGTTTTAAAGAGTTCGTAGAATCACAGAAGTTAAACAGACAAATCCTAGAATCAGTTGCTACAGTTCATCCTGTTTTCAAAAGTTCTACAATTATCCAAAAAGCACTCCAAACTAACAATAAACCTATATCTGCCAACGATTTTCATGCGGTCACTATTCAAACCCTCAAACGCATCATTCAATCTGCAAATGAAGTTGCAACAAGCGATGCCAGTAAACATGCCTTCCTGATAGCCGAGCAGAATGTTCTTATTGCCTCTCTGATATTGCTAAACCTAAACATCATTGAGCAGCAACAAACTAGCATTAATAAACTGTCTGCTATAACTCAAATGACTACCTTAAAAGCAAAGAGAGACAGAAATGCAAACTGACTGCTCCATAAAAAAACACTACGCATTTAGATTGAACCCAGCAGTCATTGAGAGACTTGATTATTTTCGTGAGCAACACACTGACCTATCAACACGGACTGAAATCGTAGAAGAAGCCCTAGCAGTCTATCTTGCCTATCTTGATGACTTGCTACCTATTTTTCATATTATTGATAAAACTGCCGAGCAAAACTAATGAACAATCAGATATCCAAAGCAGACATCATCAAGAAGATAACAAACAGCAAAAACAGTGCCGATTTTACGGTTTTAAGGGCATTTGAGCGTAGTGACGGTAGTTTCTCACAATCTGAACTGGCAAAGATACAAACACATCTCAAAGCCTCTAAAAACTCGACAGTGATAATCCTTTATAATTAATTGTCATATTAATCTATTAAGATTTGTCCCGCTTCATCACGAACCATATCTTTTGTTAGTTCACGCCTGAGATGCTCCGATTTGATATGTGCGTAATGCACTTCAATCATACGAATTGATGTTCCCGTGTTCTCTGCAAGCATGAAAGGACTAACACCTGAGAGCAATCTGAATGTGATGTATGTATGACGCAGCGAATAGAATGAAATATTTTTAGACGTTTCAGACAATCCGCATTCTTTTAGCAAATCTGCCCAGAGTTTATAATAGACTTTCTTGTGAAGTTGCTCGCCAGTTTCGTTGTCGCAGAAAACCCAATCACTAGATTTTGTATGCTTTGAGTAATTTTTAATGCGCTCAAATATATCACCTCTGCGTCCTACGACCGTTCTTGCTCCAGTTTTAGTATCTTCTGGGACACGAATTTCAACACTTGTCTTCTCCGCTTCGCCTTGTTTATACAATTTTTTATCTTTGAAAATCTTTATAGAACTCCACTTTAGTTTTCTCATTTCACCAAAACGTAAACCTGTATTTACAAGCAGAATAATAAAATCCCGAATAAACTTACGTTGAGCGTTTTCTTTATCGTCTTTACCTTTTGTAACCCACCGTCGAAAACAACGATACATTTGTTCCCATTCTTTGAAATCTAATTCATCACGTCTTTCGACTTGTGATTTCTTGATATTCAAGCGTGGAAAAATGAGATTAGAAGGCGATTGGTCAACACGCAAAAACCCATGTGCGACACCAAATTTAAAAATTGAACTTATCAAAGCCCGTTCATTTATGAGCGTAGCGTTTCTGACATCAGACGCTTGTTCACGTCTCCAGATGTAATAGCGTTCAAAAGTGTGTCGTCCAATTTTATCCAAATTAGTGTTTTCGCCGACAAATTTTGAAATCCACTTTCTTGAAGCAATTGTTATTGTTTGAATCCTGCCTTGACTTATCAAGCCCGCGTTTGCCTCTTGCTGCTTGTGTTCTATAAACGCCGTGACTAATTCTTTAAATGTCTTTGTAAAAACTCTGTTCCCAGCGCGAATATCTGCTTGCAGTTTAAAATACTGCTCTCGCGCCAACTCTTTTGCTTCTTCAAGATTTCTTGTCCGTAGTGACCTACGATAACATTTGCCTTCTTGTCGCAACCAACATGACATTGACCAGAACTTTCCGCTCTTTGTCGTTCGTATCAAATCAACAGCACCATCCAAGATTTCACAGCAATCAACGATACTGTGAGTACCAGCCCCTTTTTGAGTTTTTGCGCGAGATTTGGGTAATTTCGCGCTCTTGAAAACCTGATTGTTCACAATAGCCCAGCGTCTTTGCAGTATGTTCACAGTTCACGAAACGTATCTGATTGAAAAATCAGATAGTTTGTAGCGAGTTTACAGTTCCGATTATAGACACAGATTCTATTAGAATCAATATGTTATAAAGGCAAAACGTGGATTAGTACTACTCCCACTCGATCGTGCCTGGGGGTTTGGATGTCACGTCGTAGACGACGCGGTTGATGCCTTTTACCTCGTTAATGATGCGGGTGCAGGTGCGGGTGAGGAAGGCATGGTCGAAGGGGTAGGATTCGGCTGTCATGCCATCCGTTGATGTCACGGCGCGGAGGGCGCACACGTAATCATAGCTACGGCCATCGCCCATCACGCCCACGGTTTTGACGGGCAGGAGCACCGCAAAGGCTTGCCAGATTTTATCGTACAAACCGGCCTTGCGGATTTCATCGAGATACACCGTATCGGCCTTACGAAGGATTTCGAGTTTCTCGGCGGTGATTTCGCCGGGGAGGCGGATGGCGAGGCCTGGCCCCGGGAATGGGTGGCGGCCCACGAAATCAGGGTGTAGCCCCAACTCCACGCCCAATGCGCGCACTTCGTCTTTGAACAATTCACGAAGTGGTTCGACCAATTTTAAATTCATACGTTCAGGCAGGCCGCCCACGTTGTGGTGGGATTTGATGGTGACGCTGGGGCCACCTGTGAATGACACTGATTCAATGACATCAGGGTAGAGCGTGCCTTGGGCCAGAAACTTGGCGCCGCCGACTTGTTTGGCTTTCGCGTCAAACACATCGATGAATAACTTACCTATGGTTTTGCGTTTGACCTCGGGGTCAGAAACACCATCCAAATGTTTTAAGAACAGGCCCGAGGCGTCTTCATGAATGAGCGGGATGTTGTAGTGGTCACGGAAGAGCTTCACCACTTGCTCGGACTCACCCGCGCGCATGAGGCCGGTATCGACGTAAATGCATGTCAGCTGGTCGCCAATAGCTTCGTGGATCAAGACAGCTGCGACGGATGAATCAACACCGCCCGAGAGGCCGCAGATAACCTTGGCATCGCCGACCTGTGCGCGGATGCGGGCTATCGCCTCATCCTTAAACGATTTCATCGTCCAGTCGCCTGCGCAGCCGCAGATGTTGCGGACGAAGTTGCGGTACAGCTTTGCGCCGTCGGGCGTGTGTACGACCTCGGGGTGGAACTGGACTGCGTATTGTTTTTTGGATTCGTTGGCGATCGCGGCAAACGGTGCGCCTTCCGACGTACCCACCACTTTAAACCCTTCAGGGATTTTGGTGACCCTATCGCCGTGCGACATCCAGACCTGATGGGATTCACCTTTGCCCCAGACGCCGTTAAACAGCGCGCAAGGTTCCTCAACTTTCACCATGGCCTTGCCGAATTCACGGTGGTGGCCGGATTCGACCTTGCCGCCCAGTTGCATGCACAAAGTTTGCTGGCCGTAGCAGATGGCAAGGAGCGGCACGCCCAGATTGTACACAAGCTCAGGGGCCCTTGGGCTGCCTTCGTCGACTGTCGAGCAAGGCCCGCCAGATAGGATAACGCCCTTGGGGTTGAAGGCTTTGATGCGGGCATCATCGGCTGCGTTAAACGGCCAGATTTCGCAATACACGCCGGCCTCGCGGACGCGCCTTGCGATAAGCTGGGTTACCTGTGAGCCGAAATCGAGAATAAGGATATGATCGTGTTGGGTCATACCTTTGGAATTAAAGGCTTAAAGCCGCGCTGTAAAGGGGATCAGGTGGTTGAAGAAATAAGGATGCCGTAACCCTTGGCCAAGCTTGCCAGACCCTCTTTTACGGGTTCTTTTAAGGCTTTGAAGTGCCACTCGACCCCGTCGCGGCTTAGCTCAGCCACTTTGATGGCCGTTGCATCCCCCATTTTGTGGCCGGAGAAGGTAAGGCGCGCGAGTTCGGCCCCGCCCTCGGCGTTTTCGACCTTCAGCACGGCTTCGCGCAATACGTCGAATGTCTGGTCGTTTTCAACGCCGTCGTAAATTGAAAGCACAAACATCACCTGCCACACATCGAAGGACAGGTTATCGAGATCGACCATGATGGTCTGGCTTTGAAGGGAGGCCGGGGTTGAATCATCGGTCGTCGTTATCATTTTGACAGCCAGCGCCGCCCCTTGCGGGTTGTTGTAGAAAACGAAATCCTCGTCCTCCCGCGTGAGGCCGTCCTTGCCGAGCACAAAGCAGCAGAAATCGACATCCATGGGCTTGCCGCCGTAGGGGTTGAACGCCCAGCTGATGCTCACATTAAGCTTTTTAAGGCCGCGGGCGGCCTGCGTCAGATTGACGTTGGCGGGCTCAGCCGCCTTTTTTGTCATGTTTGGTATGGTTGTCATGTATAGCCATTCCCGTGTTATCTTAGGGTCACGCTACCATACAGAAAGTTAACAGGAAATGACAGATCTCAGCCTCGCCGATACCCTGTTTTTCAAGCGCACCGGCCTTGACCCCCATAACGCCACGCGTCTTGTTACCGATACGCTTTCCGGCTGTGAGGATGGGGAACTGTTTTTGGAGTACGAAGTTTCGGAGTTTCTGGCGCGCGATGACGGGGTTTTGAAAAGCGCGTCTTTCAACGTCCATGCCGGATTTGGCCTCCGGGCTGTCGCCGGTGAGCTAACCGCCTATGCGCACTCGGGCGAGCTTTCGGAGGCGGCACTCAAACGGGCTTCCGATACAGTTAAGGCCGTTGCGGGCGGGTACTCGGGCGTGCTCGCTCTGGCCCCTACCCCCACCAACCGCACGCTTTATACGCCCGATAACCCGATAGACGCCCTACCCTTTGCGCAAAAAGTCGCCTTGCTGCAGGACATCGAGACCTATGCCCGCGAAAGCGACCCGCTTTTAAAGCAAGTGTCGGTTTCGATGAGTGGTTCGTGGCAGGTGGTGCAGATTTTGCGCGCTGACGGCACACGCTACACCGATATACGCCCCCTTGTACGGATGGATGTATCGGTGACGCTTGATAAAGGTGGACGCATTGAAACAGGCCATGAAGGCTGGGGCGCCCGCGGCGGATATGAGTTATTTACGAACCCAGAACGCTGGCAGGCTGCTGTTAAAGAAGCGCTCAGGCAAGCGCATGTGCAGCTGGATGCTGTGGCCGCACCCGCAGGCGAGATGGACGTGGTGCTTGGCGCAGGCTGGCCCGGCGTCATGCTGCATGAGGCTGTGGGGCACGGGCTTGAAGGGGATTTCCACCGCAAGGGGACATCCGTTTTTACAGGCATGATGGGCAAAAAAGTTGCAAGCGATGAAGTGACGGTTGTTGATGACGGCACGATTGAGGGCCGCCGCGGGTCACTCACGATTGATGATGAGGGCACGCCCACGCAGCGTAACGTACTAATTGAAAACGGCGTGCTTGTGGGCCTGATGCAAGACCGCCTGAATGCGCGGCTGATGGGTGTGAAGCCCACCGGCAACGGGCGGCGTGAAAGTTATGCGCACAAGCCCATGCCCCGCATGACCAATACTTTTATGCTTTCGGGTCCGCACTCGCCCAAGGATATCATTTCATCGGTCAAACGCGGGATTTACGCGCCGCATTTCGGCGGGGGGCAGGTGGATATTACATCCGGCCAGTTTGTTTTTTCGGCAGCTGAAGCCTATATCATCGAGAACGGTAAAATCGGTGCGCCCGTCAAGGGTGCGACGCTCATCGGCAAAGGAGCCGATGCGTTAACCCGCGTGAAAATGGTTGGTAACGACATGAAGCTTGATAACGGCGTTGGTACTTGCGGCAAAGACGGGCAAGGCGTGCCCGTTGGTGTTGGCCAGCCGACGCTCTGGATGAACGGTATAACGGTTGGAGGCACAGATGCTTGAGACAGGATTTTACGCGGGGATACTTGCAATTTTTTATATTTATCTTGCCGTGCGCGTGATCAAAGTACGAAGACGCACAAAAACAAAACTGGGCGACGGTGGCAATGAAGACCTGATGAATGCCATCCGCGCTCACGGTAATTTTGCCGAATACGTGCCCTTTGCCTTGCTGCTAATGGCGATTTTGAACCAACAGGGACTTGCACCCGCATTTATCCATGTGATGGGCTCGGCACTGGTGCTTGGACGCATCATCCATGCCTATAGCATCACGAAGGATATTTTAAAGCTGCGGCCTGTAGGGATGGGTATGACTTTTACGGTCATTTTCGCTGCCGCCGTATTGCTGATTTTGAAATATCTTACGGTTTAGAGAGGCGCGCCAACATGACGGCTACTGCGGTTTCTGACCGCAGGATGTTTGTGCCAAGCGATACGGGCTGCACGTTTTGCATGCTGCTTAAAAATTCCCGCTCGCCATCCGTCCAGCCGCCGACGGGGCCGACCAGCGCTGCGCAATCATCCGTTGGCACCAAGGCATCGGATAGAAATTTTGCATCGCTGCGTTCAAGCCCCGCAAAAACGGGGCCGCGCTGCCAGCCTGCGATTGTTTTATCCAGTTTTTGGATAGGATGAAGCGCCGGGATATCCAACCGCTCGCATTGCTCGGCGGCTTCGATGATATGGGCCAATATTTTTTCTTCTTTTATCTCGCGTACTTCGGTGCGGTCGGTCAGCACGGGATGTAAATCCGTTGCATCCAGCTCGACCGCCTTTTCAATCAGGACATCGAGGCGGTCTTTTTTAAGTGGTGCAAACAACAAGTGTACACGGCGGCGGCGCGCGGGTTGCGGCCTTGTTTGTTTTTCAGTCACTGCCAAAACGCCTTTTTTGCCCGATAATTCAAGCATGCAGAGCCACTCGCCATCCCGCCCGTTGAAGAGGCGGACATGGTCACCGTTTTCTCGGCGGAGCACGTTTTTAAGGTAATGGGCCTGCCCCTCGGCCAAGGCGATTGATGTACCAAATGCTAATGCATCGGTAACAAAAAGTCGCGGAAATTTATACAAGTCATCCATATCGCTTTTTACCACGAAGAACACGAAGGACACGAAAAGAATCTTCGTGCGCTTCGTGCGCTTCGTGGTTAAATCTTCGGGTGGGACATACGGATATTTCACTCTCGGGTTTGATTGGCAGGCTTCCGCCCAAAATGCGTGGTTATGCGCTGCTGATGCGGCTTGATAGGCCTATCGGCACCTGGCTTTTGCTGCTGCCCGGGTGGTGGGCGATTGCCTTGGCTGATTATACGCGCCTTGATTTGTTTTTGCTTTTCGCCATCGGTGCCGTTGTGATGCGCGGGGCGGGGTGCGTGATCAATGACTTATGGGACCAAGATCTCGATGCCGCCGTTGAGCGCACGCTGGGGCGGCCACTGGTTACGGGGGCCGTCACACGACGGGAGGCTTTTGTCCTCCTTGGCATATTACTGCTTATCGGATTTTGTATCCTTGTAAGCTTGCCGCCACTGGCGATTGGCCTTGGCGTTTTATCAATGGCATTTGTTGTGACATATCCTTTGATGAAGCGCTTTACGTGGTGGCCACAGATGTTTTTGGGGTTCACCTTCAATTTTGGAGCGCTTATCGGCTGGGCCGCTGCCACGGGCGCATTATCGGACACAGCTTTGTGGTTATACGCTGCAGGAATTTTCTGGACCCTTGGATACGACACGATTTATGCGCATCAGGATCGCGACGATGACGCGCTGATCGGCGTCAAATCGACCGCACGGCTATTTGCCGATAAAAGCAAAACGTGGGTTGCAGGGTTTTATACCGCGGCTACGGCGCTGCTGTGCGTTGCGGCATCGACACCGCTGATGCTGTTGGCAGCGATGCATTTTAGCTGGCAATTATGGCGGTGGGATATGCAAGACCCTGCAAGCTCCTTACGCTTTTTCAAATCCAACCGCGATGCGGGGATTGTTATTTTGATGATGTGTCTGGTTATCAGCTTGTCGGAGTCAGCTGCGCGGTAGCAGCTTCAGGCGGGAGAGTGCCTGCATACATCAGTGCCATTCTTTCTAATGTTGCACGGTCGCGCATGAATACAGGTTCGAGCGAGCGCACACTTCCTGCCATCATCAACGCACCATCGGCATAATTAATGACAGCGACATCGCGACCGGAAAGACCGAAATGCGTACGCAGGGCAGCGCGAGTCTGTTTGGCGATACCCGCGGCTTCCTTAGCACGCAGGAGAGTATACAGCCATTCGCGATCACGATGGTCGCGCACGGGTATGCCTCGCCTGAGAAGATGAAGCAGCGTATACGGTTCGGTTTTTGAAGTGACGGTTTCAATGACAGGTGCCGAACCGTCGATAGCCGTTTTAAGGATGGTTCCGTGACTCCATATTCGTTCGCGGCCATCTAGCGTAAGGCCAAGGCTATAACCAGTGTCTGTGCGCTCGATGAAAAAATTCATGGGTGCGGCTACAAAGTGTCCCTCGAACTGGGTTGAATCCGCCCATGTTTTTTGAAGATGGCTGATATCGCCCACCGTACTTTCAACTTTGGGGCGCCATTGCCACGGACCTTTCCAACTTGCATCCCATTTGTCTTTCACAAAATCCAGCGCCATGCCGAAAACGCGGTCAGGATCGAGCGCATTAAAAAGCCGGATATCCGGCTCGAGATCCATATCTAGGGCAATCACAAGCTTTGCACCCATCATCATACCGTGAACTGGTAGGCCCAGTTGTTCAGCCGCGTCTTCCGAAATTTCGATTGCGTGGAAAAATTTCCCGCGAGGTGCCGGCTTTTCATCACGTGTCATGACACCATCCAGAACCACTTTTTTGCCTGCCGCGTCTACTAGTACGCTTTTGCGGCCGAAACCGTTAATCCCGACATAAACACCAAATTGGGAAAGCGCCGCACAAAACTCATCATTGTCATTATGAGCTTCGGTTGCGGCTGGGTCTTTAGAGACGGGTGAAATGCGGACATCATCCTGTTTCGTATCGATCGACGTACCACGGATGATGACGGTGTGGCCGGATTCATCGGTTATGACTGTCCTGTCATTCAATTTTTCAAGCGTCAGAGAGGAGCCGTTATGCCTGTGGGTCAGAATACACTTCGTTCCTTCGTCGTTGATGACAGCCGTCATATCGCCGTAGGTATATGACTTCCAGCGGCGGGTTTCGTCGCTGAAAAAGGCCATGTCGAAAACATTTGTCCAATGCACAGGATTGGACAAATAGGCTATCAACGCCTGCTTCTGTTCGTAGGTAAAAGCCATGCCCTGTTCTGTCGGTCGTTTTTTTATGACTCTTATCAGTGTTATTCATTTTGAATAATACTGTCAAAAAATTCATACGGTAATTTTATTACCTATTTACAAAACTGCCTCAGGCGTTGCTCGGCCAACATCAACATGGCAAGGCTGAGCTGCGGCACGCGGCGCATGTCAGCCAGGACCATCTCATACTGGCGCAGGCTTTCGACATTCTGGTCTTTCCATGCCTCAAGGCGCCGGAGCGCGGGTTTTTTGGCATCTGTCTCTGCCAGAATGCGACGAGTGAGATCGGCCTGTGTCGAATAGAGCTGGCCTATGACACCGTCAATCGCCTCTGACTGCCAGAAGCTGGCCCCCTGCTGGAGGCGCGCCTGCTGGCGCAGGAAATCAAAGTGCAGGTCATCGCCCACATGGAAGAAGACCGTCGCCGCCGTCGGCAACGCTTTTGGATTGGGACCAGTTACCCGAATGATATCAGGTGCCGAACGCAGCGGCCCGAGATTGGCTAGCGCCGCACCAAGGGCAGGCGGCAGCCCGCTTTCGGCCGAAACATTCACGGCCTCTATCATGCGCTGGCGTCTGGCTTGAGGCAGGGCATCCTTGAGGCTGCCCTCAATTGCCTTGATACAGGCACGCATGAGCACGCTTTTATCGGCAAGAGAACCCTTGCCCACCATGTCATTGCCGTGACGGAGGATCCATGCCGAGGTCGCTTCGATGAGGCGCGAAATCTGTTTCATGGATTTCAGCTGAACCGAGGCCGGGATCTTGCCATCCAGCACTTCCAGCCCATGCCAGAGCGGCCTTAGATCATAGGCCTCACGCGCAAGGAAGGATGCACGGGCGATGGTTTCGACATCCACGCCGCGTTTTTCTTCCATTGTCATGATGAAAGCTGGACCCAAGCGATTGACGATGGAAGCCGTCATCTGCGTTGCCATGATCTCGCGCCGCAAGCGGTGGCGGCGAATCTGTTTTGGATATTTTTTGGCCAGTTTTTCAGGGAAGTAGTGCATCAGCCAGTCTTCCGAGAGCGGGTCATCGGGGATACCGCCCGCCAACATGGCCTTTGATATCTGGATTTTGGCCAAAGATATGAGCGTTGCAAGCTCGGACCGCGTCAGGCCCTTGTGATCACGCTGGCGCGCTTCGATCTCGGCTGAAGAGGGAAGGCCTTCAACAGTCCGTTTCATGCCCGTTTTACGTTCCAGCATATCGATGAGGCGGCCGTGAACGGGCAGACACTCGACGGCATCAAGCTCAGCTAGCGAGATGGCCTGAGATTGCTGGTGGTTATTGCGTAGGACGAGACCTGCCACTTCGTCCGTCATCTCTTTGAGCAGTGCGTTACGCTGCTTCAGATTGAGTTCCGGCTTTGTGCCACCCGTCAGATCCTGCAGAAGGATTTTGATATTGACCTCGTGGTCGGAGCAATCGACACCGCCCGAGTTATCGATGAAGTCGGCATTCAGTTTGATGCCTTTGAGCCCGAGCTCGACCCTTGCGCGGCGGGTCAGGGCCAGGTTTGCGCCCTCGCCTATCACTTTTGCATTTACTTCCGATGCATCCACACGGCAGGCGTCATTGGCCCTGTCGCCTGCATCCTGATGGGTCTGGCTTGATGCCTTTACGTAGGTGCCGATACCACCGAAATACAGAAGATCGCATTTCGATTTCAGCATCGCGTTCATTAGCTCGCTCGGTGAAACTTTTTCGGAAGAAATACCGAAACGGTCCCTGATCTCTTTGGTCAGGACTAGAGATTTTTCGGAGCGATTGAAAATACGCCCGCCTTTCGAGAGGAGTTTCTGATCGTAATCGCCCCAGCCCTTGACGCCGTGAAACAGCCTTTCGCGTTCTTTAAAGGTTGTTGCGGGATCGGGATTCGGGTCGCAGAAAATGTGCTGATGGTTGAAGGCCCCCACAAGGCAGATATGCCTTGAAAGCAACATGCCGTTGCCAAACACATCACCGCCCATGTCACCCACACCTATGACATCAAACGCCTCTTTCTGAATGTCTTTGCCCAGTTCGCGGAAGTGGCGTTTGATACATTCCCACGCGCCGCGGGCCGTTATCCCGACTTCCTTATGGTCGTAACCTGCCGAGCCGCCGGATGCGAACGCATCGCCAAGCCAGAACCCGTATTCGGCAGACAAACCATTTGCGATATCCGAAAACGTAGCCGTACCTTTATCGGCCGCGACAACCAGATACGGATCATCGCCATCATGCCTCACGACATGCGGCGGATGGATGACCGTTTCGCCCTTCAGGTTGTCAGTGATATCGAGCATACCCCGAACGAGCATTTTATAACACTCGATACCCTCGGCCTGCGTTTGCTCACGCGTTGCGCCCTCTGGCAGCTTTTTGAGAATGAACCCGCCTTTGGCCCCTTCAGGTACGATAACGGCGTTTTTAACCTGCTGTGCCTGCATGAGGCCCAGAATCTCGGTCCTGAAATCCTCGGGCCTGTCGGACCAGCGGATCCCGCCGCGGGAAATTTTACCTGTCCTGAGGTGGATGCCCTCCATGCGCGGCGAGTATACGAATATCTCGCGCCACGGGCGCGGATCAGGCAGTGCCATGACCTTGACGCTATCAAATTTAAGGGACAGAGCCGGGCGCAGATGCCCTGCCTCATCACGCTGATAGAAATTGGTGCGCAGCGTGGCATCGATCAAGGATTTTATAAAACGGATGATGCGGTCCTGATCCAGGATTTTGACGGCTTCAAGGCCGGTCGTGATCGAGCTTTCCCACTCCCTGATGCGGCGTTTTGAGTCCGGCAAGGAAGGATCGTGCATCGCATGGAAGAGGCCTACCAATGCGGAGGCCAGTGTCGGGTGATCGGTCAGGGCCTTGCTGATATATGCAGGTGTGTAGGAAACGCGGGCCTGCTGCATGTACTTTGTATACGCCCGCAGAATAACGACATCGCGCCACTCAAGCCCTGCTGTTAAGACAAGGGCGTTCAAGGTATCGTTTTCAGCCTGTCCGTACCATGTGGCCATAAGCGCGGCCTCGGCATTTGCCTTGACCTCGGTAAAATCGATTGATGCGCCTGCGGGGGTTTTCAACTGGATTTCGTGAATCCAGACCGTGACCGCCCCCTCCTGAGGGCAGACTTCAAACGGCAACTCGGCCTCTACGCGCAGACCCATGTTTTCAAGCACGGGCATGACATCGGAAAGAGCTGCAGCCTTATGCGGGTGATAAAGTTTGAGACGAATGCCGCCATCAGCGCTTTTTTGAAAATCGAGCGCGATCCTGTGGCTTGCGATGCTTTCCTCGATTTTTGCGATATCAGCCAAGGCGCTCGCAGGCGTATGGCTTTCCTGATAGCTGAGGTCGAAGGCCGTGTCGTAAGACATTGCCAGCTCGATCGCGCGGCGTTCATCCGCCGTGCTTTCCATGAGCGCGTAACGCAGTTTTTCTGGCCATGTACGGGAGGCCTCAACCAGTTTTCGTTCGATAACCTCAAAATCATAGTCGCGGCGAATGCGCTGCTCGGTCGTGATGATGTACATGATGCGCGCAAGCGGCGAGTCATCGAGTGTCGTGTAAAAATTGTCACATTTTCCGTCGAGGTCCTTCTCGAGGATATGCTGGATGGCAAGGCGAAGATTGGTTTCGTAACGGTCGCGCGGAACGTAGACGAGGCAGGAAATATAACGACGGAATTCATCCACACGCGGATAAAGCGCAACGCGCGGCCTGTCCTGCAGGCGCAGAATGCCCGAGGCATAATCCGCGATCTGCGGCACAGACATCTGGAACAGCTCATCCCGTGGATATTTTTCAAGGATATGGGCTATGGCCCTGTAATCATGCGAATCCTTGGCGAATTTCGCATCGTTTATCACCCTTTTTACTTTTTCGCGGATCAGCGGCACATCGGCCACACTGCGCGAATAGGTTACCGAAGTGAACAAACCGATGAAGAGTTTCTCGCCCGTCGCTTTGCCTTTTGAATCATAGATTTTGATCGTGACAGCATCCAGCGGTACATGGCGGTGCACGCTGGAACGGCGGTTGACCTTATAGACGGATACGACCGGTGCATCGAGCCGCATGCGCTGTAGATCCTGCGGGAGCGGGATGCTTGATTTGTTGATGTAGACCGGCATGCGCTCGTTTGAGAGTAGCCCCATGCTCCGGCCCGGCACGATGGAAGACACGATCTGTTTGTCTTTTTCCGAAAAGCGGTACTCGCGGTAACCGAGCAGCGTAAAATTGTCATCATGCAGGTATCTTAAAAAAGACGCGCACTCCGAAAGCGGTATTGGAGGATTTTTAACTTTAACCTGCTCGACTTCGGATGCGGATGCGCGCAGGGCTGCCTTCATTTGCGGCCAGTCACGCGTGGCCAGCATCACATCATCCATAACGCGAGTGATATCCTGTTCAAGGATACGTGATTGCGTGGCGCCGATGGCCCCTTGCACGTCTATCACCAACCAGGATTCGTTTGTGCCCTTGCCGTCATCGCGGGAGCCCACCGATACGATTTCGCCCTTCGCGTCACGTTTGACCGAAAGAACAGGGTGGAACAGCGTGCGGATGCTTAAGTTGCGGCGGTTAAGTTCGGCCGTTACCGAGTCGATGATGAACGCCCGGTCCGATGAAACGATGAATATCCTTGTCCTCTCATGTAACCAGCCTTTTTTGGAACCGCTGACGATATGAGTGCCTACGAGCGTCTCATCCTTGGTTCTTTTTTTGCCGAATTTCCAGATACCCTCCAACGCCGCCGTTATATCGGCGGGTTTGTGGTCTGCAAAATCCTCCTTCTGTAGCCCTGCCATAAAGGCGGTGGCAAATACGCGATAGGGAGAAGGTGTGTTTTTGGGGAGGCTTTTCAGGATAATTTCGCTGGACATAATATGAACCTAGTTTCAGATTGGCTGAAGCTATGCTGAAATGACGCACCCTTGCAAGATACAGTGCAGCATCTTGAGGTAAAATAAAAATGTGCGGAAAATTTGAAGTCAAGCGAACGCTTGCGCAGATTCTGGCGGATTTTAACGTCGAGACATCTCTTGCTGGCCTTTCGCATTTTTCTGCCGCACTTCCCGGCATGACGTTGCCTGTCATTGCCAAGGGCCGTCTTGGCCTTGCCCGGTGGTCATGGCCCCTTGAGAACGAAACCAGACCGCTTATCAATATCCGCTCCGAGAGCGTGCATCAGAAGCCCCTTTTTGCCCCTGACTGGGCTGCCGGACACCGCTGCGTTGCGCCAGCAACGGGGTTTTTTGAAAAAGGACGGCTTTTTTGTGCGGCTGACCATGAGATTTTCGGCCTCTGCGGGCTCTGGACCCGTACACCGGACGAGCAGGTTTGCTTTGCGCTTTTAACGCAAGAGGCCGGTGACCCTGTAAAGCCGTTTCATCACCGCATGCCTGTGATTGTCGACGTTGCCGGGGCTGCGCTTTGGTGTGCCAGCGGCGCTAGCCCGACACCACTTCCCCTTATGCTAAAAGACCTTGCCGGGAAGCCCGCCCTCCTTTAAGCATTTCGCCCATGCTTAGCGTCGTCGTACCGGTCCATAACGAAGCGGAAAACATCGCCCCGCTGGTTGCCGAAATTGCGGCCCTGAAAAACAGGGTGCCGCTGATGGAAATCGTGTATGTCGATGACGGCAGCACGGACAACACCATTGCCGAACTCAAGCGCATCCAGAGCATCGAACCCATGCTGCGTGTTGTGGCCCAGACCCCGCGCTCCGGCCAGTCCTGCGCTACATGGACCGGCGTTGCCGCATCCACGCAGCCTATTTGCGTGACACTTGACGGTGACGGGCAGAACGACCCTGAGGGCATTGTCGGCATGTTTGGCGTGTTCATGGAACGGGCCAATGCGGGGCACCGCGTGATGATTGCAGGGCAGCGCGCCAAGCGCGAAGACAACCTTGTGCGCAAAATTTCATCCCGCACAGCGAACCGCATCCGTTCATGGATTCTCAATGACGGGGTGAGCGATACTGGCTGCGCCCTTAAGATGTTCCGCCGCGATGACTATCTTGCGCTTCCCTATTTCAACCACATGCACCGGTTTTTGCCGGCCCTTATGATACGTGCCGGTGTTGCGATCGCGCTCTGCCCCGTGAAACACCGCCCGCGCACCCGCGGTACATCGAAATACGGCGTGATGAACCGCCTGTGGGTCGGGATTGTCGACCTAATCGGCGTACGCTGGCTGCAGGCCCGCGCAAAACCTGTCCACCTTGTGACCCGTGAAGAAAAAGCATGAGCACCAAAACAGCTGCACATGATGCCGTGTTTTCAATTTTTTCCGGCCCGTTTACGAGCGCCGATATGTGGCTCATCATCGGCTTTGCCGCGCAGGCGCTTTTTTTCATGCGCTTTCTTGTGCAGTGGATCGCATCGGAAAAACTGGGTAAGAGCGTTATCCCCGATGTGTTCTGGTACTTCTCGCTGGGTGGCGGGTTTATCCTTTTCATTTATTCCATCCACCGTCAGGATCCCGTTTTCATGATGGGGCAGGGCATCGGGCTTATCGTTTATATCCGTAATATCATGCTTGTATGGCGCGAACGCCGCCGCCAGCAGGAATCCGCAGGCCAATGAATCGCGATACCACGCGCACATGGCTTGCAATTGCCTTAGGCTGGGCTGCCATCTTTATTGCCATCACACTTTTCAGGCCGCTAATGCCTGTTGATGAAACGCGCTACATGAGCGTTGCCTGGGAAATGCTGGTGCGCGATACGTGGCTGCTGCCGACTTTGAATTACGAACCGTACTCGCACAAGCCGCCGCTGCTTTTTTGGCTTATCCGAGCATCGTGGGAAATTTTTGGTGTCAAGGTCGCACCCGCAAGGGCTGTCCTTGGTGTCTTTATCCTTGCGCTGTTTGCCCTCACGGCCAAGCTTGCGCAAGACATACTGCCAAAACACGACCAGCTGCCCTCACGCAGCATGATGATGCTGGCGGCGCTGCCATTGTTTTTGATTTACGCCAGCATGATCATGTTTGACAGTCTTTTGACCGTATTTGTGCTGTGCGGACTCTTGGCTATCTGGCACGCATCGCAAAAAGGTGGTGCGTGGACATGGATTGCGCTTGGCGGCGCCATCGGCTTCGGCATTCTCGCGAAGGGCCCTGTTGCGTTGATTTATATTTTACCAGCGGCCTTACTGGCCCCTTTGTGGACGCCTGCCACATCATGGAAAAAATGGTATGGCGGGATTGGCATTTCCGTTTTGATTGGCGCTGCCATTGCCCTCTCTTGGGCCATACCCGCCGCCATTGAAGGGGGCGATGCCTATGCCCAAAAAATCTTCCTCAAGCAATCGGCTGGGCGGATGGTGAACGCTTTTGACCATCAACAACCATTCTGGTTTTATTTTCCGGTTGTCCTGTCGTTTCTGGCGCCGCTTGCCTTATGGCCTGCCTTCTGGGCCGGTATGCGCGCAAAAGCCAAAAATCTTTTGAGCGAGAGTGACGACAACCGCCGCGCCGTGAAATTTTTGCTGTGCCAGATCGTGCCCGTGTTTTTGTTTTTTACGCTTATCAGCAGCAAACAGATTCACTACATGGTTCCGCTTTTGCCTGCGGCCTGCGTGCTTCTGGCCTTGCTGCTTTCAAAAAACAGCAAGGGTTGGGCTGCGGGTTTGCCAATTGTTGCAAGCGCATCGCCATCCCTCATTCTGCTTTGCGACTACTGGTCTATGCGTATCACCGGTATCGAGATCAAGCACTGGGACCACATCATGGACGGTTTTATGCCGTGGGTGGCGGGTACCCATATCGGGCTTGCCGTCGCCCTCGGGTATTTCAGCGAACGTCGCCCTGACCAAGGTTTCAGGGCCATGGCGGTATCGGCGTTCATGCTTATGATTTTCGTTCATATCCAGCTTGGGCAAAGCTTTTTCCCGCGCTATGACCTCTCGCCCCTACGCCACACGATGGAGCAATACGCCGATCGCCCCATTGCAGCCGCGCCAAAATACGATGGGGAGTACGGGTACGTACTGCGCCTTGAAAAGCACCTCGACCTTGTTGAGGGGCCTACCATCGATCCATGGATCAAGGAGCATAAGAACGGACTTGTCATCATCCGCGATGACGGCGTGCCGGATCACGGCCTTTTTTACTCGATCTATCACAGCCAGATGTACCGCTTTAACAAGCGCATTGCCGTCATCGGCTGGAACGAGAAGAAATATCCGTATTGGCTGAAGTGAGAATCATTCCGGTATATTAAAGCTGCGCTTGTAGGAAACAGATGCCGAGATATCCGGGTCTTCGCCGCGGCTGGCGCCGTGAACGGAGAGTGATACCGCAGAAGCGCTACTAAGCTTATGATCGACATCGAGGCCAATGCGGCCCCATGTCTGCGTGATATTTTGACCAGGTTCGCTGAAATCAAACAAGCCCAAAACTTCACCTGACGATTTTGCCGTATCGCTGTCAAAGCGATGTACTGCCTCGGCTGTTAGGCTTGCGGTCGTTTTTTCGGTGATTGGTCGCGTTGCGGTTACGCCAATACGCGCCTCGTGACCATAGGATGTCTGCTCATCAAAGCGAGCGGGAAAGCCGCCCGTGGTTTCTGTATAGCCATCCATGTGCGTGCGCGTTGCTGCGTACTCGATACGCGGAGAAATCGAAACACCCTGAACATTCGCCACGTTTCTGGCTTCTAACCTGAAACGTAACGTTTGGGCTGTCATATCGGTCTCGCCTCTTGAGGTATCGATGCTGCCTGCATTCATGTAGCCGCGCTTTACATCTGCATCCCATGTGCCTGCCATGCCGGTAACCGAGGCCACGACCGGTGTGTTTGGCACTTTCCAGTCCGCTTCAACCACAGCGTACTGGCCTTGCGTTTCCGTTTCACCGAACAGAACCAGATCCTCGCGAGACCGGCTGGTGCCGATACCGACGCCCACACGTACCTGATCCGGCACAACATCCCGGCAGGCCCCTACCTCGGCCAACTCCACATGAGCATCGTAACGGTTATACTTCGAGGCATCGACATTGGCCCAGACGCAATTGCCGTGATTATCCTCGTACCCCTGATCATAAAGAGACCTATGGTGCGAACCGTGCATGATAAGGTTCATGGAACGGTTGCCGATTTGCGGTACGCTTTGTACGGATGCGAGGCTTGCGGCCGCATCCGTAGGCGTAATGAGGCCGCCGACCGTTGCGATGAATACCTCCTCACCAGCGGCAGTTACGCCAATCCCCGTGATGATGCTGCCGTTGTAGTTGATGCCGCCGACGTATTTCAGGTAATTCCAGCCCGTAAGAGAGATGCCGTTGCCGACCAACCAGTCCGAGAGTTTGACCATGCCGTCTTCCTCGGTCCAGCGGAAGGCTTCGTAGCCAAGGGCGGTTGTACCTGAGCCTACCAAGATTTTTCCGTCACCACTGACGGTAAAAACGTAACTGTTAAAACTGCCGCCTGGCAAATCACCAAGGCCGGTCAAGCCATCCTCGGCTGTCCAGCGAATGGCCTCCCAGCCTGAAGCGCTGTTGCCAGCACCACCCATGACCAGCCCGTCATCAGAGACAGCCTGCATATACGCGTTGACTGCGCCACCAGGCAAATCACCAAGGCTGACCATGCCGCCCGCCTGCGTCCAGTACATTGCCTCAGTACCAGCTGCCGTTTCACCGTAGCCAACCATGACGTTCGCCGTTGGCGTTGCCCCATAAAACCAGCTGCTAAAACCACCGCCAGGAAGATCACCGTAGGTGACCCAACCGCCTGCCTGTGTCCAGGTTGCGGCTTCGTAGCCATTGGCCGTATTGCTGCCGCCGATTGCCATCAACCCATCTGCCGATACGGCACCAACACCGCTATACGTGCTACCTCCAGGGACATCGCCGAGACCAACGAGACCGCCGGACGGAGTCCACATAATGGCTTCCCAACCATTCACGCCGTTCCCCCAACCAACGATGGTGTTGCCATCGGCGGATACATCATAGGCATAACCGTCTACAGACCCGCCTGGCAGATCGCCTAAATTTTCAAGCCCGCCGGAGGGCGTCCAGCGAAAGGCATTCCAACCCGCAGCAGTTTGCCCGTAGCCGACAATAACGCTGCCTGTGTTTGTCATGGCGTTGGAGTAGGTTTGAACTGGCCCACCCGGAAGATCACCGATGTTGATAATGCCATCTGCCGCCCATGCGGCCTCTGGCCTCAATCCGCCGCAAAGGACGAGAAGCATAAAAAGGATCCGCGGAAATAGGCGAGAGAAAGTCATGCCATACAACGCTTTATGGGGCAGAATAGCCCTACTTACATTGTATCTGAATCGCGCCAAACAAAAAGGCAGCCCAGAGGCTGCCTTTTGAGGTTCACGGTGGTGGAGATAATCGGGATCGAACCGACGACCTCTTGCATGCCATGCAAGCGCTCTCCCAGCTGAGCTATATCCCCGTTACCGGTACGGAACCTGCTTTTAAGGCAGGTTCCGCCTTGTATCAAGATAAATTATTTACGCAATGCGTCGCGGATTTCGCGTAGCAGAACAATGTCTTCAGGCGTTGGGGCTGGGGCTGCAGGGGCTGCCTCAGGCTTCTTAACGAAGCGGTTGACGTTTTTGACCATGACGAACACGGCAAAAGACACGATCAGGAACTTGACGACCGCATTGATGAACAGGCCGTAATTGAGCGTGGCAACGCCGGCTGCTTTCGCATCCTTGATGGTCACAAAGGTGTTGTTCAGAGGGTCTTTGAGGTTGACGAAGAGGTTCGAGAAGTCGATACCCGACAACAGAAGGCCAATAACCGGCATAATGACATCATCAACCAGAGAGCTGACAATCGCCGTGAAAGCCGCACCGATGATGATACCGACTGCGAGGTCGAGCACGTTGCCGCGTGTGATGAACTCTTTGAATTCTTTGACAAATGAGAATGACATGGTGAAACCTCTTTTACGTTTTTGATGATGGCGTTTATTGCCAGAGTAGGCGTGGGCTGTCAAACTGTCGCAGTTATGAAAGATATTACGGCAAACTTTGAAGAGATAGGCGGGCGTATCGCAAAAGCGGTGACGGATGCTGGCCGCGCCCCCGAGAGCGTGACGCTTGTGGCTGTTTCCAAGGTACAGCCGCCTGAAAAGCTCAAGGCCGCGCTTGATTGCGGCCACCGCGTTTTTGGTGAAAACCGCGTACAGGAGGCCCGAGAGCACTGGGAGGCCGCACGTGCCGCATACCCCGATTTGAAACTGCACCTGATCGGCGGCCTACAAACCAACAAGGCACGCGACGCCGTTGCCTTGTTTGACGTGATTGAAACGATCGACCGTATCAAGCTTGCGGACGCTGTCGCCGATGCCGGGCGCCCTATTGAATGCTTCATACAGGTCAATACCGGGGAGGAGCCGCAAAAGGGCGGCGTGCTGCCATACGATCTTGAAGCGCTTTACAGGCACTGCACTGAAAAATCGGGCCTCAAGATAACCGGCCTTATGTGCATACCGCCGGTTGATGCATCTCCTATTTTTCACTTCGGCCTCCTGGCAACCTGGGCTAAAAGACTGTCATTGCCGAAGTTGAGCATGGGCATGAGCCAGGATTTTGAAGAAGCCATCCGCATGGGTGCGACACATGTGCGTGTTGGTTCCGCCCTGTTTGGAGAACGCGTAAAATATGAATAAAAAAACAGATACCATCGGCATTATCGGCGGGGGCCTTGCGGGGCTTACACAAGCCGCACTCTTGGGGCAGGAAGGCTTCAACGTTGTTTGCGTGGATGCCGAACCATTGGCACGGCAGATGTCGCTGGAATTTGACGGACGCACGACGGCTGTATCCTTTGGTTCCCGCGCCGTCCTTAGCCGCGCCGGTGTTTGGGCCGGGCTTGCGCGGGCATCGGCAGCCATTACCACCATTGATATTCTTGATGGAGATTCACCATCGGTCATGACATTCAAGGCCGACGATATCGATGCCGAAGCATTCGGCTGGATTGTCGATAATGCCGACTTACGCCACGCCCTTATCAAGCGTGTGCAAGCGTTTAAGAACGTCAGGCATATAACGGGCGTTACGGTGCGCGATGTTACTTATAGCGAGCGGGGTGCGCAGATTACCCTTGATGATACATCCGTTATTGATGTTGCATTGGTGATTGGCGCGGACGGACGCAAATCGCTGGTGCGCGAAACCATGAACATCGGTGCGTGGGGCCGCGATTACAAGCAGACCGCCATCGTGTGCCTTGCGGCCCACGAAAAACCGCACCACGGCCTTGCCGTTGAACATTTCAGGCGCGAGGGGCCGTTTGCACTCTTGCCCTTCACCGATTTACCTGACGGCACCCACCGCTCTGCCCTTGTGTGGAGCGTGCACGGACCGGATGCAAAAAAATGGGTGCAATGCCCTGATGATGTTTTTAACGCGGCCATACAGGCACGCGCAGGCAACCGCTTTGGCCGTATTTGGGCTGCTGGCCGCCGCGAGGCATGGCCGCTCAACCTTGTTAAAAGTTACTCTTATGTGGCACCACGCGCCGTACTGGTAGCCGAGGCCGCGCACGGCATGCACCCGATTGCAGGGCAAGGCCTTAACATGAGCCTACGTGACCTTGATGCCCTGACCGATATATTGCTGGATGCCCGTAAAGAGGGCCGCGATATGGGCGACTTGGATGTTTTAAAAACCTACCAGCGCCGCCGCCGGATGGACAATATTGCCATGTGCGGGGCTACAGATGTGCTGACGCTTTTATTCTCGAATGATTTTCTGCCTGTCACGCTGCTGCGCCGTGCGGGACTTTCGATTGTAAAGCGCGTGCCTTTTGCCATGCGCTTTTTCATGCATCAGGCGATGGGGCTTAAAGGCCCAGCACGCCCGGGCGATAGAGATAGTACGTATTGGATTCGCGGCCGCCGATCCTGAAGCCCTGTTTTTCAAGCTCACGCAGGACATCATCCGGCGTTTCCTTGCGCTCCGTCAGCTTCGTGTCATGTACCTCGATCGCAATCTGATCAATGCGTGCAAGACCGGCTTTGTCGTTAAAGACCATATCGATCTCGGCACCTTCGGCATCGATAATGAGCGAGGCACGGTCCATACCGTATTTATCAAGCAGAGATGAAAGCGATTGCAGTCTCACGGGTGTTGGCGTGCCGCCCAGTTTATCAGTCGTGTGGCTTGCAAGACCGGAGCTAAGATTATCGCGCATCATGAACGAGGCCGTTTTGCCGCTATCCTCAGGGGCTGAAAGGGCAGCCGCTTCGATAAACACGCTGTTAGTCGTTTTTGGATCGTAACAGCGCGCGATGTTGCGGCTTAGTGCCTCAATCGCTTTTGGATTTGGTTCGACTGCAACGTAGCGGCTTTCGGCATCTGCCATTTTTTCGGTGATGGCCGCACGCGTGACAACGCCGATATTGGCGCCAATCTCAATAATATTTGCAGCCCTTTTAAAATGCTCACGGAGGATTTTGATTTCTGCCTGCTCGTACGTGCCGCGCAAGAGGCCAAAATAATCAATCGGGGACATGTTGGAGGGTACGCTGTAAACGCGCCCGGTTCTGAAATTGATGGCAATACCGGTTTTAACCAATTGCGCGCAGGTGCCGAAAACTACATTTCTGGCTACCCATTTGAGGCCTGATTTTACTACCTTAAGCACCTTTTCCATGGGCGCCAGCTTACGATAGGTTTTTATGTTATGTCAAATTACAGATGTGGTGCTAGTCTTTGAGGTCGGATAATGAATCCGGCAGGGCCTTTGGCAGGGCCGTATCTGTTTCGATCGACGCTAGCAGCGGTATGAGCTCGTTATACGACTTGATGTAACTTTCGGGGATCATTTTGCGATCAAGGATGATTTTTGAGAGCGTTACACCGCCTTGCGGGCTTTCGGAAAAATAACACTCGAATTCGCGTATCTGCTGTGAGCCGTATGGGTTCATATCGGCGAAGGCGATTTCGACCATCGCACTAAACTCACGGCCGGTTTTAACGTCAATCGTCGACGGAAACTTGACGTAGCGCTCAAGAAAAACCTTACAGGCACCGTAACGCCAGCTGGCATGGCTTGGCAACGTATACGCAAATGCCCCGAGCGCACCAAGCACAACGGCGCCAATTGTAGCCCAGCCCCAAATCGGCAGATCAGGTAGTTGAAGTTTTTTTTTGGCGGCAGGGGCGTTCATTTGCGCTACCCGTTTGGCTGTTCGTCTTCGAGTTCCTGATTTTCACCGCTTTGGGATACAAGCTCTTCAACGATTTCCTCGATCACGGCACTGACGGCCACGGTCTGGGTTTCGCCGGCCTCGGCCCTTGTGAAGACGCGGCGCTTGATCTCGGACCTGGCTGAGCCGCCGGGGAAGTTGGAAGCCAGTAGCTGGCGGGCACGGCGCGCGCCCAGACGGCTGTAAAGACGGTTGCGGATGCCCACATCTTCCGATGATGTTGAAAGAGCCCAGAGCTCAACAGGGCCCAGCGTGTTGATGAGGTGCTGCTCGTAACGGCCCTCATTGGTGCCCAAAACCAGAAGCGCCGGTGCGCCCCCTGCCCTTGGGCCCGTAAGCCTATGCCGGATGACGTGCCGCGCCGTATTGGAAAGACCAAAACGCTGCTGTACGTTTTCAACCGCACGCTCGGACACCGCCGTACCCAGAACCCAGACAGCTGTTGCGAGATCGATCATGTCGTTGTCGAAGTCATCGAGCAGTTGTGATGCAAGGACAATCTGCACGCCGCGCTTACGGCCTTCGCGCACGTCGCGGATGATTTGGCCACGGACAGATTTCGATTTGGATGTACGGTGAAACTCGTCGTAGCAAAGGCGTTTTGGCGTTTCACCGATATCGACAAGGCGTGCCTCGTGATACTTGCGGTATTTCTCAGGCACCGCGCGCAGCGTATCCTGAGACATCCACCAGCTACGCACGAGCGCGTGACGCGCCAGCATGTACATGATGGAGGTCTGCCTGTCTGCGGCCTCGTCGCCCTGCGGGCAGACATCCATGAGATCAAGGGCACAGACACGGGCATCCGTAATTTCAAAGCGCGTGACCGAAGCCAGAATCGGGTATTCGCGGATGGCGGATGTGATCATCCGCTCGAAGGCATTGATAACGGTTTCAGCTGATGAACCGATCTGCGTTTCTTCAAGCAGGTTGCGGATTTGCGGGCGGCGCGCCGCCGTAATGGCATCACCCAGAACAGGCACCGCGTGACGCTGCGCGAGATTGGCCAAGTGCCACAGCTCGAGGTCAAAGAACTGATCGACGATGTCCCACCAGTACGGATCGGGCGGCAGATGGATGTTGTATTTTTTGATGGCTTCATCAATGTCGTGATCGACGCGCGGCAGATATGGCCGTGCCTCGGCATTGGCTGCCGTATCATCACGCCAGCGGTACATTTCATCGACCACAAGGCCGGCTAACTGCTGCACGCCGTCATAAGGCCTTTCTGCCCCTGGAGGGGTGCAGAGAAGCGTTAAAAGTTCGCACAGATATGAGCGCTCATCGATCAGCGGGTAGCGGCAGCCCAGCTGCGTATCAAACGGGTTGATCGCATATTGCGGCGACATCTGGAGGCGGTAGTAAGCCGCCTCGTGACGGCGGTCTTGCGGGAGAGACTCCTTGATCAGAGAGATAAGCCCTGATGATGAGGGCCCGATATCGATGACGGCTACGAAGGGCAGCTTCGATAACCCCGGCGAAACACAGGTGCCGAGGTTGAGCGAGTTCATGAGAACCGATTTACCAGCCCCTGGCTGCGCGAAAATAAGATCAAACCACGTTGTTGTGAGGCTGGTACCTGTCTGGTAAGGCCATGCCTTGCCATCCGGCGTGCGCAAGAGCAATGCGCCTTTATCAAACGGGCTTGATGGGCGCTGCCACGGTATGAGTTTCATGATCTCGGCCATGGGCGCGATGGCAGCCGGTGCCGTTGATGCGCAGGCGACCCCCATTGCCGATGAAAGCACGGAATCGAGCGGATCACCGACGATATTGCTGACCTGACAATAACCCCAGCTTTCTGCCGCCTGCATCAGGACCGAGATGCGGTCTTCCAGCAATTCCTGCTTTCCGTCCGGCGCCCATGTGGCCAGCGAGAGGCGCAGCTTGACGACAGGCTCCGACCGCGCCAGAGCCTTTAGCGCATCGAGAGAATTTTTAATGGTACGGTTGATGGGGTTGGTGACCGTTAAGAAAGTTGCAATCGAATGGCGCGCATTCATGCCTTCAACGCCGCCGCTTTCAATGAGGAAAGAAATACGGAACGGCACCTTGGTGTCGAACAGGCGGTTGAGCAGCATCGGGAAAGGCGATGGGTCCATCGGTGCCAGAACAATATCGCAGCCGCCCCAAAGCAGGCCGCCTATACGGACCGAGTGGTCGTTGATGATTTCGGCTGAGGAGGCTGTCAGCTGCTGGCGTATGGGTGGCCAGAGAATATCCGAAAGATCGCCCGCCTCTTTTGCGGCCCTTACGGGGATAGGATCGCCCGGCAGATTGGGGCGCCATTTATCGTTGGAACGATCCGGGAAAAGGTTATTGCGTACGCACTGGAGCGCCGTATGCGAATCCAGCAAGTCGGCCCGGATACCCAGCTCATCCAGTGCGGACTGGATACCCGCTACGTAACTTTTATGGCGTGCGCGCAGAATATCAAGCGCAGCCAGCGGAAATTGCGCATTGGGCGCGTTTACCCATTTTTTATTCTGCTGTTCTTTTGCGGCACGCGCGAGATCGGATTTGGTGAGGATGCTTGGCCGCGTCCAGAGTACGAAATAGCACTCCTCCCACACAATGTAGTGGGCCATGTGGCGGATGCGTTCACGAAACAGATCATCAAGATCAAGCCCGATGTTACGCGCTGCCTGATGGGAAGGTTTTACGAGATTTTCGACAGCACCGCGCGCCCTTGCCGGATCACGCACAAAGTAGATCTGCATCGCATGGCCGGGCCTATCGAAGCGGGCACCCAGTTTGACCGTTGAGGACTCGATGAGGTGTGCGTACTCCTCCTCGCCGATAATCTGCCTTGAGCCATCGACCCGCAGATAACTGATAAGAGAACCATCGTTTGAGACGAGCGTATTTTCATCGTCCGCCGTTTCAAGGCGCACGAAGGATTCAACAGCCTGACGAGAGGCATTGACGAAAGGTACAAAAAATTTATCGAGCAGGCTCATCTCAGGCGAATCATACCCTGATTTCAAAGGGATGGACAGAGGCGGTTGTGCCGTAAACGGCAGGAATATTACGCAGCCTTGAGGGTTTTAAATTCCTCAAGCCACTGCGCGGGTTGCCATGACGTTTTTTTGGGCCCTCAGACGCCGGGCCGCGTGCTCCGCACGCCTTGGGCTTCGTGCTAAAGCACGGGCCCTCAACGGGCCATTGTAGACATCACGCTGCTTTGAGGGTTTTAAATTCCTCAAGCCACTGTGCAGGTTGCCATGTTCCAAAAGGACCATCTTTTGAGCGCCAGTAGGCAAGGATCTGCGGGAACTGATTAAACTCGAGGTCGCCCTCGCTGATGATGCGGCGGTCCAGCGGAAACAGACGGATACCGTCCAGTTTTTCCGCGCGGCGCTTATAGGAGCCTGCATCGACATAATCGCTTAAAACCATGGACAGAATGGCCGGATCATCGGTTTTAATGCGGTTTGAAGCCTCTTCGCGGCGGGAAGTTAAGACCTCAAGCGATTTGCGCGCCGCATCGGCGATCGGGCCTTGCGAAATACGCGCCACATAAATGGAGCGGGCCACGTGATGCAGGTCAGACTGCTCGATTTCCGGCAGCCAGATCAACACGCCTGATTTCATGGTCGCCACTTTGTCGATTGAGAAGCACTGGTCGCAGAAGATGCAAGAAGTCAGGTAATTATCGGGGTTTGTGCCCTCGGCTTTACCCTCGCGCACTCTTACAACCTGATATTTTTTGGATATAAACCCGCAGTACTGGCATGCATGCCCATCACGCTCAAAGACGGACTGGCGCAGGGTATCGCCCGCCGCATCCCCGCCAAAAGCGGAAGAGCCGGCGGACGCGCCGCCGGCTTTCTCAGATGACCCGGAAAGGCCAAGGGTAATGGGTAAGAGCGCCATGTTTTATGATTACTGTATCTGTATGCCTGATCTGTTGAATTTCTGGAATGTGGCTTCGCCATACCCACCCATTGTCGCCTGCATGATGCCGGATACGAAAGGGAGCGCCAGCAAAATGCCGCCGAAACCCAACTTGGCCAAACCGTTTTTCATCGGTGTCTGGCTTGGGTTTTCTACG
>RFNZ01000009.1 GCA_009926935.1 Pseudomonadota bacterium | reverse complement strand
TGTCTGGCTTGGGTTTTCTACGCACGATACCAAGGGCCGACAAAATCGCACCGCCGATGTAGCAGATATACGATACGATATCGACGATGATGTTGGTCCTGCCCGATACATCCGTCGAGTATTGCTGCAGCGTTTGCTGGGCCATTGCCATGTTCGTGGTTGAAAGTAGAAATACGCCTGAAAAAAGCGTCCCTACAACCAATGCACGGGCTTTGACCGTACGTTGCTCACGTGAGTGGAGAACGGAACCGGCAAATGCCGAAACCTTGTGCCCCATTTGATTGACTGATTGAAACATTGTACTTCCTCCTGCCTTTTTTAAAGATTAACTGAATGTTAGCGGAATATTGGCCGTGGTCAAACCCAAAGACTTCTGCACGGCATTAATGAACCCGCCAAGGTTAACGCACAGAGCGCCTGCCACGATGTGCGTTACAATCGACATCATCGTTGCCTGATTATTCCCTTGGGCAAACGCCCTGAAAAGGAAGAGCCCGCGCACGACCGACAAAAACCCAATGACGGCCATAAAAGCCAGGACCGCCGAAAACACGTTTTTGGCGTTAGCGGCCTGCGCATCGTTTATGGCACCGGATAAGGACATCAGCTGCACCTGCGTTTTAGCAACGGCAGAGCCGAAAATAGTGCTGCTAAGAGACCCCAGCAGCTGCGGGAAGGAGAGCAAAAGCCCTGCTACAATGAAAGTTGCGATGGTACCGAAACCAAGGGGGCCATTTGGGCCATCCTGCGCGGTTTTAACCAGTTTTTGCATGGCAAACAAAATCAGCAAGATGCCCGAGATGTAGCAGAAAATCTCGATCGCGAGGTAAGCCGGATTGGAAATATCCTTGATGAAGTTGACCATCAGGCCATCAAGCCCGCCGCTTGAGGATACAGCAAAACCGTTATTGCCCTGACGTGCACCCAAGGCGCCGAATGTCTCGACGACGATTTTGGCTATCATCGGCAGGCTGAGCATGGCGCCACCGACTGCGAGGCGTTTTACGGCCTCAGGCAATGGCGCGTTTTGCGGATTCTCCATGTGGGTTTTGAGCATCTGGAGGCCGCGCAAAACAAACCATGTACCTATCAAAAATGCACAGAAGGCCGCTACGTTTACGAGAACCGTCACACTGTTGATGCTGTTGACGATGAGGCCGCTGATGGCACCTGTCTGCTTGATGGCAGATGGATCAAAGAAGAAGCGGTTTCTTGTAATTAGCTGCAGCGGGCTGAAATCATAGCCGCCCATGGTATCGATGGCGATATCGAGCAGGAACGGAAACGCCAGAAAAATACCGCCGAAAGCCAGTTTTATAACGCCAAGTTTCAGCTGATTTTGCGGGTTTTCGGCGCTCATACGCAGGGCGTTTACACCCAGGGCCGCCAGCACAATACCCATGATGAACGACACATAGGCAAGAATATCCACGAAGATGTTGGTCTTATCGCCGGTTACTATGGCGTACTGCTCGAGCACGGATGGTGCCGAGGCTGCATTGGCTGCAAAAGAGAAAAGCAGGGCGCCTAAAAGGACAAGAGCTGCGAGCGCGTAGCGCAGTGGTTCCTGCGATACGACGGCGGATTTTACTGTCACGACGTTGCGCGACTTTGTCATTCCTGTCACACCCCTTTGTTTTTCTTTATTAAAACACAAAAGCCTGCAGGGTTGCAAACTCTCATATTTTCCCTAACCTTGGCTTCCATTATCGGGCCAGCCCGTTAAAAATTACTTAAAATTTTAGTTTTTACTCCAGATAATACTCCACCGTGGTTACAACGCGGACACGCTTATCAATCACGCTGCTTTCCGCCACGTTATCGTCATCCCGCGCGTTGATCTGGAAGAGGCCCTGATAGGCGTTTTTGATATCGCCCACTTTTGCGCCTGAATCCTCAGCAAACTTCTGGGCGCCTTCGCGGGCGGATTTCGTTGCCTCCGCAATCATGGTCGGCTTCACGTCGTTCAGCTTTGTGAACATGTAGCTGGGACCGGTGCCCTGGCCTAAAATCACGCCCTCGGCTATCAGATCGCCCACGCTTCTGAACATGGTATCGACCAGATCAACATTCGCGGTGCGGACCATGTAGGTTTTGGTCAGGATGTATCGGCCGCTTTGGATGTTATCCGGCCTGTATTGCTGGGCCAGAAGATCGGTCACATCCACGCGCTGGACCTTTACTTCGTTTTCAGGGAGACCCTGTTTTTTGAGGAAGGCCTCAACTTTTTTGCCTTGTTCTTCCATTGCGGCCTGGGCTGCCGCAAGATCGTTATCGGTGACTGTGTACTGGATGGGCCAGACGGCCATATCAGCTTTTACGTCGCGCTCGGATACGCCGCGCACGGACACCGCGCGCTCGCCGCCCCTTAAATGTACGAGGCCGTCACTGACCATGAAGCCTGCGAGAGCCAGGCCAATTGCCAGGAAAAAAGATGCGATGATATTACCGTTCATGGAGCCTCTGCGGTTAGAATCTTGAATCCGTTTACTTCTGCCAAAAGCTGGACCTTTTTTGCCACTTTTTCAAGGACCGCTTCATAAGGCATGTGGCGGTTGGCCACGAGATACAGCTTGCCCCCCGATTTAAGCATTTTGAGGGCAGAGATGCAGAATTTTTGCCCGAGTTCGCGATCCTCATGCTGCTGGGTATGGAAGGGCGGATTCATGACAAGCCAATCGAGCTTTGGGATATCGGGCTGAGTCTCTGTCGCGTCCCGCCACAGGGTTTGGAAGGGGAGTGCTGCGCCCATGTCTTCCAAGTTTTTGCGACAGGCTTCTACCGCCCGCGCGTCATTATCAAGAGCGTAAAGCCCCTCTACCCCTGACTTTTTAATGAGATGCACGGAAAGATACCCATACCCGCAGCCGAGATCGGCACCCATGCCTTCCAGCTTTTGGGGCAGATGGTCCAGAAGCATTTTGGAGGCGGGATCGACACGGTCCCATGAAAAAAGGCCGGGGGCCGACCAAAAACCCGTTGTCGGCACTTTTTGAAGGGCGGCGGCTGCCTGCCAGCGCGCAAGCTCGACCAGATTGGCATCCTCAAGCGCCAAAACCATGATGCGGCATTTGTATTTGATAATGGTCTCGAGCGCCGGAAATACCTTGAGCAGTTGATTTTCAAGACCTTCTGCCCCGTGCGCGTTTTCCTGAGCGATCAGGATGCTGCCCTTCGCATCCAGATGGGTTATAGCCGTTGCCACCAGCCCCAAAGTTTCAGCTGTTTGGCGTGTGGCGCGGATTAAAACTGTGTTAAATACACCATTTAATGTGCTATTTGATTTATTACAGCTGTGATTAGACTGTCTTACAAAGCTTTTATCTTCTAAGCCTGATGCGTTTATGACAGCGACCGGGGGCGTTGGTCCGCCTATACGGTCCAACGCATACGAAAGGGCATCCGTGAGGGTATCTCCACCGCGCATGGTGTGTGATAGTAGCGGAAATCAGGGCTTCGTCCAGCCTTACCCCTGGCCCCTGGCGCTAATGGATCAGAAACTCGCTGTCAGCCGTGCGGATTTCGTTAGGGCTGATGAGTTTGCGGTGCGCCACGTAGACACTGTGGAGCTTGCCCTCGATCTTTTCGACCCAGAAGCCCAGAAAGCGATTTAAAACGGGGTAGCGCGGTGCCAGATCGTAGTCCTGCCAGACGAATGTTTGCAGGAGCTCCGGATGATCCGGCATGTGATACAGGATTTCTGCCGTTGTCAGGCGAAAATCGGCGAGCTGGAATTCAAGTTCTGTCATGGAATCTCTCCGTCTTATCCGGCCACAGATTCTTCGGGCCATACCTAAAAGCCTACCCAAGCCGGTTTAACAGATCGTAAATTTTCAAAAATTCCCCTTGAAATCCGAGTCTTTGAGGGCATATAAGATGCACTAGCACTCGCCCTATGGGAGTGCTAACAACCTCAACCACAAGAAAGACCAAGGAGTCTCAACATGTCAAACACCTTGAAATTTCGCCCTTTGCATGACCGCGTTCTTCTGCGTCGCATCGAGCAGCAAGAAAAGACGGCCGGCGGGATCATCATTCCTGATTCCGTGAAGGAAAAGCCGATGGAAGGCGAGATTGTCGCAGTAGGCTCAGGCAACCGTGATGATTCAGGCAAAGTCGTGCCGCTGGACGTTAAAGCCGGTGACCGCGTGCTCTTTTCGAAATGGGCCGGTACCGAAGTCACCATCGACGGGAAAGAATACCTCGTCATGAAAGAAAGCGACATCGTTGGCGTTATCGCCGCTTAATCAATCAACTTGAAAAGGAGTCATTACCATGGCTGCAAAGAACGTATTATTTTCTACTGATGCTCGTGAAGAGCTTCTGGCTGGCGTCGATATGATTGCCAATGCCGTTAAAGTGACGCTGGGCCCCAAAGGCCGCAACGTGCTTATCGAAAAATCCTTTGGCGCGCCCCGTTCCACCAAGGACGGCGTTACGGTTGCCAAGGAAATCGAACTAAAAGACAAACGCCGCAATATTGGCGCGCAACTCATCCGTGAAGTGGCCTCGAAACAGGCTGACCACTCAGGCGATGGCACGACAACCGCAACTGTTTTGGCCCAATGCATCGCCCGCGAAGGCGTGCGCGCAGTAGCCGCCGGCATGAACCCGATGGACCTCAAGCGCGGGATGGATAAAGCCGTTGCTGCCGTTGTTGAAGACATCAAAAAACGCGGCACGCCCGTGAAAGGCAACAACGAGATTGAGCAAATCGCGCTTGTATCAGCGAACGGCGACCAGGATATCGCGAAAAAAATCGCCGAAGCTATGGATAAAGTTGGCAAAGAAGGCGTTATCACGGTTGAAGAAGCAAAGTCGATGGAGACCGAGCTTGCCGTTGTTGAAGGCATGCAGTTTGACCGCGGTTACATCAGCCCGTACTTCATTACGAATGCTGATAAAATGGTATGCGAGCTGGATAACCCTTTCATCCTTCTTGTTGAGAAAAAACTCTCCGGCCTTCAGCCGCTTCTGCCAGTTCTTGAAGCTGTTGTGCAATCCGGCCGTCCGCTTCTTATTGTTGCGGAAGACGTTGAAGGTGAGGCCTTGGCAACGCTTGTTGTCAACAAGCTGCGTGGTGGCCTCAAAGTGGCTGCTGTTAAAGCCCCTGGCTTTGGCGACCGCCGCAAGGCGATGCTGGAGGATATGGCTATTTTAACGGCCGGTCAGCTGATTTCGGAAGACCTTGGCATCAAGATGGAGAACGTCACCCCGCAAATGCTTGGCAAAGCCAAGACCGTGCGTATCACCAAAGAAGATACGACGATCATTGACGGCGCCGGCGACAAGAAAGCCCTTGAAGCCCGCTGCAAGCAGATTAAGGCCCAGATCGAGGAAACGACATCTGACTACGACCGCGAGAAACTGCAAGAGCGCCTCGCTAAACTCGCTGGCGGTGTTGCCGTTATCCGCGTCGGCGGTGCCACGGAAGTGGAAGTGAAAGAAAAGAAAGACCGCGTTGACGATGCCATGCACGCAACCCGCGCCGCTGTTGAAGAAGGCGTGATTGCTGGCGGTGGCGTGGCCTTGCTTTATGCCACAAAAGCCCTTGAAAACCTGAAAGGCGAGAACAATGACCAGCAAGTGGGCATTGATATTATCCGTCGCGCGATTCAGGCCCCTGTGCGCCAGATTGTTGAAAATGCCGGTGCCGAAGGCTCCGTCGTTGTTGGCAAGCTCTTGGACCAGAAAGATGCGTCTTTCGGGTACAACGCGCAAACGGGCGAATACGTGAACATGGTGAAAGCCGGTATCATTGACCCCGTTAAGGTTGTTCGTACCGCTTTGCAGGATGCTTCATCGGTGGCGTCGCTTCTCATCACCACCGAGGCGATGATTTTTGAGGCACCAGACGATAAAAAAGCCCAGATGCCACAAGGTGGCGGCATGGGCGGTATGAGCGATATGGATTTTTAATAAAGCTCGGAGCGGATTACCCGCTCCTCCCCGTTTTTCCAAATCAGAGAAAGGCCCCGAAATGGGGCCTTTTTTTGCGACGGATTTATGACCTTGCTCCGTTGTTATGACGAGGTTAGGGGTAAACTGGGGTTATCATTATTGGGGGTGGGGCTTGGTATGTAAGCTCCACCCCCGTTACTGAAAGTTTTTTCTGTGAAAGTGTCCAGGACGCCCACTTTGGAAGATGAGGAGACCTGCATGGCTGCCATTGCGGCAGGCAGTACGCGCGCATTTAAAGCGGTTATGGAGACGTATATGCAGGATATTTTCCGCTTCTCGTATAGCCTTCTTGGTAATCAGTCCAAAGCTGAGGACATAGCGCAGGAAACATTTTTAAGACTGTGGTCTCATGGGCGGACATGGTCGCCTAAAGGCCGCCTTAAAAGTTGGCTTTTAAAGATTGCACATAATTTGTGTATTGATGAAATCAGACGAATTCACGGCCATGTTAATGTTGATGATGTGGCACCGATGCTTGCTGATACATCGGCTGGCCCCCGTGAAATACTTGCCGATATGCAAGCGGCAAGTATTCTGCGTCAAGCGTTGTTCTTGTTGCCAGAACGGCAAAGAGCCGCCTTGATGTTGGTCCATTATAACGAGCGTACGAATATAGAAGCGGCAGATATCATGGATATTAGTGTCGATGCTTTGGAATCTCTGCTTGCCCGCGGAAGACGGGCTTTACGTGAGAAACTTGACGGGCAGAAAAAGAGCTTACTTGGGGAATGAATGATGACAGATGATATAAAACTTTATCTTACAGCCATGCGCTGGCCAGAACCGCACCCTCATCTTGCGATGCGCGTGATGGATGAGATTATACCCGTGTTTGGCTGGATTTTAGGCAGCCGTACAGCCCGCTATGCTTTTGCTGCCGGTATTTCTGCCTGTCTTTTAGCGGGGTATTTTATCGGGCCTATTTTTATGCCCCTTGAAACCGGACTGTCTTTTTATAGCGGAAGCCAAAATTTACTGTACCATTTCAGTCTGTAGGGCCACATGTCTCAAGCGATGACAGGATATAAAAAGAAAATCTTCGGAGCGCTGATCATTTTTTCAGTGCTGTTGAACGTATTTTTTATTGGCGGGATTGCATCCCTGATCCATCGCTTCGGCTTTCCGCCAATGCCTCCATCTCCGATTGTAGAATTTCAGCATGCGGCACGTTCGCTGCCGCGGGATTCACAAGACAAAGTTGAAGCCATTATTTCCAAACACCAAGAGGGAATAGACGGGCATTTTACAAATATGAAGCACATTTTTCCTGAGATGTTTAACATTCTGACAGCTGAGACTTTTGACCTCAACGCTTTTGAAGCCTTGCGCCAGCGTATGGCCAGCACGGGTGCTTCCATAAACCTTGCCATGAAGGACATGGTTTTGGAAATTGTTGCGGCCTTACCAAATGACCAGCGTATCGCGTTTTTCGAGAAAGCTGCCCCACCCCGACCGCCATTCATGACACCGACGGAAAAGTAAACCCAATCCGTTATATAGTTAAGCTGTTATCGGTCGGTGACAGCACAACACAAAAAGGAGAAACGAAGATGGTTTCAGGTGTGGGCAGCACGCCCAGCTTCTTCGGCGCAGATTTTTCTGCGCAGCGGCAAGCCCTCTTTCAGAAGGCCGATGCGAATGGCAGCGGCGGTCTGAGCCTTGAAGAATTCAAGTCTATTGGCCCCAAGGGTGCTAATGCACCTCAGGGAGCACCATCGGCTACAGATGTCTTCAGTAAATTTGATGCGAATAGCGATGGTGAGCTTACCCAAAGCGAGTTGGATTCAGGTGCCAAAACGGCATTTGAAAGCAGGCTTTCTCAAGGTGGACTTGTATCGGGCGGCAATCTTGTTCAGCTGAATAGTGCAGGTGGCAGCAAGAGTGATTTTGTCCAGACCCTTATCGATTCTCTGGATGGCGATGGAGATGGTTCGCTCAATCTTGATGAATTTAAAGCTGGGAAACCAACAGGCGGACCGTCCGCCGAGGATGTTTTCTCGCAGCTGGATTCTGACGGTGATGGATCAGTTACGGCGTCCGAACTTGAGAGCGGTTTGCCACAAGGTGGCCCTCCTGGTGGGTTTCCTCCTGGCGGCCCACCTCCTGGTGGTAAGCCTGGCGGTGCAGGCGGTGGCGGTGATATCAGCGCTATCTTCGGAGCTGATGATACGTCTCAATCTTCCGCATCGAACACGGAAACAAGTTCAACAGATGAAGAAGAATACGACGATCTTGATACAAACAAGGATGGCGTGGTTTCGGCATCCGAAAAAGCTGCTGACTCACTTGCCGTTATCAACTCCCTGCTAACCAAAACGCTGGGGACATTGATCAACGCACAAGAAAACTCCCTGTTGGCGGCCTAAATACGATAACTACTAAAAAAGCCCCCCGAAATCGGGGGCTTTTTTAGTTTTTTAACGCGATTTTTATTAAACCCTCTTAAACTTTTATTATGCGTGGACTTAACTCTCTTTTCGCAGCCCTAACCCTTGCCGGTGTTATCGCAACACCGCAGGAAGCAACGGCATTTATGGAGGAGCTGTATACGACCAATTCTGCGATGAGGCAGACGCTCTTCAAAACGCGCATGGAAGCACAAGATGCCAGCTTTGATCGTGTCCGGCAAGTATCCGCCGAACGCGAACCAATTTTTGATAAACCCACATGGGGCAAGTTTATCAGTGATGATCCAAAGCATGTTGAAGAATTTAATAGCGCATTAGGTATACAACTGAAACTCGAAGAGCCGTTTGATATCAACAGTGCCTATCATTTTGAAGTGATGCTGGCGAAAGTTGATTTTTTGTATGTGCGTAGCCTTTTTGAGAATGACGACGTTCTGCGATGGAAACTGGCAAAAAAAATTTCGGACGCTATACGATCCCATGCCGAAAAAGATAGGAATTTTTGGCCGCCTGAGTTGCACAAACTTACTGAAGATGACCTTTCAAAAATGTGGGTTGAGCACGACCCAAAAAGGAACGAACCTGTATCGGAGATACTGGAGCTTCGTGGTGGGCTTCGTATTGTTATGAACCGTTGCATTGCGGGGGCGGGAACAGCCACACCTAGTAGTCACAGAATTTGTTCTGCTGCTTTTAGAATCTATTTTGACCCCAAGGGCATTCAAAATCCTTGATTTTCATTTCTCCTCGGTACTTTTTTACTTTTAAAATTTGACTCTATGCCTCGTCTTTTTTTTAATTTTCATAAAAAAATAGAGGTATAGGGAATATCGTTATGTAAAAATTACTGGCAACCTTTTCGGGGGCTTTTCATATTTATTGACATAATTTCAGCTTTTCTGTATTTATTTTTCATATTTTATAAGCAAGGCTATAGCAACATGTCAGACGACTCTGCAAAAAATCCTATCATCGATAGGCCTGAACGTTTTTTAAGCGGTTACGCTACCAATGGTGCAGGCCAAGCCCTTTTTGGGGATGCGGTGCCTGCATGGTTTACATTGCCCGCTCAATCTGATGCGCTTGCGGAATCCTTCCGCCGTCTTGCAGATTACCAGATTTTTACTGCCGCCTATGACGTCGAGGCCCAGCCTATTTTAGAGGCAATTGCCGCAATGGGCGTACAGGCACCGGCCAGCCCTGAAGCTATGCCGCTCTATGACATACCAAATGATTTTGTTTTACAGGCTATCGGTGCAGTTGAAGGTGGAGCGCAGGTCAGTTTGATTATCGATCACTCTGGTTCAATGCACGAGCATCTACCTAACCAGATTGCCAATGCCGCCAACCTCGCCCGCGCCCTTGAAAGTGTTGGTGTTAAAGTTGAAGTGCTAGGGTTTACAACCAATAGCTGGAAGGGTGGCCGCGCCAGAGACGAATGGCTCGCCGCCGGCAAGACACCGAGAGCACCCGGTCGCCTTAACGAGACACTGGCCCTAGTTTACAAAAGCGCCGATCAACCGATTGATCGGGCATTGTCTGTTTTTCAAGAGGCGTACGGCTATGCGGTACATTCGATTACAGAAGCTAAGCGCATGAGTGTTTTTGATGTTAAAAGATACAGTAAAACTTTCCGCTCGATGCTCAGAGAAAACATTGACGGTGAAGCGATTTTAGCTGCGCACAGACGGCTGTATAAAACGGGGGCAAGCGCCCGTGCACTTGTTGTTTTTTCGGATGAGGCGCCGGTTGATGATGCCACGCTTTCTGTGAACCCAGACACTTATCTTTCAAAACATGCGGGTGCCGCCATATCCCTGATACAGGCTTATAGCCCGGTGACTGTTATGAGCGTGCCTGTAGACCGTAGACACAACGCACTTCCCTATGAATACAGGATCCCTGCCGAAAGAGACGGCGCGGGGCAAGCGCAGTTTAAAACCCTTCTTGAGAATATCGTGCTGCGCCTTGGTACATCGATCACACGTGCCGAGCTGCGACCCTCAAAACCCGGGCCGCTTAAACTCTAAGCCTGCATAAAGTGATACATCACGTTTAAGAGCTTTTTTATTTCTTACCTTTGTACTGGAAAGGGCACTCCTGCGGGCTCTTTACAGCCATGCCACTGAAGGTTACAGCATCCGACGATGTTTCATGTAGGTCCAGCATTGGGTTATGGGTGCCTTGAAGCTTGATATCGTGCGCCCTGATGACTTCCTGCATTTTCTTGTAAATGCCGTTATCGTAGATGTGATGAAACTGCTCGCGCGGGATAAAGACCATCACAGGGCGCTGATAGCGACGCGTAAGGCGCGAAGAATAAGGGTTAAGCGAAGGCACCATGTAACGCTCGCCTGCGACCGAGTAGGAGAAGTCGACTGATGTCACGTCTGATGACACACCTTCGGCGTACTCAAACTGCTCCATATCCACCACGTGCAGATGCTGAAGCTGTTGCCAGACAAGATCGTGCGCTTGTTTTTCGGACAAGATCTCAGGCCCTTCAAAAAAAGCCGCATAAACGCAATACAGGAACGGAAGATCGGGGTTTTTGGATTTTCTTTCCTCTTTGAAACGCACGAGATGGGCGGCCAAGCTTTCTGCCGCCTCTTTTGTGCCCTGTACCCCATGAAACCCAGACCGGAAGGTGAGCCTGTTGCGCGTGGCCTTGCCGCCCGTACAGGAGAAGCTATCGCTGCCTATGAAGTTCCAGAAATCATCCATGGCTTGCACTTCCTGCTCTGTAGCCTTTTGGCCTGAAGCGTTTTTGTACGTGCCCTTTGCCGGTGCGTAATAACGGTCTAGTGCATTGCCCATATACCCATATAGCCTGTTTAGAGTGGCAAAATCAGCCCCAGAAGTTGTTTTTCATAATATTTTACAGTATAGTCTCTGCCATGACTATAACGAAAAGCCGCTCCAAAAACCCTAAAGCCACGCCCGTGGCCCACCCAGCGTGGGATAACGTGCTCTTTTTTGGCTCGCAGGAGCAGGAAGGGGCTTGTCGTATCAAATCCCTTTGTGGCGAGTTCGTTGGTACGACTGGCTTTTTCAGGTATCGCAGTTTCCAGTCCGCCCTTGCCAAGCACATGGCCGAAAGCGCCCGCCAAGGCATACCGCAGAGCCAGCTTGAATTTCCTGGTTCCATAGGCGCGGGATTGGCTTCAACTGCCATGTTTTTGGAGCACCATGGAGCCTACTCGGAATCCTGCGCACCTGTACGGCTCGAAGGGATTGATATCCACGAACCTTTCCGTGACATTTTTTTGGCAAATGCATATCCGCTGCAGATGCGCCATATCCTGCGTAGTGGCGTCAAACACGATGTTTTCCCTGAACGAAGCGGTCTTTCTTTTTTTGACGCTTTCATGGTAGCCAGTGATGGCTATATGGGTTTGCGACCCGATATTCATCGACGGATTACTTATCACCCGAGCCAGGATTTTAGAGACTTCAAGCCTGATACGCCGTTTGATTACGTGACCTGCTTTAACCTTTTGCGTCACCTTGATGACCGTCAACTTAGAGACAATGTCCTAAAGATCCTTTCTTTTGCGCATAGTGCCGCGTTTTTCAATGTGGCTGATAAGCCAGATCAAAGCTCTGTGCATAAGGCCATCGAAAATATGGGGTATATATCTGTTAACACCGCGCAAATGGACGGGTCGCAACGCGATGCCATGGCTAAAAGGCTTAAACCCCTTGGTCTGGATTGGCTTTTAAGACATAGCGATATACACGCAGCTGTAAGGCCTTTTTAAAATCAAATATTAAATACCTAGTTATATGTATTAATTATATATAATATTATTTTATTAGTTATTTAAATACTTTTAATACATGATTTGAATTCCTAAAAATCCAGATCCGCAGGTTCCGATACAGATCTTTCAGCCATCTCCGAAAGCTTTGTAAAACATGACTCTTAAGGTATCTAACTTAAGCTATATGATAGTTTTGCTAGACTATACTATAAACAAGTTATGCCAGAACTTCCTGAAGTTGAAACTATACGTTGCGGTCTTGAAAAGAGTGTTAAAAACCGCCAGATCGTGGATGTCGTGCTTAGACGGGGCGGTTTGCGCGCGCCCTTCCCCCAAGGTTTTGTCAAAACGTTGAAGAACCGTAAAATCCTGCGCTTCAGGCGGCGCGCAAAGTACATCCTTGCAGACCTCGAAGGCGGATATACGTGGCTTATCCATCTCGGGATGTCGGGCAGCTTCCGGACCATTGCCAAGAAACAGGCTTACAAACCCGAGGCGCATGACCATGTGATTGTCACTCTCGATTGCGGTATGCGCCTTGTTTATAACGACCCGCGGCGCTTTGGGCAGATGGATGTATTTCCGCTTTGCGATGAGGCTGCGCACAAATCACTTGTCCATATAGGGCCCGAGCCTCTTGAGAAGACATTTGATGGCCGCGCGCTGGCCCAGCGCCTTGCGCTTAAAAAAACGCCGATCAAACAGGCACTGCTCGACCAGCGTGTTGTGGCGGGGATTGGCAATATCTATGCATGCGAAGCCCTATACCGCGCCGGTATCAGCCCGAAAAAAATTGCGAACCACATCAAAAATGCAGAGGCAGTCAAACTGGCCCATGCCATCAAGGCCGTCATGCGGGAGGCTCTTGCATCCGGAGGCAGCACACTGCGCGACCACAGGCAGCTGGATGGCAGCACGGGATATTTCCAGCATTCGTTTGATGTTTACGGGCACGGCGGGCAGCCATGCGGTGATTGCAATTGCAAGGGCAAAGCCTGTGTGCGAAGCATAACGCAGGGCGGACGTACCACGTTCTTCTGTCCTGTCAAACAGAGATGAATCGGCGATTCTTTTTATCCCCATTCTTTTGCTTGACAGGTGTGTGGGTGCTTCGCTAATTGTCGTGGACGAATTGTGAATAACTGGTCATGGCCCACGATGGCTGACCGCTACAGAATTGGAATTGAGAAAGCCCTATGGCAAACCACAAGTCTTCAGAGAAGCGCATCCGCACCACGGCCCGTGTAACGGCCACGAACGCTGCGCGCCGTAACCGTATCCGCACGCATGTGCGTAAAATCGAGCAAGCTTGCATGGCTGGCGATTATGCCGCAGCACAGGCTGCTCTTAAAGCTGCCCGCCCAGAGATTGCCCGCGGTGTAAGCAAAGGTGTTTTGAACAAAAACACCGCTGCCCGCAAGCTTTCGCGCCTCTCGGCCCGCATCAAAGCTCTCAAGGCTTAATTAAGCATATACCGAAGGCCTTCCATGGCCTTCCTTTTTTCTATCCTGTTTCTTTGTCAAGTAATTAATTTTAGGTCGCAAGTAATCACTGCGGCTTAACTTTGTCGCGTCAAATATTCATTGAGTCAGATTCTTTCTTTTTTAAAAAATTTCTAATTCTCCGTCTTGCAAGGGTGATTGAAACGAGTTAGGGTGACTTCACTCAGAACAACGGAAACCAAGGAAATCTGCCACTTTGCGGTTGGCTTTCCGTGTTTTTTCTGAAGTATAAGGGAATGCAGTTCCAGAAGGTTCTGCTTCAAGTATTCAAAAATATCTAGGGTCTAAGGGGGACACCTGACATGAGTAAAAAATCGACTGCCGGCGCTGCCAAATCAGAAACACCGCAACAGGCTCCGGCCAATCTCGAGCGCTTGCGCACAGAACCTACCCCCGAAATTTTAACCGCCTGGGAAGGCGTACACGAAGCCCTTCGCGGAGAATACGGCGAAGCCGTTTTCCGCTCATGGCTGAAGCCTATGCAGTTGCAGGCTTTTTATCAGGGCACGCTTGAAGTTTCCGTTCCTACGCGTTTCATGCGCGACTGGATCGGCAGCCACTACCATGACCGTATCGTCACGCTCTGCCGCGAGGCAAACCCCGATATCCTGCGCGTGCAGATTGTCGTGCAGGTCCAGACTCTGCGCGACCCCAATGCTACAGCCGCAACCGGTAACGGATTTGATGTGAGTGCCGCCGCACGCGCGGGTGATGTTGATATTTACTCCGAACTTTCCTCGGCGCTTGATCCACGTTTTACGTTTGAAACATTCGTGGTTGGAAAGCCAAACGCATTTGCCGCCGCTGCCTGCCGCCGTGTTGTTGAAGCTGACGGCATGCCCTTCAACCCGCTTTATATCTATGGCGGCGTTGGCCTTGGCAAAACACACCTGATGCACGCGATGGCCCACGCCCTGCGCGAGCGCAGAAGCCGCAAGGTTGTTTATCTTTCTGCCGAAAAATTCATGTACCAGTTTGTCCGCGCGCTGCGCCGTCAGGATTCCATGAACTTCAAGGAGCAGTTCCGCTCGGTTGACGTTCTAATGATTGACGACATCCAGTTCATTGCCGGCAAGGACACGACGCAGGAAGAGTTCTTCCACACGTTCAACGCCCTTGTTGACCAAGGCAAACTGATTGTGATCTCGGGCGACCGCGCACCGATGGACCTTGAGGGCCTTGATGAGCGCCTGCGTTCCCGCCTTGGCTGGGGCCTTGTTGCCGACATCAAACCATCGACCTTCGACCTTCGTCTTGATGTCGTGAAGTCGAAAGCTGCGCTCATGAACATTGATCTGCCGCAGGATGTAACACATTTTCTTGCCGGTAAAATCACATCGAACATCCGCGAACTGGAAGGCGCGCTTAACCGCCTTGCCGTCCACCGCGACATGACGAATACGGCTCTCACTCTTGATATCACGCAGGAAGTTTTGTCGGATGTGCTTCGCTCCTACGAGCGCCGCATCACGATTGACGAGATCCAGCGCAAAGTGGCCGAGCACTACAATCTGCGCCTGACTGACATGCACTCAGCCCGCCGCAGCCGCAACGTAGCCCGCCCGCGCCAGGTTGCCATGTATCTGTGCAAAAAATTGACCACGCGCTCGCTGCCAGAAATCGGTCGCAAGTTTGGTGGCCGTGACCACACGACCGTGATGCACGCGGTTAAAAAAGTTGAAGAGCTGATGACGGAAGACACGCTTTTCGCCGACGAAGTCAACGGCGTCCGCCGCGTGCTGAAGGGCGATTAATAAGAGAACTCCTTAGCCGGGAAAATGAGACCCGCCCGTGTGGCGGGTTTTTCTTTAGGTTGCTTTTGGCTTTGGGCCACGTTTTTGCAACGGGCGCCTGTACTTTTTTAGGCCGGCAGGATTTTTTTCGGCCCACTCGGCACGGCGGGCATTTGCCTTTGTGCGGTTGGCGGTAAAGACAGGGTCATCAAGAACGGCTTGCAGCAACCTACCTTCAAGGCCCAACGCCTTGTCAGCATGCTCGATAACCTTGATGTTAGGTGCAGGTTCAGGGCGCAGCGTTTTGAGATGCGCGATGCATTCCGCCAGCGTTTTATCAGGATTGACCGCCACGAGATAGGCCAAGGCCATCGCCACGCTGCGGGACTTGCCCTGACGGCAATGCACCACCAAAGGGCGCTTTGATGCCTTGCCGTGACGCCTTAAAAACACAAGACCCGCGCGCACATTGCGAAGGGACGGGCCTTGCGGATGATCTTCCTCCGTATCCCAGTAAACCTGAATGCGTTGGTGGACATCGGCAATGCCGTGTTCGATGAGGCGCGGGGCAGCACCCTCCCATACACGCCTTGCCCCCGGGTGCTCGATGGACAGGACCGCGATCGGGCGGTTTTGCCGAGTCCATTCGACGACATCAAGTGCTTCAAGGATATGGATGCTTTTCATGATTTTAATTATTCATAATGTACTTAAAATTGCAATATATGGATGCTCTGAGCGCTCAAGAAAAACCCCGCCATCTCGGCGGGGTTTTTTAATGCAAGATAAACGGCACCAAAGAAGCGCAATCTCTTTAAAAAGTAAAAAGAGCTGCCTTTTGCGTAGTTTTTAAGCGTACCATACTTCCAGACCAACGGAGAAAGACATGTCTACCGCTTTACTTCGAGACACTGTTACTGAAGGCCCGCGTGCTGCGATTGAACTTGCTGCTGCTTTTAATCCGCTTGTTCTGTCTGCCCTTTTTGGGCTTACACCATCGGGAAAAGGAGAACCTGTTCTTGTTCTGCCCGGGCTTGGAGCCCACGACGTCACAACTTACGTGCTCAGGCAATATCTTTCCATTAAAGGCTACAAACCCTATGGCTGGGATTACGGGGTCAATCTGGGTCCACGCAAGGATGTTATTCATCATATCACGGAGCTTTTGCACACCACTTATGGCCGACACAGACAAAAAATATCTCTTATAGGGCACAGTATGGGCGGACTTTATGCACGAGCCCTTGCCAAAACCTATCCGGATCTTGTCGCCCGAGTCATCACGCTTGGATCTCCCTTCGGGCTTTATGCGAACCCTGAGGCCACTGTTGGGGTCGTTCGATGGCTTTTTGAAGCACTCAATCCGGATTCAGGCACTGCGCATGACCCGGTTCTTTTAAAAAACATGCTTGTGCCGCCAGACATGCCTACAACTTCGATTTTTAGCAAAAAGGACGGTGTTGTGCACTGGACGGCATGTCTTAACCCAGCGACAGAACAGAGTGAAAATATAGAAATTCTTTATAAGGCCAGCCACTGCGGGCTTGTGATGCATCCGGTTGTCATGGCCTTGATTGCAGAAAGACTTGCAATGCCCACACAAGGTTGGCGGCCTTTCCAAGCAAGCAGCATGCCTTACGTCTTACCTTTTGTGTCAAACCCGCTAACGGATGCGACTGATTCCGCCGCTATCCCCGCGCATCCAGTCTTTACCAACGCCGAACGAGCGCGGGTTGAAGCGAGCCGCTTCAATCTGGGGTTACGGGTTTGATTATCTTTGAATGGTCTATAAAGCTTATAGCACTTAAGCAGCTGTTTTCTTAAGAGCTTGTAGCTGTTGTATAAGCGCATTCAGCTGATACAGCGATTTCAATATCTCTTTCGCTAATGATATTGCGGCTTCAATGACAATCCCTTGGGAATCCACATTACGACACAAGCTGAGAGAGATGCTTGCTAAATGACTCCCGTTACTCGTGTCGTATTTCTGAAATATACACCAGCCTCTGACTTTACCGAGGCCATGGCGCGATTTGCCTGCAATGTGGACAGCGTAGCTTACGGTGGCCCCCATCGCCCATACGCTGTAGGTCCATCTCTACCTGATAGACGTTTGGTTTCCTGAATATAGCTTAAGCCATTTTTTCTATGCCGCTTCTTCGACACCGTCTAAAGGCTCGCCGCCTTTTTTCTTGCCGTAGTTGCCGCTGAAGAGATCTTCCGCAAATACCTCTTCCCATGATCCTTGCGTTGAGGCTTTGGAATATTCCGTTGCACGGTTTTCGAAGAAGTTTACGTGCTCGGCCCCGTTCATCATGATGTCCATCCATGGCAGCGGGTTTTTATCGGCGCCGTAGATAGGCTCCAGATTGAGCTGCTGCAGGCGGCGGTCACCGATGTAACGGATATACTGTTTGACCTCTTCGGCCGTGAGGCCCTCGATCCCGCCCATTTCGAATGCAAGATCAATGAATGCATCTTCATGGCCGATGATGGTTTTGCAGCTATCCGTAATCTCTTCCTTCAGCTGGTCATCCCAGATATCCTGGTTTTCTTGGATGAAGGTGTTGAAGAGCTTGATCATGGAAAGGCAGTGCAGCGTTTCGTCACGCACTGACCATGTCACGATCTGGCCCATGCCCTTCATTTTATTGAAGCGTGGGAAGTTCATGAGGATCGCGAAGGAGGCAAAGAGCTGCAGCCCTTCCGTAAACGCACCAAACATAGCCATGGTTTTGGCGATGTCGCGCCGGCTGTCCATGCGCGCTGTCTGCATGTAGTCGTATTTATCCTTCATTTCCTTGTACTGCATGAAGGCGGTGTATTCGACCTCAGGCATACCCAGTGTATCGAGCAAGTGGCTGTAGGCCGCGATGTGCACGGTTTCGATGTTGGCAAAGGACGAAAGCATCATCTGTACTTCGACGGGCCCGAATACGCGGGAATAGTGCTTGTTGTAACAGTTGCTGACCTCGACATCGGCCTGCGTGAAGAAGCGCATGATCTGCGTTAGAAGGTTTTTCTCTTCAGGCGTCAGTTTTTTGCGCCAGTCGCGCACGTCTTCGGCCATCGGCACCTCTTCTGGCAGCCAATGTATGCGCTGCTGTGTCAACCAAGCCTCGTAGCACCATGGGTACAAAAAGGGTTTATAGACGTGACGTTCCTGCAACAATTTCGACATTTTACTCTCTCCGTTTTTTGAATTTCTTTTCTTATGCAGCCTGTTTCTGGCCCTTGCGCCAGACATCCATCACCATCGCCAGATCAGGCGGGGTGTAATCAGGCCCTTTTAAAATCTTGCCGTCTTCAGGGCGGACGACGGGTTTACCGTCACGTCCTAGTTTGCTCATATTCGAGCGCTGCACTTCGGCAAAAGCCGCGTCTTTCAGTTTGTGGTACCCCAAGGACAGATAAGCGCCATCAAGGACATATTGCAAGTCCGTTAATGCATCAAGAACGCCTACTTCATCGCCGCTTTCCAGGGCTTCTTTAAGTTCGTTCAGCTCTTCCTGCAGAAGGCTAATGCGCAGGGCATTTGTCCGTGCATCCCCAAGATGCGGTTCATTTTTAACCGGCAAGCCGTAGGTTGCGTGGAATTCCGCCACGCATTCAAGTGTCGTCTTCTTCATATCGGTCCCCAAGTTGTGTTTTACTGGATCCCCGCTTTCGCGGGGATGACAGTCGTTATTGGCAGGCGAGGCATTCCTCGTATTTTCCGCCTTCGGCCTTTGCAGCTTCTGCCGCATCGCTTGCCGTTTTCTTTTTCGCACGGTCCCAGCTGGCCGCACTTTCGGCACGGGCAATGGAACGCGAGCGGCAGTAGTAAAGCGATTTTACGCCCTTTTTCCATGCCTCCCAGTGGATCTGGTGCAGCACTTTTTTATGCACATCAGCCGGTACGAACACGTTGAGAGACTGCGCCTGGCAGACGAACGGCGTGCGGTCGGCCGCATGCTCGATGAGCCAGCGCTGGTCGATTTCAAAGGCGGTTTTAAAGACGTCTTTTTCCATGTCGTCGAGGCAATCGAGATGCTGGATCGAGCCTTCGTTGGTGAAGATGGATGACCAGACCTCGTCGGTATCCTGACCTTTTTCAGCCAGAATTTTTTTCAGGTACGGGTTTTTGACCGCAAACGAACCGGACAAGGTTTTGTGCGTATAGGCGTTGGCGGCATTTGGCTCGATGCCGGGGGAGGCCCCACCGGTGATGATGGAGATGGAAGCCGTTGGCGCAATCGCCATTTTGTTGGAAAAACGCTCCATAACCCCGTAATCGGCGGCATCGGGGCATGGTCCGCGCTCGTGGGCCAGTTTTTTAGATGCGTCATCGACACCGCGTTTGATGTGGCTGAACATGCGGCGGTTCCAGACCTTGGCCATCACCGATTCCATCGGAATCATTTTTGACTGGAGGAAAGAGTGGAAACCCATGACACCGAGGCCCACCGAACGCTCGCGCATTGCCGAATACTTGGCTTTTGCGAAGCTGTCGGGCGCTTTGTCGATGAAGTCGGTCATGACGTTGTCGAGGAAGCGCATGACATCGTCGATGAAGGTCGGGTGATCCTGCCATTCTTCGAAAGTTTCGAGGTTGAGGGATGAAAGGCAGCAGACAGCCGTACGCTCGCGCCCGTCGGGGTCGATGCCCGTAGGCAACGTGATTTCACTGCAGAGGTTCGACATTTTCACGTTGAGGCCAGCCATTTTGTGGTGTTCGGGGATGGCCTTGTTGACGTGATCGATATAGAGAATGTAAGGCTCGCCGGTTTCAATACGGGCGGTCAGGATACGGATCCAGAGATCGCGCGCTTTAACCTTATCGATGACGGCGTTGTTGTGCGGGCTACGCAGTGCCCACTCCTCGTCGTTTTCGACGGCTTGCATAAAGGCATCAGGAATGACGACGCCGTGGTGCAGGTTGAGTGCTTTGCGGTTTGGATCGCCACCGGTTGGGCGGCGCATCTCGATAAACTCTTCAATCTCCGGATGCCAGACAGGCAGGTAGCAGGCGGCAGAGCCACGGCGCAGAGACCCCTGAGAAATAGCAAGCGTGAGAGAATCCATCACGCGGATGAACGGGACAATACCCGATGTTTTGCCGTTGCGACCGACTTTTTCGCCGATCGAACGCAAATTGCCCCAGTAGGAACCGATGCCACCACCTTTGGCAGCGAGCCAGACGTTCTCGGTCCAGAGGTCGACAATACCCTCCAGCTTGTCCTGGCACTCGTTCAGGAAGCAGGAGATGGGGAGGCCGCGGTTGGTGCCGCCGTTGGACAGAATCGGCGTGGCTGGCATGAACCAGAGGTTGGAGATATAATCGTAGATGCGCTGGGCGTGCTCGGAATCATCCGAATAGGCCATCGCGACACGCGCGAACAAATCCTGATAAGACTCTTCAGGCAGCAAATACCGGTCATCCAGCGTGGCTTTGCCAAAATCGGTCAGCTTCACATCACGATCACGGTCAATGCGGACGCGTGGGCCGGCTTCTACCTGTGCTATATCAAACATGGCTCAACTCCCTATCGCGCACTGTATCCCCTCAAGGCTTTTCATGACCTCTGCCGAAATATGGCGCTTTTGTGGCGAATTTTTAGGCCGCAGAAGAATTCTACAACCCGTAGTGTTTCAACACCTCCTATGATACTAGATGATGTGGTTGTGTGAATAGGATTATATTCTTTTTAAGGCGAAAACTTGTCGGCATGGGGATAAAAAGCAAACATGCAAACCAACCTCATGATTTCCATGCACTTGCATGAGTAACTCCAAATTTATCCACCTTGTTATCGACATTTTTTATCTGGTTTAGGGAAAGAAGCCGCGCCCCACGCCTTCCAAAAATAAGACACCAGTCTTGTTGCAAATTGATTTCAGATTTTGATGCGGGTTCGAATCAGTATCCGGTGGTGCCCGAGGCCATACGCGATGCGTTATCCGCCCTTAAGGCTATGAATTTCCTAACAGAAACGGCAATTCCATCGATCCAGTAAAATGGCCGGAAGGCCGCTTTTTCAAGCATTCTGCGAAGAGCGCTCGCGTGGCTTGATGCGAGAATCACCGAATCGATTCGTACGTCCATGCGGAGAGGGTCGATGAAGGCCCGCAGGGCCGCGATATCAGGCACAATCCCCTCGTCCGCATAGCGTCCGGCGGGATAGACGAGGTCCGTTGCGGGCAGCGTTACGATTCGCAGGCCACGCTCGGCATACAGGCGAAGCTGCTCCTGCGTGTCCTCATGGGCCAATGTTTCAGGAAGGGCTATCAGCCCTACACGACGGGTACAGGTGAGGCGCGCTGCATCGGCAAGCGGCACGCCCGAACGGTGGATGGGGATACCGACATCGCCCTCCGCAAATTCAGGCAGCATCACGGAAATGCGGTGCGAGGCCACAAACACGGATTCCGGCGCGTGCGTGCTTACGGCGCGGAGCAACACCTCCCACACTTCTTCGGGTGACCTGAGCGATTCGGCTGAAACGGAAACCGATGACAGATTCTGGGGCAGTAGCGCGCGCGCCTGCGCTATACCGGCGTTGGAGCCGAGCAAAAGAACATCGGGCGTGGACAGAATAGAGGACATACTGGTGTGGCTATATCGGTGTTCTGGGGGCTTGGGCGAGAATGAACTTGTCTGGTATTATACCCGAAACATAAAGGACAGACCATGCCCGTTACCCCTTTTCTTCCCCGCCGCCGCCGCACCCGCATTGTTGCTACCCTCGGGCCCGCAAGTTCGGACATCATCATGATCCGAAAGCTGTTCGAGGCAGGAGCTGACCTGTTCCGCCTCAACTTCTCGCACGGCACCCACGAGGACCATGCGGCACGGCTTAAAATCATCCGCGATATCGAAAAATCGGCCGATCACCCCATTGGAATCATCGCCGACCTACAGGGACCAAAACTGCGTGTCGGGAAATTTAAAGACGGTGCGATCGAGATAACGGCCGGCCACATGATGCGCCTTGACCTTGATGAGACGGCGGGTGATGCGGGCCGCGTGTGCCTGCCGCATCCCGAGATCCATGCCGTGGCAACACCCGGCATGATGCTGCTGGTCGATGATGGTAAGGTACAGCTGATGGTGCGCGAGAAAGCCCGCGACCATCTTTTGGTTGAGGTCATAGCGGGTACCCGTATTTCAGATAAAAAGGGCGTGAATGTGCCGGGTGTCATTTTGCCCATTCCCGCCCTGACCGAAAAAGACAAGCGCGACCTTGTAGCCGCAATGGACCTTGGAGCCGACTGGATTGCGCAAAGTTTTGTGCAGCGACCCGAAGATATTGCCGAAACCAAAAAGCTGACCGGTGGCCACGCCAAGGTTTTGGCCAAGCTTGAAAAGCCGTCCGCGATCGAACGTCTTGACGGGATCGTGGAACTGGCTGATGCCGTGATGGTAGCGCGCGGCGACCTTGGCGTTGAGATACCACCCGAGCGTGTGCCGCCCGTCCAGAAGCAAATCGTACGGGCCGTGCGGATGGCGGGTAAACCCGTGATCGTGGCCACACAGATGCTGGAGTCGATGGTCAGCTCAGCCACACCCACCCGCGCGGAAGCATCGGATGTTGCGACAGCCATTTATGACGGGGCGGATGCCATCATGCTTTCTGCCGAAACGGCTTCCGGCCAATACCCTGTCGAGGCCGTAGCCATGATGGACCGGATTGCCGCCTCCGTTGAATCGGACCCCTTCTACCGTCCGGTCATGGATGCCGAGCATCCGGATACGAAGCTGGGCGACAACCACGACGCTATATCGGCGTCAGCGCATTATATATCCAAAGACATCAATGCGGCTGCGATTGTTACCTTTACATCCCGGGGCCTCACGGCCCTGCGTGCCGCGCGGCAGAGACCTAGCGTGCCTATCATTTGCCTTACGCCCGACATCAGCGTTGCACGGCGGATGGCTCTATCGTACGGGGTCCACCCCGTGCAGTGTACGGATATCGTCGGCTTTGATGATATGGTCGCGAAAGCCACCTCTATCGCCAAGGACAAAGGCCTCGCCCAGAAAGGGCAGCGCGTCGTGATTACTGCGGGTGTGCCGTTTGGGACGGCAGGCTCGACAAACATATTGCGGATTGCGTGGGTGGAATAAAGCCGCACTCTTTGGTTGCTTCAAGCAATGGTGCTCTGGCGCGGGGGGTTTGCGACGCTTTACTTCGCGCTCAAGCCGGAATCCTTAAAACGTATTGGAAAAATTTACTTTCAAAATCAATACGGCTATGATGGAAAATTCGTTTAAAGTTATAATTTTTGTTTAAAAACAATAACTTGACGTCAGATTGATCGCCGTTTAACTGTTCTCAAAAAAACAGGGATGTGTGATGAAAGTCTGGATTCTTTCCAAGGGTAAGAAGTTTACGCCAGCACGGCAAAATTTTAAGAAGGCGGCTGACCTTCTGCAGATTGATCTTGAGTTCCCTGATATTCGTGCCCTTTCAAAAAAAGACCCCGCCCTCCTCGACGATGAAGCCTTGCCTGATGTCGTTATCTCGCGCCTTGGTGCTGCCGCAAAAAAGAGAGAACTTGCGCTTATTGATCAACTGGAAAAACAGGGGTGCTATATCTTCAACCGTGCAGCGGCCATCCGTGTGGCTGGCAATAAATACGAGGCAGGCAAAATTCTTGCGATGAACGGCCTGCCGGTGCCCAAGAAAACACTTCTGGGGCGATCCACAACCGCTGATGCTCTTGTAGCGGATCACGGCCTGCCTATTGTATTTAAACCAGTACGCGGGGCTAAAGGCGACGGTGTTCAGCTTATCAGGACACTTCCTGACCTTGTTGACACCCTTAAAAGAACGCAGCAACAGGACGGACAAAAACAATACCTGTTTGAGGATTTTATTGCCCATAGCCATGGGCGTGACCTGCGTGTGTTTGTGGTTTCAGGAGAGATCGTCGGCAACATGCAGCGCGTAGGCAGGGGTGACGACTTCAGAGCGAATATTGCCAAGGGAGGCCGCGGGCACAAACATGCCCTTGATGCTGCCGCGCGTGATATATCCATCCGTGCGGTTCAGGCTCTGAACCTTGATATCGGCGGCGTTGATCTGCTTTTCACGGAGGGTGGCGGCTATACGATCTGTGAGGTCAATGCCTCACCTGGTTTCAGTGAGATAGAGAAGGCCAATCCAAACCTGAATATTGCTCTCGCCATTTTAAAAGGCTGCATAAAACATCCAAGAAATACCGCGCAAAGCCCATCTAGGCTGATAGCCTAACGGCCGCGTTTTTCGCGGAAGAGGCTGAATGTCACGATATCGGCGCCGACTTTCGGCCTCATGAGTTCAAAAGGCAGGGGAACTTGATCCAGCTTGGGTTTCGGCGCTTCTTCTGCTTTGGCGTCGCGCTTTTTCTTTTTTTGAGGTTCCGTAAGACGTTCGACGAATTTATCGGCCAAATCGGCGTGACTTTCGGCCTGATAATAGAGGGTTTTGACAGCGCGATACATGATCTCGTGCCCGTTATCGAGGACATCACGCAGTTCCATGAATATGGATGTTAAAATGCGCAGACGGTCGGGGATGGAGCCTACAATCGCCCGCGCCTCCTTGATGTCCGGCTCGACGCCGTAGCAGGATGTATCAAGCCAGAGACGGCCAACGGTTATCAGATTGTCTTCGGATGCCACCACAAGTTCGCGCAAAACCGGGCCCATTTCGCCGTCTTTTAATTCCAGCGGGAAATCGCGGGCAATGATCAGGGCCGAAAGCGAGAGCGATATAAGCGCCAAGTCCGGTGTTTGCCCGCCTATCGCATCATGGACGGCTATTTGCGCGGCATCGCCCACCTCCTGCCCCTGCAAAAGCGCATCGAGGCGGAGCGGCGCCTCGGTGTGCATGTAGAGCTGGGCCATATCCTGTTCGGACATCTTGCGAACGGGCGGATGGCGGTCTTTTGGGGATTTTACCATCTGATTTTATCGAAAATAAAAAAGGCAGGAAGAATCATTACCGAAAAAGCCTATCACGATTTGCCAGCAGTGGATAATGCGTTATAACACTCTGCTTCAAGAGGGAATTTTCATGGTAGCCAGTGTTCAAACCGTTGCTTTTTCCGGCATCGATGTTCTGCCGATCGAGGTACAGGTACAAATGGCATCGGGCCTGCCTGCGTTTACGGTTGTGGGCCTGCCTGACAAAGCCGTTGGCGAAAGCCGCGAACGGGTGCGGGGTGCTCTGCACGCCATGGGGCTTTCGCTGCCACCCAAACGCATTACGGTGAACCTTGCCCCCGCCGATGTTTTAAAAGAAGGGTCGCATTACGATTTGCCAATTGCTTTGGCCGTGCTTGCTGCCATGGATATCCTGCCCAAAGAAGAGATCAAAAATTGCTGCGTTTTGGGTGAACTTGGGCTTGATGCTTCTATCCGTTCTGTCAGCGGTGTTTTGCCGGCTGCCATCCACTCAGCCGCAGAAAATCTGATGCTTCTCTGCCCGCAATCGTGCGGAGCCGAGGCCGCATGGGCGGGTGGTATCGATATTTTGGCACCCCAAGATTTGCTGCAGCTTATCAACCATTTTAAGGGCGTTCAGGTGCTCTCGCCCCCGCAAGCCAAATTGCCGGATGCCGTTGATTTTAGCGTGCCATGCCTATCGGATATTCGCGGGCAGGAATCAGCCAAACGCGCCCTTGAGGTTGCGGCGGCGGGTGGGCATAACCTGCTTATGATGGGGCCGCCCGGGTCTGGTAAATCGATGCTGGCATCGCGTTTGTCAGGGATATTGCCGCCACTGACACCGCGTGAAGCGCTTGAAATATCGATGATCCATTCACTGGCCGGCAACCTGCCTGAAGGCGGGATGGTACGCGTACGCCCCTATCGTGATCCGCACCACTCAGCATCACTTCCGGCCCTTGTTGGCGGCGGGGCCAAAGCCAAGCCGGGTGAGATATCACTCGCCCATAACGGTGTTTTATTTCTGGACGAGTTGCCGGAGTTCCAGCGCGCATCGCTTGAGGCCCTGCGGCAACCACTTGAGGCGGGGCAAGCCATTATTGCCCGCGTGAACAGCCATGCGGTTTGGCCTGCGCGGTTTCAACTGATAGCGGCTATGAACCCCTGCCGCTGCGGATATCTGGGTGACCCCGGGCAGGAATGCACACGGGCGCCCAAATGTGCCTCGGAGTATCAGGGCAAACTTTCCGGCCCGCTGCTTGACCGGATCGACATGCACATCGAAGTGCCCGCCGTCAGCCTTGCTGATTTAAACGCGCCCAAAACAGGCGAGCCCTCCGCCACCGTTGCCCTGCGTGTTGCCAAGGCACGTGCAATACAAGTTGAGCGCTACGGGGATGCCGGTATCAACAGCAGCATCTCTGTTTCAATGTTAGATGAGGCGGCCAAACTGGCGCCCGATGCCAAAGCGCTTCTGGATCAAGCTGCGGCCAGCATGAGCATATCCGCCCGCGGATACCACCGTATGCTGCGTGTCGCCCGCACGATTGCCGATCTTGATGGAGGGCCGGCGCTGATCGGGCGTACCCATCTTGCGGAGGCTTTGTCGTATCGTCCGCACCGCTATTTGAATACGTAAACTATTTCCAGATTCCTTAGACAGGCAGGCCAAATTACCCTATATTGCGGGTATGCGCGCTCTTGCTGCCGTCAATGACCGTTTTACCTCGGAAGCCCCGCTTCCGGAGGCAACGGCCATGCTCATGCAGGCGGCTGCCGTTGCCAATATGTCGGTGCCTGCGGTGCCTCGCGCCTCTTCCCGTCAGGCCCGACGTTTCCGCCGAGCTCCAACGCTTCTTACCAATCTGCGTGAAACGCGCGCAGGCGCCACACGTTTTGTCAGAAGCCATACCGGTGCCATGGCCACATTTGCCGCCCGTGCGCGTATCCCTGATCTCCGTCGTCAGCAGATGGCGAGCAGGCTTTTGATGGCGGGAGGCAATCAACGTATTTCAACGCCGAAAGTCCACGCCCTTGATCTTTTGCGTGCACGCGCGACTGCGATGAATGTCATTGGCCGCCTGCGCCAGCGTTTTGCCCTTAATGCCCTTGATCTGCGTGACGGTAAACCCGATATCCATCGTCTTGCGATGGGCCGCGGGCGCGGCCTTCAACATCTCGTTTATGCATAGTCCACGAGTGCGCGGCCAATGCGGCCCATGGCTGTAACCAGACACAGCAACCCGAATACTGAAGCGATGCCCACGTAATATAACGGAAAAAGGCAGATGAGGCAGAGGAAGATGACTGTCTCGGTCCCCTCCATCAGTCCGCCGGCGTAGTACATGCCTTTTTGGCCCTGAGTCGTGCTTTCACGCCCGCGTTTGGCCGCTATGACCGCATGCGCCAGGAACGCAACACCTGAAAGCGTCACGCCCAAAAGCAGGAATGATGTTGCCGCCCATGCGGTTTTTGTATCGATTCCTGCCGCCATACAAAAAGGTAGCCCTGCATATATGAAGAAATCGAACACGATATCTAGAAACGCGCCGGCATCTGACCCGTTCCGGCTCTCAAGCCTTGCGAGCGGCCCGTCTAAACCATCGGCCATGCGATTGAGCGCGATTAAAAGAAGCGCCACATAATAACTCTGATAGAGCAGGAAGAAGGCTGCAAACGCACCAAATGCCAGGCCAAGCCATGTCATGTGGTCTGCGCGCAAGCCTCTTTTGAAGATCCATGCCGCCGCTCTTTTGAGGTGCGGATCAATATACGGGCGGATATGGGTATCAAGCATCGCTGCGTGGAGCCGCGTTGGCCTTTTTGAGTGTCATGTAATGTTTGAGACCAAGGGGGATCGAGGCGGCATAGGTAACGCCCATGACCGTAAGCGTAGCCCACGGCGCATGAATGAGTGCTGCCAAAAAAGCACCCCCAAGCGCCAGCATGGCAACAGCCGGCAGTTGCGGTATTTTGAACTGCTTGGTTGAAAGCGTAGGCATACCCGAAACCATTGCACCTGCGATCACAATCATCCAGATGCCGATGAGCGGCGTAAGCGCGTTGAAATAACTGAGCTCAGGCAGAAGCTGATAGATGATCACGGGCATCAATGCCAAGCCCGCGCCACACGGCGCCGGTACGCCCATGAAAAACTTTTGTGCCCAGACGGGCCTCGGGTCCTCTTCCGACATGGCGTTGAAACGCGCAAGACGCAAAGCCGATGCCATTGCAAAAACAAGAACAGCTATCCAACCAACAGGGCCCGCGCCCTCAAGCACCCATACATACAAGACAAAGGCCGGTGCCACACCAAAGCATAGAAAGTCGGATAGGGAGTCCAGCTCGGCCCCAAATTTGCTGGTGGCACGCAGGAGCCTTGCGAGCGCGCCGTCCATCGTATCGATGATGGCGGCAAAGGCGATGAGCAGCACGGCTTGATCGGTTTGATCGAGCATCGCTTTCTGGATGGCGAGAAGCCCCGCGGACAAGCCGCAGAGCGTGAGCATGCTCGGCAAAAAACGGCGCAGCCTGAAGCCAGGTTTCGGACGTTCGTTTTTTGGGTCGTCGATGAAATACTCGCCAAGACCGCCCGAATCCGCCATCAGATCATCTCCGCTTCGCGTTGTTTTTCCTTGGATCTGAGATCAGCCAGAATAGTTTCGCCCTCTATCGCGCGCTGGCCGACTGCCACCATGGGTACGGCGTAATCAGGCACATAGACATCAATGCGGGAACCAAAACGGATAAGGCCCATGTGCTGGCCGGTTTTGACATTCTGCCCTGCGCTCAGGTCATTGATGATGCGGCGGGCAACCCATCCGGCGATTTGGACAAATGCTACATCCACGTCTTTTTTGCCATCCGTGACTTTCAGCAGGGTTGCCGACATCTCGTTATCCGTGCTCGCTTTATCAAGCGCGGCATTTAAAAATTTGCCAGGGCGATAAGCCGTTTGTACGACGGTGCCCGCTATGGGCGCGCGGTTGACGTGCACATCGAAGACCGAGAGAAAAATACTGATGCGGGTGAAGTTGGGGCCCGTATCAGCGGCACGGTCCAGCTCGGGCGGGAGGCTCTGGTCGGGGACAACTGCAACCACACGACCGCAGCCCGGTGATACAACAAGTCCATCACGCTTTGGCACAGCCCTTACGGGGTTTCTAAAAAAGTAGATGCACCAGATGGTCAACAAAAGGCCGATCCAGCCCAACGCCGACCAAACCATGGCCAATAGTGCCGATGCGACTGCAAAGGCCGCCACAAAAGGCCACCCTGCCGGATGCACGGGTACAAAAACGGTTTTACGAATGGTGTCCAAAAGACCGGACAGGTCGGGGGATGTATCAGTCATGGGAGAGGGTTTTAGCAAGGACAAAGGGCTCCGCCAAGCAAAACCGCCTTGATTGCATTTTCAATCGGCTTTAAACCCTTCCGAATGAAAACGATTTCAACGATCTGCGTCTATCTTGGTTCATCAGGCCGGTGCGACGATATATATAAAAAAGCCAGCAGCGATTTTGGCGAGCTTATGGCTAAATCCGGCCTTGCGCTTGTATATGGCGGCGGTCGCGTTGGGCTTATGGGTATCCTTGCCGAGTCGGTCATGAACCATGGCGGGCGAGCGATTGGCATCATCCCCGAGCATATTTCAAAGCGCGAGGTTTCACATGACGGCCTTTCCGAGCTGCATGTGGTTGATTCCATGCATACACGCAAACAGATGATGGTCAGCCGCTCGGACGCGTTTGTCGTGATGCCCGGGGGTATCGGGACGCTCGATGAACTCTGCGAGGTCATGACATGGAGGCAGCTCGGCATCCATGATAAGCCCATCGTTATCTGTAACGTGAACGGTTACTGGACACCTTTTCTTACGATGATCGATTCCGTCATTGCCGGTAAATTCATGCGAGAAGAAGATCGTCGCCTTTTGACGGTTGTAGACCGGGTTGAGGATATCATCCCGGCATTGACCACGCTACCGAGCGAGACTTTTGACCCGACGTCGAAATGGATATAGTTCACATAATCTGTATATCGTTTTCGTTAATCGCATCGTAACAAATCACCTGTATCAATCAGGAGGATGTGATATTTTTTCTTTGCCTATTTTCTTTCGGGGTTGCCCATGAAATATAACCACTCGCTTCAAAAGGCCCGCGGTTTCAGCGACAAGGCCATGGAACGAATCGCCAAACTGAATTTGCCGCCGACGCCCTCCATTTTTGAGCTCTGGTACGTATACGAGAGCGGGATGGATGCGGAAGTGACCCGTGCCGTCGATATTATCATCAAAGGCGGTCACGAGCTGACGGAAGAACGCTGTATCGAGCTGCATAACAGGCTTCTCAACACCAATCTGCGGTCGGAAGAGGCTTTGGCCAAGGCCGAAGGTCTCGTGGCCGAAACCATTACCAACGTGTCGTCTGCTGCCAGCGCCGTTAAGAAGAAAAACGCCGATTACTCGGGTTCTATCGAGACTGTTGCAAACGCCTTTACGGAAGCCAAATCGGCGGAAGACATGAAAAATGTCGCGCAGCAGATGATGATTCAGGCCAAGAAAATGATTGAGGAAAACAAAGCGCTTGAACAAAAACTCAGCGCCTCGTCTTCTGTCATGCAGCAGCTCCGCGAGGAGATGGAAAGCGTACGTAAAGAAGCCATGACCGATGCGCTGACAGGCATTGCCAACCGCAAACTTTTTGATGTCGAGTCCTACCGCATGGTTTCGGAAGCGCATTCTGATAGTAAACCGCTTTGCCTTTTGATGGTTGATATCGATTTCTTCAAAAGCTTTAACGACAATTACGGCCACCAGGTGGGTGATCAAGTACTTAAACTGGTTGCACGTACGCTTAAAGACGGCGTGAAAGGCCGCGACTTGCCAGCGCGTTACGGCGGCGAGGAGTTTGCGGTTGTGCTGCCTGAAACACAGCTTGAAGGGGCCGTGAAAGTTGCAAATCTGTTGCGCGAGGCCGTGGCCGTTAAAGAAATCATGAACCGTAACACCGGCGAGCGGCTTGGAAAAATCACCATGTCTGTCGGTGCGGCACAACTGGGACCTAACGAAAAAATATCGGAGCTTATCGAGCGTGCTGACGCCGCACTTTACAAGTCAAAACAGAATGGCCGTAACCAAGTAACCGCGGCTGATCCGCCGCGCCAGAGACGGATACAGATCCATCACTAGTATATGTGGGGGCCAAGCCCCCGCTCGTTCCACTCGCTCCCCCTTCGTGCGCATTGGCGCACGGGCCCTCAATGGGCCTGATTATTTTTGAGAGCCAAGCCCCCGCTTGCTCTATGCATATTAAAAAAGCCCGCCATTTGGCGGGCTTTTTATCGGTTCTGTTTCTGCTTACTCGCGGTTGCCCACAAGGCGCAGGATGAACTGGAAGAGCATGATGAAGTTCATGTACAGGCCGAGAGCCCCCAGAACAGCCATTTTTGAATTAGCCTCATCGCCAGAGCTTTGGGCGTATGTCTCTTTGAGGTTTTGCGTATCATAAGCAACAAGCCCCGTGTAAATGAGAACGCCTGCGCAGCTGATGATGAAATCCATCATTGTCGACTTCAGGAACATGTTGACCACAATCGCAATCAGAAGGCCGATGGCACCCATGAAGAGAAAACTGCCCCATTTGGAGAGATCGGTTTTCGTGGTGTAGGACCAGATCGAGGTCACGGCAAAAGTTGCGGCGGTGATGAAAAAAGCACGGGCAATATCAGCGCCGGCATACACCATGAAGATGGGTGTCAGACAGAAACCGAAGATTGCCGAAAACAGGTAGAAACGTGCGCTTAGGTCTGATGCGGATTTTGTCATCATCGCGCCGCCATTGAAAAGCATCAAGCCTGCTGCCATGGGCAGGAAGGCAAAGATGATTGCAAAAATAGGGTTGGTGAAGAGTGCGGCTACACCGGGGATCATGGATGCACCCATGGCGACCAAGCCCGTTACGACGAGCCCAACGGACATCGTGTTGTAGACTTTGCGGAAATACGAGCGCAGGCCCTCGTCATAAGCGACGGCACCGGCATTACGCTGGGCTTCAAGAGGTTTTGGCAAAGGGGGTTCCTGCGGCCCACCGAGGGTCAAGGGCTGTGCCTGCTGGGCAAACGCAGAGGCGATTTTCAACAGAAACCGGACAAAATTCGTGCTATTTTAATTGTCGCACCCTTCCTTTAACTTTTGGCCTGCGGCGGCGGTAGGCAAGGCAATCGGTTTGGGGTAAGCTTTGCATCGCTGCTTTTTGTTTTCCTTGAAGGAGATGCCTGTCGATGCTGCGTCTGTTTTTTGCCCTTTTTGCTTTTGTCCTTTGTTTTTCGGCCTCTGCGTTTGCCCAGCAGGCACAGCCCTTGACCCTCGGTGGGCCGCAGGAACCCCCTTTGCCAAAACCTCTTGAAGCCCAGCGTAATGCCGGTGCCCGGCCGCTTTGAGAATATGGACGGTTGGGTCATGGTCCGTGAGGGGCAGCCTGAGTTTTACTACGCCACAACAGACGGCAAAGCCGTCATCATGGGTTTTCTATTTGACGGGCAGGGTAACCTGATTACAGGCGAACAGCTCAAGGCCATCGATATATCGAAAAAACAAACCATAGCCGGTATCGTGGCTCCAAATGCAGCTCCGCTGGCTCAGCCAGCCTTGCCCCAGCCTGAAACCGCTGCCAAAGACCAAGCCGCGCAGCCCCAGCAGCAGGCCCAACAACAGGCCGCAGCACCTGCCAAAAGTGGTGCCGGTGAAATGCTTTTTTCTGAACTTGAAACCGCCTCCTCCATGCTGCTTGGCGACGCCAGCAAGCCTACATTTCATGCCTTTATCGACCCCAATTGCAGCCATTGCCGGCAGTTTTTGCGGGAAATGGAGCCGATGGTTACAGCCGGCAAGCTTGCCATACGGATCATCCCCGTTGGGTATGATGACCGGTCCATGTCGCAAGGGGCCTACGCCCTTGCCATCAGCGACGGTGCCAAACGGTTTGTTGACCTTGCCAAAGGCAATGATCAAGCGCTGGAACCCCCCGCCGGTATCATGACTGAGACAATCTCGAACAACCGAAAAATCATGACAAACTGGCGGTTTGATGCCACGCCGATCATTGTATACAGGGCTTTTGGGACGGGTGAGGTCAAGATTATCCGCGGGAGGCCCCTAGACCCCGCTGCCGCCGTCAAAGATCTGACGGGACAGTGATAAAAATGCTGGACATTATCCATTCCATAACCCTAAATGTGGATAAAATAAATAAAAGGGGGTGTGTCAAAGGCTTAAAAGGTCTTTGCCCCTGTTAATATGGCGGTCAATAATTGCCTATGACTCGTGAGTCGAAACAGGCGCAGGCTCTCCTGCGCGTCTTCGAAGCCCTGGGCGTGCCACTGATTGGCGCGGTGGGTGAACTCATGGCTTGGCAATCCCCCTCCGGCGGGTATGCCGAGGAAGACGCCGCCAAGAGTTTTGCCGCTCTTTTATCGGCCAGTATCACAAGCGGCACCCAGCTTTCCTCAAAACTTGCGCCGCCTACACAGGACGAAGCAGATAATATCCGCCTCAAAACCTCGACCCTTGCCGGCACCCTGATTGCCCAGAACTACGTTTTAACAGGCCAGTTGCCGGATGAAGCGTTTAACAGACGTGTTGCATCCGCCTTTGACGGGATGCTGGGGCTTGCTGATTCTTTCGCGCTTTTGCCTGATGAGGATGCCGGTGAAACCGACCTCGTTGCTGCGCGCGTTGAAGCCCTGACCCCTTTTGTGCAGGCGGTCATGCGTTTCCCCTTCGGGATGGATGACAACTCCGTTATCCGGACACTGGGCGAAAAACTCTGCGACAAAGCAACGGCGCTTGCCGATGCGTTCTCGGGCGGCCCAAGCTACGGCCCTGATCTTTTTGCCCAGCGGGAAGTATCGTTTTTGAAAGGCTGCGCCAAGCTGCTTGCCAGATCCTGCGAGATTGAAATGGACCGTATCCAGCAGGCGATGACCCAAGGCCAAATGCAGCAGCCACCAGCCCCAGAGGCCGTAATGGACCAGATCTGGCGCCGGTTTGAAGACGGGCTTGATGTGCTGCGCGCCGTTATCGGGTTTATGTCTGGCCCTGCCGTGCCATCCTATGCGCCGTCAACAAAAGCTGCGCCAGCAAGCGCACCTGCCGCGCCTCCCGAAAAACCGGCCGAGAAAGAAAAACCACAGGGCAATCCATCCAACCCCATGTCGTTTTTTGTGAAAAAGACGGACGATTCAAAATCTGGGGAGGCCGCATGATCAATCATATTTTTGCCGCCTGCCTCATGATCGCCGCTCAAACATACTCGGTGCCGCCGCAAGTGCTTGTTGGCATTTTGCATGTCGAGGGAGGGCGCATCGGCCAGCAGGTTGCAAACAAAAACGGCACATACGACCTCGGGCCCATGCAGATCAATAGTCTGTGGGTGCCCGAGCTTGCGAGTAACTGGAAAGTCAGCCGTAAAACAGCCTGGAAATGGCTGCGTGATGACGGTTGCACCAACGTGAACGTGGCTGCGTGGATACTTGGCCGCCATCTGGAAGAGACGGGTTCGCTTGCAAAGGCGGTGGCCTATTACCACTCACGCACGCCGCATTTGGGTAAAAAGTACAAAAGCAAAGTCGTTGATGTTATGCGTAAGAAGGGTTTGCTTGAAAAAGCTGGCCCCGATGCCAAGGCAACTTTGAGCGGGAGCGGCAAAACACCCGCCAAAAAGATTGTCATGGGGCGCAGCGAGAACCGCATCAGCAAGGTTGATGAGGATAAGGGTTAAAAACGCCTTGGCTGCCCTTGCCGGGGTTGTACTTGGTCTTTAGTGTTTTGATTTGTCGAGGTTTATGAACGTGCATACTCAGTTCGATTTTTCGTCTTTCCTACGCAAGAAAGCAGCGCTTTTATGCGTGGCTGCGCTTTTTCTATCCGGATGTGGTACGTTCGAATCAACCTTCTCGGGCAACAGTGGCGGTTCGACCGATTCCAAACCGCAGCTTGTAGCCGAACCTGACAAGACATCCCTCATGATTGCTGACGCCGCTGACCGCGCGACCAAGGCCCTTGAAGGGCTTTCGCAAGTCGAGCAGGTGCGTACGCCTTCTGCGGCGCAGGCGGCCCCGCCCATCGCGAACGCACCAATGGAACTGCAACGCCCGGTTACCTTTGCCTGGTCTGGGCCGGTTGAGCCAGTGGCTGCGGATATCGCCGCATGGACCGGATACGCCTTCCGCACGGTTGGTGACCAGCCGCCATCGCCCATCATCGTCACGCTTGATGTTTTCAATACACCGATGGTGGAAGTTTTGCGCGATATCGGGCTTCAGATGGGAACGCGCGCGGATCTCAAGCTTGATGCCAATCGCCGCGCCATCGAGATCATTTACGCCTCGACCGCCAACGGTACACCGAATACCGCGGCCAACACGCCGCGCAGAGGCCGGAGATAAACGATGGATGCGGCCAGACCTTTTTGCCGCTTTATCCTTGCCGCAGCTTTTCTGCTGATGGCCTTTACCCCTTGTGCACAGGCACAAGGCATTGATTACGACGCAAAGGGTCTGCCGCCAAAGCCGCCGACCTTGACTGAACTCATGAATGTTCAAGTTTCCAAGACCGGCCGGCCTGATGAGGATAACCCCGAAATCCGGATGGAGGGGCTTAAGGAAGCCGCTCTCTCTTTTGGGGCGCGCGCAGGGCTTGCTGCCCGCACCTACGAAATCAGGCAGACCCTTTTGGAAAAAGAAGTCTATCTCGACCGTATCTACGATTTTAAACGCCTGCTTATTCCTGCACAGTCGGGCCTTTTGATCGAACCTCCGATCATTACGGAGTCGATCGATGCGATGCTGATTGAAGACCAGGGGCAAACCGCCGCTGTCGCCGACCGCATCTATAACATCAACGTGAATGCGCAGATTGTAGCCGCGCCTCGCAACTGGCGTAACTATCTTGAGCGGGACTGGGGCGATATCGCGCCTCCGCCTGCCATTCTTTACCCTTCCTCGGAGGAGGAAAAATCATTCTGGCTCAATGCGCTCCAGCAAGGCTGGAAAGAGGGATACAGTCAGGCAGATGAAATTTTTCAGGCTGATCTCGACCAACTCAACCGCGATTTTCAGGGCATGATCAGGTATCGCATGCTGTTGGCCCAGGGTATCGTATCGCCGCCTTATACCTTACAGGTTGACCGCGGCGTTACAGGCGGCGGCGATGAAATGCGCGTGGGTGACCGCGCCCTCCAGATTACCGGACCTTCCGAACTTCAAACCGAGGCATATGGATGGCGACCCGCAAGCCGATAAGCCTGATCAAAGGACAAGGGGGCGCCGGCCAGACATGGCCCGCAGAACCTACCCGCTTTACCGATGAACACATCGATCCTTTTCTGCTGTGGTGCGTGCAGCAGGGATCCAGCGATATTACATGGCAAACGGACAGGCCTGTTTATAACGAGATCAGCGGCAAACTTTTCCCCGGTACCTTCCGGCCTATGGACGGCGCGGATATGGCGATTGTGCTGCAAAAGATTTACGGGCCAGAGGCTCAGGCACGGCTTGCTGGCGGTGATGATCTTGATGTCTCTTATGAAATTCGTCCGGACCGTTACAAGCGTTACCGTTTCAGGGTAAACATCACGGCCATTCTTTCAAAAGGGCGCGATGCCGCACAGATTACCATGCGTGTCCTGCCATCAGAGCCGCCAACCATGGAGGCTCTCGGGATTGAAGAAGACATCATCAATAACTGGGCGCCGCGCCAAGGCATGGTTGTTATTACCGGGCCGACAGGTTCCGGTAAAACGACCTTGCTTGCATCGGGATGCCGGATGCTGCTCGAACGCCGTCATGGTTGCGGCAAGATGCTGACTTACGAAGCGCCAATCGAATTTACTTACGACACCATACACTCGCCGCATTCGGTTGTGGCACAGACCGAGATCCCGCGTCATCTGCCTACATTTGCGCATGGCGTGCGTAACGCGCTCAGGCGTAAGCCGAATATCATCCTGGTAGGCGAGGCCCGTGACCGCGAGACAATATCTGCCGCGATCGAGGCGGGGCAAACAGGCCACGCCGTTTATACAACGACACACACAACCGGTGTTGCCGCCACCATCCGCCGCATGATCTCAAGCTTTGAGCCGGAAGAACGGGCCGAAAGGGCCTACGCCCTCATGGAAACGCTGCGCATGGTTGTGACACAAGCGCTGGTACCCAAAGTGGGCGGCGGGCGCGTTGGTGTGCGCGAGTGGATGGTATTTAACGATATCGTGCGCGAGAAGCTTCTTGATATGGATTACAATCTCTGGACCGCCGAGATCCAGCGCATGATCCCCAATTATGGCCGTACCCTCAATAAATCAGCGACCATGCTTTTTGAGGCGGGTACCATCGAACGCCGCTGGTATCTGACCCTGACGCAGGCGGCTGGTGCTACTTGATTGCAGGCGCTCAGACGCCGCGCCGTTTGCTCCGCAAACTTTTGGCTTCGCTCGCATTGGCTCGCGGGCCCTCAACGGGCCATAAGTTCGCGCCCCCGTGTCATCAGGTATTTTTTGTGATACCGTTAGTGCATGGCTGAAATGGAAACCCATGGTGACTGGCACTGGCGCAACAGCATGAAGCCTGTGCGCTTTTTTGCCCTTGATGCGCGGGTTGCGCTTTTTTTCCTTTTATTCATCATCCATATGCGGACCTGGACGCTCGGGCTTTTTGCGGTTGTCTGCATCCTTTTCTGGATTCTGGAGCGCAAGGGGCTCACCTTTGATGCGGCCATGCGCTCTTTCCGGACATGGATCGTTGGCCGGAACCGGCCAGGGCTTTTGTGGATCAGACGCCGGAAGCTCACCGATTACGGATGACAAGCCCTTAAGAAAGCTTGTTTTTTATAAAACGTGGTTTTAATCTTAGCTTCAAAATGGGTCTGCTGTGATTCGGGCCTGTTTGCAGCGGCGTCACTGACCCGCTTACAGGTACAAGAGGCTTTATACGATGACCAGATTTTTGCGTGCCACCTTTGCTATCGGACTCTTTGTCCTTTCAGTTTCTGCTTCTACGGCGTATGCCGGTTTTCAATGGACCGCGCCCTCCGCTGGGATCGCCTCGCCCCAGACAGTGCCCGCCGCGCCCGTGCCGCCTGTCATGAGCGAAAATCTTTCGGGAAGCATGGATGCAAATGCCGCCCCCATCCCAACAACGCCAGATGGCCCCGCCCGCGCCGCTCCTGTTTACGGGAACGGCATGACAGACGACCCGATTACCTGGAACGCAACACATTCGGCAGGGCGACACGCACCAGCTGCGACCATGCCCCGCGCACCTCAGAACGGCTTTCAGCCCTCGCAACCGCAGTCTCAAAGCATGCAGCCGACCAACCTTTATGCTCTCGAGAACGGGCAGTCAGCCGGTTACAGCAGCTATGCCGTGGCGGACGGATTTGGCCGCGACCTGCCGCTGGTAATGGCGATCCGCCAGATTGTGCCGAGCCAGTTCGGTTTTGTCTTTGATGACGGGATCGACCTTAACTCCCGCGTGTCCTGGCGGGGCGGTCGCCCATGGGATGTGGTACTGCAAGAAACACTTTCGCCACTTGGCCTTGGTGCATCCGTGCGCGGAAACGTTGTTTCTATCACGCGCAGCGCCGGAGGCATGATGCAATCCACCAGCGCCGGTCAGGCCATGGGTGGCCCTGTAGTTATGACCGATAACATCTCAAACTCCACCATGATGCCCATGACAGCAACGCCGGTTGCCATGGTTGCCACCCCGCCTGATGACATGATGGTTGGCGGCTATGCGGGATCACCTGCAACAACTTCTGCCAGCCTTGCGTCCAACACGAACTGGACTGCGCCGCGTAACTCCACCCTTCGGACCATCCTTGAGGACTGGTCGGATCGCGTGGGTGTCGAGCTTTACTGGGCCTCAGAATATGACTATCCCATCCAATCGGCCGTTAACATTCAGGGCACTTTTGAAGAAGCCGTGCAGACCCTGCTTAAAGGGCTTTCACAGTCCCGCCCGCGCCCTCTTGGCCGCCTCCACCCCAACCTGCCTGAAGGCCCTGCCGTTCTGGTTATCGAGACCCGCCAGAACAGCATGTAACCGCAAGCTAAAATAGGCTTTAAGACTGCCCTCGAGCGGCTTGCACCCCGTGCGCCTGTGGCTTACACTTGAATCGTCATAATTCGCTGGCGGATTGTGAGTACCTGCCAGTTCAACTTCCGATCATAGGTCGCGGCCATCATGAAGCCCTCCGTTTTACGCCGTTTCTTCCATATCAGCCTTGTGCTTGTTGCCGTGCTTGGGTTTGGTCTTGCAGGCTGCTCCGAGTTCAAGACAGCCGAGGAAAATGTTAAATCCACTTCCGATGAAGCGGACAGAGCCCTTCAGGCCCTTGAGCCAAAGTCTGCCATCGCGCAGCCGCTGATGATCGATAAGAGCCCGTATTACGGCTCACAAGCACGCCCGATTAAAAACGGTGCTAATCTGCCAGCGCAGTTTGAGAGCAACGGCTCGATCGTCATGACCTTTGCACGCCCCGTCAGCCTGCCGGAGTTTACGCGCATGGTGCAGGCCGTGACCGGTATCCGTGCCGCTGCCCCCAATATCTCAGCAGGTTCCGCACCTGCCGAGGACAGTGCGACATCATCTGGCGACTCCGGCTCTACAACCTTTATCCCTTCCGATGGCGAGCAAGTCTCGGGGGGCCGTGTTGTATGGCAAGGCAAACTCTCAGACCTTCTCAATCAGGCATCGGACGTTTTCGGTGCCGAATGGATTTACAACGGCGAGAGCATCCAGTTCGCACAGCAAGTCACACGTACTTTCATGCTGCATGCCCTTGCGACCGAACTCTCGGTCAAGGGAACTGTCAAGAGCGGTTCCGGCGATTCTGGATCCAACCTTCCTGAAGTCGATGTTACCAGCACTTCGAGCATGAAGGTCTGGGAAGAGATCAAAGGTGCCGTCGATACAATCACGAACGGCAACGGCACAGCCGCATACTCGCCTTCCACCGGCACTATCACCGTTACGGGATCACCCGAAATCGTGCGCCGTGTTGAATCATACCTCAACCAGCAAAATGCCCTGCGCCTTCGCCGTGTTGCGGTTGCCGTACGCGTACTTTCCGTTACCACGCGGGATGCACTTACCCTTACGGCCAACCTGCGCAACGTGATTGAGCGAGCTTTTGATACAGCCTCCGTTCGTTCTATTGGAAACGTGACATCCGGCCTTGCCATCGGCGTATTGAAAGCGCCTGAATCTCTGCCTGCCTCGGGAATCCCTGCCGATGGCAGCGTTACAAAAGAAATTGAAGAAGACCGCCTGAGCAGTGAGCTTTCTGCGCTTAAGATTGTCGAGCGTGTTTCGATCGCGCATTCGGGCGCTCTTGTTACGCTCTCCGACCAACCGGCGCCACTGCAAGTTGGCCGCCAGACGACCTATCTCGCCCGTGTTTCATCGACATCCGGTGACGGCGGTAGCGGATCAACAAGTCTTGAGCCGGGTACGGTCAATACTGGTCTTCTGATGACTGTTCTGCCGCGTATCGTCGAGCAAAACAAAATCCTGATGCGTCTTTCGATTGCCATTACTGAACTGCAGTCCCTTGAGACAGCTTCTTCTGGCGGCGTTGAAATCCAGACTCCTGAAATCAGCACAACGGGCTTCCTGCAAAACGCAGTTCTGACCAGCGGTGAGACGATGGTCCTGGCCGGATTTGAGAAGAACGACAATATGTCGAACGAGAACGGTTCTCCAGGATCTTGGGCGCTTGGCGGTACCAAAGAAGGCAACAGATCGCGAGAAGTTTCGATCATGATGATCACGGCGGAGATCCTCCCCGAGGATCCGATTACCGTGATCGGACAATAGGGAAGCATCATGGCCCTTGGCAAAGATCAGAGCCAGGAAAAAGATTTTCTGGATATAGATCTTGAGGACGCCCTCGAAGGAGCGGGCGACGTTGCGGCCGTTGCTGAAAAAAAACAGAACCATGGGGTAGGCACCGGCGTTCTTGTCTACGATAACAAGAAATTCGCGGTCGGCCTTAAGTGGCTTGTGGCTGAGGATGACAGCGATGTCGAGCTTGCCATCAAACGCGCCAAGGGATTCAAATCCGATTTTTACTGCATGCGCAGCAACGTTGTCGTGCAGCACGGTTTCGGATTTCTTTCTATGGGGCACCGGGTCGGGATGTCGGCGCTTGCCTCCGTTGTCGGGGATATGCTGGTTGGTGAGTGGCACGGTATGTTTGTGGCCGATAACGGCTGGTGGTATATGGCCGTCCACGCCGACAACATCGCGCCTGACGGGGACATACTCTTTACCTCCGAAGAGGCGGCTTACAACCACTTTGTGGCCCAGATGGAAGCTCATCGCTGGCCGCGCTCTTACGCGCCGGAGAGCTGGAACATACAGGAAGTTACAGGAGAGATACCGCTTTCAAAGGTGATTGGCGAAGCGCCGGCACCCGCCCTGAAACCGGTTACGCTTGATGCGATCTTCTCGGGCAAGCGAAACAAAAATCTTGCGGTGGGTGCAGGTGTTATCGTGCTTGGCCTTTTAGGCGTAAGCCTCCTTGGGCAGCAGATTCTGCCGTCTCTTATACCGACGCAGGCGCAACTGCCCGTACCCAACGTGCAGGTATCGGACACCCTGCAAGCACCGCCAAAAGAACCGACCGAAGTTACGGAGACACAGGGCGACAGCCTTACCAACATGACACTGGCCGTACCGAGCGCCTTTGTTGGTCTTTGCCTTGACGGTTTTTCGAAAATCTCCCTGCCGCTGCCCGGCTGGCGCATCACCAACATGCGCTGCAAGGAAACATTCGTTGAAGCCACGTGGTCGCGCTTCATTGGGTCTTATGATCTTGTCGAGCCGTATCTTGACCGATTCCCCGAAGGCGTCATGAAAAACTTTGTCGACTCCAGCACCATGATGGCAACTCGCCGCCTGACCGGGCCCAAGCCGCCCTCATCAAAGGATGAGCTTGTAGACGAAAGCCTTGCCGTCATCGCGCTGAACAAACGTTTTGCCAATCTTGGTGACCTCTCGATCAAGCCGGTCAAGCCCGCAGCCAGCCAGGAACTTTTGGCCGGGATCGATATGATGCAGCAGGCGGGTTTCAACTCGATCGGGCAAAACAAACCGAACCTGAAACCGCTTAACCGCGATGACCTGCCTTATATGGCAGTCACAATTAAGTCGAAAACACCGCCTAACATGATTGCAAAGTATTTTGACTTGCCGGGTATGGTTGTTCTCTCGATTGAAGGGGATATGGGTAACGGCGACTGGAAATATGACGCCAAGGTTATCCTTAAGCCTGACAAACGCCTGATTGAAGCCAACAACAAGGCAAAAACGATGCAGATCCGATAGGGAAAGATGACCATGAAAGCCAACAGATACCCTATTCTTTTAGCTATTCTCCTTTTAGGGTCGTTTGTGACCCTGCCCGGTTTTGCGCAGGACGCACCGCCGCCTGAATCCCAGCTGATGGCGCCCGCAGGCGACCTGCCGCAACCATCCTTGCTGCCTACCGAGGCGCCGGCCCCTGAACAGCCGGTAGCGCCGCAGGCCCAACACACATCTTCTCATGGTGGCGGTAGCACCGCTTTTGACCCATGCCCTGCGCCTAAAGACGCGATCATGTCCTCGCCTGATGACCTTGCCAAAGTCCAGGAAGAGATCGACCGTTTTACTCTTTGCGTCCAGCGCGCCCAGCTTCTGGAGCGTCTGAACGAAACCGCACTTAAGAGTGAAATGGCAACGGATGCGGCTTTGGGCCTTGGCGGCAGTATCCCCGGCATACCTAATCCACAGGAGACGGGCCTTGCGCCTTTACCTGCCTCTGCCCTTGCAGGTGCTGATGTCAGCCCTACATCAGATTCCAAGGCGGGTGACGATGTGCCTGAGGCCGATTCGGAGAGCGAAGCTGCCGCGGCAGCGCCCGTTGTCGAGGAGGCCGCACCCGCGCCATGGACGATAAAGGAAGTTTATGGGTCCGGCGCTGACATGAAAGCCAAGCTCATCAGCCCCGATGGTGACGAGACCCGCGTTGGCGAAGGCGCCAAACTGCCGGGCGGTAAAGGTTCTGTTGTACGCATTACGCCATCTTCCGTTACGATCCGTATTGATGGGGATACAAAAGACCTCAGCTGGGCACGCAATTGATCAAGGGAGGTAATACGCATGGGAATAGCTGACCTTCTTTCAAAAAAGAAAACCAAGCGCGACGAGCTCTCTTCGTGGGATCCGAATATTCCGCTCACGGCGGAAGGCGGGCCACTCGACCGCGGGCAGTCCTTGCGGCAGATCGCCGCCTATTATGCCGATGGCAAGCTGGTTGTCTCAAAATCGCATAAATCATCGCCACATATTCTTTCGCTGATCACTGAAGCTGAAATCGCCGGTTATCCGAAGCCGCAAATCGAGGCCGTCGATATCAACCGCGTTTCCATGTGCTACGACCGCGTGGCCGGTGGTTTTGATTTCCGTACCAAGCAGGATGAGGTGCGGATGCGTCGCGAGGTGTTGAACCTTGTGGGCGATATGGCCAAGCGCCGCGTTTCGGATATTCACGTTGTCGTTTACGAATCCAGCTGCCTTGTACGTGCGCGGGTTGCGGGTGCCATGGAGCATATCGCGGAATGGCCGCCGGAATACGGGCACTCCTTCTGCGCTGCTGCATTTACAATGGCCGATGCCGCCGACGTCAACTACCAGCCTTACGAGTATCAGGGTGCCCGTGTTTCAAACCGGAAAGACCTGCAACTTCCCGACGGCGTGATTTCTTTGCGTCTCCAATTCAACCCGACCGTTTACGACGGACGGGCGATGATCGTGCGCTTGCTTTACAACACGGATGACAAAACCGCTGGTGATGTGACCGCCCTTGGTTTTACGCCCGAGCAGCTTGAGGATTTCGAGTTTCTTCGCCAGAAACCTTACGGCATCAACGTGGTGGCAGGACCCACGGGTCACGGCAAATCTACGACCCTTCAGCGTAACATTATCGCCATTCTCAAGGAGTATAACTACAACCTTGCCTTCTACACTGTCGAAGATCCGCCTGAATATCCGATCCAGGGTGCCGTGCAGATGCCCGTTACCAACGCCAGTACACAGGCCGAGCGTGCGGCCCAATTTACGAAAGCCATTGCTGCTGCCCTTCGTTCCAACCCGGACCGGATCATGATCGGGGAGATTCGTGACGAGGCCTCAGCCGGTCTTGCTTTTGAAGCTGCCATGACAGGCCACCAGGTCTGGACATCACTGCACTCCAACGATGCGTTGACCATCCCTTTCCGTCTACGCGACTTGCACGTAGAAGATTACAAGCTCTGTGACCCCTCACTTATGACGGGCATGATATCGCAACGCCTTTGCAGAAAACTCTGCAAAGGATGCTCGACACCGCTTGAAGAAAACGAGTTGAACTATAACCAGCTGGCCCGCTTTGAAACCGCCGGTATCCATTACGAACGCCTGCGCAAACGCAACCCACAGGGCTGCGCCAAGTGCAACTTTACCGGCTACACAAGCCGAACCGTTGTGGCCGAGGTCATTATCCCTGACAGCACTTTTATGGACCTTGTCAAAAAAGACCTGAAGATGGACGCCGAAAAATACTGGCTCAACCACCTGAACGGCCGGACGATGACCGAGCACATGGTTGACCGCCTCAAGGCCGGTGAGGTTGACCCGATTGATGCCGAGCGGATTGTAGGGCCCATTATCCTTCCCAAACGTGGCGGGTAGCGCCGAATGGCCAAGAGAAAACGCGACGCTTTTTTTGATCTCTCCGTCAAGTTCGAGTTTGGCGGCGATGAGCGTCAGCGTTTTTATACAAAACTTGTGCAGCTTCTGGAGAACGGTGTTTCGCTCGATACCGCGCTTTTTCAGATTGAAAAAATTTCTGCACGGAAAAGTAAAGTGCTTCCCAAATTGTACCGCCGCTGGCGTAACGAGATTGCCGAAGGTATCAACTTTGGTACGTGTCTTTCATCTTATGTACCTAGCTCCGAAGCCATTCTGCTCGAGACAGGCGCTAACTCAGGAAAGCTTGTTAAATCACTCCAGAACGCAGCAGAGTCCATTGAAAACCAGTCAAAAGTGAAAAAGGCGATTGTCGGTGCCGCGGCATATCCAGGCGTGCTGACGGCGATGTTGATCGCCGCGATGGTTCTTTCATCTTACAAGGTTATTCCGACGTTTGAGCAAATCATCCCTGTCGATCAGTGGCAGGGCATTGCCTATGCGGTTGCCATGGCGGCACAGTTTATCCGGGAGGACGGCCTTACGCTTTTGATCGGGTTTGTAAGCGTGGTTGTGGTTGTCATGATGTCCCTGCCACGCTGGACAAGCAACACGCGCATTTACTTTGACCGCTTTGTGCCATGGAGCCTTTATAAAATGCTCCAAGGCTCGGCGTTTTTGCTTTCCGTTGCTTCCATGATGAGCGCGGGGATCAAGATAGATGAAGTCAGCCTTGGCCGGATTTCCAAGCAGTCCGAGCCTTATCTGCGACAGCGGATCAAGGGCATTCAAAAATACGTGGCCTCGGGCGAGAACCTTGGAGATGCGCTTTTTAACGCAGGCTATGAATTCCCGGACAATGAAATCATAGGCGATTTACAGATTTACGCCCGCTTACGGGGCTTTGACCAAAACCTTATCCGTATCTCGCGCATTTGGGTTGACGGGATTGTCGAGCGTGTTCACGTTGCCATGAAGATCGTGAACTTTGTGATTCTGGTGCTGATTACGGTGGTTATCGGGTGCCTTATCATCTCTTTCTACTCGGTATTCCAGCAAATCCAGAACCAGCAACAATAGGCCTAAAAACATACAAGAGCCGTTGACAGAGACATAAAACAAAGCAAAATAGACCCGTTAAACACTTTAGGAGAGTTTCATGCCCATGCTTACCGTTAAACGCCAGATCCGTGGCTTTTCGCTTCTTGAACTTTTGCTCGTTGTTGCCGTTGGTGCGGTTCTTATTCTTGCCGGTTTGGGCGCCTACCGCCTCGTGACCGAGAACAACAACACCAACCAGGCCACACGCCTTTTGACCACGCTCAAGCAGCAGGTCCAGCAGGCTTATCAGGGTCAGGCTTCGTACGGTACAGGCAACATCATTGACGACCTTGCCTCGCTGCGCGCACTTCCGACAGACCTCGGTACATCCGGCACCGGCGACTCGATGATTGCCAAGGGCATGTTCGGCACCATCGCCATCACCGGTATCACAAACAACTTCAGCATCGCGCTTAGCACGGTGCCTAAAGGTGCTTGCGTACGCTTGGGTCAGCAGTTCACACCTCAGAACTCCAACGACTTTATCAGCCTTGCTGTTGGAAGCACGACCTACAACCAGTCATCCACCATTACGCAGGCAGCCCTTTTGACGGCCTGCAGCGACCAGACGGCCAACAACACCATGACCTGGACGTTCCAATAATATCAATAAGTTAGAGTTAAAAAGGCCCCCTCATCCGGGGCCTTTTTCTTTTTCTCATGCGCTTCCGAAGCAGGTAGAATGGAGGCTGTCCAAGTGTTTATCGAATGTTAATCCCATTGATTTACAATAATTTAATCATGATTTGCGGGTATTCCAGCAGCCGCAATTGGGCGCGCAAGAGTAGCGGGCAGCGTGGCGTATCGCTTTTGCTGGCACTGATCTTTGTTGCCTTTTTTGGCGGCATCCTTGTTGCGATTGCCGCTTTCAACAACAGCCGCGTGCGCGTGGCAGAAGCCGAGGTTTCCGGCTGGGAACTTGTCGAGATCGCAAAAGCAGCGCGCATTTACGTGCGTGACCAGCTTGTTGCCAACCCTGCCCTGCGCACGGTTGCCGCAACACCGACGCGGATCCCCCTTACTACCCTCAAGGCAGGCGGGTATCTGCCGACCACTTTTGGACGCAGTGTGGGCGCCCTTGATTACAACGCACTCAACCAAGAGATCTACGTCATCATGGCCAACTGGTCCGCGACCGGACTTGGCGGCGTTGTGACTGACCCTGCAACTGTACCTTCCGCCTTTGTATTCTTTAGACCCGGCGGTAAAAGCACTTTCAATCTTGTCGTCAATGTGGTTGAAAGCGCCCGCAGGAACGGGGCCGTGCTCACGGCACCACTGTTTGATACAACGGGTACCAATAGATCCGCCATTTGCAGAAGCAGCGGGGCCGCAGCCGGTTTATGGGATACGGGCTGCCTGACACAAGCTGAGTTTTCCGCATTGATGACGCCACTTGGCCTACCGGCTGCTTTTACGGCCGGCGGGCTTATCATGCCCGCATGGAAAGCGATCCAGCCTGATCTGCGCGCTGTCATGCGTTTTCCTCAACCTGAGAACGCCGGATATGCAACCATGCTGACCGATATCGAAATGGGGATCCCTGTCGTTCAGGACTGCCCGAACGCTGTTGTAGGTCAGCAGATTGCCGTGCAGACGGTCGATGCATCGGGCAATCCTGTCACGACTTTTACAGGGCTATGCGAGGTAAGAAGCGATACAGCTGCGCTTAACCAGCGTTTTCACATTCAGGATGTTGCCAATATCGTAGCCGAGCGCATTATCGCGGAACCACAGAATATGGACTTTGGCGGCACGGATGCTTTCACAGCCGGTCTTGCCTCCGGCAACGACCAGTCTTTTGATATTAGCAGCAACCTTACGCTCAATAACGATCTGCGCGTTTTCAACAACCGCCCATTGAACGGCATTACACACCGATTTAGTATCCCTGCTGCCACGCTCGCTGTTGAAAGAAACAGCTATATGTACTCGCAAGATACGTCGTTCAAAGGTGTTGCCACGATCACGGGTGATGCGACCGCCAATGCACTTATTACCGACAGCATGACAAGCGGCACGTTGCGATCGAGAACCAACGGTACAACAACGGGCGCTCCTAGAATCAGCATCACTTCTACCGGTACAATGACTGGCGACACGTCCGTCAACGGAACACCAACGGCGGAGCTTATATCGGAGACGATCAGGGCGGATTTTTCAGCCGGAACACGTGTCGGCGCCACCTTCAGGGCTACCAATAACGCGGGGCAAGTACAGGTAACCAACAGCCTTAATCTTTCCGGCCAGACACTATCGATGACAGGAACAAGCTCAAGCGCCGCGGTTGATCAGCCAAGCGGCTACCGCGCGATCATTGCCAATATCAATGACGCCAATGATGTCGCCGTGACCGGTGTAACCGGTAGTGCCCCTACCGTGCAGGACTTATCCTTCCCGTCTAACACATCTTCATTGAGCGGTGACACAACCAGAAACACGATTGATACCGCAGCCATACCTACGGTTGCCGTGACCAACGGCGCTGGCACATCCGAATGTCTTGAAGGTGCATTGATTGCCGATGCCTGCCCCAACCGACAATATTTTATGCCGTTTATAACGCCATGATCAGCAAACTTGCCACGTTCACATCAAAGCGCGAGGGTGGTTTTACCCTCCTTGAGCTGCTGCTATCGATTGGTCTGCTTGCCGTGCTTCTTGCCGGCATGTACAAAATTTTTGACGGATGGATGCAGCGTGCGATCAACCGCTATGCCGCTTCCGACATGCTCCGAGTTCAGAAAGCGACCGAGGATTATGTTCTGGCTAATTTTGAAACATTCAAAACGGCACCTCTCAATACATTTGTAGAAGTTAACATCAATGATCTCAAGACATTCAACTATCTGCCTACCGGATACGTACCGCGTAATACGTTCAAGCAATCCATTCGCGTGTTCCGCCGGACGGTGCGCGTCAATAAACTGACCAGAACGGGTGCCAATGCCGTCGATGCGAGCGGGAATCCCATCTATATATTCTCGGTGGAGGTTGTCACTGTTTCGGACAACCCTGCCGGCGGAACTTTGCGTGTACCTAACCAGCGCCTCCTTGATACGGCGCAGGCAGGCGGGCCTGCCATGGGTGTTATTACGAACCTTGTTTTGGGCGGCACGACCTTTACCGGCCGCGCTACAAGCCTTTTCAGTGAATGGTATGTGGACCTTGTCGGGCTGAGCGGGGTCGGTTATGCCGCAACGCCCGATGCAGACGGCGGATATCTGGCCGCTTACGGGATTGTGAATGCCGAAGGTACAGAAGCGAATGACGCCTGGCTTTACCGCGTTGATGTTGATGCGCGCCCCGAACTCAACCGCATGGAAACTGACCTCCTGATGAACGGGAACCAGCTACAAAGTGTCGGCACCATCATTGCCGATAAAATGAATGTTACAGGCAGCGGTATTTTTAGAGGTGTGGCACAGGGTCTTACATCGGAAACAGCACAGGCGATGACCGTCGAGCAGGCCATGCAGGTGGGCGGTACTGAAAGCCGCATATATATGAAGGATACAAGTGGTGGGTGCAGCTTTTCGGCCCCCGGTGCTCCTGGTACAAACCGTACTCTGACGGGTGCCGGCTGTACGATATCGGGCGGTGAGGTTCAGGTTATCTCCGGTTCAAATGACGCTATCATGCGTATCGGAAATCTTACGGCTGATGGCAGCGCCATCACAGATATTACGAACGTAACCAACCAGACGGATTCTCGCGGAATATCAACATTTGCTACTCTTAACGGTGCCAATCTTACGGCCCAAAGCCAACTTATCACACCGCTTACCAACGTGACCGGCGCTACCGTGACCACGGATCAGCTGCAGGCCGGTAACATGGCGGTTGGCGCAAACTCGCAGGTACAGGGAAGCCTTACAACCGCGCGCGTGCAACCAGAAGGCGTCAACGATTTTACGACAACGCGCATGCAAGTTTTTAACCAGGCAACTTTTGGCGGTGAAATACGTGCCAATGCTCTGCAGGCCACACGGAACCTTTATATCGAGAACATGTTCTTCAACTGCGCGAACCCCGGCTACTGCTACACAGATGCCGTCATGGGCGGAAGACAAGTGCAGTGCACACCCTATAATGGGCGTACTTACTGTGAACCTCGAGGGAGCTTTGACTGGACAGCGCAGGATGTGAGAGAGACTTGCGCTAACGGCCCTGGTGCTGACCACTACAATTGTACATACAGGCAGATATCGACCAACACGCTACTTGGAAACTGCACGTTCCGTCGTTCAACCGGGGCCAGCGGACAGGCGTATCATATAGTGGATGTCTGCTCATGATCGTCAGAAAAAACCAGCATCAAAAAGGTATGTCGCTTCTGGAGCTTATACTCACGGTTGGAATTTTTATGATGCTAATGATCGCCGTGTTCAACCTGATGCAGACATTTGCCGAGCGCGAGCTTGCACGTTCGACCCATAAATACATGTCGACCGTGGCCAAAGCGATGGACCAGATTCTGGATAACGTCGAGAATTTCAACGCCCTTTACAATGCCGCGAGAGCCACAGGCGGCGGATACCAGCTGATTGCGGATACGACGGCCCCGGCCCCTGACAATATTACCAAAAACTTTCAGGTGAGTGGTGTCTGGATTCAGGCTTCGCGGCTTTTGAACAGCCAGTTCAGGCAGCTCTCGCCCTTACGATCACAAGTACGCATTTTGCTACGTATTAGTGATAACCCAGCTATTGAAACAGATACCCGCGCCCTTGAAGTTTTTGTTGTGACCGCCACACCTAGACCAGACGGCGTTGTACGCCTTGTTGCCAATACGGCTGGTGCTGCGGGCGGTTATGTCCGTACCTACGGCGTCAAGAATGCTGCCGTTATTCAGAGCGCTTATAATAGCTGGCGTGTGACACCTTCTGTCGGATTACAGGCAACACCTTGGTATACCAACGAGCTTTTACCGAGCCTGAATTCGGATACACAGGGCAGTTATGTTGTCCATTATGCGTATCACAACCTTGAGGACAAAACAGGCGACTACCTGTACCGGATCGCCGATACCGATAACGTTGGCGTGCCTGCTAAAAACCGTAACACCATGCACGGCCCGATCAATGTCGGCGGTAACGACATCATTGGTGCTGATGATGTGAATATCGGCAGCAACGGATTTGGCCAGAACCTTGTAGGGACCGTAGCTGGCCCCGTCCATACGGACTGTACAGGAAATGTTTTATGCGTAACCGGAACCGGCATCATCAAAGGCGGTGCCAACGTTGCTGGAAACCTGACCGTCAACGGAAACGCGACCATCGCCGATTCCATGCGCGTACAAACAATGCGCGTCCAGAACGGACTTGGGGCCACAGACCGTACGAACTACGGTGCCCAGGGGCTTTTTGTGGTGGACGGAACAGGCAACCAGCAGGACAACATCATCGTTCAGAACAATGCCAATTTTGTTGATGGTCTTACCTCGGATTCAGGCGTCATTGCGGGACTTACAGATTCCACGACCGTAACCTTGCCTGACGGCGCTACCTACAACACAGGCACCATCTCAAATACGCGGCGCATTACATCAACGACCATTTCTACAAACAGTCTGACCGTTGACCACCAGTTACGCGCGGGTGAGGTTAGAAACGGTAATCTCAGCGTCACCGGTACAACAGCCGCCATTGACGTGACGGGCTCTGACAACCTGATATACGGTACGGCTGCCACGCCAAAAACGCTGATCGCACCCCGTATCAACGTGAGCCGCATGCAGGTCCAGAGCTTTGGGGCCTGCGAACAGGGTTGTGGTAACTAGGTTTGGGCCTTGGCTCTTTTGTTTTACAGATTTTGTGTCGTTGAATAAGCCTGCCCCAAGGGTTACACTGTGAATCGCTGGGGAATGTTTCGTATGCGCCTTATTATTTTTGTTTTATGTATAATTACTGCGCTTGCGATGCCGGTGATGCCGGGCCATGCCCAATCCCCAAGTTCCGGTTTCATTGCCATGCCTCAGGCCATCTCCGTTGACGATGTTGAAATGGCCTCTGTCGATTTCGATGAAGCTTTCAATATGTTTGATAACCCTTTTCTTTCTGATGTTGTCAAACTGAACTACCAGATCAGCCTTCTTGAAAAAATGGTCGAGCGTCAGGCTGAACTCCAGAAGATCAAAGAATCGTTCGACACGATGGGTGCGAAGTTTGATCTGCCGCCGCCACCACGCGGTATTTGCGCCCAACTTCCGGCCAATGCCGCCTGTCTTAAGCACTACCCCGAACTATATACCGAGCTTGTATCCAAGCGCCGTGCCTATTACGAGCAGTTGAAAGCCGAGGCTGCTGCCAAAGACCCTGCTCTTAAAACGCACGAAGGCGAATCAAAAGAAGAAGCTAAAGCCCGCCGCGAACGTGAAGAAGCCGAACGCAAAGAAAAACTTGCTAGGGCAGAACGAAAAAGCCGGTATCTGTGGACCAACATCGCCTGCATCAGCGGTGACTGCCGCGGTGTTCTTATTGCCTCACAGCAGCAGGGTTTCCGTGCGACCGTGCGCGAGGGTAGCCGCCTTGCAGACGGCACGACTGTCGAGAGCGTGAGTAAAGACGGAATTATTGTTAGGATATCCGGCGACACTATCCGTGTAAGACCGGCGCCCGGGGAGGGCACGAGTGGTGAAGGTTCTAGCGACCCTTCTGAAAAATTCATGAATGCTGTTGGGTCGGATTTGGGGGGCGTTTCTAGCGCCGCTTCCAAGGTACTGGGCAACCTTGATTCGTCGGGCAGTGCCAGCGCCAGCTCGGCCACTTCCGGCGGTAGCGCCTCAACGGCAACGGCATCAGCCTCCCAATCAACCGCCAGCCCCGCCGCTGCAAGCACAAGCGCTAGCGGCTCTGGTACATCAGAAAGCGGTGGCAGCGGTGGCGGCTCGACAGGGCAGACCATTGCCGAACCTGCTCTTGGACCTTCAGGGCTTTTTTAGCCTTACAGGAAGCGGGCGAGACTCATTTCGCTCAGGATTGAGGACAATCTGAAAGATGCCTCAAGCTGCGTTTGCAGAGACTGAAAGCGAACAACGGAATCTGTTATATCCGTTGCCTCGGTTTTCTCCATCAGCTTCTGGTAATTCTGACGATCATCCATGAGGTTCTGTTTGACCGTTTCCAGTGTCTGGGATCCGGATGCAATCGTAGTGCTTGCGGCCCTTAAATCGTTTACACCATCCTGAATTTTGCGGTAGAAAACGTTCAGAACGTCAAAGAACTCATCATCGGTCGGGACGTCTCCCGCTGCCGGTCTTTCGTAGTTAGCCAGCGCATTCAGGCCTGTCAGAACATTTTTAAACCCGTCATCCGTTGCAAAAACGGTGTAATCGACCTCGAAGGAATCATCGGCACGGGCAAAAATACGCTTCGCTGTCTGGACCGTTGTTGAATAGCCCAGCTGGGAGTCCGTCATGCCGTCGATATTGGACTCGAGTGTTGCCGTTGAAATAGTACCGTTGAGCCAGTCCGTAATATGCGTCTGGAAGTTTGCGGTTGCCGTGTTTGCGCCGTTGTAAGGGGCGTTACCTACGTCAGTCCCTGCGAAAAGATATCTGTCGCCTACACGGCTGTTCATGTTTGCCTGTATGATCTGCAGGGCCGTTGCCGCTGTTCTCTTGATTGTATCAAGATCAAACTCACTGCCCTTTTCGATCTGGATGTTGATAACGCTCAAAACGTTACCTGCCTGAGCTATCGTCTCCTCGATACCGGTGTTCATCTGCTTGATGTTGATCTGCGCTATATCGATGTTATCAAGATACACTTGAGATTCGACCAAATCTCCTCTGTATTCCTGTATCAACTGGGAGTCGACACCGTACTCCTTGAATGTCTGGTGTTTGACGCCCGTGGATATTTGCTGCTGAAAAGTGAACATCTTTTCCTGAATCCCTTTGACGCTCGAGATCGAGTTAAGCTGCTGCGCGAGGGTGGAGATTGTGGTTGGCATCGGTTTCTCCTCAGTTCTTATCTGATGAATGTGTTCATGAGTTCGTTGAGCATTTCGTTTGCGACCTGAATTGTGCGGCTGGCCGCATTGTAAGCCGCCTGAATGTTGATGAGATTGGCCATCTCCTCATCGACGTTGACGCCGGTCACGCTCATGTATTCCGTTTGGATGACCGCCCTGTAATTATCCTCTGATGTAAAAAGGGTGTCGGTGTTATTGGCTTCCTGCGATTGCAGACTGACCATCTGCGAAACATAGTTTTGCAGCGTGAGAGCACCCGATACCTCGCCACCCAAGTTGGCTCCTGGCCCCAGGTTGTTGACGTTGAAGGACGCGTGCGGAACATCCGCGACCGTGACTCCAAGCGCCTGCAAGGGCGCGCCGATACCGTCTGTTAAGCTTAGGTCGCCGCCTTCCGTTGGTTCGATGTTTAGGAAGCCGCCTACCGTCAAGGTCGCCGTAATGCCGGCTACGGCATTCAGTTTTGAGAGGAGCTGGGTTGTTGTATCCGTACTTAAGATCTGGATGGTTGACGGTGTATTTTGGCCGGCTGAAATGCTGAAGGATGGCGGCGAGGCCGTTGTGACCCCTGCGGTTAGCCCAAGTTCGCTCAAACCTGCGGTTAAAAGCGTGCCTGCGCCAATGGTGATGTTATCGGTTGCGGATAAAATAAGCTCGCCGCCACTGCCGAGCTGCGCCATGCCCGGGAAAGCCGTATTGATGGCACTGACAAGGCCTGATGCATTCATGCCAGCCGTGATGACAATCGTCTGAGGAGCACCTACGCCTACCTGTATTGTGAAATCATCATCCGTGGGCGGATTGATGTAAGGGCTGCTGTCCAGCGAGCCAAGCGCTGATATGTTTGTGGTACCTACAACCCGCGCCTGCCCCGTAATACCAAGCGTTGTGAAAAGCGTTGGCACTGTATTGGATATGTTAACCGTACCCTGCGCCCTCTGATACTCGACGCTGCCGAAAGTGAACTCGACAATTTTGCGCAGCAGCTCGGATGAGCCTTGCTGGACCGTACTGGCCGTGCTGGTACCTTTGCGTATGAGCGTTTTATCCGTGGTGATGCTGGGATTTATAACCATATCGGTCGAGAAACCGACGTAACTCGTGGGTGTGTTTGCGGGGATCGTACCGTCCGGCATCGTAAAGAGATCGAGACCTTGCGAGCTGAAGCGCATCGCCATTTTGTGCGCGAGTTCATCCGCCTGCGCCTGATAGGTAGGCAATGTTTCATCGCGTAGCCTGATGAGCTCGCCCAGCCTGCCACCCAGCGTATCGATATCCGAGAGGTTGATGCCCGTCACAGGGTGGCCCAGCATGACCGGGTTTGCAGATACGGGGTAATAACTGCCTGGCCCCACCGGCACCTGATTAAAGGTGACAGAAATTGGTGACGTATCAGCCAGTGCTTGCCCTTCTTTTGTCTGGACAACCAAAACGCCCTCGGGTGTTTTGAAGTAGCTGATATCCATTTCCTGCGCGAGCGCCTTGACGGCCTCGTCTCTCTGATCTTCGAGGGCGGCTGTCGTGCGGCCTTGCGTTGTTGCGACCTTGATGGATAGATTGAGATCAGCGATCTGTCTTGTCAGCGTGTTGATTTTGCTGACGGATTCCGAAATCGTTGACTGCGCGTTATTGCGCATTTCCTGCAGGCGGTCCGAAAAGCCCGAAAACTTTTCAACAAGCTGCTCGGCTTTTGAGTATACCGCTGTCAGGAGATACGGGCTCTCGGGCTGGTTTGAAAGCTGGGCGAAAGCCGCTTTCAATTGATCCATGAACGCCGTGATTGATTGTTCGGAATCAGGCGGACCATGGAAGTCCTGAATTTGGTCAAGGTACTTGGCGCGCGTTTCAAGGGCCGATGTGCTACTGATCTGGGTCCGGTAGTCACGCAGCAAAATCTCATCGATCGTGCGGCGGATGACGCCGGTCTCGACGCCCGTCGGGTCATCGCCCAGAACCGTGCTGTATTGCTGGACGGTTTTACGGGTATAGCCCTCTGTCGAGACGTTAGCCACGTTATTGGACGTGACCGCGATCTGCGACTGGGCCACTTTGAGGCCCGTAAGGGCGATGTTGAGCGGGTTGACCGAGGCCATAGCCTAAAATCCCTTGTTTTTCAAAGCTGTGCCTTTTGGGGCCAAGCTACAGAACAAGAGATTTGCAAGGACCGTGCCAGACGGCCCTCACACGTTGTTATGAGAAAAGATTAGTTGGTAGAGACTGACTGGATTTTAGCTTCAATCGCCTGGTGACGGTCTGCGGCCAGCAAGCTGCCTATCGTCCCAAGAAGCTTGTTAGTCATGCGCAGCTCCTGCCGAATATCAAACAGCAGAACGAGGGAATTCATTATTTTAAAAGTCTGATATGTTGCGATGTTCTGAAGATTAAGTGCAGATGCACCTGCAACTCTTCCTATCTCGCTAGGATCAAGGTTTTTCTGCCTGAAGTATATTTCTTCCATGGAGAGCTTAGAGAGGTCTTTCGACTGCATATCCATATATAGAGGAGCTGCTGCACTTTGTGCATTTGCAGGATCAATGCCAACCAATTTTAGTTGTTCTTCATAGGCTTTTTTAATCGCCGCATCTACGCCCGGTAATGGCCGTCTATCTGTTATATCTAGAGCGAAAGGAAGCTCCAAGTTTGAGACTTGTGTATTGAATTTCAGTCTATCAAATAACACTTCCTTGACCTGGTTAGATACAGTTCCGCTTACCTGATCTTTTCTCAGTGGCGTGAAAATGAAAGCAAATAGGTTGTCTTTAAGTCTGACGGCATATTCGTGGAAGTTCTTCTCTTCTTTATTGTTGCCCAGCATAGCTGAAGCTTCAATCACAGACGGGTTAACGTCAGCGTTCCGTATAGCCGGCTTAGAGTTTTTGCACCATTCGGCATCCATCCCGTTATTGCCTTCAGGGTTGCAGAGCTCCAGCTCGTTTCGCTTATCGATCATCTTGTTATAGAAATTTACGAGGCCGTTTGCCGCATCCGGATTTTTTGATGAACCGTCGCGGGTTTCAATGGCCGTATTAAGTAGATTATGCGCCTCTATCCTTGCAACTACTCTGGCACCGGATAGAGGGGATAACATGGTTGCTTCAGGGCATGCGACATCGGTTCTGCCAAGGTTTCCTACAACTACCTCTGCCGTTGCTTTATCTCTTTCGCGGGTAAAGTTACCGAATTGCTGCGCGTCCAGAAGCTGAATGTCGGTATGTGTCGTGGCGGCCAGATTTTGGGCTTCACCCTGCTTCATCTTCTGTTCCATCGCTATCCAGCGTGGCCAGAAAACGTTTTCAAAATAGTCGACAAGGCTCGTAAGCTGGCTTGCGCCGGGAATTGTTCCGGTTATACCGGGCAGTTTCCATGGGAAGGTTGTCGTTTTGCCTACAATTTTGTTGGCGACGCAGTCGCAGACGCTGGAGCCGTTTTGGCCCGATCCTATAAGCTGGGTTACGGCGCCTACGCATACGCACGCGGCTGATGCGGGCAGCGAAGCCAAACCAAGCCCTGCTAGAAGAATTACGCCAAAGAGGATTGAACGCAGCGAATGCCTGAATAGACCGACCATGCCTCTAATACCCTGCCATACCCCAAATCGGGTCTTGTTTTGTTTATTTTACCAAAAAACAGGGGGCTTTGGCAAAGCATCATTTAAGGGTTGTCTTGTGTTAAGGAAGCCTTAACGGATTCAAGCACTGCTGCGGGTGTGTCGGTTGTGCTGAAAAGGCCCAGAAGCCGCCCGTCGGGTGCCCTGAAATACAGGAAAGCCGAGTGATCCACCATATAGGTGCTCATACCATCTTGCGTGGTTTTGGCGGCATAGACCTTCCAGTCCTTTTTGACTTTTTCGATAGCGGCTTCTGTCCCCGTCAGGCCAATAATGGCGGGGTGATGCAGGGCCGTGTAATCCTTAAGGAGTTTTGGCGTATCGCGTTCGGGGTCAACACTGACAAAGATGGGCGTGATTTTGGCCGCATCCGCCGGTGGCAGTTTTTTGAGGACGCTCGCTATTTTCTGAAGCTCCGTCGGGCAGATTGACGGGCAATAGGTAAAACCGAAAAAGACAAGCTCGTACTGGCCGGCAAAGCTCTCTGCTGTCACGGGTTTTCCGTCCTCGTCCGTGAGGCCCGCAAAATTGCCGCCGAAGGGTTTGCCCAGTATGCCGCCTGCCTCGGGCTTCGGGGTTTGCACAAAAGCGATGAGGGCGGCCAAGGCCACCCCCACCAGCACGCTTATGATGATGCGAATTTTTGGGGTCATGCCCCGTTTATCTAGAGCACCGAGAGCATTTCGGCAACCAGCGGATGGCGCACGATATCCGATGCCTTGAGCTTTACGATGCCGATGTTCGGGCACTTAACCAGCTTGTCCGATACCTGCGAGAGGCCGGAAAGGCCGGGAAGCAGATCCGATTGCTCGGGGTCGCCTGTGACCACCATCGTCGAGTTCCAGCCAAGGCGGGAAAGCAACATTTTAAGCTGCTGGTACGTGCAGTTTTGTGCCTCGTCCACAACAATGAACGCGTTGTTGAGGGTACGCCCGCGCATGAAGCCGATAGGCGCGATCTCGATCGTGCCGTCATCCATGTACTGCCGTACACGCTTGCCGCCCAGCCTGTCACCCAGCGCGTCATATAAAGGACGCAGGTATGGGGCCATTTTCTCGTGCATATCGCCGGGCAGGAATCCGATGCTCTCACCCGCTTCCATTGCCGGTCTTGAAAGGATGATGCGGTCTACCCGCTCTTCTTCAAGGGCTTCCACGGCTGCCGAGATGGCAAGGTAGGTTTTACCGGTACCGGCGGGGCCTATCGCTAGCGTCAGGGCGTGATGCTTGATGCTGTCCATCAGCTCCTTTTGGCCTTCCGTGCGTGGCTTCACGGTTTTGATGTATGACTGGTCGCGGTTTCTGTCGATCTGGCCTGCGAGCGGATCCCAGCCCGTGTCTTCTGCGGGGTATCCCATGTCGTTGTGCGGTTTACCACCCTTGATGCTGCGGAAGCTGTGCTGTTTTTGGGCTTTCCGGGACATTTTGCTCATGGGCGATTCCTTTTCGTTTGGGTTTGAGTTTTTAAGAAACAGGAACAGGCCCTACGTCGTTTCGGCGCCGACCCAACATGTGGAACGGCGTACGATCGTACGAGGGCACTAAAAATATGGATGCGTTTTGCGGTACGCCCAGAGGTTCGGGGCGGAAGAGGTCGGGATGGGATGCCTGGACTGGCTGGGACAACGGCGGATCACCGTAGCTTGGAGGAACCTAATAATCTGATTCTATCTGAATCGTCCGGGAAACAAAAAAGATTTTATGCACCTCGCGAGATTATCCGCGCGCCCTTGTAACAGCCATGCGTATGTTTTCAAGAAAACCCCCTGCGCCTTTTTCGAGAGAGATCGCGTTTACGCCCTCGGCCGCGAGGCGATCAAGGTCACGGATCAGTTCCAGAAGTGTTGCACGGTCCAGGTTTGATGCTGCGGTATCCAGCGCGCTTGTTTGTGACTTTGGTTGCTGGATGGGTGCCGGCGCTGGCCCTGAAGCCCCGCGGCTTGCGCCTGTTTGGTAGGCGTTGATGGCTGCAGCCGCCTTTGGATTTGCTGCAGGCCGTGTTTCCTGCTGGGGGGCGGCTACGGTGTTTTGTGTATCCTCCGCTTGCGGCAGACGGTCCAGAAGGCCCAGCAGGAAGTTGCGCAGGGCCGCGACCGAGACATCCGTCAGGTCTTCATACGGGTCTTTGAAACCGCCTTCCTCTTTTTCGTCTTTTTTCTTTTTATGAAACTCGGGGTCATGACGCTGGAGCGCCTGCCGTGTGTCCGTATCCTCGGTTTTTCGGGGGTCGCGTGAGGCCACGAAAGGCGTCGTTGGCTGGTCGATCCGCGGCATTTCCCTCCCTATAATCCACCTGCACCCTTGAGATCCATCAGGGCCTTGTCCTCTTTCGGTTTGTACCAGTCAGCGCGGTACATCCAGAGGAGCTGGGGTTCGGGCTTGTCCGACCAGAACCTGATCTCGCCTATTTCGGACAGAAGGAGCCAATAAGGCGTACTGCCTATTTTAAATGTTTCGCGTGCGTCGGCTACGACCGGTTTTAAAAGGATTTCAGCCTTCACGTCGCTGCCCTGTGCTTTGGAGAGCATTTCATCCATGTCGGCTTTTGGCATGTTGATGGTGCCAAATTTGGCGATGTCTTTCGGTACGACTGCGACATTCTGATCGTAGATAGAAAAGCTGAAAAAAGTTTTTGGCGTAAACTCGCTCAGGTTCAACACCTCCTGAAGCGTGCTGTAATCATCGAACCGGATATTGACATGAACCACCAGTGCTTCATCCGGCGTCATGGCTGAAAAAGCCTGGGAGAGCCTGTTGCTCTCGCGGTTTATAATTACGTCCTTGTCGGATTCCTTGGCATCCTTGAGGAAGGGCGATTTTTTGGCCCATTCCAGAAAGTCGGGCTGGAGCTTGGCTATCTTGTTGAAGGCAAGCAGAAATTTTTCAGGGTGAGATGCCTGATATTGCTTGAGCAGGAGCGTCGGGGTTGCTGATTTCGGCTTTTCCGGCGCAGCTGTATCCTCGGCCATTGCAAGTGGAGCCGCCAACAGAAAAGTCACGAAAAGGGCAAGAAGTGTGAAACGAGTCATGGTCTCCGGTCTTTTTTCCGTTGCTTACTCACTCTATGATCAAGTTAAAGCAGATTTATGGCGAAATGGAAATGGCGCGACGCGGCAAAGACAAGGACGACGAGGATGAGGCGCTCTGGCAGCTTGTAACACAAGATGTAAAGCCGCTTGATGGCCGCGTGCCCCCTGCACCCAAGGCCACACCGCCTGAGGCCAAGCGCCACAAGTTGCCCCAGCATACAGCCGTTGTGCCGGATAGGGCGTTGCCGGATAACCCTTCCCTTTCCCGTGATCTTGACCGCAGAACCCTGCAAAAACTGGAACGCGGGCAAATGGCGATAGAAGCCGTTCTTGACCTTCATGGGCATAGTCAGGCGCAGGCTATTGATGCACTCAATGCTTTTATACCCGCGGCTCATAAGCGGGGTATGCGGTGTGTCCTTGTCATTACAGGCAAGGGCAGCCGTGGAGGCGGGGTTTTGCGCAACAACCTGACCGACTGGCTGGACTCACCCGCCCTGGCCCCTTTTGTGCTTAAGGCTACGCCTGCCAAAGGCCGTCACGGCGGGGGTGGCGCTTTCTATGTTTATCTGAGGCGGGCGCGGGGTTAAGCTCATGAAGTTGCAGAATACTTTTACATAGTGTAAAAAACACCATGCTTTCCGCACGACTTAAAGACAAGCACGGGGATGGTTTTAAGGTCATCCGAGCCGATGAGCACACGAAACACGAGTACGTGACCTTCGCTGCCGAGGACAGGCTATGCTGCACGCAGTGTGGCGGGCCCGCTGTCCATGTGCGTGCTACAAAGACTAATGGCGGGTATGACAAGGTTGCCCATTTCAGGGCTACCCACATGGACGGATGCGACTACACCGAAAACCCGCATGACGCGAAAATCCATGAAAGTTTTAAAGCCGCACTGCTTGCCGGCAAACCCATTCTTGTTAACGTCAATATGGGCAAAGATGTTGTTGGTTTTGACGGGTTGAGCGACGACTTCAACACACAGATATCAGACCCCACCAATGGCCTCATGGGTATTGACGTTTTTCGCAAGACTGTAGGCGCAGAAGATTACTTGTCGGTGCCGGCACATGATATTGCTGATGTACTGCATTATCTTGAAACCGCAAAAGAACTGCGCGGACAAGCCGGTCTCGGGCAGCTTTGGTTTAATACGCGATCCGCCGTGCAGTCCTGCAAACGCTTCGTGGTATCTGACCGTGATTCTTCTTTAGGGCAACTTGTTCTTGATCTTGCGAGGCGTGCAAACCGTACTTTTGAGGGCCGGAAAAAACGCGGTATTCGAAAACTCGAAGCACTTCGTGGCGGGCAAGCAAAAGATACGCCGCGACTGTTCCTCTTTAGAGTCACGGACAAGCAGGTTGAAAAAGCCAAGGAAAACGCCTTACACAAGCTTTTTGGCCGTGCCGTCGATGCCGTGCTGCCATCAATGAGCGGGATCGCTTCTATCGTTCATACTGCCATTCCAGGCCTTTTGATGAAGGGGCTTGAGGGCGAGACCCTCAATAACCGAACCATGCTTGAGGATGGGCGCGATTTTTGGGTGCTGGCCACGCCAAGACTTTCCATCAGTCGTGCGCTTCAGGTGCTCGCCAAATACGAGCGGCGCAGATTTTCTCATGTAGAACCGGCCTTCCTTATGCTTGGTATCAAAAGCCGTGACCAATATATGGCCCGTGGTGAAAAACCCGCGGTGCCACCCATCACTTCCACCCCCACGCCAACATCAAGCGCCCCGCCGGCAAACGATACGTATGTGCGCGAACCTCGTCGCTGGCAGGACCGTGCGGACCTGCGTTAGTGCTGCAACACAACATCGAATTTTTTCTAACATTTTCTTTTTTTTCATGACTCTCGCGCTATCCTGAACCTTATGAGCCAGAGCCCAAATTCCCAGAATAAAAACGCCGAACTCGGCGTCGAACTCGTGACACACGCTTTATCGGAGGCCGATCTCAACGACCTTTGCGATGCGACGGACGCCGCCATTAAGGCAGGAGGCGGGTTTGGCTGGGTTCAGCTTCCCTCCCGCGATATCATGGAGCGTTTCTGGCGCGGCGTTGTGGCGATGCCCCTGCGGATGCTTTTTTTGGCGCGGCTTGATGGCGTTGTTTGCGGTACTTGTCAGCTTATCAAACCACCCGCCAACAACGAAGCGCAGAAACACAGTGTTCAGCTGACCGGGCTTTTTGTGAGCCCGTGGGCGCGTGGGCGCGGCCTTTCAAGCCTTTTGCTTGATACGGTTGAGCAGGAAGCCCTGAAGACCGGCTTTACCGTCATCAACCTTGATGTCCGCGAGAGCATGACGGCGGCCATCCAATTATACGAAAGCCGCGGGTACGAGCTTTTGGGCCGCCACCCCTACTACGCCATGGTGGGCGGCGCCTTTGTGGAAGGTCGGTACTATACCAAGAAGTTATCCGCTTCCTGAGGGTAGCGGTGTCCTTTATAATTTCCGCCTATGATTCTATCGACTCTCTCGCCGTACTTTCAGGATGATCTTGTTCGTCTGCGCCGTTTTCTCGAAAAACCCTCTTTGTGGGAAAACGAGATCAACGCCGTTATTCAAAGCTATGTCACAGACACTTCAACAGATGAGGCGATAGGTGCCGTACAAAAAGCGCGGCGCCTCATACAGATTTTCCTTTGCGGGCTTGAAAACAATAGCGACTTACGTGAACGCCTAGCATCCGCCCCGCTGTCAAACTGGGCCGATTTTCAGGAACCACCCGCACCAAGAGATACGCAGGATCGCCTTGCGGATATGCTTTACGTTGTCGAGAGTAGCGAGGAAGTTCCCCTGCTCGAGATCGGTGATCAGGCACGTTATATCGGGGCGCGGCTTTTTGAGAGATGTGTGCGCGATACGCCGCGTTTTGATGTGTATGTGGATGACGGTAATTTTTTATCCGTACTACTTGAAGCAACGGACGCACGCGGTGTCGAAGCCCTTGCTGCCTATACCCTTGAAATGCGCATGCCGATTACGACGCGGATCATGGTTTACCAAAATCTGCCGGAGCGTGCCGTCCTTTCAGGGCCGGATGATAAACAGAAACTTTTGCGGACCCTTCTTAAACCCTACCGCGACCGCGCAAGATCGCACGCGGTACGGTGGATACTGACCTCCGTTCCCACAAGGCGTGACGCGGCAGTCGACGGTATTGCGTACGAAGCCTATACTGATCTCTATTTCAAAATGTGTGACCAGCCTTGGGATGCCATCAAGGAAGCGCAGTATAGGCTCATCGAGAAACTGAATGCGACCAAGGTGCTGCGTTTTACAAACAGCGACGGCACGGACCTTACGATGAACATCGACGGGTTTACTTTTTGCAACTCGACGATTGCACGTAACATCCCCGGGTCCGAGGTTTTCAGCGCGCCATCGATCGACTCTACAAACGGCGTGATCGTGGCCAAGGGGCGTTTTGCCGCCAAGGGCGATAACGGCCATATCATGGAAAACCTGACCCTTAAATTCGAGAATGGCTATCTGAAGGAAGCACTCGCAGAAACCGGTCAGGAGCATCTCGACCACGCTATTGATACCGATGAGGGGTCCCGCCGGATTGGGGAAATCGGCATCGGTACCAACCCTTACCTTAAACAACACGTTGCCAGTATTTTGCTTTCAGAGAAAATAGGGGGCTCTTTCCATGTGGCGCTTGGTGATGCCTATACCATGACAGACTACATGGGCGACCCCGTGCGGGTTGATAACGGCAACCGCTCGCTTTTGCACTGGGATATTACGACCATGCTGTACGGCAAGGCCGGCATGATTTATGCGGACGGTACCCTTATCATGCAGAACGGGATTTTTACCGCAGCCGAGCTTGATGTGCTCAACCGCGGATGGGCCGCACTGCCTTTTGACGAACGCCCGCCCGTATGGCAAAAACTATATCCATCCAAGGAGTGAGCCATGGCCTATGACACCAATAATATTTTTGCCCGTATCCTCAAGGGCGAGATCCCGTGCAGCAAGGTTTACGAAGATGCGCATGTACTGGCGTTTAACGACATCCACCCACAGGCACCTACGCATATTCTGGTGATCCCCAAGGGTGCGTATGTCTCGATGACGGATTTTGCTCAGAAGGCCACTGCAGCAGAGCAGGCCGCGTTTTTTGCAGCGGTCGGTAAGATCGTGGCCGAGAAGGGCCTTGATGCCGACGGTTATCGCACGATAGCCAATGCAGGGGCCAATGGCGGGCAAGAAGTGCCGCATTTCCACATACATATTTTGGCTGGTAAGCGCCTCGGACGTATGCTGCCCGAGGCAGCTTGACCTTATTTCTCAGGCGGCGGCGTCAGGCAGGGTCATGCCTTCCGTCTCTTTTATGTCATCCCGTGTTTCAACCACAAACCAGCGCGGGTCCGATGATTTTACATCCCGGCTGAAAACCCAAACATCCGTCATGGTCACGATCTTATCGGGATGGCCTGCTACGACTTTTCCCGAGGCGTCGGATTCTACATAGGTTTCATCTGCCTTGAAACGCAGAGTGACATAAGCTTTGCTGCCCTCAAGCCTTGCCGCTATGACATCGGCACTGCTGACACCGTGGACTTCCGTCATCACTTTTTTACCAGCCTGTTCACGCGCTTCGATCGCCCCTTCAAAGCTTCTGAAAACGGATGGCGAGAGAAGGTCTTTGAGGGTTGCGCGGTCTCCGTCCGCAAAGGCACCTACGACGATCGCGAATGCATCCTTGGCGTTTTCGACAAAACGGGCGGGATCAAAGCTCCGATCCGCTAGAGAAATCTGGACAAGCCCGGCCTCGATATCGGTTGTGATGTTTTGGGGCAGAACAGGTTTTGAAGCCGTGATGTTTTCAGGGGTCTTCCCCTCGGGCTGCGGGGTTGGCAATGTAAACGGGTTCTGGCGTTGGCGCTCAGACCCGTGGCGCGTGCCCAGAATGCGCCCCAGCCAGACGACCAGCACGACCGCAATAGCTGCGTAGATGATGATATCCATGGGGATGGTGTTTGCTGCTTCCATAAGCTGTCCTTGTTCCTGAGCGTTGTGCATGCTACTTCAAGTAACCTACTAAAACGACGAAAAAGACCATGACCGACCAAAAAGAGACATCAGACACAGTTCAAGCTACGCCGCGTATGGTCCCGCTGACCATCCATGCACAATATATAAAGGATTTGTCGTTTGAAAACCCCAATGCGCCGCAAAGCCTTTTGCCGGGGCAGGCGGTGCCTACGACAACCGTCAACGTCACCATGGATGCCAAGAATATCGAGCAGCCTCAGGGTGGAAACCCTACTTACGAGGTTTTGCTCCACATCGAGGCCTCGGCCATGCGATCCGAAACTCCGGTTTTCCTGATTGAGCTTGATTATGCGGTCGTTTGCTCGATCGCCAAGGAAGTACCAAGCCAGCATCACCACCCGCTTTTGATGGTCGAGGTACCGAAGCTTGCCTTCCCGTTTGCGCGGCAAATTTTGGCTGAAACCACCTCGCAGGCAGGTTACCCGCCCCTGCTACTCAATCCTGTCGATTTTGAGGGGATGTACCGCGAACAGTATCTGGCGCAAGCCAAAACAGCCAATACCGCGGCAGCCTAATTGTGGGCGCTCAGACGCCGCGCCGTTTGCTCCACAAACTTTAGGCTTCGCTCGCATAAGCTCGCGGGGCTGCGGTTGCAGCCCTAAAACGAGTGTCAGACCAAAAAAAGTGCTTGAAAAATGGCGCTCAGACACCGCGCTCTATTAAGCCAGTTTTTTCCAGATAGGGTCTTTTAACTTTTCGACCATGGCGGCATGGGCTTCAAGCTCGGCCGGTGTGGGTGCAAAAACACGTGCTGGCCTTACGGTTTTTGCTGCGGAAGACGCCGTTTTTACCTCCGCCATGACTGCTTTTACGGCCGGTGTATCGAGCGTGAGACCGGTTTGGCGACCGCCCAGAAGCTCGAGATACACTTCAGCGAGAAGTTGCGAGTCCAAGAGTGCGCCGTGCAGCGTGCGACTTGAGAGATCGATATTAAACCTGCGACACAGGGCATCGAGGCTTGCTGGCGCGCCCGGAAACTTGCGGCGGGCCATCTGGACCGTATCAATGACGCGGCGCATCTGGATGGCTGGAAAGCCAAGGGTTTTCAGTTCGGCATTCAGAAACTTGATATCGAATTCCGCGTTATGGATGACCAACACGTCGTCACCGATAAAGGAAGTAAATTTATCGACCACCTCGGCAAAAACGGGATGTTTTGAGAGAAACTCGAATGTCAGTCCGTGGACTGCCACCGCCTCGGCGGGCACATCCCTTTCGGGATTGAGATAAAGATGCAGGCTGCGGCCCGTGGCCACGTGGTTTTCAAGCTCGATGCAGCCGATTTCAACAATCCGGTCGCCTGTATCGGGGTTCATACCCGTGGTTTCAGTATCAAGAACGATTTCGCGCATGGGGTATTTATGCGCACGGGTACCCTCAGGCGTCAACCATCTCGGCGTTTTCAAGGCGCGGATGTTTTTGCGTAAGCCGGGGGGCTACATTACCCAGCCATTCCGTAAAAAATAGGCGGTTGCGCTGGCGCAATGCGTCACCGTGTTTGTGCGCGGCAGCCCTTATCGTACCTGCATCCGTCCCTACCTCGGCCATGTCACCCGGATCGCTTGCGTACCAGCGCTCGAGCTTGAGTTCGGTAACCTCGGGGTGGAACTGAAGGCCCAAGACGTGGTTTTCAAATGAAAAAGCCTGGTTTTCGTATTTCTCGCTGGATGCCAGACGTGTGGCGCCTTTTGGGAGGTCGAAGGTATCGCCGTGCCATTGCATAACCGGCCCCTCGGATCTGTCAAAAAAGCGGATCGGCGTGTGCATACCCGCCTCCGTCACTTTTACATCGTACCAGCCGACTTCCTTGCCTTTTGGGCCTTTGTAGACGTCCGCGCCCAACGCCCTTGCGATGATCTGAGAACCAAGGCAGATGCCGAGCGTGGGTTTGCCGGAGGCTATGCGCCTTTCGGCAAATCTTATCTCGTGATGGAGATGGGGAAAGTGATCGGCATCATAAACCCCCATGGGACCGCCCATGATGAGTACGAGGTCAGGCTCGGTGGGATCGAGCGATTCAATATCCGTATTTTTGGCCAGAAAAGGCGTCGGACGAATACCGTAGCTGCGCAGAAAGAACTCGAAAGACCCCATATCCTCATGGGTTGCGTGCATGAGTGCCCAGACTTTTGGGTTTTTTGCTTCCTTTGTACTCATCCTTTTTTTGCGCCTCTTGCCTTAATTTTTTTACCAGCTTGCGAACCTTTGACAGCGAGTGCCTATATCCACGGGCCGTGTTGATGACCGTATCGGCTTTGCTGCATTTCACGGCGTCCGGTATTTGTAGTGCACGGACTGCCTGCAACCGCGATTCGGTCATGTTAGGTCTTGAGAGTACGCGACGCTTTTGGACAAATTGTGGCGCAATCACACAGATGATGTGGTCAAAGCGCTGGGTTTGGCGAGTTTCAAAAAGGAGCGGGATATCAAGAACGGCTATTTTGCTGCGTCTCTTGCGGTGCAAGTTGAGGAATTTTGAAGAATCCCGGCGCACGAGCGGGTGTAAAATTTTTTCCAGATCTTTGCGCGCCGCAGCATCGGAAAAGATGATCTGGCCGAGTTTTTTGCGGTCAATTTTTGTACCGGATTTTGCCTGAGGGAATCTTTTAGCTACCGGTTCTACCGCCGCGCCGTTGTGACCCAGCAGCTTATGAACAGCCGAATCCGCCTCGTGTACGGGAATACCAAGTTTACGAAGCTGTTTTGCCAGCACGGATTTCCCCATGCCTATTGAACCCGTGAGGCCGACAACAATCATGCAAGCACCTTTGCACGAAGGTTTTCATCTACCACCGGCAAGATACCAAACCATGCCTCAAATGCTGGCCGCGCCTGGTGGAGCAACATGCCTATGCCTGTTACCGTTGGGTTGCCTCTTTTTTGGGCTTCTGTCAGCAGCCTCGTGTTAAGCGGTGCATATACAATGTCATGGACCAGTGCTGCTGTGGGAAGTGGTGCCAGATCGATATCGAGCTCAGGCTGGCTTTTCATGCCGAGGCTTGTTGTGTTTATCAGAAGCGCCGCATCCTGCATGAGGTTCGGTAAATGGCCCCAGCCATACGCCTTGGTGCCGGGAAATGCGCTTGCCAGTTCCTGCGCGCGTGCCAGGGTACGATTGACGATGCGTATTTCGGATGCGCCTTCCAAACCCAGTGCGTGAACGACAGCCCGCGCGGCACCCCCTGCACCAAGCACGATGGCCGGGCCTTTTTGGAAATCAAAATTTTTTGCGCCTTCTTTTAAATTCTCGATGAAACCGAAGGCATCCGTATTGCGGCCTTCCGTAGAGCCGTCAGGCCGGATTATCACGGTATTGACCGCCCCTATGCGTTTTGCATCCGCACTGATTGTACTTAGTAACGGCATGATGGCCTGTTTATGAGGTACCGTTACATTGAAACCGCAAAAACCATCCTGTTTGAGTTTTGCGACCTCTTTTTCAAGGTCTTCCGGCTTTATGGGGATTGCCTCGTACGTACCCGAAAGGCCTTGTTTATCAAGCCAATAGCCGTGGATGAGTGGCGATTTACTGTGTGAAATCGGCCAGCCGATAACGCCGGCTTTTTTAAAGACTGTCACAAGAGAGCCCTTTCCGGCCTATGGCGATTGTAAAGAGACATGATCTCGGCGGATGTCTCTTCAACCGATCGTCTTGTCACATCTATGACGGGCCAATTGTGACTTGAGAAAATCTTGCGGGCGCCGCGGATCTCCTCTTCCACAGACTCAAGGGAGAGATAGGCGCTACTTTCAAAGCGGGCATCGAGATTTTCACCGCTTTTCAGGCGATTGCGGCGCAACTCCACAAGGCGCATCGGTGTTTCGATGAGGCCTACATACATGGGGCCTTTGTGCAAAAAAGCGTCCGGCGGCACGGGCACACCCGGCACCAGCGGGATGTTTGCGGCCTTGATGCCGCGATTGGCCAGATAAAAACAGGTTGGTGTTTTGGATGTGCGCGAGGCGCCGACAAGAATAACATCGGCATCGTCTATCGTATCCAGGTGCTGGCCGTCATCGTGATGGATGGCAAAGTCAACAGCATCAATACGTTCGAAATACGCGGCATTCAGCTCGTATTGTATGCCGGGTTTATCTTTGGTCGCCTGACCGAGATAGTGAGAAAGACCGCGTAAAACAGGGTCGAGGACCGGCACGCACGGAACCTGCAATTTTGTGCAGGCCTCACGCAGTTTTTTGCGCAGATCCTTATCGACGAGAGTAAACAGCACTGGCCCCGGCGTATCGGCTATGCCTTCTATCACCATTTCGAGCTGTTCATCGGTACGGATGAAGTTCCAGAATTTTTCGAGCGGGCTTGCGCCTTCGAATTGCGCAATACAGGCCCTTGCCACGCCGTGAAGCGTGGTGCCTGTGGCATCCGATACGAGGTGTAGATAAAAGCGCCCTTCCATGGGCATATAGTCTAAGCCTTTACGAGGGCATCTGGGAACAGGCGAGCAGCGAGTTTTTTATCACGGCAAGCAACCGCCCCCATGCGCACCGTACCGATATCATCCATCACCTGCAGAAAATGGGCCTCAACGATGGGGTCTGTGATGGTCCGCCAGGCCGGGTCGCCTGCGATTTCAAACGCCATACGGCCGAGGTAACACCCGCCTGAGAGAGGATCGATCGCAAGGCAGCGCACCGCACCCTCGGATATCTGACCTTTGCCGTCCGATTTCAGGATCTCGATTGCGGCATCCATCTCGGAGAGGGTTTCAAGATCAGTTTGGCTGATACGCGTGTGCTTTGAAAACCATGTCTCAAAAGCTTTTGTAAGGGCGGGTGCATCGCTGCCGTTCAGCCCTAACCGCTCGAGTGTTTGTGCGTAAGCTATCGCCATATCACCGTTTTCATCGCCCAAGGCGTGGCGCCAGAGTGTTTCATCCCTTTGTGTGCCTGCCTCAAAAGCCATCCTTATGGCCATGACGGCTATATCGGCCTCGGAAATACGTGCGAGCAAAAGCCACAGATCTGGGCGGTGCATCTGGCGCGCGCCCTCCTGCCGTTCGGCCTGCCACGCAGCCCTTAGCCCTGCAAATACGCGCAGGGTCATGAGGTTTGAAAAATAATCTGATCTTGCGATGGCGCCCTTCGAAAGGCCGTTGGTGTTAATCAGGATGCGGTTTTCAGCGATATCGATCGCATAACCCCTGCCGTCTAAATCCGCGCCCTCCAAAGACCAGCCTGCCCCTAGATCTTCCAGAATGGCGGTTGCGGTAGCAGATGCCCTAACAGACCCGCAAAACGGCCAGCCCGCCAGAAGGTCTGGTGCCTTTGAGCAATCTATGACTGGACGGGAAAAACGAGGCATAAGAGAACGTCTCCGGAACAAAGGTCAGAAGTTATACACAAATTATGGCGATTTAGCGATTCGAAAGAGACAGGAAGTGGTCGATATAATACACCGTTGCCATATCGCCGCCCTGATGGTCGCGACCTTTGGCCTTGGTTTTCCTGATATTTTTGCCTGTAAAGGCGATAACGGATGCCGGTTCATGTACGCTTTCCTTGGTAGGGGCGCCTGTGGATGCGCCCGCGGGGATATGCGGCATGCCTTGCAAATTGTGTTCCAAACTTTCTTCCGAGGTGCGGAAAGAGCGCTCGAATTTGATGAACCAGAGGAAATTGGCGTTTGAGCGGTCGCGTACTTCCGTAAACAAAGGATCGGAAAGGATGACTTCGATGAGGTTCGAGAGGTAGTTTTTGCCCTGAGGGAGTTCGCCCGTTTTGGCAATAATGTCGTTTGTGACCATCTTTGAAACCTGTGCGTTTTCAAAGATGAGGCCGTGATGGTCTGCAAGCATGGACTGTATGAGTTTGCGGTCAACATCCTTGCAGCGGCCCGAGAAGAACCAGCGCTCAAAAGCGGCGTGGCCTGCATGACCGTTGTTGAGTGCTCTGAAGTCGGCAATGGCCTCGCGCGCGAAGCCAACGGCCAAGTCGTATGATGAAACCGTGAGAATGCGCGCCCAAGCTGATTTGTCGCCTGAAAGATTCATTTCCCATGCTGCTCTTACGCTGCATACGGCAAGATCGGCCTGCTGGATACGATTCAAAAGCACGGCCTCTTCCGGTGAGAAGTGGAGAGGGTGAATGGCTGTACCGCTGATATGCTGCCATGCCTGACGCAGGGCCTTTGTGACAACCAGCGTTGCCATAGATACGGGCAGGCGGGGATTTACGTGAACGCATTTCTGATCGCGGTCATAAAGGGCAGTATCAACCTGCCGTGAGAGGCACAAGGTTACGCCCTTGGCGGCAGCGGCGGCATAAAGGGCCGATGCGATATTGCTTTTGGCAATACCCGCCTCGAGCGCTTCAAGTGTTAGTGATGGGTCTGCCTTGAGATTTTCAACGGCTGCTTCAAAAGCTGCCTCGATGTTTTCACGGGCGTAGCCATCTATATGCTGGCTTGCGCTTTCAAGGCGGGCCATACGGCGGCGCAATTCATCGATGTTATCGGCGAAAAAGTCTGCGGGGATTCCGCTTTCGGCCAGAGACGGCTCAATAAAATCAGCTTCCTCCTGATCTACGTAGTCGATGTAGAAAAGAGGTTGGTCACCCAAAATATTGCAGATGGCCACCGGCGTAAAGTTGCCCATGTGGCATGCCATGCGCGCCGCCAAGGGACCCTTGTAGGTGAAAGTATCGTTGCTGTGTGTACCGTCTGTCGACATGTGGATGATGCTGTTTTTGTTATTCCCAAGCTTCATCCATTGTACGGGGGCACCGGTTAACGAACCCCCAACAAAACCCTAACGGAATCTTTATATATTATTGAAAATACTAAGGCTTAAAACCCAGTAAGACTGTCAGTTACGGTCAGGCTTTCCGCGATGACCGACTTGTCTTTGAGGGCTACCCTACCGGCGGATTCTACCTCGAGCGTGCTCGCCATTAACGTATCCCTGAAAAGGAGCGTCGCTTTAAAAAGGAATCCCCTGTCAGACGGGCTGACCAATGTCAGCGGAATGATGGATTTTGTCAGGGATTTTCGGGCCTGTGGTGTCGGCTCTTCCCGCCAGGGGATGTCCTCCAGATTTTCGACCAGAACAAACCGCTCGGTACCGCTGCGGGCATACTCAAACCAGAAACGGAGATAATCTGTTGCTGTTTCATGGCTGAGATAAAGGTTCTGGTTGCTCGCGAATTTTGGGATAAAGTCAGGCCCGTATTCTATCGGCATGCAGGTTTTTCCGTCGTCGAGGGCCACGCATTTTTTTTCGGGCATCGCCATCGCGTCTGATGCCTCGGCCAAAACCCAGCCTTTGGCAAATGAAAGGCTGCGGGCGTGCACCACCGTCCGGGCTTCTTCAAAAGGACTGCCTGACCATGCTTTGTTAAGGCGTTCGATGAATTTTCTGGCTTTGCTGCCTTCCATCTTTTCGTAGGCACCTGCGGGCATCGATTCGGACTTTCTTGTTCGGTTATGGTTAAAGGGCGTGTTGACAGATCTGTGGGCTAGCACCCCTCCAAACCTGTGAGAGTAAATCGGGATGATTTTACCCCCAAGTCGTGCGCGATACCAGAGAGGGGGTTTTGCGGATGAGAACGATTTTTATGCAGGCTGTTGGTGAATGTGAATCTTGATCGTTGCGACTCACGGCCAAATGGCTTGCGACTCAGGGAAAATAGACTCTCTGGGCGAATCTGTGGGTAAAAAATTATCCCCGTAATTCATAGGTTATAACTACTACTACTACCTGATTCATTTAAAAGAATTATTTATTGATTGGGGGACGGGGATGTCTATGGTCTGCGGTCATGATGAATAGTTTGATTGTTGATGCTTGGAAGGGAAAAAGAACGGACCGTGTGCCGATATGGCTTATGCGGCAGGCTGGGCGATATTTGCCCGAGTACCGGGAAATACGCGCGAAAGCAGGTGGTTTTCTTGCGATGGCGTATAACCCTGCTTATGCCATCGAGATTACGTTGCAGCCTTTGCGGCGTTTTGAACTTGATGCGGCTATTCTGTTTTCGGATATTCTGGTTGTACCGCATGCCCTTGGTCTCAAACTTGAGTTTCTTGAGGGGGAGGGCCCGAAACTTGAAACGGTTTCAACCGCAAAAGATGTTTCAAATCTGAAGACTGATGGTTTTTTATCCCGCCTTGATCCGGTTATGGAGGCGGTTGCTGGTGTTCGGGCACGTATGCCAAAAAACAAGGCTTTGATTGGTTTTGCAGGGGCACCGTGGACGGTTGCAAGCTATATGATCGAGGGTGGCGGCGGTCATGATTTTTCAAAAATAAAAGCGTTTTTTAAAAATGATCCTGATGGGTTTTCAGCACTGATCGATGTTCTGGTGCGTTCGACTGTATCTTACCTTGATGCCCAGATACGGGCTGGTGCACAGGCCGTGCAGCTATTTGAAAGCTGGGCCAGCGTTTTGTGCGGCGACGATTTTAGGTGGTGTGTTGTTGAGCCAAATATACGGATTGCCAAAGCCATCAAAACCATGCACCCGGATGTTCCGCTTATCGGTTTCCCGAGGACTGATAACACCGATGATTTATTAAATTTTGCAGCCGCGGGCGCTTTTGATGTTATCGGGTTATCCCAGGGCATTACACCTAGGTGGGCTGCGCAAAACGTACAACCTTCGGCCTGTGTTCAGGGAAACCTTGATCCTGATCTGCTGCTCCGGGGTGGGCCGGAGATGGTTTTAGCGAGCCAAAATATTTGCGAGGCCCTTGACGCGGGCGCTTTTGTATTCAATCTCGGTCACGGTGTTATCAAAGAAACGGACCCTAGCCATGTCGCAGTGCTGATCGAAGCGGTGCACGGGTTTAAAAGGAAAGCGTAGCCAGTATGACAAAGCACATAGCCGTCGTTTTATTTAACCTTGGCGGCCCTGATAAAAAGGAAAGCATCAAGCCCTTTCTGTTCAATTTCTTTATGGATCCCAATATCATCAGGGCGCCGAAAATTGTGCGTTATGGCGTGGCCACGCTTATTTCGATCCTCAGAACCCGCAAACAGGCGGGTGAATCTTACGCAAAGCTTGGAAATAAATCCCCGCTTCTTGAGAACACGCGAGCACAGGCGACTGCGCTTTCCACAAGGCTGAATGTTGATGCGAATGTTAAGTTCAGTGTCCATGTATGCATGCGGTACTGGCACCCGATGGCAGAGGAAGTGGCACAAAGGGTCAAAAACGATAACCCCGACCAGATCATCCTTTTGCCCCTTTACCCCCAGTTTTCAACGACAACGACTTGGTCGTCCTTTGGGGAGTGGCAAAAAGCCTGTGCCAAAGTCGATATGGACAAGCCGACGGGCTTTGTTTGCTGTTATCCGACACAGGCCGGTTTTATTGCCGCATCAGCCGACTTGATCCGTACCCAGTACGATGCCATGCGCGAGGAGTGCGAGGCACAGGGCATGAAGGCTCCGCGTGTGCTTTTCTCGGCACACGGTTTGCCGGAAGATATTATTGCCGATGGAGACCCATACCAGTGGCAATGCGAAAAAACCGCTGAGCTTATTGCAGCACAGCTAGGTATACCTCAACTGGACTGGCAGATTTGTTACCAGAGCCGCGTTGGTCCTAAGAAATGGATTGGCCCCTCGACCGAGGTCGCTCTTGAAAAGGCCGCGCATGATAAAGTACCGGTGCTTATATACCCGCATGCGTTTGTTTCCGAGCATGTGGAAACACTCGTTGAGATCGAAGATGAATACCGCGAGATGGCCGAACACATGGGTGTGCCGGGTTTTGCCCGTGTGCCGACCGTGAGCGTCCACAAAGCCTTTATCGAGGGCCTTGCCGATATGGTAAGGTCACGTGTGGATGTTGTGGGCCTCGGGCCTGATGTGATGGGGCGGATATGCCCATCCGGTTTTACGCGATGCTGCATGGGGCAGGGTATTGAACTGGTGGGTGCGCGCCCCTGTCTTGAGAAAGCGCCGCAAGTCACCATAGGAATTTGAAATGCAGCAATTTTTTTACGAGCACTATTTGTGGCTGAAATCGTTCCACATCATTGCGATGGTGGCTTGGATGGCCGGCATGTTTTATCTGCCGAGGCTTTTTGTCTATCATGTCAAGGCCGGCCGTGGCGGCGAGCTGTCCGAAACACTCAAGATCATGGAAAGGCGCCTTTTGCGGATTATCATCAACCCTGCGATGGCCCTTACCTGGATTTTCGGCCTTTTGCTTTTGTGGGCAAACCCCAGCCTTATGCAGGAGGGGTGGATTCACGTGAAACTCACGACCGTGCTGCTTCTAACCGGCTTACACGGACTTATGGCGCGCCACCGCAAGCAGTTCGAACGGGATGAAAACAGACATACCGAGCGGTATTACCGTATTCTCAACGAGGTACCGACCGTATTGCTGGTTATTATTGTATTGATGGTCGTGCTCCGGCCATTTTAGACCCCTCGCTTAAAATTGTTTGTTGACAGAGGCTTAGCTTTGGCGATATAGAATTCTTGTCTTTAAGAATTTTCACGAAATTTTATTTCATTTTCGTGACGCGGTTGTCGGGCGTTATTCGATTTTTCCAATTCTTTCAAATACTTTGTTGCACCATGGCGGTGCGTAACCTTTAACCCTCTCTCACCCCCTCCCCCGCTTTTCCCATGGATTTACAGGAACTTAAAACGCGCTCCCCTTCAGAGCTGCTGGCTTTTGCTGAAGAGCTCGATATCGAAAACTGCGCCTCAATGCGCAAGCAGGACATGATGTTTGCTGTCCTGAAGCAGCTTGCTGAACAAGGCGTGCCCATTAACGGCGCCGGTGTTCTGGAAGTTTTGCAGGACGGTTTCGGATTTTTACGGTCTCCTGAAGAAAACTACCTCCCGGGCCCTGATGATATTTATATCAGCCCGTCCCAGGTTAAACGCTTTGGCCTTAGAACAGGCGATACGATTGAGGGCGAGATACGCGCGCCCAAGGATAACGAGCGGTATTTTGCGCTTGTGAAGGTTAACTCGATTAACCATGAAAGCCCTGAAAAGCTCCGCCACCGTATCAACTTTGATAACCTCACGCCCCTTTACCCCGAACGTAAGATCAAGCTTGAGCTGCCTGACCCTACCAAAAAGAATTACACCCAGCGGATTATCGAGTTGGTTTCACCGCTAGGTTTTGGCCAGCGTGCCCTGATTGTGGCCCCGCCGCGTACCGGTAAAACCGTGATGCTGCAAAACATTGCGCATTCGATAGCCGAAAATCACCCTGAATCCTATTTGATCGTGCTGCTGATTGACGAACGTCCAGAGGAAGTGACCGACATGGCGCGGTCCGTTAAGGGCGAGGTTGTATCATCCACCTTCGATGAACCAGCCTCCCGCCACGTACAAGTCGCGGAAATGGTCATGGAAAAAGCCAAGCGCCTTGTTGAACACAAGCGCGATGTTATCATTCTGCTCGATTCCATTACCCGCCTTGCCCGCGCTTACAACACGGTTGTGCCTTCATCCGGTAAGGTGCTGACGGGTGGCGTGGATGCCAACGCCCTCCAGCGCCCGAAGCGCTTTTTTGGCGCCGCGCGTAACATCGAACAGGGCGGATCGCTTACCATCATCGCAACGGCACTCATTGAAACCGGTTCCCGTATGGACGAGGTTATCTTTGAAGAATTCAAAGGCACCGGTAACGCCGAGATTGTGCTTGAGCGTAAAATCGCCGATAAGCGCGTGTTTCCTGCCATCGACATCCAGAAATCTGGCACCCGTAAAGAAGAATTGTTGGTCCCACGCGACCAGCTTCAGAAGATGTGGATTTTGCGCCGTATCCTCAACCCGATGGGCACCATCGATGCTGTCGAATTCCTCATCGACAAGCTCAAGGACACCAAAACCAATCAGGATTTCTTCCAATCCATGAACGGGTAGATAAAGGGCCGCGTGAAGCGGCCTTTTTCTTTTGCTTTAGAAAAGTAGGATGAAGCCTGCGGCCATTGCTGCAATGCCGAGCCAGAGCCAAAGGCCCGGAGCACCTGGTTTGGGCAGCGGCATTTGCCCGCCCGATACAACACCCAAACCTTCAAGCACGTTTTTGGATGCGCGGGCGGCGGCTATGCGGATGGCATAGGTACCGGCCATACCCAGTAACGCAATAAAGGCAACATCAACGCCATAGCCTAGCCATGCGCCGGAACCGGCAGGGAACAAAGTGTTTGTTATCGACACCCTGATTCCATAGATATAGAACGCAGCAAGAATCATGCATGACGCAGCAAGAGCGATGGCCATTGCCACTGTGCGTGGCCACAGCGAAAGCTTTGAAAGTGCCGTATTGGCATCTTTTACGATGCGTTTAGCCATGGTTTCCGAAAGGCCCAGCGTATAGTTTTCGAGAAGGGATTTTACGGCGCGGCGCATATTGCCTCGAACGAGGCCGCGCAGCGTATCGCCAAGCGCTCTATAGCGTGCGCATTCGAGTATTTTTTGTGCAGCGGAGGCCCCGCCAGAAGCGGCTTCGGCCAGTGCTTCGACGCCGGGTTTTAGAAGCGTGTCCATAAAGTCAGGGACATCAAGCAGCCTTGCTTTGAAGCCCGCCATTTTGGGTTTGATGCTGCCTTTGCCCATGGCAATGTCGAGCTCGGCAAACGGCATTTCGGCGCGGTATAAAAACCAAAGCGATGCGCCTTGCTGTATATCGGCCTCATGCGCGAAAACCTCGGCATCACGGCCCAGTATCGGAGTGATTTTCGCATGTTTGTCCGCAGCGAGTTTGGCGCCGCCCACGCGGTCGATGAGGGAAACGAGAGCTGAAGGCAGTCCCTTGGTCCGCAGACTGAAAGATGTTTCGGCCGTGAGCGTTACAGTCCAGTATTTTGTGGTCCAGCCCTGCCCTGCGCAGCCTTCGCATATTTTTTTACCGTGGCCCTGACATTCGGGGCAGGTCATCATCCGCTGGCCTTGGCAAGTGGGGCATACGGATAGGCCGCGCCCAGCGCAGGCGTGGCACGTTACAGGTCCTTGCGGAGTTAAAATTTGCCCGCGATTTTGGCATGTGACACAGGGGACTCCGCCTTGCCCATGGCAGCGGTAGCAAGTAATACGCATTTGGCCCAAACAGTTATGGCAGGGTGTGCCGCCGATACCGCGGCATTTTGGGCATGCCTCGTGGGCAATAAAACTGCGGGATACCTGTGGCAGCGGGATTGCCTCGCCCTGTGTGCCGAAGCCTTGGTCTGCCCGCGCCAGAATGGTTTCGTGGACAAGGCCCAGCACACCGCGATCGGCTGCTACTTTGCCTATGAAATCCTGTATTGCGCCTTCGATCTGTTGGGGCTGGATGATCTGTCCGTCCGTAAAGCGGCCTGCCCTTTTGCCTTCCTGCGTTGTCGGAGTCAGCCTGACCGATGTCGTACCGAAAAACGTATGTATATGGCCGTTGACGGCGCGGAGCTCGACCGATGACGGTTTCAGGCCGTTGCCCTGCACCTGCTTTCTGATGCGGGCTATAGCACCCTCGGCCAGAGCCGGATCAACCGGCGTGGGCGGCGGCGGGCCCTGCTCAGGCCCTTCGTCATCATCGATGACCATGGTGAAGGGAGGGAGGACCATCGTGCTATTTCAGGAAGTCTGCAAAAAAGTCGTCGGTGCGTTTGTTTGCGAGGGTGGCCGCGGCTTCGTTGTAGTGCTCGCCATTGATGCGGGCGAATGCGTGGTCTTGCCCTGCGTAAACATGGGTTGAGACAGCCGTGTTGTTTTTGAAGTGGTTTACGACCCTCTCCCGTGCTTCGGAAGGTACGAATTTATCGAGTTCGGCCATGTGCAGCATGAGCGGTTTTTTGATGTTGCCGCTTTCGCCCAGCAATGTATCGAGTGCGACGCCGTAATAGCTGACCGATGCATCGATGGTTGTGCGTGAGGCCATGAGGTATGCGAGTTTGCCGCCAAGGCAGTAGCCTACGGCCCCTACTTTTCCGTTGCATTCCGGTATTGCGCGGACGGTATTCAGTGTGGCTTCGAGATCTTCGACACCCTTGTCGATGTTGAAGCCGTTAAAGAGGGCGAAGGCTTTTTTCCACTCGGCTTCCGATTTATCGGTGATATCAACGCCCGGCTCCTGCCGCCAGAAGAGGTCCGGCGCTATTGCGATATAGCCTTGTGCCGCCAGGCTATCGCACTTTGCGCGCATATCGGCGTTTACCCCGAAAATTTCCTGTATGACGATGATAGCGGCAGCGGGCGTTTTGGCTGGTATGGCCATGTAAGCCGAAAACACGCCTGCCCCGTCTTTGGCGGTGATTATGGTTTTCATGTCTTTTCCTTTGTATGGGCGCACATTAGGACGGCCCCTGCCTTTCCGTCAAAGTCAAACTGGTGTAAGAGAGGTGCGTTATCACTTTAGATGGAGGTTCCCGCATGAAATTCACCGTCAATGTTGACTGTACACCTGAAGAAGCCCGTTCGTTTCTGGGCCTGCCTGACTTTGCGCCCATGCAGGAGGCCGTACTGGGCCAGATGCAGGAGCAGATTCAGAAGAACATGACTGCGATGGACCCTGAGGGGATGATGAAAATGTGGATGCCCAATGCCATGGGTGGTATGCAGGCTTTCTCGGATCTGCAGAAATCCATCTGGGAGCAGATGACATCGGTTGCGATGTCTGACCAGCCCTCACAGACCCAGTCCAAAAAACGTAAAGGCTAATGGCTGATACCATCTACGCATTGGCATCTGCGGCTGGGCGCGCCGGCGTTGCTGTCGTGCGCGTTTCCGGCCCACTGGCATTCCAAAGCCTTGTCGCCCTTACCGACCCTCTGCCCCTGCCTGATGTCAGGCAGGCTGCGGTACGCCGCTTTAAAACACCGGAGGGCAAGTTTATTGACGAGGGTGTGGCCGTGCGTTTTGCCGCTCCAAACTCTTTTACAGGGGAGGACGTTGTTGAATACCACGTGCATGGCGGGCGGGCCGTTATTGATGCACTTTTGGCTGTTTTGGCTAGTTTTGAGGGGCATCGCCTTGCGGGCCCTGGTGAATTTACCCGGCGCGGGTTTGAAAACGGCCGTATGGACTTGACCGCGGCCGAGGCGATTGCCGATTTGATAGCCGCCGAGACCGAGGCGCAGCGCGAACAGGCATTGGCCCAAATGGTTGGCGGCCTTGCCCGCATTTATGACGGTTGGGCTGACAGGCTTACGAAGTCACTCGCGCATCTGGAAGCTGATATCGATTTCCCTGACGAGGACCTGCCTGAAGGCGTTGCGGGGCTCGTTAGGCCCATCATTCGGCAGGTTTCATTTGAAATCGAGCAGCATTTGAATGACGGGCGACGTGGTGAGCGGCTGCGTGAAGGCGTCAAAATAGCTGTCGTGGGTACGCCAAACGCTGGAAAATCAAGCCTTGTCAATGCTTTAGCGCAGCGGGAGGTTGCTATCGTTTCCGATATTCCGGGTACGACTCGGGATATTATCGAGGTGCATCTTAATTTGGGGGGGTATCCCGTGATTGTTGCGGACACGGCTGGGCTTCGCCCTGACCAGATTGGTCAGCACGGGCACGACGCCATTGAGCAGGAAGGCATACGGCGCGCCCTTCAATATGCACAAGATGCTGATATTGTTTTACTTTTGTTTGATGGTGCGGCTCTGCCATCGCTTGATCCCAATACCTTGAAACTGTGGGATTCACGGACTATCGGATTTGCCACCAAGGCGGATATTGCCCGCTCTGCCCCGCGTGTGAAGGGGGAGAGCCTGCCCATCCTTTCTGTCGCCACGGGCGGGGGTGTGGAGAAACTGATTGCGGCCTTGACGCGCAAGGTGGCCGATGTGATGGGTGCATCGGACAGGCCTTACCTTACCCGCGCCCGTCACCGTGAGGCGTTGGTTAACACTGTGGCCGCTCTTGCCCGTGCCAATGAAGCGATGCTGCCTGAGCTCATAGCGGAAGACGTGCGACTTGCCGTTCGGGCGCTTGGCCGTATTACGGGGCGCGTAGATGTCGAGGATTTGCTCGACATCATTTTCAGGGATTTCTGCATCGGGAAATGAATCTGTGGAAAACCTGGGGGTTTTTCGGTATATAACTGCCCTTCATGGAAAATTTTGACGTCATTGTTGTCGGTGGTGGGCATGCAGGCTGTGAGGCTGCTGCGGCTGCTGCGCGCATGGGTGTCAAAACGGCGCTTGTGACGCACAAGCTTTCGACCATTGGTGTTATGTCCTGCAACCCCGCTATAGGCGGTTTGGGCAAGGGGCATCTGGTGCGCGAGATCGATGCGCTTGACGGTATTATGGGCCGTGCTGCCGATGCATCGGGCATTCAATTCAGGATGCTGAATGCCAGCAAGGGCCCTGCTGTCCGCGGCCCGCGTACGCAGGCGGACCGTAAATTATACCGCGAGGCTGTCCAGGGGATTTTGAAAGATTATCAGAACCTTACCTGTATTGAGGGGGAGGCCGATGATGTCATATTAGACTCCGACCGAGTCGTATCTGGTCTGCGTCTTACGGATGGCCGGGCGTTTACTGCCAAGGCCGTTGTTATCACGACGGGTACGTTTTTGCGCGGGGTCATCCACCGCGGGGAAGAACAGTCGCCGGCTGGCCGCGTTGGCGAAGCGCCATCGGTAGGATTGGCGCTGACGCTTGAGCGTTTGGGTATGCCCCTCGCCCGCCTCAAAACCGGAACCCCTGCCCGCATTGATGGTCGCACTATTGATTGGTCGGGCATTGAGATGCAGCAGGCGGATGCGGTGCCTACCCCCTTCTCTTTCCTCAATGACAAAATTACGGTGCCGCAAATTGCGTGCGGTATGACGTATACATCCAAGGAAACGCACGAAATTATTCGCGCCAATATTCACCGTGCTCCGATGTATTCAGGCCAAATCCAAAGTCGCGGTCCGCGTTACTGCCCATCTATCGAGGACAAAATTGTAAGATTTGCGGATAAAGACAGGCATCAGATTTTCCTTGAGCCCGAAGGGCTTGATGACCCGACAGTTTACCCCAATGGCATATCGACTTCGCTGCCTGTTGATGTGCAACAGGCTATTCTGAAGACCATCCCTGGTCTCCAGAATGCTCAAGTATTTCAATGGGGTTACGCAGTGGAGTATGATTATTGTGATCCGCGAGACCTTAAAGCCTCATTGGAATCCAAGCGCCTCGATGGTTTGTTTTTGGCAGGCCAAATTAATGGGACGACGGGTTATGAGGAAGCTGCCGCACAGGGCCTTATGGCGGGTGTGAATGCCGCGTTGCTTGCACGTTTACCAGATTCTGTTTCACGTGAAACTTTAAGACCGTTTGTTTTGGATCGTGCCAGTGCGTATATCGGAGTTTTGATTGATGACTTGATTTCACGTGGGGCGCCCGAGCCATACCGCATGTTTACAAGCAGGGCTGAATATCGCCTGACTTTGCGGGCGGATAATGCCGATCAGCGGCTTACGCCGTTAGGTCTGGCCGTGGGTTGTATAGGTACAGAACGTGCCATAGTCTGGGCTAAAAGGGCCGAGGCATTAGCCGAGGCCCGCGATTTGTGCGCAAAGTTGAATGCTACGCCAAACCAACTCTCAGCGCATGGCATACAGGTGAACATGGATGGCCAGCGTCGCAATGTGGCGGATGTGCTGCGTTACCCTGATGCCACTTGGGAGAAACTTTGCACGTTATGGCCGGAACTGTTTCACGTGAATCCAAAGATCGCGGAGCAAATACAAATCGATGCTCAATATGCGGGTTATATTGACCGCCAAGAGCAGGATATCCAAGCCTATCGGAAGGACGAGGGTTTGATGCTGCCGGCGGATCTTGATTATGCAGGTATCGGATCACTTTCTACTGAAGTGCGCACAAGACTGGAGGCCGCACGGCCTGCTACGCTGGGCGCAGCTGCCCGTATCCCCGGTGTGACACCAGCTGCCATTATAGCACTTTTGCGCCATGTCCGTAAAATTGCCGCCTGATATTCTTTTGAAGCTCAAAGCCTACGAGGCGCTTTTGCTGAAGTGGCAGAAGGCGGTTAATCTTGTTGCGCCATCTACCGTGGATGATGCGTGGAATCGACATTTTGAGGATAGTCTCCAACTGGTTGATTTGATTCCTCAATCGGCTACTAGTTTAATTGATATTGGAAGCGGGGCAGGGTTTCCAGGGCTTGTTCTGGCTTTGGCTCGGCCTGATTTAGCGGTTCATCTGGTTGAATCTGACCAGAAAAAGGGGACATTCCTGTTGAACGTTTCACGTGAAACAGGTGCAAAAAATGTGAATCTTCATGATCAACGCATTGAATCTGTTCTACCGAATCTGTGCGGGGATGTTGTGACGGCGCGGGCGCTCGCATCTTTGCCGCTGCTTTTGACTTTGAGTCGGCCCCAGTGGGAGCGGGCCGATAGGCCCGCGACGCTTTTATTTTTAAAGGGTGCCGAGTGGCAAAAAGAAGTCGATCTGGCCAGGGTTGGTCATGAATTCGAACTCGTTGTAATTCCTAGTAAAACCAACCCTGATGCAGCGATTCTGTGCATAAGTGCGGTGCGGGAAAAGAAGAATCCTTGACGGGGTGCGCAGGGGCTTTAGGCTTCAAGTGTTCCATTTCGATTCGTCAAAAGGAGGTTCCATGACAGGTGCTGCGCGTATCCTTGCGATTGCCAACCAGAAGGGCGGCGTGGGAAAAACCACGACGGCTGTGAACCTTGCGACATCGCTGGCCGCTGTCGGCAAGCGCGTGTTGCTTATCGACCTTGATCCGCAGGGTAATGCCTCAACGGGGCTTGGCATCAGCCGTCAGAATCGCGTTGTGAGCTCATATAACCTGATGTTTGATGGCACGAGCGTTCGGGCCGCTGCTGTTGAAAGCAAGGTTCCCGGGCTTTCGGTTGTGCCTGCATCCGTCCATCTTGCGGGCGCCGATATCGAGCTTGTGACCGCCGAGCGGCGTGAATATAGGCTACGCGAAGCCTTGCAAAAGGGTACTGACGGTTATGATTACGTGCTTATCGATTGCCCGCCATCGTTATCACTGACAACGCTCAACGCCCTTGTGGCTGCCCATGCCGTGCTTGTGCCGTTGCAATGTGAGTTTTATGCGCTTGAGGGGCTTTCACAGCTGGTGCGTACTATCGAGCGCGTGAAGGGGCACTTCAACCCGCAGCTTGAAATTCAGGGCGTGGTTTTGACTATGTACGACAAGCGCAACAACCTCTCGGCCCAAGTGGCGGCAGATGTGCGTGCCTTTTTCGGCCCCAAGGTCTATACGACCATTATTCCGCGCAACGTCCGGGTTTCAGAGGCGCCGAGCCATGGCCTGCCGGCTATTGTTTACGATATGGGCTGCCCTGGCTCGCAGGCGTATATCCAGCTTGCCAAGGAATTGTTGAAACGCGAGCGCGGCCTCACTGAAGCCGCCGCTGCCTAAAGAAGATTAAAGGAGAATAGATATGGGATTCCCAGCCGAGGTAGCCGATATGGCCGATAAAGACACCGCTGATGTTAAGAAGAAGGCGCAGGAGGGCAGGGGCCTTGGCCGCGGTCTATCCGCACTCTTTGGTGATGAGGAGAACGATAACAACGAGCCACAGGGGCAGGCAGGTAGCCGCCGCATGATGCCGATCGAGTGGCTGACACCAAACCCCGACCAGCCGCGCCGCGTGTTTACAAAAGAGGCGTTGGCCGAGCTTGCCGATTCCATCCGCCAGCACGGGATGATCCAGCCTATACTCGTCCGCCCCATTCCTGAGGCAGGCAACCGTTACCAGATTGTAGCCGGTGAGCGCCGCTGGCGCGCATCGCAAGTGGCCCAATTACATGAGGTGCCTGTTACCATCCAGTATCTGACAGACGAAGCTGTTCTGGAATTAGGGTTGATTGAAAACCTGCAACGCGAAGACCTGACACCGCTTGAAGAGGCTGAGGCTTTTCAATCACTTATGACCCGCTTTGGGCATACACAAGACAAGGTCGCCCATGCGGTCGGCAAGAGTCGCTCGTATGTGGCCAACATGGTCAGATTGCTCGGTCTTCCGGAAACAGTGAAAGCCTATATGCGCGACGGGAAACTGAGCGCAGGCCATGCCCGTACGCTGGTGACCGCTGATGATCCTGTGGCGCTTGCAAAGGCCATGGTTGAAGGCGGTATGAACGTGCGCGAGGCTGAAGCGCTGACCGCGACCAAGAAACCAAAGTCATTGAAAAAGGGCAAGGCCAAGAAGGCAAGCCCTGCCAAGGACGCCGATACAGAGGCGCTGGAGCGCGAGATTACTAACGCGCTTGGCATGCCTGTCGGCATCAAAGCAATCGGCAAGGGCGGGGTTGTAAGTATCAATTACGCATCGCTCGACCAACTGGATGACGTGCTGCGCCGCCTGTCGCGCAGATAGAGCGTATTTATTGCAGGTTTTGTTTTGCTTTTATAACGGCGGCTTGGCCTTTAGCGAGCGCTGGCAGGCTGTTTGATGCTGTTACTTCTGCGGTCGGTGTCTGGTCGCGTTCTTTGTCTGGGCTGCTTAAGGCCAAAAATGCAAAATATATAGCAAGCGGGAGAAGTGTAACTCCCGCAAATCCAACTACCATTACTTTTGTATCTTCGTGCACGGTCAGAGCCTTTCAAGGCATGGTAGTAATACCATTTAACCAATCGTGCAAAGGTTTATATCTGCAGCTTACCCAGGGTCGAATTCTGTTGCTCGCGGGCGCGAAGAGCGTTGCTACCTGAAACCGTGCCCCGCCATATGTTGAGCCCCACGAGAGGCAGGGTTACGAGCGTACCCGCTTTTGCAAAGATGTAACTGACAGGCCAGATCAGCTTGTCGGACGATACAAGGAACTGGCCGCCAAGAAATAAAGATGCTGCGTTCAGGTAATATCCGCCGCGGTAGATGATCTTTTCGCGCCATGCCTCTTTGCCATGTTTTTTACTTTGTTTTTTTACGGCACGGTTGTAAGCGCCGTTGGATAAAAGCCCCCACCATTTTCTCTTGGGGGGCAGGGCTTCAGGCCCTGCAAGCAGACTGCGTAGCTCGCGGCGGACATGACGGTGTGCGTAGGCAGCTATACCCAGATTGGCTGCCGCGAATATGAGTTTGAGAGGCAGTGTTGGCAGGAAGGGCAGCATGGTCCCCGCCAGGTCCACAAAGGCGATTTGCGAGGCTGCGTTGAATAGAAAAGCCGAGCGGTGAAACGACTCGCGGTTGATGCCGTGAACACGCTCCATTAAAAATGCGCGACCCTCTTTGGTTTTAGCAAGATCCTCGAGATGCGCCGTGTGTGCGGGTTTCAGGCTGAAGCGTGTGGCAAGATTTTGGATAAGTTCATCCGTATTCTTGCCTTTGACCTGATAGGTCAGCTTGTCTTTTATCTCCCAGATTCGAGCAAGGCGGCCCTTTTTTTCAGCGATTGTTTCTGATGCTTTGGCTATCAGCTCGGGCGCGGATGTCATGCTGTGCACTCCCCTGTTTCAATTATTTTTACAGGGCAGGGCGTCAAAGAGTCAAAGTTTGGCAATCAGTCGTTGAAGTTGCCGTTGTGACGAATTTCGACATCTGTTGGCGTATCGCCAAGGGCTTTTAAGCCCTCGTCATCCGTGTAGTACTCGCGGAAGGGGTACTGATACGGTTTTCTGTTCGGGTTTTCCGACGGTTTTTTGTCCAGCATCGGGTCCGGTTTTATAACCTGTGTATCTGTTTTCGTGTCGTTTACGAATTTCTCTACAACCACGCCGCCATCGACCGTTTCCGTGCGTGTGGGGTAGGGGCGGCCGCCAACATGGCCGAGCTTGCGTTTGCTGACGGTGTAGGTTTTTGTCGTCGTGCGCTCAAGGGTTTTGGTAACTTTGGGGGCATGTTCGGTTACAGCGGAGGTTGCCAGCGAGCTTGACTGGCCCGGCTCCATTTGTGCTGCGGCCGGCATTGCTGCCAAGGCCAAGAGTACCAGCAGGGTCGAGAAAAGTGTTTTCATGAAGCGCCTCCGAAGGTCAGGTATTGTGTACCTTAATCCAAGTGTCCTGAGGTGTCATTTGTATGTTTGTCAGGCGGCTTTTTGAAGGGCTGATTTCAATAAAAGTTGTGCTGTTACCGTTTCTGCCGGAATACCAGTCTGTTTGGTCTGAGCCTCGACAGCGTTCAGGGCATTTAAAAATGCTTCTATACGGGCGCGCGGCCAGCGGCGAGTTTGTGCCATAAACGCATCTTCGTATTTAAAGAAAACCGGCGGATTGAGGGATTTCATGGCGGCTTTTGGCTCAGCTCCACCCTCTATTTTGAGCTGAAGCTGATAAAGGCGCCTGAAATGGTTTTGGACCGTACGTAAAATGGTTACTGCGGGCGTGCTCTCCCTTGTCAGTGCGGAGAGGGAGGCCGCCATACGGGCGACATCGCCTTGCCCTACGGCATTGACCAGTTCATCGAAAGTGCGGGCGCGTACATCGCCGGCGCATGCTTCGACATCAGCCAGCGTAATCGTTTTGTTGGTATCGCCGAGCTTATAGACGAGAAGTTTTTCAAGCTCGCTCCTTGCAACGCGGCGGTCCCCGATGAGGCTGCCAGAGAGGGCCGCCAGTGCATCACGGTCGATGGTGAGGCCGGCGCTTGCGACCTCGGCTGTTATCAGTTTGGAGAGATCGCGTTCGTCTTCCACGTAACAAGGGATGGCTGCCGCATTATCGGCTTTTTCAGAAAGGGCACGCAGGGAGGATTTTGTACCAAGCTCGCCCGCCTCGATGACAACCAAAGTGTGCTGCGAGGGGCTTTTCAGGTAGTCCTTGATAACCGGGGTCAAGCTGTCCGATGCATCCCGGATGTAGACCAGCCGGTTGCCGCCCATGAGGGACTGGGCAAACGCCTCATCCGAAAGCCGTGCTGGGTCGTTGATAATCTGATCGGCATTTAAAAGGGCTACGTTGAAAGGGTCGCTCAGGTCAGGCACCTGTGTGGCTGCAATGGCCTTGGCGCGCTCGGTCACGAGGCCCTGATCCGGCCCGTATACCACGCAGACGCGCGCTACAGGATTCGGTTTTTTGACGAAGGAGTCTATTTCCTTGAAGGCGAGCTTCATGGCCTGCCTGCTGTCATTCGGGTTTTTTGACGAAGGCTGCCGGATTTGAGAAATAAAGCTCAAGGTTTGTCATGATCTGGTCAGCGAGAAGCCTGATCGTCTGGTCGCGCGCGTCATCTTCCGTGACCAGCGTCGTGTACTGGCTTGCCAGTGTGTTGAAGGAGGATGTAGCCGAGACACTGCGGGTGAAAACCGGCTCAGGTTTTAGGCCGCGCGTATCAAAGAGGGTAAAGCTTGCCGCGAGCCTGATCTGGCTACGGGTTGCGGTTGCGTCCTTTGCGATGCCGATCCCGTAAATGCTTTCCGATAGCCCGCCAATCTGGAGTTTATAGGCGGCATCGCCCTTGGTGTTGCGGCCCGTATCGACCATGCGGTCAATCAGGGTGTTGCGAAGCTTTTGCCCCGGACGGTCGGGGATAACATCGATGTAAACGGAATCAAGCGCGGCGACTACGGATGCCTGCGTGCCTGTATCCGCGTATGTGCCGTAAACGGGGGAAAGGCCGCAGGCCGAGAGCACAAGAGCCAAGGCTGCGAACGTTAAAAGGGATAGGGTGCGTATCATACCCCCACGCTATGAAGTCGGGGCTTACAAGTCAATCCCGCGCTTTATGCCGCGCGCAGGTGACCGAGCGAGAGCTTGGCAGCCGTGTGAGCCACGTCCATGACCTCGCGCGTATCAAGAACGCCGAGTTTGATTTTAGCGAGAGAGCCTGTTGCGTACCTGAACTGGCCCCGAATGTAATCGACGCCGCGGCCATGCTTTGTGAGGGTGGCATCCGGCATCAGGATCATATTGTAGTCGTATTTGTGCATGCCGTTCAAAAGCCCGTGGGCAACACAAACCTCAAACAATCCACCACCTTTTAAGAAGGTTGAAACACGTTTTTTACGAGCCGCCTTGTTGAGGGGCGTTTTTTGGAAAGGGCAGGGCTCCTCCTTTGTAAAAACCTCGTCCTCGGCATCTGGTTTGATTACTAGCTCGCGGCGAATACCCGTGGGGTTGGTTTGAAGTTTGTGGCGTACAGACGGAAAGCAGGCATGCACCGCCCAGAATTTATGTAACGGCAGGCCCGTTGCCTTGTAGTCATTAAAAAAAGTATGTGTGGTTGCTGTGACTGTTTGCGCTTCCTTAATTGCGGCGTCACAAAACCGCCCATTGGCTTTCATGTATTCGGGGAAGAAGTACCCCCACTGCATGTCTGTTATGAGGGCCCCAAGGTTGCCGCCCAGCATCTCCTCCAGAAGGAGTGCGCGGGCTGCCTCGGGCGGGAGTATGTCCCGGTCAAAGTCGAAAATCGGATCGAGCATGGGTAATTATTATAGAAAATAACTATTCTATGCAATTTTTGAGGTAAAATCTGGCTCTAAGCCGCGATCTTAAGAGTCTGCGGTCCTGTGTCATGTGTGGCCACAGCAAACCTTACGGTTTCGAGTGGCTTTGGCTCGCCCTCCAGGAGGTTGGCGTTGTGGCCGATCATGCCGTCGTGGACGGCGGCTACTTCAACCGCGTCCATGAAGGGCATCACTGCGCCCCAACCGATCAGTTTGCGTTTGAGAGGGCTGATTTCGACATGCCATTTATATCCTGCAGTGATATCGGGCCGGGCGAGAGGAAGGCTTCTGCCAAAGGCGGCGAGCTGTGCCAGATGCACTTCATATCGCCATGCGGCCTCTTCAATAAAAGCATGTGCTGCCCGTGCCGCGGCCATTTTATCGCGATCAGGGCTTATGGTGGTTGCAATCAGAGGGTTTAGACCGCCTGCATTTGAGGAGACGCCGCTAAAAAACGGGTGAAGCGGGATACGAGAAACGCTACGCATGATCTAAATATATGTAAACTTCATTCTGTCTGCAAGAAAAGAGAAAGAGCCCGAAATGAGTATCGGGCTCTTTTAACTTTTTAAGCGGCGCCAAAAAAGACCGGGGCCCCAATTTTAGGTGGCTTATACCCCAGTGGCTTGTGTGGCTCACCACGGAGGGTTGCAATTTGCTCGACGTCGGTGATGGCGCCTTTTTCATCCCAGCGTTTGGCGCTGGATGTCAGCGATACGACGTTCGTGCCGATTTCGATGCAGAACAATTTTTCCGCAAGGCTTGCTAGCGCAAACTCTCTCTTGTCGGGGAGCAGGAGTCCGTTTGATGACGGCGTAAACTCAACAGACCTGTTACCGAATGCAAATGTGACTGGTGCAATCTTCTTGCCTTCCGGGCCTTTTGCTTTCGCTTTGAAAAGGCCGTGGAGGCGCAGTTTGTCATCCTGTGTCAGGAAGAGTTTCACGTTTCCGAAGTTATCGACTGTCCACGCATGGGAATGACGTGGTGGGGCCGGCACCTCGTGGGCAACATTGATGGGCCTTAAGCGTGCACCATCGATTTTCTCCGCTTTAAAGTCGAGCAACGCGTCAGGCAGAACTTCAAGAGAGCGGAACTGCGAGCCGTTATTGGAGTCCAGAAGCTCGTAAAGTTCGGCAATTTCGGACTTTACGTAGGACAGGCAGTGTCCACCCCATGTGCCGCCAAAAACGATGCCGTTTTTAAGGCGGCCTAACACAAAGTTACGGCGCTCGTTGTTGCCTGTACCACCGGCGATGCTGGGAGGTGCCGCATTGATCGCCAGCACAAGGCGTGCGGGGTTTACGGCGCTCGTTGCCAGTTCTGAGAATTTCGCGCCTACGTCAATTGTATTGAACTCTTCGGCAGGTGCGACCTCGATTAAGCGTGTGTTGAGGCCAAGCAGCTCGGCACGGTCAGCGTAACGGCGTTTGACCTTGATAGCGGCTAGTTCGCCGCTGATGGCGCCAGTGTCATGGCAGTCGGTGATTTGAATAATATCTATCGTACGAAATGTCATCGCGTTTCTCCTCGCGTTTTCTTGGTTCTTGTCATTTTGGGGAGTGGGAAGCGCGAAGATCGCCGCAACCGCTTTGATGCGGCAAGGCTATTCGGTAGTGACTACCGGGAAGCCCTGCCGCAGCGCATGGACATGCTCATCATGAGCTGCTTGGTGCGTGCGGTTACGTACATGGAATATGGATATACAGTGCTGTGATTGTACTTGTCAAATTTTGTTCAGCGACGGAAGCTTTAAGGAAGGAGCCGCCGCGCCAATGTCACTCTTCGAGAAAATCAAAGAGAATCCGATGCTCATCGTCGCCGTTGTCATAGCGATGCTGGCGTTTTTTGGAATCATCGTGTGGTTTTACGCGGCCCTTGATGCGCAGATGAAGGCCCTTGAGGCGGGGGCAGTTTATTAAGCGGCGGCTACGATGTTCACGATTTTGTTGGGCACGACGATGACCTTTTTGACGGCCATGCCCTCGATCGCGCGTTTGACGTTGGCATCGGCCA
>RFNZ01000008.1 GCA_009926935.1 Pseudomonadota bacterium | reverse complement strand
ACGGTCGGCGCCGGCGTCGTCGGTAAAATCTTGGCTTAAGGGATAGAGGATACTATGAGCGCACAAGACATTCGCATCCGCCTCCGGGCCTTCGACCACCGCCTCCTCGACCACGCGTCGAAAGAGATCGTGGGCACGGCCAAGCGTACCGGCGCGCAAGTGCGCGGCCCTGTACCTCTGCCAACACGTATTGAACGTTTTACGGTTCTACGGTCGCCTCACATCGACAAAAAGTCGATGGAAGCATTCGAAATGCGCACCCACAAGCGCGTAATCGATATCGTAGACCCAACACCGCAAACCATTGACGCGCTGATGAAGCTCGACTTGGCTGCGGGTGTGGATGTTGAAATCAAGCTCGGACAGGCGGCATAAAGTACGCGCGAGCCTCTGTACATCAGCCGGGTTAAGGGCGGATGTAAAAAGTCTGGATATAGAGGCCAGGCAATGTAACCGCCCGATAATGTAGGGCAAAAGGAAGAGTAAAATGAGAACGGGTTTAATAGCACGCAAGGAAGGGATGAGCCGGTACTTCACACCAGAAGGCCAGCATATTCCGGTCACTATCCTGAAAGTTGAGAAACTTCAGGTAACGGCTGTGCGCACCATGGAAAAAGACGGCTATGTAGCCGTGCAGCTGGGTGCAGGCACGCCAAAAATCAAGAACGTCAACAAGGCCCAGCGCGAATCGTTTGCCAAAGCGAAAGTCGCGCCAAAGTCGAAGCTGATGGAATTCCGCGTTGACCCGAAAAATGTTCTCGAAGTAGGCGCTGAACTCTCGGTCGAACATTTCATCCCGGGGCAATTTGTGGATGTGCAGGGCGCCTCGCTCGGTAAAGGTTTTGCCGGCGGTATGAAACGCTGGAACTTTGCAGGCCACAGAGCTTCGCACGGTAACTCCATTACGCACCGCTCGCTGGGTTCAACCGGTAACCGTCAAGACCCTGGCCGCGTTTTCAAAAACAAGAAAATGCCTGGTCACTTGGGTGTTGAAACCGTCACCACGCAGAACCTGAAAATCGTAGCCGTTGATGCTGAAGATGGTCTCATCCTTGTTCAAGGCTCGGTCCCGGGCTTCAAAGGCGCATGGATTGCCATTACGGACGCCATGAAAAAGCCGCTTCCAAAAGAAGTGCCAATGCCAGCCGGTCTCAAAAAGGCCGCAGCCGATAAACAAGAACAAAAAGCTGAAGCCGCTCCCGCGGTTGCAGAAGAAGGAAAGGCGGAATAAGTCATGAAACTCGCCGTTAAAACACTCGAAAACAAAGATGCGGGCTCGGTCGAACTCGATTCAACCGTGTTCGGTCTCCCCGTCCGCGAAGACATCATGCTCGCCATGGTCCGTTACCAGCTGGCCAAACGCCGTGCCGGCACGCACCAGACACGGGGCGTCAGCCAAGTACGCGGTACGGGCAAAAAGCCTTACAAGCAAAAAGGTACGGGTAACGCCCGCCAGGGTTCACTGCGCAACCCGCAATTCCGTGGCGGCGCCGTGATTTTTGGCCCAACAACACGTGACCATTCAATCGAACTTCCTAAAAAAGTTCGTCGTCTGGCCCTTAAAACCGCGCTTTCTTCAAAAGCCGCTTCCGGCAGCATCATCATTCTGGATGACGCAAAGGCAGGCAGCCACAAGACGGCGGCAATGGCCAAGTCGCTTGAAAAACTGGGTATTGCAAATGCCGTCGTGATCGCCGGCAAAGAGGTTGATGTCAACTTCGCAAGAGCGACAAGCAACATCCCCTTCATCGATGTGATGGCGGTTGATGGCGCTAACGTGTACGACATCCTGCGCCGTGAAAAACTGGTGCTCACAAAGGATGCCGTTGCAGCCCTTACAGAAAAATTGAAGGACTAAGCCATGGCCACAAAAGCAAAAAAGACAGCCGAAGCAAAGGCAGATAAAAAAGCCGCCGAGTGGATGTACGAAATCGTCCGCCGCCCGATCGTGACCGAGAAATCGGCCTCAGGCTCGCAGAACAACCAGGTTACGTTTGAGGTTCTTGGCACGGCTACAAAGCCACAGATCAAGGCCGCTGTTGAAACATTGTTCGGCGTAAAGGTCAAAGGCGTGAACACGCTGGTACAAAAAGGGAAGACGAAGTTTTTCCGTGGCACGCGCGCTATGCGTGGTGACATGAAAAAAGCCATCGTCAGCCTCGAACCCGGCCAGACAATTGACGTCGGCACCGGCGCATAAGGAGAGAAACAATGGCACTCAAGCAATATAAACCAACAACCTCCTCGCAGCGCCAGCTGGTGCTCAACAAGGCGGACGATCTCTGGAAAGGTCGCCCCGAGAAAAGCCTTGTCGAAGGTATCCGTAAAACAGGTGGTCGTAACAACACGGGCCGTATTACCACGCGCCACATCGGCGGCGGTCATAAAAGACTGTACCGCATGATCGACTTCAAACGCCTGAAACAGGGCGTCGAGGCTACGGTCCTGCGCCTTGAATACGATCCAAACCGCTCGGGCTACATCGCTCTCATCGAATACAAGGATGGCGAGAAGGCTTACATCCTGGCACCACAGCGCCTGGCTGCTGGCGACAAGGTGATGGCCGGCAACAATGCCGACATCAAGCCGGGCAACGCTCTTCAGGTGAAGGCAATGCCGGTCGGTACGATCGTTCACAACATCGAACTCAGAGTAGGCAAGGGCGGCCAGATGGCACGCGCAGCCGGCTGCTACGCACAGATCGTCGGCCGTGACGCCGGATACGTTCAGATCAAGCTCTCCTCGGGTGAGCTTCGCGTGGTCAAAGGCGAGTGCATGGCAACTGTAGGCGCCATGTCCAATGCCGACCACATGAACGAAAGCGATTCAAAAGCAGGCCGCACACGCTGGAAGGGTACACGCCCAACCGTTCGCGGTGTTGCCATGAACCCAGTCGACCACCCGCTCGGTGGTGGTGAAGGCCGTACCTCGGGTGGTCGTCACCCTGTTACGCCTTGGGGCAAGAATACCAAAGGCAAGAAAACACGCCACAACAAGGGCACGGATAAATACATTATCCGCCGCCGTAAGAAGTAAAGGAAAAGAACCATGGCTCGTTCAACCTGGAAAGGTCCATTTGTCCATCCAAGCCTTCTCAAGAAGGTGGATAAGGCACGCGCAGGCGGCAAGAACGTCATCATTCAGACGTACTCCCGCGCATCCGTCATTCTCCCTCATTTTGTGGGTCTGACCTTTGGCGTATACAACGGACACAAATTCATCCCTGTGATCGTAACCGACAACATGATCGGTCACCGTCTGGGTGAATTCGCTCCGACGCGTACCTTCATCGCCCACACGGCCGCGGATAAAAAAGCCGAAGCCACATCCGGCAAAGCGGCCTAAGGAGATAACCGATGAGCAAACCAGCAAACCCACCCAAACAGGCCAAGAACGAAGCCCGCGCCTACGCAAAATTTTTGCGTACAAGCCCGCGCAAGCTCAATCTTGTAGCCGGCATGATCCGCGGCAAAACAGCTGAAAAAGCGATGATCGATCTCGATTTCTGCACCCGCCGCATCGCAAAAGATGTGAAAAAGGTTCTGAAATCGGCGCTCACCAATGCCGAGAACAACCACAACCTCAACGTCGACCGTCTGGTCGTAGCTGAGGCATCGGTCGGCAAAACCATGACCATGAAGCGTTTCCACGCACGTGGCCGCGGTAAAGCCTCCCGCGTTGAAAAGCCATTCTCGCGCCTGACCATCATCGTACGCGAGCAGGCACCTGCCGAGAAAAAGGCTAAAGCCGAAAAACCGGCCAAAGCCGATAAGAAACCAGCTGCAAAAGCAGCAAAAGCGAAGAAGGATTAAGACATGGGTCACAAGGTCAATCCGATTGGTATGCGCGTTGGTATTAACCGCACATGGGACTCCCGCTGGTTTGCTGACCGTGATTACGCGGCCAAGCTGATCGAGGATCTCAAGCTGCGTAAATTCGTGCACGAAAACCTGAAACCGGCTGGCGTCAGCAAGGTGATCGTCGAGCGTGCAACGAAAAACGTCCGCGTGACAATTCACACGGCTCGCCCGGGTGCAATCATCGGCAAAAAAGGCGCCGATATCGAAAAACTGCGCAAAAGCCTGGCCGATAAGGCAAACGCTGAAGTGGCTCTCAACATCGTTGAGATCCGTAAGCCCGAGATCGACGCCCAGCTCGTCGCTGAAGGCGTGGTCCAGCAGCTTGAGCGCCGCGTGGCTTTCCGTCGCGCCATGAAACGCGCTGTTCAATCGGCACTTCGTATGGGCGGCCTTGGTATTCGTATCAACGTCTCCGGCCGTTTGGCTGGCGCCGACATTGCCCGTATGGAATGGTACCGCGAAGGTCGCGTGCCATTGCACACGCTGCGCGCTGACATCGATTTCGGCTTTGCTGAAGCGCTGACGACCTACGGCATTATTGGCTGCAAGGTCTGGATTTACAAAGGCGACATTATGGCCCACGACCCGATGGCCCGCGACAAGCGCGTCAGCGATGCTCAGGGCTGGAGTCGTAAAGATAAGGAATGAAACGGAGGAGTTGGCGAAAACAGGTTCTGGTAAGCAGAACCGAAAAAAACTAACTCCGACAAAATTAAGGAACTACTACCATGATGCAACCTAAACGCACAAAGTATCGCAAGGCTCACAAGGGCCGCATTCACGGCACCGCCAAAGGCGGCACGATGCTGAACTTCGGTTCGTATGGCCTGAAGGCAGTCGAGCCTGAGCGTGTAACGGCACGTCAGATCGAGGCTGCCCGCCGCGCCATCTCGCGTCACATGAAACGCCAGGGCCAGCTCTGGATCCGTATTTTCCCGGATGTGCCTGTATCCAAAAAGCCTCTCGAAGTTCGTATGGGCTCGGGTAAAGGAACACCTGAACTGTGGGTAGCCCGCGTAAAACCAGGCCGCATCATGTTTGAACTGGATGGCGTATCGGGCGTTATCGCCCGCGAGGCACTGACTCTTGCCGCCGCCAAACTGCCGGTGAAAACAAAAATTGTCGTCCGCGTAGGCGAAAAGTAAAAAGAAATTGAGGAGAGTGTGATGAAAGCAGAAACAATGCGTGCCAAGTCGGCAGACGAACTGAAAGAGATGGTCATGGGCCTCCGTAAGGAGCAAATGACCCTGCGCTTCCAGAAGTCCGGCCAGCAGGTCGAAAAAACACACACGCTCCGCGCTGTGCGTCGTGACATTGCCCGCGCAAAAACACTGATGAACGAACAAAAACTTGGCATCGCTGCAAAGCCTGCCAAAAAAGCCAAGGTAGCAAAGCCAGCCGCCGAGAAAAAGGCGGAAAAACAGGATTTGGTAAGCAAGTCCGACCAAACAAAGGCTAAAAAAACTGCCAAAGCTTCAAAAGAATAAAAGGAGAAAAAAATGCCACGTCGCATCCTGCAAGGTACCGTCGTCTCGGACAAAATGGCCAAAACCGTAACGGTTCTGGTCGAGCGCCGGATCATGCACAGCAAATACAAAAAATACGTGAAGAAGTCGGCAAAATACGCCGCTCACGATGAAGGCAATGCCTGCAAGGTAGGCGATGTCGTTTCAATCGAGGAGTGCCGTCCGATCTCCAAGAACAAAAGCTGGAAAGTGATTGAAGGCCGTGGTTCGGATGGTAAGCCGGTCAACGTTCTGCCCTTCAACCCGACAGATGTGGTAAAAGCCGCACCGGTCGAGAAGAAAGCCGCTCCAAAAAAAGCAGCAAAACCAGCCGCTGAAAAGAAACCCGCAGCCGAGAAAAAACCGGCCGCAAAAAAAGAAACCAAGGCCAAGGCCTGAGTAGAAGGATAAAGGTGTAGTCATGATTCAGATGCAAACCGTTCTGGATGTCGCCGACAACTCGGGGGCCAAGAAAGTGCAGTGCATCAAGGTGATTGGTGGTTCGCATAAGCGTACCGCCAACATTGGTGAAGAGATCGTTGTATCGATCAAGGATGCAATTCCACGCGGGCGCGTAAAAAAAGGTCAGGTCTGCAAGGCCGTGATCGTACGCACAAAAACCGGTGTTCACCGCGATGATGGCACGTCCATCCGCTTTGATACAAACGCGGTTGTGCTTGTTAACGCACAAAAAGAACCCGTTGGTACCCGTATCTTTGGCCCTGTTACGCGTGAGCTGCGTGGCGAAGGCTACCTTAAAATCATTTCGCTTGCTTCCGAGGTGCTGTGATGTCGACAAAGTTGAAAATTAAAAAAGGCGACCAAGTGGTTGTTATTTCTGGTGCCAATAAAGGCGCTAAGGGCGAAGTGATGAAAGTCCTGCGCGAGGAAAACCGCGTAGTCGTACAGGGTGTCAACATGCGCACCCATCACAACAAGCCAACACAAACATCACCTGGCGGGATCGAAAAGCTTGAGGCTCCGATCCATGTTTCCAACGTGGCGTTGGCCGATCCTAAATCAGGCAAGGCTTCAAAAGTTGGTTACAAGGTTTTGAAAGACGGTACAAAAGTGCGCGTGGCAAAAGCCTCGGGCGAAACGATTGATAAGTAAGGGGCAACCAGATGGCTGCAAAGAAAGAAAAAACAGAAGGCGCATACAAGCCTCGTCTCCAGGCGGAGTACGAAGCCCGTATCAAAAAACAGCTTGGTGAAAAGCTGGGCCTTAAAAACGTGCACGAGATCCCGGCGCTTGAGAAAATCGTTCTCAACATGGGTGTGGGCGATTCCACGCAAGACAGCCGCAAGGCTTCCCAGGCGGCGGATGACCTGACACGCATCGCAGGTCAGCGCGCCGTTGTAACACGCGCAAAGAAATCCATCGCGACCTTCAAGGTTCGTGAAAACATGCCGCTTGGCTGCAAAGTTACGCTTCGCAAAAAGCGCATGTACGAGTTTCTGGACCGCCTGATCAATGTGGCTTTGCCTCGCGTCCGCGACTTCCGTGGCCTTTCGCCACGCTCGTTCGACGGTCAGGGCAACTACGCGCTGGGCATCAAGGAACACATCATTTTCCCCGAAATCGATTTCGACAAGGTGGATAAGATCCGTGGCATGGACATCGTGATCTGCACAACCGCAAAATCCGATGCTCACGCAAAAGCGCTGTTAAAAGAATTCAACATGCCGATCCGTGATCGGTAACTGACGAGCGGCCCGAGGAATGTGCAAAGGCCGCGAGTATAAAGAGAGGATGTAAAATGGCTAAGGAATGCATGATCGAGCGCACAAAAAAGCGCGAAAAGATGGTCAAAAAGCAGGCGTCTAAACGCGCAAAGCTTTTGAAAGTCGCGCGTGACCGCAGCGCCGACCCGGCCGAGATTTTCGAAGCGAATTTGAAGCTCGCAAAACTGCCGCGCAACGGCGCCCCGACACGCAAGCGTAATCGCTGCGCGCTCACGGGCCGTGCCCGCGGTGTGCACCGTAAATTTAAACTCTGCCGTAACATGCTGCGCGAAAAGGCTTCTCGTGGTGAGTTGCCCGGCGTTGTCAAATCTAGCTGGTAAGAAAGGAAGGAGGACATCCCATGTCAATGAGCGATCCTCTCGGCGATTTGCTGTCACGCATTCGCAACGGTCAACAGGCAAAGCTTGCCAAGATCTCGAGCCCCAATTCACGTCTCCGCCGTAACGTCCTGGACGTTCTGGCAGGCGAAGGGTACATCCGTGGTTACAAGGCGGATGGCCGTGAAATCAATATCGAACTCAAATATGCTGAGGGCCAGCCTGCGATCCGCACCATCAAGCGCGTATCCACACCGGGCCGTCGTGTTTATTCCAACGTCAAGGACCTCCGCTTCGTGCAGAACGGCCTTGGCATCACCATCCTGTCGACGCCTCAAGGTGTCATGAGCGATCATGATGCCCGCAAGAAAAACGTCGGCGGAGAACTTCTCTGCGAGGTGTTCTAATGTCACGCGTCGGTAAAAACCCAGTTACAATCCCGCAGGGCGTGACCGTTGAGGTCAAGGGCGGCGTTGTCAAAGCCAAGGGCAAACTTGGCGAGGGCACGCTTCAGCTGACTGAAGACGTCACAGTCACCATGGAAGGCGGCAAGATCGTCGTCCAGCCTGCTGCCAACAGCAACACGGCAAAAGCCATGTGGGCCACAACCCAGCGTAACATCACCAATCTTTTGAAAGGTGTTGCCGAAGGGTATGAAAAGAAACTCGAAATCAACGGCGTCGGTCTTCGTGCCAACGTTCAGGGCAAAGAGCTTGTTCTGCAACTCGGCTTCAGCCACGACATCCGTTACGCGATCCCCGAGGGCATCAAGATTGCCGTCGACAAGCAGACGGCCATCACGGTATCCGGCACCAACAAGCAAAAGGTTGGTCAGGTTGCGGCCGAAATCCGCAATTTCCGTGGTCCAGAGCCATATAAAGGCAAAGGCATCAAGTACGATAACGAGCGGATTATCCGCAAAGAAGGTAAGAAGAAATGACGAAACATCTCACAGCAGAAGAGCGTCGTACGTTCCGCAATCGCAACAAGGTACGCGCCAACGCCCTCAAAACAGGGCGCCCACGCCTCAACGTATATCGTTCTGGCAGCAACATCTATGCTCAGGTCATCGACGACACCAAGGGTGTTACGATGGCAGCCGCTTCCACGGCTGAAGAAGAGATGAAGGCAAAAGTAAAAATCGGTGGCAACGTTGCCGCTGCGGCCGCCGTCGGCAAACTGGTTGCCGAGCGCGCGAAAAAAGCCGGTGTCAAACAGGTGATCTTCGATCGTGGATCATATCTGTATCACGGCCGCATCAAAGCATTGGCTGAAGCTGCCCGCGAAGGCGGACTGGAATTCTAATCAGGAGAGAACATGGCACGCCCCGAAGGTAAACGTCAGGATAGAGATAAAGAAAAGCCCCAGAGTGATCTGGTCGAAAAGCTGGTTGCCATCAACCGCGTCGCCAAGGTCGTGAAGGGCGGTCGCCGTTTTGGCTTCGCAGCTCTCGTGGTTGTAGGCGATGGCAAAGGCCGCGTCGGCACAGCCCACGCAAAATCAAAAGAAGTGCCGGAAGCCATCAAAAAGGCAACCGAAGCCGCCAAACGCAAAATGGTTCGTATTCCATTGCGCGAAGGCCGCACCATTCACCACGATGTTCGTGGGCACTATGGCGCTGGCAAGGTAACGCTGCGTACGGCACCTGCCGGTACGGGTATTATCGCAGGCGGTCCAATGCGCGCCGTGTTCGAGGCGTTGGGCATTCAGGATATCGTGGCCAAGGCCACGGGTACAAACAACCCGCACAACATGGTTAAGGCCACGTTTGACGCGCTCAAAAACATTCAGTCACCACGTCAGGTGGCTGGCCGTAGAGGCAAAAAAGTGAGCGAAGTCATCAGCCAGCGCCAGGGTCAAGCCACAGCCGAGGAAGGTCAAGATGACTGAAGCTACGAAAAAGGCGCCTGCAAAAAAAGCAGCGGCACCTAAGACAGAAAAAAAAGCCGCTCCTAAAAAGGAAGCGAAGTCGGGCAAAACCGTAACGGTTATGCAGATCGGTTCGATCATTGCGCGCACGCCGGATCAGGAAGCAACGCTGATCGGTCTCGGCCTTAACAAACGCCATCGTGTCCGCACGCTGGAAGATACGCCTGCCGTTCGCGGCATGATTCGTAAAGTGCGTCACCTCGTCAAAGTCGTCGAGGCAGCATAAGGGTAAATATAAACGAGGGAGAAGTAGGTAAGCTACTTCGACCAGAAATTAAATAAGGTGGTAACTATGAAGCTCAATCAACTCAAGCCAAAAGCTGGCTCGCGCAAAAAACCAAAATGCCTTGGCCGTGGTATCGGCTCAGGCAAAGGCAAAACATCCGGCCGCGGTGGCAAAGGCCAGACCGCTCGCTCGGGCGTTGCGCTCAATGGCTTTGAAGGTGGTCAAACACCTTTGTATCGCCGTTTGCCAAAACGCGGCTTCAACAAGCCAAACCGCAAAATGTTTGCCGAGATCAATCTGGGTCAGCTGCAAGCGGCCATTGATGCCGGTCATCTGGATGCCAAAAAGGAAATCACGGAAGAGGCTCTGGTCGAGGCACGCGTCATCAATAAAAAATGGGATGGCGTTCGTATTCTCTCCAAAGGCACGCTGAAGGCAAAAGTAAGCCTGAAAGTGTCCGGCGCATCCGAGCCCGCAAAAGCGGCAATCGAAAAAGCAGGCGGCAAGCTTGATCTCATCGTGATCGAGCGCAAGCCTGTCGTTCGTAAAAAGAAAATCGGCTGATAATAATCGCCATAACCAACAAAGAGCGCCCATTAAGGGCGCTCTTTTGTTATTTCAGTAGGTCACGTCAACCGGTCGTACGCCGGCCGCCGTTGAAACCAAAAAGTGCTGCAGATGGGATTTATCCTGGGATTCCGGGACGCCGGCGCGCCTGCATATAACATGCGAAACGGGCTCGCCGCTGTTTTTCGCGGTTTTCAGTATAGCGAGAAAAGCAGGTGGCAGAGCCATCGGTTTATCAGGATGCACGGGCGTAACCTTGATCACGGGCCCGTCAGGCACAACGGCCGTAACAGTCAGGCGCATGTCATCATCGAGTGACAGGGCAGGGAGGGCATTCATGGTTTTAACGGTCCTTCTCGTGCGGTAGGTTGTAAGAGAGAGAAGGAAGCCGCACAAAAAACTAAGCCCTCACTCCGGTTTTGGGTGGGGCCTTGGGTTTTTCAGAGAAAATCGGAAAACTGGCAACCCCTAGTGGGTAAACCAGTAATAAAATCGGGCAGTGCATTGTGCTGCGTTCATAAGGGGCATGATGACGCAGTGCGGAAACGCTTGTCAACAACAAATGGTCGAAATTCAAGGAAAAGCACGAGTGAGGCCATTAAAAAAACGTATCATACGGTTGACACAGTTGCGTGTGAATGACTACATGAACCACATATTTTCATGATCGTTTTTGGAGTGATTTCTCATGGCTTCCGCCGCCGAACAACTGGCCTCGCAAATGAACTGGGGCGCCTTCACCAAAGCAACCGAACTCAAGTCACGTCTTTTGTTCGTTATTGGCGCTCTCATCATCTACCGCATCGGTACGCACGTGCCTCTGCCAGGGATCGATATTACGGTCTGGAACGAGATCTATTCTCAAAAAGCGGGCGGCATTCTCGACATGTTCAACATGTTTGCTGGCGGCGCGCTTCAGCGTATGACCATCTTTGCGCTCAATATCATGCCGTACATTTCGGCATCCATTATCATGCAGCTGGCATCATCAATGTTGCCATCGCTCGAAGCCATTAAAAAAGAGGGCGAGGTCGGGCGCATCCGCATCAACCAGTACACGCGCTATCTAACCGTTATTCTTGCGGCTGTTCAGGCATGGGGCCTTGCAGCGGGGCTCGAGAGCATGCAGGGCGCAAGCGGCTCGGCTGTTATCGATCCGGGCTTGTTCTTCCGTATTTCAACGGTTATCACCATCGTCGGCGGCACCGTCTTTTTGATGTGGCTCGGCGAGCAGATAACGCAGCGCGGCGTCGGCAACGGCACCTCGCTTCTTATCTTTGCCGGTATCGTGGCTGAACTTCCGCGTGCAGTGGCAGGCGTGCTTGAACTGGGCCGTCAGGGCCAGTTCCACGTGTTGGAACTTGTGGGCTTGTTTGCCATGGTTCTGGGTGTGATCGTGTTCATCGTGTTCATGGAAAGGGCGCAACGCCGCATCCCTGTTCAGTATCCGCGCCGCCAGGTCGGTCAAAATCAGGTGGCTGCGGGGCAAATGTCGCATCTGCCGCTCAAGCTCAACACCGCAGGCGTTATCCCGCCTATTTTCGCATCGTCCCTGCTGCTTCTGCCGGTGACTCTCGTTGGTTTTGCGGGCGCCGAGGGCGGTGATATCGTGGCCAGCATCGCAAGGCACCTCCAGCACGGGCAGCCAACCTACATGATTTTGTACGGCCTGCTCATCGCCTTTTTCTGCTTCTTCTATACGGCGATTGTTTTTAACCCGAAAGAAAACGCGGACATGCTGAAAAAATACGGCGGTTTCGTACCGGGCATGCGCCCAGGCCAGCAGACTGCCGAGTATCTGGATTTCGTGCTCACGCGTCTGACGGCCATAGGTGCAGCGTACATTATGTTTGTCTGTCTCCTGCCTGAGTTCCTGATCTCGAAATTCAGCATGCCGTTTTACTTTGGCGGTACCTCGCTTCTCATCGTCGTGTCCGTGACGATGGATACGGTTTCGCAAATCCACGCACACATGGTAGCCCACCAATACGAGGGGCTTATCCGCAAGCAACGTCTGCGGGGGAAACGCTGATGTCTCTCAACATCATCTTGATGGGGCCGCCGGGTGCCGGCAAAGGCACACAGGCCAAAATTCTTGAGGAGAAACACGGCCTAAAGCAGCTTTCAACTGGTGACATGCTGCGTGCCGAGCGCGCGGCAGGCTCCGATCTCGGAAAGCGCGTGCAGGCCATCATGGATGCGGGGCAGCTGGTTTCCGATGCCATCATCATCGAAATGATCGAGAAAAGAAGTGCGGAAGCCGATTGCAAAAACGGCGTCATTTTTGACGGCTTTCCGCGCACCATCCCGCAGGCCGAGGCACTGGGTGCCATGCTCGCTAAAAAATCCGCCGGTATCGATCTCGTGGTCGATCTTGTGGTCGACGAGAATATTCTTGTTAGCCGTGTTGAAAAACGGGCCGCCGAGGCGGCAGCGGCAGGCCATGCCATTCGCAATGACGACAAGCCCGAGGTCGTGGTAAGACGCATCAAGGAGTACAAGGCCTATACGGCCGAGGTATCTCCTTATTACGAGAAAAAGGGTCTCCTGCACCGTCTGGACGGCATGCGCCCGATCGATGAAGTGGCAGCGCAGATCGCGGCGCTGGTCGCAAAAGCCCAATAATTACCATAATGCAAAAAACTTCCTGATTTATCCACAGGAAATTATGTTGACAGCAAGGGTTCAGGCCCCTAGATTGCGCGCGTTCCAGACAGATAGGGACCCGTATCTGACAGCTGTGGAAGAGCGGTTTTGCTAAGCAAAACCAGCCAGACAACCTCGGCGGAATAACAGGTGTTTTTCGTGGGTCATAATTGCTTCAGGCATAAGCCTGTTGCAATCGAAGCCAAAAGGAGAAAATCATGGCTCGTATAGCAGGGGTTAACATCCCGACCAATAAGCGTATCCACATTGCTCTTACCTATATTCATGGTATCGGCAGGACAACGGCTCTAACCATTCTGCAATCCTGCAAAATCGGTAACGCCGCTAAAAACGAATTTCCGCGCGTGAACGAACTATCTGAAGACGATCTTCTCAAAATCCGCGAACAGATCGAAAAAACCTGCAAGGTCGAGGGCGAACTCCGCCGCGAAGTATCGCAGAATATCAAGCGCCTCATGGATATGAACTGCTACCGCGGTCTGCGTCATCGCAAAAACCTGCCGGTCCGTGGTCAGCGCACGCACACCAACGCGCGTACCCGCAAAGGCCCTGCAAAAGCGATTGCAGGCAAAAAACTCGCGACCAAGAAATAATCAGGAGATAGACCCAAATGACAAAGCAAACAACAGCGGCTGCTCCTCGCACCAAGAAAAAAGAGCGCAAAAACATCACCTCCGGCATCGCCAAGGTGAATGCTTCCTTCAACAACACCATCGTGACCATCACGGATGCACAGGGCAACGCCGTTTCCTGGTGTTCCGCTGGCATGATGGGTTTCAAGGGTTCCCGCAAATCCACGCCGTTCGCGGCGCAGGTCTGCGCCGAAGAGGCCGCCCGCAAAGCAGCCGAGCACGGCATGAAGGAACTGACGGTCGAAGTGAAGGGCCCTGGCGCTGGCCGCGAGTCCGCTCTGCGCGCTCTCCAGATGGCTGGTTTTACGATCTCCAACATCAAAGACGTAACGCCAATCCCTCACAACGGCTGCCGCCCCAGAAAACGTCGTCGTGTATAACACGACGGAAAGGGTTAAGCGTCGCCGCGTATAAGAATTAGCCTTTAAGGGTGCTAAAACGCTAAGGGTAAAATTCCTTAGCGGTCCTTAGCGAAGCTTAGCGCTCTTAGCGGTAAAAAGTAGTTAAATACCAAACCAGAGGCCGGTTAAGAGCCGGATGAAGTTAACAGAAAGGCAGTAACAAAATGATTCAGAAAAACTGGCAGGAACTGATTAAGCCGACAAAAATCGATGTCAAAAAAGCGGGCCCGAACACGCGCTCGTCCGGCACGATCGTCGTCGAACCTCTTGAGCGCGGCTTTGGCCTCACGCTCGGTAACGCGCTTCGCCGCATTCTTTTGTCATCCCTTCAGGGCGCGGCGGTAACGGCGATTCAGATCGACGGCGTTCTCCACGAATTCTCGTCAATCCCCGGCGTTCGCGAAGATGTCGTGAACATCATCCTCAACGTGAAAAACATCGCAATCGCAATGCACGTCGAAGGTCCTAAAAAAATGCGTCTTGCTGCCGAAGGTCCGTGCGAAGTAACCGCCGGCATGATCGAAGCCGGCGCCGATATCGAGATCATGAATCCCGATCTCATCATCTGCACGCTCGACAAAGGCGCAAAACTCAACATGGAACTGACGGTCAACACAGGCAAAGGCTACCGCCCAGCCTCGCAAAACCGTCCGGAAGAATCGCCAGTTGGCCTCATCCCGGTCGACAGCATCTTCTCGCCTGTCCGCAAGGTTTCATACGATGTGGAAGATACCCGCGTCGGCCAGATCACGGACTACGACAAGCTGACCCTGCACCTCGAAACAAACGGCGCAGTAACGCCTGAAGATTCGGTCGCTTATGCTGCCCGCATCCTCCAAGACCAACTTCAGGTCTTCATCAACTTCGATGAGCCAAAAGCCGCTGCCGCCCGCCGTGACGAAGCGCCAGAACTTCCATTCAACCGTAACTTGCTGCGTAAAGTGGATGAACTGGAACTCTCGGTCCGTTCAGCGAACTGCCTCAAGAACGATAACATCACCTATATCGGTGACCTCGTTCAGAAATCGGAAAACGACATGCTGCGTACGCCAAACTTTGGCCGCAAGTCGCTCAACGAAATTAAGGAAGTTCTGGCCACGATGGGCCTCCACCTCGGCATGCAGGTCGATGGTTGGCCACCAGAGAACATCGAGGACCTTCGCCGCAAACTCGAAGAGCCTTACTGATTAAAGATTAGCCACGAAGGGCACGAAGCACACGAAGTGAGTTTATAAAAACCTTCTTAGTGATCTTCGTGTCCTTCGTGGTTAAAAATAAAAAGTAAACCAAAGGAAGAAACTGAGAGTCAGTTTCGACCAAACAAACGAAACGGGAGAAGTGGGTAAGCCACTTCGACCAAACAAAAAATAGCAGGTTCCGTGACACGGCCTGCTGATAACAGAAAGAGAGTCAAAAATGAGACACGGTTATAAAGGCCGCGAGTTTTCCCGTACGTCGGGTCACCGCAAAGCGATGTTCGCAAACCTGGCACAAGCCTTGATCAAGCACGAACAAATCGTAACAACCCTGCCAAAAGCAAAAGACCTTCGCCCGGTCGTTGAAAAACTGATTACGCTTGCCAAAAAAGGCGGGCTTGCCAATCGTCGCCTTGCCATCGCGCGTCTGCGGGATGAGGCGCTGGTCGCCAAAATGTTCGATGTGCTCGCCTCCCGTTACGCCAAGCGTTCGGGCGGTTACTGCCGCATCATGAAAGCCGGCTTCCGTTACGGTGATAACGCTCCGCTTGCCGTCATTGAACTCGTTGAGCGTGATGTCACGGCCCGCGGTAAAGACAGCGGCCCTGTGTACACGGAAGAAAACGCAACCGAAGCCGAAGTGAAAGCCGCCGAAGCCAAAAAAGCCGCCCGTAAAAAGGCAGCCGAAGGCCGTAAGGCAGCTGCGCCAAAAGCAGGCGGCAGCAAAATCGCTAAGGGCGGACAAACAAAAGGCGGCAAGGTTTCAGCACCGCGCCGTGTTTCCTCCGGCGGTTAATAAGGTTTGTATATTTAAAGAAATCCCGCTTCAGGCGGGATTTTTTTATCGCGTCATTTTTTTCATTTCAAAGCCGCCGCCACGTGAGGCAGGCTTGAGCACCAGTTCATAGCCTGCAGCTTTGCCGTCCGCGGAGGCGTCAGCGACACCGCTAAAAAGTTCGTGCATATCAAACATGGTTTCCAGGCTCAGGTTTTTTCTATCGATGCTGTTATAGGTCTCGCTATAAATGCGCACGATCGGGCGCTTTGCAATTTTGACATCAAGTGCCGTCTGTAAAAGCGTGGCACCACTATACTCCGACCCAAGGTCAGGATAGGTGCGGATACGGTGGCTTGGGCCATCGGCTTCGATGTTGATTGTTTGCCCGTACATGGGCATTTCAAGGTCTGCCACTTTTCCGAATTCCGAGACAGCCTTCCCCTTGTTCGTAGTATGAAGGCCGTTATCTCTAAGAAATGCGGCAGTGTCTGATTCATAACTCGATGTGTTCCCGCTTGTATCCGTGGGCTTGGGGAAGGGAAGATCAGGGATATCAAACCAAGCGGCAGCATCACGAATAGGCCTAAGAGAAGAAATATTGCTCTCCGTTATTCTTTTCGGCGCAGCGTGTGTAACGCTATTCAAAACTTTTTCGCACAAAGGTTTGTACAGCGGGCTGGCAAGGGCCGCATCCATCATGGCAAGGCCTGAGGCTATGGCGGCGCATTCCTGCAAGTCAGGGCGATCTTTCGCGTTTGGTGCATTGCATCGCTTTTCAATTTCCAAAGCAAGCGCACGGCCAAAATCATCCAGCAGGGATTCCTTTAAAATACCTATGGCGCGCACAATCCTGCTGAGGTCTCTATTCGATACCTGAGGTAGGAATGTCTGCGCGCCCTGTTTCCACGTCTGAAGAAAATCGGGGTCTTTCAAACCCAGATCCGCCATGTGGGTAATCAAGGTTGCCTTTTGGCGCGCATCAAGCTGGGGCAACATAGGTAAGGTCTCGGCTCGCCAGGCAGAGTAATGACCCAAGACCGTATTTCTGAGTTGGTCAAAAGTTCTGTCTGCCCGTTTGACTTTAAAAAGCCATGCGGCGCGACCAATAAGATCGATAGCATCCTTTCTATTGAGGGGCGGCGTGCCGGTGGCGCCAAGGCTGGCCCAGATTGTATAGAAGTATCCGGGTTTGTTTTTAATAAACCCTGCTTGTCTGAGAAAATCCTGTATATGCGTCATTGGCAGCTCACTCCAAAGTGCCGCAAGCGGGGATATGGTCTTGTGTACGCATGAAAACGATCAATTTTCCAACGGCCATTCAGCAAGCGTCAGCCCATAAGCAGGCTTCGCCACCGTCAGACTAACGAAAACCGCTTAATATTATGTTAAAAATCAAGGAGATGCAGACTAAAAAAATGCATCGTGGATGACTTATAACTGCGGTGGATAACTCGGGTCAGGCTCTATCTTGCACCGATAAAAATCTTGATGATAAAGGATAGGAAGACGTATAGTTCTCAGGAATTCCATAAAAGAAAACTTTAGACAGGCTGGGGGAAATGGCCAAAGTTGGTGCGCAGCGCGCAGCAGAACTCACTGGAAAATCCAAATCGACCATCCAGCGTGCCATGAACGCGGGCAAGCTCTCCTATGAGATTGACGCAAATGGCCGCCGCCTCGTCGACGTATCGGAACTCGAGCGCGTTTTTGGCCTGGAGCCGCAAAGCAACGATAACGCGCCCCGAGGGGCATCGGAAAGTGCCTCACCTGCCTTTGCCGTCGAGCTGGAGCTTGAAAAAGCACGCAACGCAATTGAGGTCGAGCGCCTACGCATGGAAGCGCGCATGGCACAGGAACAGCTGGAAATGGCACAACGCCAGATCGAGGATCTCAAGGTCCAGCGCGATCTCTGGCAAAAACAGGCGCAACAGATTTTAATCACCAGCCAATATAGCCAAAAGCAGTCCGAGGAGCGCATTGCCGAAATGCAGGCGCGCGAAGAGGCGCGTCAACGTGCCATGGAAGCCAAGAAAACTCAAAACGGCGTCGTCAATCACTCGGCAAGGCCCGCAGCGCAGGCACAGTCGGCGCAGCGTCCGCAGCCGCAATTCGTTCAAAATCCGGCACAGGGCTCGGTACAGCCGGCCCAGCAGTCGCAGCAGGGTCCCGTGTTTCGTACGGTCCAGAGCGGCAATCAAAATCGCCTGCCGGCGCCTGCCCAGAAAACCTCGCTTTTCGCCTCCCTCTTTGGAACGAAAAAAGCAAGATAATCACGCGGCTGCTGCCTTTATCCTGCCCTGAAAACATGCGATAAACGCCCCCATGCGGAAGCTTTGGCGCCTCATCATTGAAGGATGTTTGCTGTTTTGCTCACTGGGGTTTTTGGGCCTTATGGGCGGGCTCGGTCTTTTCGCATGGCTCCTAAAAAACTACACCAACGACATTCCTGATTTTCAAAAGCTCGAAAGTTATCAACCGCCTGTGGTCACGCGGGTTTTTGCGGGCGATGGCCGCCTGATGGCCGAGTTCGCCGAGGAAAAACGCGTCTTCGTACCCATAACCGCGGTTCCGGCTCTCGTCCGCAATGCGTTTTTATCCGCCGAAGATCAGCATTTTTACGAGCATAACGGCCTTGATTTTCATGGCATCGGCCGTGCCGTTTTGGTCAATTTGCGCAACGCCGGTTCCGAAAGCCGCCTCGTAGGCGCTTCCACCATCACGCAGCAGGTTGCCAAAAACATGCTACTGACAAACGAAGTCAGTTTTGAGCGCAAGTTCAAGGAAGCCATTCTGGCTCTCCGAATGGAACGCGTAATCCCGAAGGACCGCATTCTCGAACTCTACCTCAACGAGATCTATCTCGGGCAGGGTGCCTACGGCGTTGCAGCTGCGGCCCAGACGTATTTCAACAAAGGTCTCGATGATCTCTCGGTCGAGGAAGCCGCCTATCTCGCAGCCCTTCCAAAAGCGCCGAGCAATTACCATCCGGTCAAGCGGCGTCAGCAGGCGCTTGACCGCCGTAACTGGGTCATTGGCCGCATGCAGGAAGACGGCGTGCTTACAAAAGATCAGGCACAGATTGCAAAACTTCAGCCGCTGGCGGTGGTCGATCAGGCTCAAAAGCGTGAGGCCGTACGTGCCCCCTATTTTGCCGAAGAGATCCGCCGTTTCTTGGGTGAAAAACACGGCCTTGATACCGTCAACAAGGATGGTCTTATCGTCCGCTCGACACTCGATCCGGCATTGCAGGATATAGCCGAGCGCGCCTTCCGCTACGGCATCGTTCAGTACGAAAAACGTCACGGATGGCGCGGGCCCATAGCCCGCTACGCCGATATTACGGGTTGGGAAAGCCGCTTGGGCGAAATTCCCATTCAAAAAGGCATGCTGCCCGACTGGCAGATAGGCGTTGTCATTTCAAAGACGGCAAAAGGCGTCGCCGTCGGTCTTGTTGGCGGTGAAAAACACTCGCTTCATGCGGATGACGTTGCCTGGGCGGGTGATACACTCGCCGTGGGCGATATCGTTATGGTCGGCCCCAAATCGTATCTTGATTACAAGGTCAAACCAAAACCCGTTCCCAATGCGGACGGCACGATGCCGGAGGAAAAGCCGGAACCCGATGACAGCATGTTCTGGCGTCTGCGTCAGGTGCCGGTTGTGCAGGGCGGGCTCGTGGCGTTAGACCCGTATACGGGCCGGGTTCTGGCTATGCAGGGTGGCTGGGATTACGAGAAGTCGGAATTCAATCGGGTCACACAGGCACAGCGTCAGGTTGGCTCCGCCTTCAAACCGTTCATATATCTCGCAGCTCTGGAGGAGGGATATACCCCAACCACCAAAGTACTCGATGCACCCATATCATTTTCCATGGGCTACGGTCAGGGCGTCTGGTCACCAACGAATTATGAGGAAGACGAGTATTACGGCCCGACAACCATCCGCGTCGGTATCGAAAAGTCGCGCAACCTCATGACCGTGCGTTTGGCGGCCCATCTCGGTATGAAACGTATTGCGGAAACGGTCGAACGTTTCGGCATCTATGACGAAATGCAGACGCACTTGGCAAACGCCTTAGGCGCTCAGGAAACAACTTTGCTCCGCCTCACAAGCGCCTATGCGATGGTGGCCAATGGCGGACAGAAAATCACGCCAACTTTTATTGACCGTATTCAAAACCGCTCCGGCACTACCGTCTACTCAAGGGACAGCCGTCTATGTACCGATTGCGGCCCGCGCATCCAGTGGACGCCCGCGCAGGACGTACCCGAGCCAAAACAGGAAGAGGATCTGGTAACCGACCCCCGCGTCGCCTACCAAATGACAAGCATCCTCGAAGGCGTGGTCCAACGCGGTACGGCAGCCTCGCGCCTCAAGGATATTGATTACCCGATGGCCGGTAAAACAGGCACCACCAACGATGCGCGCGATGTCTGGTTTATTGGCTTTACGCCCGAAATCGTGGTGGGTATGTATGTAGGGTTTGATCAGCCACGCTCTCTCGGCAAGGAAACGGGCGGCTCAACCGCTGTGCCTATGTTCCGCGCTTTCATTGAGGAATATATCAAGGATCGCGATCCAAAACCGTTTCGTGTTCCGCCCGGTATTTCTTTGGTGGAGGTCAACGCAACCACGGGCCGCAGAACAAGCCCCGATGATCCGAACGCGATTTTCGAGGCCTTCCTCAAGGATAACGAGCCGACGGATGAAGCTTATGTGTATGATCCTGATCAGCCCGCCGCCCGTTTTGAAAATAGCGAGAGCACGGCACCCGAAACAGCGATCGAAAGCGGAACGTCCCTGCCGGAATCCGAAAACGGTATCACACCGGAGGTTCCACCACCCTCAAGCGATGCTTTGGGCGGCACCGGCGGTATCTACTAATTCTCCATCACGCTTGAGCACTGCGGCAAAAAATCCGTCCGTGCCCGTCTGCATAGGAGAAAGGCGCATATAAGCCCCATCGCACGGGCATGGGCCAGTAAGGCCGGCATCCGTCCATGCCTCGGCAATCGGCATGACTTTAAAATCAGGATGCTTAGCAAGAAACGCTTCAAGCTGATGCTCGTTTTCTTCGCGGTAAAGCGAGCAGGTTGCATACACAAGCCGCCCGCCGGGCTTCACGCATTTTTGAAATCGTTCCAAAATCTGCGCCTGCAGTGAAACGATTTCCTCCATCGTGGGGCCATGTCGGCGCCAGCGCAGATCGGGGTTGCGGCGCCACGTACCGGATGATGTGCAGGGCGCATCAACCAGAACAACGTCAAACGCCTCCTTCTGCCGCTTCAGCCACTTCACTTGCTTTTCATCTTCAAGCGAGCGTGCTTCCACATTGTGGATTCCCGCACGCACATAACGCGGCTTGCCGCGCAAAAGCCTGGCCGTGCTGTTATCCATCGCAACCACGCGGCCCTTCCCCTTCATCTCGGCGGCTATCGCAAGGGTTTTCCCGCCTCCGCCCGCACACGCATCCAGCACCTGCATGCCGGGCTTGGCCGCGCACAAAAGCGCAATAAGCTGCGAGCCTTCATCCTGTATTTCAATCACGCCCTGCTGTGGCAGTTTGGTATCAGCCAGATGCACGCGGCTTTCAGCGCGCAGACCAACAGGCGAGTAAGGCGTAAGCGTAGTTTCAATACCGTGGCGCTTGAGGCCGTTTTGTACCGATAAACGCTCGGCTTTGATGGTGTTGACGCGAATATCAAGCCCCGCTGGCTCCCGCATCGCCTCCATTTCGGCCACAAAATCTTTGCCAAAAATGGCTTTCAGCTTCCCAAAAACTTCTTTCGGGCACTCGGCGCGTACGTCATCCGGCATATCGGGGTGTTCAAGTGTATGTCCGGTAAGTGCCTCAAGCACTTTGGTTTCCGCTTGGTCAAGCACCTCTGGCGCGTGGCGCGATCCACTGAAAAGGTCATTGATATGCGGGTGCGGTAATTGGTCTACAAGGGCAAGGCTTGCTATGGCACGGGTCCGCGGCGTATCGGTGGCGCGTGCTTTTTGCAGCCACCAGCCGGTGCGGGCATAACTGCGCATCATGTCGTAAATACGCTCAACAACAGCCTTACGGTCGCCGGACCCTATGTAGCGCCTCACGCGGAAATAATCGCCGCAGATGGTATCCATGGGCACACCTGAGGCCCAGATTTTTTCCCAAAGCTCGATTGAGGCTTGTACGCGGGCAGAGGGGGTCATGCAGTTACATCTTTCAGCGCGGCTTCGGCGCGTTTCCATTCAGTGATATGGAGGGGTTCTAAAGGAGATTGCCCCGAAATGCCAAGAATCTCGAGAGCCTCGCCCGAAGCCACGGGCCTTTTGGCAACACCGTCATAAAAACCGCCGCGTAAAAGTGCAATTGCGGCGACAGCGCCAGCCTTAGGCCCCTCGGCAATCACAAAACGTTGTTCAAAGAAAAACCACTGCGCATCCCAGCATAAAACACGTGTATCGAGATAGAATTTCTGAAACACATCAAGCGGCAGCCGGTAGCGTATTTTGGCCGCGCCCAAAACAGGGGCCCACATGCGTTTGCGGATAACGGTCCACGATCCGGTCCTAAAAATCAGATCCATCCGCCCGAGATCCATGATGGTGAAGTAGCGCCCGTTATTGACATGCAAATTGGTATCAAGGTCATTGGGCCACACCCGCATGGTCAGGCGTGATGTATCCTCGGGCAGCTTCAGGCGGGGCCTGAAGGGTGCCGTGATGATAAGCCAAAAAAGGCGTAGCCACAGGTTCATGGCAGAGTACGCCGTTCAGCCAGCGCCTGCGTAATGATACGCACCGACGACGACAGAAAAAGTCCGGCCATGATCCCGGCCACGATAAGGTCAGGCCATGCCGTGCCCGTGCCCCATACACCTGCCGCCGCCATCACGACAATCACGTTGCCGATCATGTCATTGCGCGAGCACAGCCAGACCGATCTCACATTGGCGTCGCCGTCCTTGTATTGAACCAGCAGTAAAACGCTGAGGGCGTTGGCGACAAGGGCAGCTATCCCCACACCGGCCATAACGGGCGCACTCGGAACATGTAAAACAAACACCTGATAAATCGTACTTCCAAAAACCCATAAGGCCATAAGCGTAAGCGAGATACCTTTGGCGAGTGCGGCGGCCGAGCGTATATGGATCGCCATCCCGATCACATAAAGACTAAGGCCGTACGTAAGCGTATCCGCGAGAAAATCAAGGGCATCAGCCATCAGCGCCTGTGATCCGGCAATCGTGCCCGCCGCAAGCTCCACAACAAACATAAGCGCGTTGATGGCTATAACAAGCCATAGACGACGCTTGTAGTCATCGGACATCCCGTCAAAATTGGGGTTATGCTGGCAGCAACCATGCGTGTGGTGGCTGTGATCGTGGCTCATGCCACACAATAACAAAACCGCCCCGGAAACCCAAGTGGGTTAGCCGTGGGGTGGCCCTCTGGCCCAAAAGGTCAGGGGGGTTATGAAAGATGACCTTTTATGATAAAATACTGACTCGAATATTTCCGCCTTTCTTCTCATGAAAACCGTTTTTAAAATCTGTTCTTGGGTTTTTGTGATGGCATTTTGCCATCTGCCTGCCCATGCCGTTTTTGCGGACGAAGCTCTAAAACCCCGCGCCGAGATCGGTGCCCAAGCCGGAAACACCCGCTCGATAGCCACGACCGAGCTGTGGATCCCCCTTCAACAGTCAACAGAAGACGTCCTTTTCGCCGATGTAAGATTGATGGGCGATAACCATCAAAACCGTGAGGGCAATATTGGCGTCGGCTATCGCCGCACGACCGAAAACAATGTTCTTGGAAAAGGTGTTGCGGGTGCCCATGTCTGGATCGATAAGCGTCATACCGAGCGCGGCAATCAGGTCTATCAGGCCACCGCAGGGGTCGAATGGCTGGGCGAGGATGTGGATCTGCGCGCCAACGTCTACGTGCCTCTTTCTAAAAAGAAGGTTTATTCAACGCCAAATACAGGTCAGGCATCGGCCTATCTGATAGGCACGGGTCTGTATGTCGATACACTGGGCACCAGCTATGAGGAGCCGCAAAAAGGCGTGGATGTTGAAGTGGGTATCCCCGTAAAGCCGCTGGAAAAATTTTATGATTCCGCACGTGTTTATGCAGGCGGCTATTATTTCGATAGCGAAAACTCCGATAAAGTGGCCGGCTGGCGTACGAGGGCAGCTATCGATTTCACGCAGGATTTCAGTATGGGTGCCCGTATCCAGCGCGACCACGAGCGCGGTACGCAAAGTTTTCTTGAGGCAACGGTCCGTTTCCCCTTCAGCCATAAAAAAAGTTACGAGAAAGAGGGCGTAAGAGCCCGGCTCGATGAAAGCCCGGTGCGTGATGTCGATATCGTAACCGGCAACGAGGTGGCCAGCACGGGTTTGGCTCAACCCGTCGTCAATACGGCAACCGGCACGCAAGTAACCGTCCTGCATGTCAATAACACGGCTCCGGGCGGTGGTAACGGCACGGCGGCAAGCCCTTTTAATACGTTGGCAGCCGCGCAGGCGGCGGCTACCGCGGGCAGTATTATTTATGTACACACTGGCAACGGCACATCGGCGGGGCAAAACGCGGGTATCACACTAAGTCACGCTGGCCAGTCGCTTATCGGTGCAGGCACAGGGCTGGTCTGGGATAGCGACAAGTTTTCAACGGGCTCGCAGTTTCAAAGCGCACCTTCAAATGCGACCATCATTGCGGCTGGCGCAGCACCCGTCATTACCAACACCGCAGGCAACGGCGTAACTGTGACAGCCGACGATGTAAAAATTTCCGGCGTAACTGTCAACGGCGCAACGGCCCGCGGCATCTTTGCCAGCAATGTGGATGATATAAAGGTAAATAACGTCACTATCTCCAATAACGCCTTGACCGGCATTTTCATCGAGGCCGTAGGCGCAGGCCAAACAGCGGATAACATCACCATCGATAACATCACGGCCTCCGGCAATACTTCGACCGCAGTCGGAAACTATTTGGGCAACGACATAACGCTTGATGTGCGCAACGGCGGCAGCATGACCGACTCAAGAATTACGAATGTAACAGGCACAAGCACTGTCGCTACGGCAAGACACAGCGTCGCTCTGCACGCATTGGACGGAGGCTCGTTTATATCGCCTTATGTTTCTGATCTGTCAGCGACGGGCAACGGCTATCTCGACACGCTGGATATCAGTTCTTTTGAATCTGTTTACAAAACGGGTGCCAGCTTCACATTATCGGATGCGACATTCTCAAACCTTACGGCCAATGGCACACGCTGGAATGCTTTTGGTTTTTATATCAGTAATGGCACGGCATCCAACATCACCGTGTCTGGCCTTAACGCACACAACGTCGTTTACGGTGCCGCTTACATTTATAACGATGGCGGCTCCATCATGGAGGACGTCACAATGTCCGATATAACGGTCACGGGCGCGACAACATATAACGGGTTATATTTCTCGACCAACGATGGCGGTCTCATCAATAATCTCACGATCTCGGATGCGAATATTCAAAACACGTCGCGCGAGGGCATCACATTCGAAATTTATGATTATGGGGCAGCCTATAATGCCGGCCGGATTACAAACGTGAATTTGGACGATATCTCAACAACCGGCAGTCTCGGGCGTGATGGCTTGAGAGTGTACATAGACGATACGCACGGCAGCGAGTTTTCAGGCAAGGTTTCCAATATGGTTTCAACTGGCAATGCTGGATACGGCGTTAAAATTGACGCGATCAGCGCAACGGCCAACATCAATCTTGATTTGGGTGGCGGCACCATGGGCAGCACCGGCAACAACAGCATCCACAGCAATACGCTGGATGATATCTATGTCGATCTCAATGGCGGCACCCTCAAGGCCGAAAACAACTGGTGGGGCGTCGGTATCGGTCTTGCCCCTGCTAGAATTACATCTGTTGCGGGCAGCACCGTCGATGCTGATCCGTATCTCACGGCAGCCCCATAAACCGCATCCGCCTCGCAAGCACGGGTGCTCACGAGGCGGTTACTGCGGCCTGAAAATTAAACTTGGATTGAAATGTGTAAGGTTACCTGTTCAACACGGTTTCTTTTTATAATTAGCTCGTATGTCTCCACCAGCCGGTGCGGTTAATGGAATAGACGGGCTTGTAGCGGTCAAAACCATCAACGTCTTTGACTTCTTTGTACTGGTTGTCCAGAAATTTGGCGCCGTCAGCTGTGTAAACAATCAGGATAGCGTGCGGCAGGCCTTTCCATGTGTCCTGCACAATCGCCAAGCGCAGTTGGCTCTCGGTAAAACCAAGCGCTTTGAGGGCCGTGTATTTGGCAATCGCAAAATCTTCGCAATCGCCGCCGCGGCTGACAAACTCGGCAGGGGTCTGCCAGTAATCGCTTTTGCCGAAGTTGTTCTTGTCTTCGATGTAGCGGATCTTGTTGTAGTAAGCATTGACCGCTTTGACTTTCTCAAGTTCAGACGCAGCTTTTTTGGATGAAAGCGCTTCAGGCAATGGCGCGGTCGATGGGTTGAGGCGCGCCATGATGCCGGTCCATTTGGTAAACGGACTGATATCGGCCGAGCGTGTTTCGGAAGCACCAAAAAGAGGCTCGTATGTTCTAACGGCGCTACCTGGCGAGGCACGGTTGAGCGAGACCTTTTGCAGGCCGTCCTCTGGTACGCTTTTGCGCGAGGTTGTAACGCCTTCAAGCGATGCCGATGTAGCGCGGGCCGAGTGGATACCAAGGGCCGAAAAACCGATGACAAACGCAATCGATGCCGCCATCGCGCGCCATGCCATTTGCTGCATGAGGGTCGCTTTGAGGCCGGTGCCTGTAATCAGGCCTTGTTCTTTCAAAACGGTGCCAAGGGCAAAACCCGTCTGTTTCTGGATACGGAGTGCGCTCAGCAGCTGTTCCGTCGTAATCGTGCCGTTGGAAACCAGGAGCTCACCCAAACGGTTGCGTTCCAGGTTAGCTTGCAGGCCCATCAGAAAACCCGCTTTTTTGTTTTTATCTTGGCTCATCGGTTACTGCCTTTGTTTTTGTTGTTTTGGCCGTTTGTCCGAGGGTTCAGGCCGCCCAGACCGTTTTCATAACCCCAAATATACACAAAGCCTCTTAGTAAATTATGAAAACTGAATACATTTTTATGTAATTCATCAGAAAAAATTAAAAACCAAGGAATTCCTTGCCTTTGCAGGCCAAAAAAACTACATAAAAAGGCATGACCCATACTGAAAACCAGCTCGATATCCTCGAAAAAGTAAAAAACACCCCCCTCTTATGCGTGGGGGATGTGATGCTGGATAGGTATGTATACGGCACGGTCGACAGGCTCTCGCCCGAGGCGCCGGTTCCGGTCTTGCTCGAAAACCGGGTGGTTGTAACCGCAGGCGGGGCTGGCAACGTGGCCATGAACCTCAAGGGGCTGGGCTGCGCGGTGAGGCTCGTGGCTGTGGCCGGGGCCGATCATGCGGCGGAAACGCTCGAAAACACATTGGCAGGCATTGATGCCACGCTCATTATCGATGATACACGCCCGACAATTTCAAAAACCCGCTATTGCGTGGGCGCCCAGCAGATGCTGCGTGTGGATGCCGAAAAAACAGGCAATCTCGCCCCTGATATCGAGGTCGCACTTTTAAAGTCGGCACTCGAGGCGCTCGATGGCGCAAAAGCGCTCCTGCTCTCGGACTACGGTAAGGGTACGCTAACGCCAAACGTTTTAAAAACGCTTGTCACAGCCGCCAAAAAAGCAGGCATACCTGTGGTGGTTGATCCCAAAGGGCGTGATTATGCGCGCTATGCGGGCGCAACCGTCATAACGCCCAACCGCAAAGAGCTGGGCGAGGCCACGGGCGGCATGCCAACGGCTTCCGAGGCCGATATCGAGGCCGCCGCAAAAGCACTCATCAAAACGTCCGGCGTGGGTGCCGTTATTGCAACCCGCTCCGAAAAAGGCATGTCGGTCACGGATGGCAAAGCCGTGACCCATATCGCGACGCGTGCGCGCGATGTATTCGATGTGTCGGGCGCGGGCGATACGGTCGCAGCAACTGTAGCGGCGGCACTCGCGGTGGGTGCAGATCTCGTGACCGCAGCCGAGATCGCCAATTCGGCAGCCGGCCTCGTCGTCGAAAAAGTAGGCACGGCCTCCGTATCCTTGGATGAACTCGCCCGCACACTTGAAGCGGGGGCGGGCACACCCAAAGCGGCGGGCCGTACGCTGGCGCCGGTTTACACATGGCAGGAGGCGCGTGCGCAGGTCGAGCGCTGGAAAGCCCGTGGCCTCGCCGTCGGTTTTACAAACGGTTGCTTCGATATACTGCATCAGGGCCACGTCATGATGCTGGACCGCTGCCGCTCCCATTGCGACAAGCTGGTGCTCGGCCTCAATGTGGATTCTTCCATCTCTCGCCTCAAAGGCCCAACGCGTCCTGTCAATCAGGCGGCGGCGCGCGCATCGGTGATCGCGGCTCTGGGCAGCATCGATGCTGTCGTGATGTTCGGTGAAGACCCATCCGAAAACGATACCCCGCTGGAATTGATGAAAACCCTAAGGCCCGATGTCATTTTCAAAGGGCAGGATTACACGGTCGATAAAGTCGTAGGGGCGGATTTCGTGCAATCTTACGGTGGCCGCGTGGAACTGATTTCCCTCGAAGACGGTTTTTCAACCACGGGCACCATCAAAAAATTGCAGGACGCCGCGTAGCCTTTCTGGCCTGCGCTGCGTATACTCTTTTAGTCATTCGTTCATCACACGGGTATCTCCATGTTCCGCACGCTTCTGATCATCTTCGCTTTGCTTCTCGCATCCCTGAGCCCCGCGAGCGCGCAAGACACCAGTCAAAAGACCATGCTGCGCCTCTATACGGATAAAACGGCAGCCGTACCCGGCGAGCCGCTGCGCCTTGCCATCGAGCAGGTGGTGACGGAGGGCTGGCACACCTACTGGGTCAATCCGGGCGACTCGGGCGAGCCCATGAAAATCAAATGGGACCTGCCATCAGGTGTAAAAATTGGCGAGTTTATGTGGCCTGCACCTTCCCGCATCCCGTATGGCCCGCTCATGAACTTCGGCTACCATGATCACGCGGTCATCCTGACGGATGTAACGGTACCGGCATCGCTAGCGGCAGGCGATACGCTTTCCATCAAGGGCAAGGCGAACATCCTTGTCTGTGATGAAATCTGTATCCCCGAGACACACGATATAGCACTCGACCTGCCGGTGGCCGAAAGCGCATCACCCGCAAACGAGGATCTGTTCAAGGCGGCAGCTAGCGCTATTCCGCAGCCGGTTGACTGGGGAACCATGTCCGAGGTCGATGCCAACGAAGCCCGTATCCGTATAACGCTGCCAGAGGGCGAGGATTTTTTCAGTCGCAATTCCGAGGATATCGTCTGGTTCCCCTACGAGTGGGGATACATCCTCAACCCATCCGATCAAAGCGCCACTTACGAGCAGAGCACGCACACACTCACCCTGCGTCAGCTGCGCGATGAGTCGCGCAACGTCTCCGATATAAAGGAGGCTGCCTACCTTCTCGTCAAAAATGACCGCGCGGTGATTGTCTCGGGCAAAATCTCAAAACTCGCCTCACCCGTGATGGGCGGCCAGAAAGCGATGCCTGAAACGGATGCATCTCTCTCCGTCATTCTGCTTTTTGCTTTTATAGGCGGCCTTATCCTCAACCTCATGCCATGCGTTTTTCCGGTCCTGTCTATGAAGGCGCTTCATCTCGTATCCCTTCCGCAGTCCGAGCGGTCGCACGCCCAGATGTCCGGCGTCATGTACGCAGCCGGCGTTATCATCATGTTTCTGGCGTTGGGCGCGGCCCTTTATGCTGTAAGGGCGGCGGGCGAACAGCTGGGCTGGGGGTTCCAGCTGCAAAATCCGGCGGTCGTAGCGGGTATCGCGTGGCTTCTGTTTGTAACGGGTCTCAATCTTGCCGGCGTCTTTGACCTACGCGTGGCTTTCGGCGGTGAGGTGCTGCTCGCTGAAAAACACCACCCGCTCGTCACGTCATTCGGTACGGGGGTTCTTGCAACATTGGTGGCAACACCGTGCAGTGCTCCATTTATGGCCACAGCCTTGGGCGCGGCGCTGGTGCAGCCAATGCCGATAGCGCTGTCCATTTTTGCGATGGTCGGTGTGGGGCTGGCTTTCCCTTATGCGGTTTTATGTTTTGTACCGGCTCTTCAAAAATTGTTGCCGCGCCCGGGGGCCTGGATGGAGACATTCCGGCAGGCGCTCGCATTCCCCATGTTCGCATCGGCCGTGTGGCTTGTATGGGTCATAGCCCAGCAGGGCGGGCCCGAGGCTGTGGGCTGGACTCTCGCTGGCATGGTCACGCTCGCATTTGCGATCTGGCTCGTCGATCGTCAGCCAAAAACGGCGGGGGCAAGGCGCGTTGTAACGGTGCTGGGGGTAATCCTGATCATCCTCACGCTGGCAGGCTTGCAACTTGTGGTCCCCAAGGGCGAAAGCGATGCAAGGCATGAGGTCACTGATAATTACAAACCCTTTGACCCCGAGTCCTTTGACCACGCCCTCAACGACACGAAAAACCCCGTTTTCGTAAACATGACCGCCTCATGGTGCATCACCTGCCTCGTGAACGAGAAGGTGGCGTTAGGCACGCCCGAGGTCAAAGACCTCTTCAAAACGCAGGCAGTCACCTATTTTAAAGGCGACTGGACCAACAAAGACCCCTCGATCACGGCCTACCTTCAAGGGTATGGACGTTCGGGCGTTCCGATCTATGTGTATTACGCGGCTCCCGATGCGGCGACGGGCAAACGTCCCGAACCGGTAGTCCTGCCGCAGATACTGACACCGGAAATCATGTTTGAAACCATCAAATGAGGAAGCACATGTTTAAAAAGTTTTTTCTGACAGCCTTGGCCGTTGTGTCGCTCTCGGGCGCAGCCATGGCAGGCCCTGTCGTGGGGCAGCCCGCGCCTGATTTTTCGGGCACCGATACCATGGGCACTACCCACAAACTCTCCGATTTCAAAGGCAAGACGGTTGTATTGGAATGGACCAACCCCGAATGTCCTTACGTGGTGAAGCACTATCACGGCGGCAACATGCAAAAATTCCAGAAAGCCGCAACCGATGAAGGCGTAGTATGGCTGCGCGTTATTTCGTCAGCCCCCGGCAAACAAGGTCACTCAACCCCTGATGCCGCAAATACCTACGCAAAAACCAACAACGTAGCTGCCACCGCAACTCTGCTTGATGAAACGGGCACTATAGGCAAAATGTACGATGCCAAAACAACCCCGCACATGTTTATCGTGAACGCCGAGGGCACACTTGTCTATGCCGGTGCCATTGACGATAAACCATCAACCGATGAAGCCGATAATGCATCGGCCAGCAATTACGTAAGCGCGGCCCTTGCCAACATCAAGGCGGGTGAGGCTGTGGCAACACCAGAAACCAAGCCCTATGGCTGCAGCGTCAAGTACGCTGACTGAGTGAAATAGCCTATTCCAAACAACCGGCGGCTCTCTTATGATGGCCGCCGGTACTTTTTATAAACAAGGGGTTTGACCATGCGTCTTTTGATAGCAGTTCTTTTGAGCGTTGTGATGGCATCAACTGCCGCTTTCGCGGGCGAGATTAAAATCGAGAGGGCCTCATCTCTCGAAATGCCTGAAGGTTTGCCGACCGCAGGTGTTTTCATGATCGTTACAAATGACGGCCCTGCCGATAAGCTTCTCTCGGCCAAGACCGATATTGCCGAAACCACGATGCTCCATACGATGGACGTTAATGAAAAAACAGGCGCCCTCGTCATGAACGAGTCCAGGGGTTTTGATGTCCCTGAAAACGGCTCGCTTATTATGGCGCCTGGCTCCAATCACATCATGCTCATAGGCATGAAACGCCAGCTCAAGAAAGATGAAACATTCCCTCTCACGCTCACCTTCGAAAAAGCAGGCGTAAAGCAGATTGATGTCGAGGTCATCGCCAACAGCAAAATGAGCGATCGCTTTCCGGCCGAACTCTCAAGCGAAGTCATAGATAAAATGGTCGCGGTCAAAAAGAAACTGGGCATGACTGATGAGAAACGCTCCGGCTGGGATACGCTGCGCGAAAAAATCCAGAACCTCTTCCGCAAGGATAAAGCGGCGGCTGCATCTGGCACCACAAATGAAGCTCTCCCCACCCGCGAGGAAATGGAAAACCGCATCAAGATGGATGACGTAGCCAATGGCAAAGAGGCCGATGGGGCAGAGCCGGTTGTCGATACGGCACCGGTCGAGCCAGCACCACCGGCACCCATCGCAACCGATCCAGTAGATACCCCCGCAGATACCGTAGTTGCGCCAATAGCGCCTCCAACGGCAGCCCCGGCACCAGCCCCGGTACCTGATGCAGCCCCGCAGCCCTGATCATCGAAAGCCCCGTGTCATCGTCTTTGATGTCGGCGGGGTCTTGATCGACTGGGACCCGGAAAACCTCTTCCGCAACCTCATCCCTGATGACGCGGAGAGGCGCTTTTTCCTGACTCATGTCTGCCCGCGCATCTGGAACAACCAGCAGGACCTGGGTCTGCATACTTGGGCCGAGGCTGTACAAAACCGCATTGCGCTTTATCCTGCGTTCGAGGCGCATATTCGCGCCTACGATACGCGCTGGCCCGAGATGGTCAAAGGTCCGGTATCGGCAACCGTCGTGATCAAGGATAAGCTTAGGGCGGCGGGGCTGCCGCTATACGCCATCACCAATTTCAGCCGCGAGAAATGGGCCGTATCTCAAAATCTCTGGCCCTTCCTCAAGGATTTCGATGGCATCGTGGTCTCGGGCGAGGAAAAAATGTTAAAGCCCGATCCTGCCATTTATCACCTTTTATGCACGCGTTATGGCCTCGAAGCCGCCGAGTGCCTGTTTATCGATGATGTTCTTGAAAATGTAGAGGCTGCAAAGTCTGTGGGTATGATGGCACATCATTTTGCAAATCCAGAAAATCTGCGCGAGACTCTGCAAAATCTATTGGAAATTGACTTGGTTTCATGACGGGCAGCATCCTCATCCTCAACGGTCCAAACCTCAACATGCTGGGTACGCGTGAACCCGGTATCTATGGCGCGTCCACCCTGGCCGATATCGGCAAGCTATGTACGGAATCCTGCAAAAAATTCGGCTATCTCTGCGATTTCAGGCAATCCAACCATGAGGGCGAGCTGGTGACATGGGTGCAGGCCGCCTCCCAGACGGCGGATGTAAAAGGCGTCATTATCAATGCGGGCGCCTATACGCATACATCGGTGGCTCTGCATGATTCTCTCAGGCTTCTTTCCTGCCCGATTGTCGAGGTCCATCTCTCCAACCCCATGGCGCGGGAGGGGTTCCGGCATACCTCCTATGTGGCGCCTCTGGCCTTTGCCAGCATCTGCGGCCTGGGGCCTCAGGGCTACATTGTGGCCATTGAGGGCTTGGCTAAAAAGCTAACCAATTGATTTTCATATAAAAATGGCGCTATTTTGACGCTTTCCCCCATATCTGCTAAACCCGTGCGACTTATAAAAAAGGTAAAAACATGGCTATGAACATTGATAAGGATGCAATCCGCGAACTGGCGGAACTCCTCAATGAAACTTCCCTGACCGAAATTGAAGTGGCGGACGGTGACCGCAAAATCCGCGTAGCCCGTACGGCTGCAACCGTGGCCCACATGTCTATGGCATCCGCGCCCGTATTTCCGATCGGTGATCCTGGTGCCCCGCAGCAGGCAACGCACAACATTGCCCATCCGGTTCCGGCCGCCAACCATCCGGGCGCTATTATCTCGCCCATGGTCGGCACTGCCTATCTGTCGCCCGAGCCCGGCAAGCCCGCTTTTGCAACAGTGGGTCAAAAGGTCAAGGCCGGCGATACGCTGGTCATCATCGAGGCCATGAAGGTCATGAACCCCATTAAGGCCGAGAAAGCCGGAACGGTCACCCAGATCCTTATCGAGGATGCACGTCCGGTCGAGTTCGGCGACGTGCTGATGGTCATCGAGTAAACGCGCGGGGTTGGTAAGCAACCAAGCATATAAAGGTCCTCCCATGCCCATGTTTAAAAAAGTCCTGATTGCAAACCGTGGCGAAATCGCGCTGCGCATCCACAGAGCGTGTAAAGAGCTCGGCATCCAGACCGTAGCCGTCCACTCAACGGCTGACGCCAACGCAATGGCGGTGCGCCTCGCTGACGAAAGCGTGTGCATTGGCCCGCCTCCAGCCAAGGAATCCTATCTTAACATTCCCTCTATCCTGACGGCGGCCGCTGTTACGGGCGCCGATGCCATTCACCCGGGCTACGGCTTTTTGTCCGAAAATGCCGAGTTCGCAAGAATGGTCGAAGAACACGGCTTTACCTTCATCGGCCCAAAGCCCGAGCATATCGAGATCATGGGTGATAAAGCCGTTGCAAAAGATACGGTCAAAAAACTGGGCCTGCCCGTTGTGCCTGGGTCCGATGGCGTGATCGACTCGCTCGAGCACGGTATAAAGGTCGCAAAAGAAATTGGTTATCCTGTTCTCACCAAGGCCGTGTCTGGCGGCGGCGGCAAGGGCATGAAGGTCATCCGTCAGGAATCCGAGTTTGAAGAGGCGTGGAACACCGCCCGCCGCGAAGCCAAGGCCAACTTCGGCGATGATTCCATGTATCTCGAAAAATATCTCGATCGTCCTCGCCATATCGAAGTCCAGATTTTCGGCGATGGCCGTGGAGGCGGTATCCATTTGGGCGAGCGTGATTGCTCGATCCAGCGCCGCCACCAGAAAGTGGTTGAGGAGGGGCCTTCACCCGTCCTCACACCAGAGCAGCGCGAGTATATCGGCGGTCTGGCAGCAGGTGTCGTCCGTGACTTGGGCTATCGAGGCGCAGGTACATTTGAATTCCTCTTTCAGGACGGCGAGTTTTTCTTTATCGAGATGAATACGCGTATTCAGGTCGAACACCCGGTCACTGAAATGATCACCGGTATCGACCTCGTGACCGAGCAAATCCGTATTGCCGCAGGCGAGGAACTTCTCGTTCAAAAAGACAATCTGCGCCTGCGCGGCCACGCTATCGAAATCCGTATCAATGCCGAAGACCCGCGCACCTTCGTACCAAGCCCCGGCGAGATCACGCAGTTCCACGCAGCCGGCGGTCTCGGTGTCCGTTTTGATTCCGCGATTTACGCAGGCTACCGCATCCCGCCTTATTACGATTCTATGGTGGGTAAACTCATCGTGCATGGCCGCACCCGGGAGGAGGCACTGCGCCGCCTCAAGCGCGCGATCCACGAAACAGTGATCGACGGCGTCAAAACCACATTGCCGCTTCACGCATGGATCATCGAGCAGCCTGATTTTATCAGCGGCAACTACACGATCCACTGGCTCGAAAAACAGCTGGCCGCTATGAAGGCAGAGGAAGACGCGGTCAAGGCCGCAGATCTTCCTGAATCCGGGCAGGAAAAACCGGAAGCTGCCTGAACAGGCGAAATTTTTGGTAATCAGCACTGATTTGCGGTATTATCTGGCCCCATGAAACCAGTAGTGCCAGCAAAACCACGCCCCAAAAAACGGTCCCACACCAGCCAGACCCGCAAGGCCACGGCAGGTGATACCGCACAGGCGCAAGAGCATCTGGGCGATCGCGTCCGGCACATGATCGATACCGCCGCCAACACGGGCGCGGGGGAGGGCAAATCAACATCCCTCCGCCCCGAGGATATACGCGCCTTCATGGAAATGTCGTCTGATGCCATGTGCACCATGCACCCCGATGGCGGCATCATCCGCTTTAATCCGCCATTCTGCGATATGCTGGGCTACACCCGTCAGGACATGATCGGCAAAATGTTTCTCGATTTTGTCGATGAGGCCGACAAACCCTCCGTCCGCACATCCTTGAAAGAGGCATGCTCAAACCCAGAAACCCCGACAGCTGGCTTTGATTGCCGCATGATCTCAAGCGATGGCGACGCCCGCTGGAGCAGTTGGGAAGTCAGCTATCAGGCAGGCGTCCTTTACTGCCTCGGGCAGGACACAACGGACACGATCCGCCATGAGGCGGCACTGATGCGCCGCGAACAGCAGCTCTCCGAGGCGCAGGCACTGGCCCGCATGGGTCACTGGCGCTGGGATATAGGGACTTCCGATATCGAGTGGTCATCCGAACTCTATAATATTTTTGGCGTAAGCCATGCCGAGTTCAAACCATCTCTTGAATCGATCAGCGCACATATTCACCGCCGCGATCTCTCTCGCCTCTATCAGGCGTTCCAGCGGGCGATCATTCAGCAAAACGACTACGACATGGATTTCCGGGTATTAAGGGCAGATGGCCAGACACGCATTATAAGGTGCGAGGGCCGCTGCGAAATGGATTCTGAGGGCGAGGTTATAGCCCTGTACGGCATCATGCAGGACATCACCTCCCAAAAAGAGCACGAAAAAGCACTGCGCGAAGCCAAAGAACAGGCTGAGGCGGCCTACGCATCAAAATCCCGCTTTCTGGCCAACATGTCTCACGAGCTGCGCACGCCGCTCAACGCCATCATCGGCTTTTCGGACCTCATGGATAAACAGATTCTGGGGCCTTTGGGTGATGAACGCTATCTCGACTACGTCAAGGCCATCAAGGAAAGCGGTACCCATCTCCTTGATCTGATTACAGATATCCTTGATATGTCGAAAATCGAGGCAGGCAAGTACGAGCTCAGCCTGCAGGATGTCAATGTTTCGCAGGTCATCAGAACAACAGCCCAGATGATGGAGGCGCGCGCACAGGAAGGTGGGCTCACGCTTACCTGCCGCCTGCCGGAGGCCGATGTGGTCCTAAAAGCCGACCGCAGGGCTCTCAAGCAAATCCTTCTCAATCTTCTCTCAAACGCCGTTAAGTTTACGGGAAGCGGCGGCATCGTCGAAGCCGTCCTGATCGAGGAAGAACGCCATATCCTGATCAAGGTAGCCGATACCGGTATCGGCATCCCCTCCCATAAGATAGCCGATGTCACAAAGCCGTTTGAACAAGTCTCAGGGGCTTTCAACCGGTCGCATGAGGGCTCGGGGCTTGGCCTTGCCATCACCAAAGACCTGACCGAGCTCCACGGCGGCACCCTGTCCATAGACTCCCGTCTGGGGGTTGGCACCGTAGTTACCATCAGGCTCCCCAAGGCCTGAAAGCCATTTCCCGATTGATTTTTCTTTAAAAATTTTGGTTTCAATCCAGATTTGAACCAAATTTTAATAACTTTCGTCCAAAATTGATCCTGTAGAACTGTTTTTTTTATCTTGGGGGTCTGCCATGTTTACTCAACTTCGTCGCTATCTGGTGCTCGGTGCGCTGCTGTGTACAGGCGCGCTGGCAGCATGTATCCCCGATGAAAAAGACCCCGGCAAAGTCTCGGATGCAGGGCAGCTCAACGGGGCATATTACGCCTCGGCGCTCGGCAACGTCGCGCTTAAGGTACAAAACTGGGTCGTAGGCGACCCAAGCTGGTTTGCGCAGACAACGTCTTCAAACATCACCCTCGCCAACCTCGGGATCGACCCGAACGTGGTCGGCGGCACAATCCGTTCCAGCGTATGTCCGACAGGCAGTGGCACGGAAGTCGTGCAACTGACATGGCTTGATGGTCGTGATTCCTCAAACAAATTCTCGATGCGCGGCATTGGTACCAATACGGGTATCATGATGGGTGCCCTTCGCAACCGCGTTGCAGGCGATCAGGTCGCAACCTATGACGGTTCACCAACCCTTCAGGTAGCCAACGGCACAACCAGAAACATTCCTTCAAGCTGCTCAAGCCTCAGTATTCCTTTGGGTGCGCCCGTACTTGTATTCCAGATCGATCGTCCGGCAGCCCCGGTTGAGGAGATGGCTCGTACCGAGTACCGCACAGTGGCCTGTGGTCGGGATACGCGTGGCATGCAGATGCGCGGCACAATGGTCGAAAGCCGCGTCGTTAGATATACGGCAGAAGGCGCTATTGTACCGGCTGACCCAAACACGGGCTGGAGCGCCGAGAGCATGGGCACATGCGTATCCGACGCCATCGTAACAGCCAACAGCTCGACAACCGCCAATGGCGGCTCTGTTGCTCTTAACAACTTTGCGGATATAACGGCAAACGGTCTCAAAGCGGTTCTTGAGCAGCAGTTGCAGATGGATTGTGCAACCACAAGCATTAACTCCGACGTCATGAAGAAAAATCAGAGTGGCGTTGAAACCCGCGATAAAAAAGATAAAAACATCGATACCTGTACCAAGGCAACCGCGTCTGCGGCCACAAGTCAGGTACGTGACAACGATACGGGCAACGCCGATGATACGCGCGACGTCTGTATCGAAAAAACTACCACCTTCGGCAATAAAACCTTCCTGGGCGTAAACGGTGGTTCTCTGACGTCATCTCTTGCAGGTACGGCCTATGTTGATCGTACGGTTGATAACCGTAACCTGAGCTCGAATGCCTCTCAAACGGCAGAGCGTCTCAAATGGATCGGTCGTCCAAACATTGCTTGTACCTCAAACGATACGTTCGTGGCGCAGTGTGGCCAGATCCCCGGCGCACCTCCACGCTCGACGGACTTCAACGCCGCAGGCAACAAATGGACTTTCGGTAACCTTGATTACTGGTTCGATGACGAAGCTTGGTATAACGAATGGCTCGGTTTCTGCTTCATTGGCTGTACCTATGCCGAGGGCGGTGGTCTTTACTCGCTCAACTGGAACTACTTCCGCGAAAAACGTACGCTCCATGCGGACACGGATACATCACGCGCAGTCGGTACCAGAAACGCGACAAACTGGCTGGATCGTTTTACAAACTTCACGCCTAACTTCGTCTACGGTGTCTTTACGGTACCAAATGGTACAAACCAGTGCCGTATCCGCTATAAGGAAATCCAGTTGAGCTGCCCGCTCAGTTACAACCCGATGCTGGAAAGCACATGGGCCCCGTACGAACTCTCGCCAAACGAGCAGTTCCAGACAACGCTTCTGCCAGGCGGCTCTTATGGTGGTAATGCTGGCCGGGCGTATCACAGTCAGCATTCGTCAGCGACTCCTGTTGGGTACGCATACGTCAATATGGCCAGGTGCAACATCAAAGGCTGTGACAGATGGACAGAGACAGCGGGCCCTGGCCTCGGTGCCTACATCATGTCCTGGCGCTATGGTGATGCCAGCAGCTACAACGGTGCCGGCACGTCGGTTCAGACCATCATGCTGGATACGGAACCACAGATGTATGACCTTGTTCCGTCCATCATCTCTGGTCCTCGCATGAGCTATAGCGATCGTGTCTACTTGCCAGGTCGCGGCCTGCACTGCGGTCGTATCGAGCGCCGCACATGGGGTAGCTGGCCGGTTCTGGTCCGTTACTGGAGCTGTGGTGGTAAAGGTGGCTGCCGCCTGAACGCCTACTGGTCAAGTACCTCGGTTGAGGAAGTCGTGACCCGCGAGTGGTATGGCGAGAACTCATCAAACGGTACATGGTCAAGAGAGAACGTCCGCTATGTCGTAAACGGCGGTGTCTATGGCAGCCTCGGCTCGATCCCGAACCCGATCGTCTCCGGCCCGTAGTAACGGGTAAGGCATAAACAAAAAAGCCGGCCTTTATGGCCGGCTTTTTTAATTCGCGAATACCGTTCTATTTTTTTCTGGCTTCGGCAACAGCCTCGCGGATGCCGTCAAGCCCGACATAGCCGCGGATCAGCTGCTCGCCAATCACAAAACCGGGCGTACCGGAAACACCCAGTGTCGAGGCCATCTTGAGGTTTTCTTCCATGGTCTGTGCAATCGAAGGGTCGTTTTTGTCCCTCTTGAGCTGCTCTACATTGAGCCCGATTTTTTTGGCAGTATCGGCCAAAATAGTTTCGTCAAAAGTACCACGGTGACGCATAAGGGCAATATGGTACTCGAGGTAAAGTTTTTGCTTGTTTGCGGCAAGGGCCCATTTGGCCGCTTCCATCGAGCTCGCACCTAAAATCGGAATCTCGACAAACACGAGACGGATGTTCTTGTCCTGCTCAAGGAGGGTCATGAGGTCCGAAAGTGCCTGCTTGCAATACCCGCAGTTGTAATCGAAAAATTCGACGATCGTAACATCGCCATTGGGGTTGCCGGCCTCGGCATGGTTTTTGTTTTTAACCAGCCAGTCCATATTCTGCTTGATGGCCTCACCAGCTTTTTTGTCTTCGGCTTCCTGCTGGCTTTTCCCGTAATTATTGACGGAATCGATGACGACCTGCGGGTTTTTTTCAATGAATTCCTTGACGAACTGGTCAATCTGTTCACGGGTAAAATCTGCTGCAAGCGCTGGCGCGGCAAGGCCTGTCAGCAAAAGCAGAGAAAGAAGAAAGCGGCGCATGAGGGTGTGTCTCCTTTAAGGTTGTTGGAATTGTATCTCAACGTTCGTTTCTGTCATCCTTTTTCGGCTGGGAATCAAGAAACACCTTGAGGTCATTGGCGCGCCTGAAGATGCGGCTGCCGGCCTCAAGGCCGGGCATCGCCGCTTCAAGCAGTTTCCCGGCTTCGGCAAAATTGCCGCGCAGGGCGGCTTCTTCAGCCAGATGATAGCGGGCAGCAGGCTCATCACCGCGTCGCCCGGCAATCGTGGCATAAAGGCGATGGATCTGGCTCGATCGCGGCTCTTTTTGCAGGGCGGCATCCAGGTTTTTTTCGGCCTCGGCATAGCGGGCACCTGTATCGCCGCCCGGCATTTCAATCAGCACCTGCGCAAGATCAATCCTGATCAGCGCGGCGTCTGGCGCAAGGGCAATCGCCTTGCGATACGATACAGCCGCCCGGTCCAGCTGCCCGAAATCCCGCAGCATCTGTCCTTTGATTTCATGGAACCACGGGTTTTGTCCCTCTTTGGAAATCAACTGATCAGCCAGCGCCAGCGCCTTGTCCTTTTCGCTGCGGCGATAGGCCGCGATCGCTTTCGCGTAAAGCGCGGGTATGGATGTATCTTTTTCTGTGTAAATCCACGCAACGCGCTGCGTGTTGATGAAACCATCAAGCTTGGCCTTGATCCGTGCGAAGCGGTCTTTCATGGCGGCAGGGTAGGGGCTGTCGATGAATTTCGATTTAGCAGCCCCGTCCTGCATCGCGGCGATACGCTCGCTCGTCAAAGGGTGGGTGCGCAGATAGGCACTCTGCTGCGAGCTGGGTAAAAGTTCCTGCTGTTTGAGGGTCATGAGAAAACTGGCAAGCCCGGATGGGTTGAGGCCCGCCTCCTCCATGTAGCCGAGGGCGGCCTGATCCGCGCTGGATTCCTGCACGCGGCTATGCGCAAGAAAACCGGATACGGCAAGCCCCTGCCCGCCAAGTATAATCGCACGCGATGCCTCCGCACTGCCGGCAGCGGCCGCGCCAACACCCAGTATCGCCGCAAGCACGGCTTCGTAGGAGGCGCGCTCCATGGCCCGCTTCCCGCGTATCAGGTGCCCGCCGGATATATGCCCCGTTTCATGCGCAATGACACCCAAAAGCTCGCCGGGCGATTTCGCGGCGGTAATGAGGCCCGTATAAATGAAGATATTCTGCCCGCCAGCCACAAAGGCGTTAAGGTCGGGCGACTGCACAAGCACGATTTTGACGGTATCGGGGTTAAGGTTTGCGGCCCGCCATATCGGCGTCGACCATTCGCGCAGGGCCTGCTCGATCTCGGTATCCCTGATGATGCTCATGCCCTGCTGGGCCGAGATTGGTGCCGGCAGAAAACAAAGGATAAAAAACAGGATTGTCAGAACGACGCGCATAAGAACAATATGGCTCAGCTGCGTGTCAAAAAAAAGGTGCTCAAATGGCTTTCTGGCTTATGAAATCTGAACCCGATGTCTGGTCCTGGGCGCAGCAGGTTAAAAAAGGTATCGAGCCCTGGACGGGCGTTCGCAACCATCAGGCGGCCAAAAACCTGCGCACCATGGCCGTGGGCGACAAAGCGTTTTTCTATCATTCAAACGATGGCCGTGAAATTGTCGGCATCGTGAGCATCGTCAAAAAGGCGTATACGGACCCGAGCGACGAAACGGGGAAATTCGTCTGTGTTGACGTAAAGGCCGAAAAGCCGATGCCAAAACCGGTCACGCTGGCGCAGGTCAAGGCCGATGCAAAACTAAAGGATATGGCTCTCATAAAGCTATCAAGGCTCTCCGTTCAGCCCGTATCGGAGGCCGAGTGGAAGCATATCTGCAAGTTGGGCGGCTTATGATGCTGCGCTGTGTCTTAACGGAACACGGCTAAAATGGTAAGAGAAAAGGCATGACAGACATCAGCGTTTTTCAAGTGCCGTTATCCCGCGCGTCTGCCGCAAAAATCGATGCGACAAAATACGCGTCTCTTTACGCGGCATCCATCGATGACCCCGCAAAATTCTGGGCCGAGATGGGCAAACGCCTTGATTGGATGAAGCCATATACCAAGGTCAAAAACACACGCTTTGCGCCTGATATTTCAATCAAGTGGTACGAGGACGGCATTCTTAATGTCGCGCATAACTGTATCGATCGTCATCTGCCCGCCCGCGCAAACCAGACCGCCATCATCTGGGAGGGGGATGACCCAAAAGATTCTCGCAAAATTTCCTTTGCCGAACTCAAAGATGAAGTATCAAGGCTTGCAAATCTCCTGAAGTCGCGCGGCGTCAAAAAGGGCGATGTCGTAACCATTTACATGCCCATGGTGCCGGAGGCTGCTTTTGCCATGCTTGCATGCGCGCGCATCGGCGCCATTCACTCGGTGGTGTTTGGTGGATTTTCATCGGAATCCCTGCGCGATCGTATCGAGGACGGAAAATCAAAATGCCTCATCACCGCCGATGAGGGCGTGCGCGGCGGCAAAACCATTCCTCTCAAGAAAAACGTCGACGGGGCCCTCGCAACATTGGCGCTGGATACGGTTATTGTTCTGCGTCGTACAGGTAATCCTGTCTCCATGCAGGATGGTCGGGATATCTGGTGGCATGACCATGTATCAAAACAGTCAGCCGACTGCCCGTGCGAGCCAATGGGGGCCGAGGATCCTCTGTTTATCCTCTATACATCAGGCTCAACCGGCAAACCGAAAGGTGTCCTGCACACAACGGGCGGCTATCTCGTCTATGCATCGATCACGCACGAATACGTCTTTGATGTAAGGGACGGTGATGTGTATTGGTGCACCGCCGATGTCGGCTGGGTAACGGGCCACAGCTACATCGTGTATGGCCCGCTTGCCAATGCCACGACAACCTTGATGTTTGAAGGCGTGCCGCAATATCCGGACTGGGGCCGATTCTGGGATGTCGTCGATAAACATCAGGTGAATGTTTTCTACACGGCACCGACAGCCATCAGGGCTCTTCTCAAGGAGGGTGATGCCTTCGTCAAAAGGGCGTCCCGTAAATCGCTGCGCGTGCTGGGGTCGGTGGGCGAGCCCATCAATTCCGAGGCATGGCTCTGGTATTATAATGTGGTGGGTGATGCGCGCTGCGCCGTCATAGATACCTACTGGCAGACCGAGACGGGCGGTCACATTCTAACCCCGCTTCCCGGTGCAACAGCCCTAAAACCGGGCTCCGCCACAAAACCTTTCTTTGGCGTAAAGCCTGCAATCGTCGATAACGAGGGCAAAATTCTGGAAGGCGCTTGCGAGGGTAATCTCGTGATACTGGATAGCTGGCCGGGGCAAATGCGCACGGTTTTTGGTGATCACGCACGTTTTGAAAAAACATATTTCAGCACGTTTAAGGGCATGTACTTTACGGGCGATGGCGCGCGGCGCGATGCCGATGGCGATTACTGGATAACAGGTCGCGTGGATGATGTGATCAATGTTTCAGGTCATCGTCTCGGTACTGCCGAAATCGAGAGCGCCATCAATCGTCATGCAGCCGTGGCCGAGAGCGCGGTTGTAGGCTTCCCGCATGACCTGAAGGGGCAGGGCATTTACGCCTATGTGATTTTGAAAGAGGGTACGGAAGCTAATGATGCGACCGTGACCGAGATCAATAAAACCGTACGTTCCATCATAGGCCCCATAGCATCCATCGATCACGTGCAATGGACAACGGGCCTGCCCAAAACGCGGTCAGGCAAAATCATGCGCCGCATTCTGCGCAAGGTAGCCGCGAATGAGGTTGATAGTCTCGGGGACACCAGCACGCTTGCTGATCCCGCTATCGTAGACACGCTCGTCAAAAACCGAAAACAGTAAAAACTATCTCTTACCCTTTTTACCGCCTTTTTTGGGTGGTGAGATGGTCTTTTCAAGCACCTGGCCTTCAATGGCTTCAAGATCGCGCTCGATCTCCTGCGCCGCTGGGTGGATCGCGGGGCCATGGGCCACGGCATCTTCCATTTTCTTTTCGACATCCGTCTTGCCGAAAAATTTCACCTCAACGCCTTCCTGCCGCATCAGCACATATTGCTGGATGACCGAAAGGCAGTTGCTCCATGACCAGTAAATCACAAGTCCCGCGGGCATGTGCGCCATAAGGAAAGTGATCATGACAGGCATCAGGGCAAGCACCTTCGCCTGCACTTTATCCTGCGCTGGCGGGTTCATGCGCTGGAGCAGATAAAGCGTAAAGCCCATGATGAGAGGCCAGGCGCCGATCTGCAAAAAGGTCGGTACGCTCCAGTTAAATGCGCCGAAACCCGTCAAAAGAAAATGCGAGTCAGGAGCCGACATATCATGGATCCATCCCCAGAAAGGCGCATGGCGCATTTCGATGGTGATGTAGAGCGTTTTATAAAGCGCAAAGAAAATGGGAATCTGGATCAGGATAGGCAGGCATCCAGCCATCGGGTTCACTTTTTCTTTTTGATACAGCTCAAAAATGGCCTGTTGCAGCTTGGCGCGGTCTTCGCCGTACTTCTCGCGCACTTCAAGCATCTTCGGTTGGATTTTACGAAGCCGTGCAAACGAGCGGTATGATTTGTTGGCGAGTGGAAAAACGCACAAGCGCAAAATCACCGTGAAAGCCAGAATGGCAACGGCAAAGGAACCGATGGTATGCCCAAGCCATGTCAGGATATGAAAGAAAGGAATGGTCAAAAACCAGAACATGCCAAAATCGATCACAAGGTCAAAACGCTCGATACCAAGCCGTTCGGCATAGGCGTTCAGCACATCAAGCTTCTTGGGTCCGATATAGCTGCGTACGCTGTGTGTTACGGTGGCACCGGGCGCAACCGTCATCGCGGCGCCTGTCATGTCAATCTGGTAGATCGGCGCTTCCTTGGTGCCGGCGCGGACAAAGCGGTAGGTTTTTTGGTCGGTATCAGCTCCGATAAGTCCTGTGAACCAATATTTGTCCGTAAACCCGGCCCATGCCTTGGAGCCTGTAAAATCGTGGCGCGGTTCCTTATCAAGCTTGGGGTACGAAACTTCCTGAAGTTCGCCGTCAAAATGGCCGATCGGGCCTTCATGCATCACGGCGTTTTTCATGTAGTCGGCAGGCAATCCCATACGGGTAAGCGATGCGTATGGGTGCAATGTTACGGGCTGCGCCCCTTTGTTGGTGACTGACTGTGCAACCGTCACCATATACTCGCCGTCCATGGTGTAGCTGCGCTCGTAGGTAAGTCCGCGCCCGCTGTTCCATACGATGGTGACAGGCGTATCTTTGGTCAGGGTCGTGGCGCTGCCTTCTTTGATGCGCCATGCGGTGTCGGTGCCGGGCACCGCGGCATCAACGCCGGGCGCTGCAAGCCATCCAAAATCAACGTAATAGGGCTTGTCCGTGCGTGCGGGTGAAAGCAGCATCACAGGTGCTTTGCGCTCAACCGTTTCAAAATATTGCTTGAGCGCAAGATCATCGATCCGCCCGCCGGAAAGCGCAATACTGCCATGGAGGTCAGCATTATCAACCGTAATACGCGTTGCGCCTTGCAGGGCTTCCTCGCGCGTAACCGGCCCCGCAGTTGCTGCATTGAGTGGTGCCTGCGCCTTCGCGGCCTCGGCCGCAATGCGCTGCGCGTTCAGCGCTTTCATTTGCGGCTGGTGGATAAACCTGTCATAGGCAAAAAAGGCAAGCACACACGCAATCAGAAAAATGATGAGGTTGCGTTTGTCATCGGGGTGCATCTGGCCGTTGTTGGGGCCGTGCAGAGGCGTGTTCATAAGGTCACTCTTTATCGTTTGCTTTGGTTGTCTTGTGTGGTGTCGGGCACGGGGTCATAACCCTCGCGCCCGGACCACGGATGGCAGCGTAAAAGCCGCCCTGCCGTGAGCCACAGCCCACGGAATGGACCATGTTTTTCAAGGGCCTGCAAGCAGTATTCGGAACATGTGGGCGTAAAACGGCATCGCGGCCCGAGAAGCGGTGAAATCGCATAGCGATAGGCGTAAACAGGCGCCTTAAGAAGTGGCGTGAGCAGGTTTTTCATGAGGTAGTATTTCAAGGCGTTTGAGGCACCAGCGCAGGTCTTTGACAAGGCTCGCATAAGGGCAGGTGGCGGTTTCGGCACGGCCCACAAGGACGATATCGAAGGCCGGCGTGACAAGCCCAAGGGCCTCGCGCACGGCCATACGCAGGCGACGTTTGACGCGGTTACGGGTAACGGCATTGCCGAGTTTTTTGGTAGCGGTAAAACCGATACGTGTACCGATAACCTCATCACCCATGCCGGTCTGTACAATCACGGTGGGGGCAACCCATTTTTTGCCCGATTGTTGAACGCGCAAAAAATCAGACCGCCTTTTAAGGCGGCCCGGTATTTTGGTGCCTGTGTTGGGCATGACGGCCTTAGGCCGAGAGCTTGGTGCGGCCTTTCGCACGGCGGCGGGCAAGAACCTTGCGACCGTTTTTCGTAGCCATACGGGCGCGGAAGCCGTGGCGGCGTTTGCGCACAAGTTTACTGGGTTGATAGCTGCGTTTCATGGCGCTCTCCGTAATCCTTAAAATTTGATGTGGGTGCCTTATAAGCCAAAAGGCACGGAAAAGTCAAACTCTTCACATCTCTTTAACATTTTCTGCCCTATATATGGGGGGAAGTCACATTTAATCTCTCCAGGGAACTGCCGCCATGACCATGATTATGTCTTTAGCTATGACCGCTTTTTTTATCTCCCCCGTCTTTTTTCTGGCGGGTTGGATAGGTCGCCCGGCCGAAGCCAAAATCCGCAACCGCTTTAACGGTTTGTAAGCGGCGCCGTTTACCCATATAATCGCCTTAACCTGAACCAAAGCTTAGGAAATTACACATGCTGTTTGACGATGATAACAACTGGAATGCCGTAAAAGGTGAGGAACTCGCGGGCTTTATCACCCAAGTAGGTACTATCGATGGCCGCCACCGCACCAGCGCCGATACAACCGAGGTCAAATGGCGCAGCCTGCCTTTTTATGAGCAAGTGGTGCTTATCCGCCTGCGTGACCGCACATGGGTCCCTGAAAACCTGTCCGTTTATTATCTCGCCAATCAGGGGCAGTTGACCCGCCTTGACGGCACAAGCCCGCCCATTCACCAAACAAATGCCGATGCGCCAATTCGCGTGACCGATGAAAACGTGCTCGATTACTTACGCTTTTTCTGCTTTTTCGTGCGCGGCGAAGATGGTCCGTTTCTGGTCTCCGAAAGTATGGATACGCACGGCATGCCGCGCGAGATGGATGATACAACCCGCCGCGTGATCGAGGGCACAATCCGCCCCGCCACATTCGAAGGCAAAAATGCCGAAGGTTTCTGGCTGTGTGATGCGATTGTCTATTATTCAAACGCGCTATTTTTCTCCAATTTCGCGGTCCAGCCAACTGGCATGATCGAAATGACGGACGATGATCCATTGGCGCAAGACCTGCCAGTGCGCGTCAACGCCCCGATCGCCTAAATTTTTCTGAAATAAAAAAAGCCCCGCACCAGCGGGGTTTTTTATTGCAGTATGTCGCTATACGTAAGTTCTTGACCGTCATCACGAGCGGGAGCAAAGCAATCCACAAATTTTACCGCTAAGAACGCTAAGGATACGAAGTTACGCTAAGAGAACAGTACTAATCCTTCTTAGCGGTCCTTAGCGCATTCTTAGCGCCCTTAGCGGTAAAACCCTCTCCGTCACCCCCGCCGTCCCATCTTCCGTCACCCCCGCGAAGGCGGGGGTCCACGGTAAACAAAACCAGCTGGATGCCCGCTCGTGGGCGGGCATGATGACGATGGAAGAACTTCGCATCTTCGCGCCTTCGCGGTTAAAAAACCTTCTTATCCGTCATTGCGAGGCGAAGCCGAAGCAATCCATAAATTTTACCGCTAAGAACGCTAAGGGGGCGAAGTTACGCTAAGAGAATAGTACTAATCCTTCTTAGCGGTCCTTAGCGCATTCTTAGCGCCCTTAGCGGTAAAACTCTCCGTGCCTCTGTATTAGAATCCCTTCAAGCCACTCGCCAGCCTATATCCCGTCTGCAAAAACCTTCGGGCCATTCAACGCGGTCAACAGCGGCATAGGCAACCGCACGCGCTGTCTTCACATCGCCAGCCACCGCGCTCACACCAAGCACGCGGCCACCATCGGCTACAATGTGCCCGTCCGCACTTCTTTTTGTACCGGCATGGAAAACAATCGCGCCGTCCGTATTGGCTTGCTCAAGCCCACGTATCACCGTGCCTTTTTTGTAGGCACCGGGGTAACCAGTCGCCGCCATCACAACGCACACACTATGGGTGTCCTTCATTGAAAAATCTTTTTTGGCATCCGCTAGTTGCCCTTTGGCGGCTGCCATCAATACGGCGGCAAAATCACCCGTCAGCCGCATCATCAGCGTCTGGCATTCGGGGTCGCCAAAACGCACGTTGTATTCCAGCAACTTCGGTCCCTGTTTTGTCATCATCAGCCCCGCAAATAAAACTCCGTGGAACGGATTACCTTCGGCGGCCATGCCGTCAAGCGTCGGCTGGATAATCGTTTCGTTTACCAGTTTTTCAAGCGCCGGTGTCATCAGGCGCGCGGGGCTGTAAGCGCCCATGCCGCCGGTGTTGGGGCCGGTATCGCCATCGCCCACGCGCTTGTGGTCTTGGGCTGAGCCAAGGGGTAAAAAATCAGTGCCGCTGCAAATCGCAAAGTAACTGATTTCTTCGCCTTCCAAAAATTCTTCAATCACAATTGTGCGTCCGGCATCACCAAAAAGCGCGCCTGAAAGCATCTCGCGCGCAGCCTCTTTGGCCTCACCCGTGGTCATCGCAACCGTGACACCTTTGCCTGCGGCAAGCCCGCTCGTTTTAACAACAATCGGCGCACCCATGGCATCAATATAGGCGTATGCGGCATCGGCATCGGTAAAGGTTTTGTAGGCAGCCGTGGGCAGTTTATGCCGCGCAAAAAAATCCTTCAAAAACGCTTTCGAACCCTCAAGTTGTGCGGCGGCTTTCGATGGCCCGAAGGTGGCAATACCGGCCGCGCGCATGGCATCGGCCACGCCCGCCACAAGCGGCGCTTCAGGGCCGACCACCACCAAATCAACACCCAGTTTTTGGGCAAGGGCAACCAACCCGTTTATATCGTCGACCGATACCGCATGGCACGTCGCAACACTTTCAATGCCGGGGTTGCCAGGGGCGCAGTGAACAGCCTTGCAGCTGGCTGATTGTTTTAAACGCCAGCATAGGGCGTGTTCGCGCCCGCCGCTTCCTATCACTAAAATGTTCATGGCCTAACCCTCATCCAATGTCACAAGGGTTGCATTGCCGCCGGCGGCTGTTGTGTCAATGCTGATGACTTTTTCGGTCGCAAACGCATACAGGTAATGCGGCCCCCCCGCCTTGGGGCCGGTGCCTGATAGGCCCATACCGCCAAAAGGCTGTACGCCCACAACCGCACCAATCATGCCGCGGTTGATGTACACGTTCCCCGCCCGCGCGCCCGCGGCCAGCGCCCTTTGCGTGGCCCACACGCGCGAATGAATACCAAAGGTAAGCCCAAAGCCCTTGCGGTTGATGGCGTCTAGCAGGTCCATGCGGTCTTCGGCCTTGTAGCGCAGGATGTGCAAAACGGGGCCGAATACTTCGCGGTCAAGGTCGTCAATCGACCGTATTTCAGCCGCCATTGGCGCGCTGTAATGCCCGCGGCCGCTCAGCGCCTTATCCATCGGCACTTCGGCAATCGCGCGGCTTCCGCCCCGCAAGCGTGACTTATGCCGCTGCACAATCGACAGCGCTTCTTCATCAATCAGCGGGCCAATATCGCTCGATAACTCGGCGGGGTTTCCAACATTCAGCTCGTACATGGCACCTCACGGTGTCGGCAATGTCTTCCTGTAGGCATAAAAGGCGTAGGGCACTGCATCGCTGCCCTGCCGATGTAAACGCGCTTACAATCGCATCATCAACCACTTGTTCAGGGAGAGCCGTTGAATCGACAATCATGGCGTTAATCCCGCCTGTCTCGGCAATCAGCGGTACAATCGGCCCCGGCCTGTCAGCGAGTGATTTATGGATGGCCTTCGCCGCCGCATTCGAACCCGTAAAACAAACGCCAGCCACGCGGCGGTTGGCGACAACCATTTCCCCCACGCGGCCATCACCTTGTACCAAGGCAATCGCATTCGCGGGCAAACCTGCCTCCAGCAATAACTGTACCGCGCGCGTTGCAATAAACGGTGTTTGTTCGGCGGGCTTGGCCACAACTGTATTGCCAGCGGCCAAGGCGGCCGCAATCTGCCCCATAAAAATCGCAAGCGGGAAATTCCACGGCGATATGCACGCAAAAATCCCGCGTGCTTCAAGGCGTATGCTGTTCTGTTCACCCGTGGGGCCAGGCAATGTCGTTGCCACGCCAAATAGCTTGCGCGCCTGCACGGCGTAGTAGCGGCAAAAATCAACGGCTTCCCGCACCTCGGCAATTCCGTCCGCCAGTGTCTTGCCCGCTTCGATACTGCAAAGGCCCACAAATTCATCGCGGTGCTTTTCAAGCAAATCGGCCATGCGTTCCAGCACCTGCGCGCGTTGGTCAGGCGGGGTTGTGCGCCAGCCGCGTGCGCCCTCGGCCACGCTTAAAAACGCATCGCTCACAATACCTTCGTCTGCCGCCCAAAATTCAGAGGCAACAACGCTGCTGTCAGCCGGTGACCGCAGTGTAAGCGACAAAGGCCCACGGCGAACCTGCCCGCTTACAATACTTGTGGCCACGCGAACTTGCCCGCCAACGGCTCTGCGCGCGGCGTCTTCTAGGGCTTTTAAGGCATCCCGCTCGCCCAAATCGTAGCCGGCACTGTTGCCCCGCTCGGGGGCAAACAGGGCATCGGGCCTAACAATTTTCGGGTGCGGCAACCCTTTTGTCTCGCGCGATACTTTCGCGGGGTCGTCAATCAGCTTGTCGACGGAAATGGTTTTATCGGCGAGCTTGTTGACAAACGATGCATTGGCCCCGTTTTCAAGAAGGCGCCGCACCAGATACGCCAGCAACTGTGTATGCGGCCCCACAGGCGCGTACACGCTGCAGGGGATATCCATTGCCATCAACTGCGCATGCAAACCTTCCCCCATGCCGTAAAGCCGCTGGAAGGCGAATCCCGTACGGTTATTGCCCGCCATATCAAGTATGGCCGCGGTGGTTGTGGCGTTATGCGTGCCAAAAAGCGGCGTCACATAGGCGCGGTTGTCGATGAGCATCTGCGCGCAGGCAAGATACGAAAGGTCGGTATGGCTCTTGCGCGTAAAAACAGGGTAATCGGGCAGGTTGGCCACTTGCGCGCGTTTAATTTCAGAATCCCAGTAAGCGCCTTTCACAAGCCTGATGCCAAGCTTGCGGTTATGGGTGCTGGCCCACGTAATAAGTTCGCGTGTCAGCGGGAAGGCGCGCTTGCCGTAGGCTTGTACGGCCATGCCAAACCCGTCCCAGTGTTTGAGGTAAGGGGCTTTGAGCGCTTGATCAATAATTTGTAGCGACAGCGCCAGCCGCTCGGTTTCCTCGGCATCGACGGTTAAATTAAGCCCGGTTTCGGCAGCGAGGCGGCAAAGCTCGGTTAGGCGTTCGGCCAGTTCCGGCACACAGCGCGCGGCCTGCGAGGCCGTATAGCGCGGATGCAGCGCTGATAATTTAACCGATATCCCGTGGCGTCGCACGACATCTGTCTTGCGGTCGACAACGCTTCGCCCCACAACCGAAATCGCATGCGCGTAAGCATTGAAATATTTTTCGGCGTCCGCCGTCGTGCGCGCGCCCTCACCCAGCATGTCAAAAGACCACGCCGTCTGGCGCGGATGGTCATTGGCATGGGCAAGCGCGTCTTCAATGCTTTCCCCCATCACGAAAGCACCGCCTAAGATTTTAACGCCCTCCACGGCGGCACGCCTGATAACGGGCATCCCCATACGTTTACTCATGCTGCCCATCACGTTTTGCGTGAGCTTAAGGCCAAAGCCCGAAACGCGGCTCATCCAGTCTGTTGCTTGCCCGAACAGTTTTTCAAAATCGGCGTCCGAAAGTTTGTCTTCCAGCATCGCTTCAATGGTCGCGGGGTCGGGGATACGCAAAAGCGCCTCGGCCAGCGCCATGAGCGCAATACCTTCGCGCGTGGAAAGCGAAAACCCTTCAACTAGGGTGTGCAAGCGGCTCATGCCCTTGTGGGCGCGGGCGCCGTCAATCAGCACCCGCGCTTGCTGCGCCACACGCTGGCGTGCGGCATCGTTTTGGGGCAGGGCCGCCAAAAGCGCGGCCACGCACTCGGGTTCGGGTTTGAATTTCCAGCTTGCAAATGTCTCGGTCATCAAGGACTAATCTTAGAGGAATGCCAGAGCCGTTCAATCACCCGTCGTCACTTACCAACACCCCAGAAATCAGCGTGGGGGATTTATCGCTTGCCATCAAGAAAACCATCGAAGGCGCGTTTGGTTTTGTAAGGGTGCGGGGCGAGTTATCAAAAGTCACGCTGGCAAAATCAGGCCATTTATATACGGCCTTGAAGGATGACGTGGCGGTGCTTGACGCCGTGTGCTGGAAAGGCACCGTCCTGCGCCTTGGCATAAAACCGGAGGAGGGGATGGAGGTCGTCTGCACCGGCCGCCTCACAACCTATCCTGGGCGCTCCAACTACCAGCTGGTCATCGAATCGATGGAACTGGCGGGCGTCGGCGCCATTCTCAAAATGCTGGAAGAACGTAAAAAGAAACTGGCTGCCGAAGGCCTGTTCGATGCCGCGCGTAAAAAACCGCTGCCCTTTTTACCGCGCATCATTGGCGTGGTTACATCCCCCACGGGGGCCGTGATACGCGATATTCTCCACCGTATCGCCGACAGGTTCCCGTGCCATGTTATTGTCTGGCCTGCGGTCGTGCAGGGCGCAAGCGCAGCCGCCGAAGTCGCGCGTGGCATCGCGGGTCTCAATGCCCTTCCAAACCCGCCCGATGTTATTATCGTGGCGCGCGGCGGCGGCTCGTTTGAAGACCTCATGCCTTTTAACGAAGAAGTGGTGGTCAGGGCCGCTGCCGCCAGCAAGGTTCCGCTTATATCGGCCGTCGGCCACGAAACAGATGTAACGCTCATTGATTTTGCCGCCGATATCCGCGCCCCAACACCCACGGGTGCCGCTGAAATGGCCGTGCCCGTCCGCGATAATGTATTGGCCCAAGTGCTGGATGACGAGCAACGCCTTCTGCAAACCATGTCACAGCGACTTGAAACCTTGCGCGATAGGCTAAAAACAGCGGCGCGGCCGCTCGCATCCCCCGCAAGGTTGCTGGAAGCGCCAACCCAAAGGCTCGACCGCGCCGCGATGCAAACCGAACACGCATTTGAAAAAAATCTCACGCGGTCGGAATCAAAACTGGTAAGGCTGGCCCTCCGCACCCCGGCCGATGTGGTTAATGCCGCAAGCTTGAAGCTCAAAAACGCAAACGAACGTCTGGCAACCGCGCAAACAAAAATGCTTGATAAACCCGTGCGCGATGTCGATGGCCTTGCGCGCATACTCGAAAGTCTCTCGTTTAAAAAAGTGCTGGAAAGGGGTTATGCCGTGCTGCGCAACGACCAAGGGCAACTTGTAGGCCGCAAAAATAACCTGACCGAAAACCAGCAAGTCACCATCACGCTTTACGATGGCGATGCCAAGGCCAGCATCACCAAGGCCTAGTTCATTGTCGTCATTCCTGTTCTTCCCTTTCGTCATCCCCGCGAAGGCGGGGATCCACGGCAAAGAAATCAGAATGGATCCCGTATCGCACTCGGCCTTACGGCCTCGCTTGTACGGGATGACAAAAAGTATAAACGTCGCGCCTTCGCGGTTAAAAAACTACCCGCCGCTCGACTCGCCGCCCCTGAAAAAATCCATCGGCATACGCTCGCTGCGTTCGGCGGCAAGGCAGGCTTCAAGCCCGCTTGTGTAGTCGGGATATTTTAACGCAACGCCAAGTTCATGCTTAATCCTGGCATTCGAAACACGTTTGTTATCAAGGTAAAAACTCCGCGCCATCGGGGCCTGGTCAACCGTATCGAACGGGATGAGCGGCGGTATCGGCATGCCCAATATCTCGCAGGCATGGGCAATGACCTCGTGGCTTGGCGATGGTTTGTCGTCAGCCACATTATACGCGCGGCCCGGTTTTGGTTTCTCCATCGATGCCATCAACACCTGGACAATGTCCTCCACATGAATGCGGTTGAACGCATGGCCAGGCTTGTCAATACGGCGCGAATTGCCAACGCGTACGGCATCAAGCGCCGACCGTCCGGGCCCGTAAATCCCCGCCAGTCTAAAAATATGGATAGGCATGGTATGGGGCGCGCGACCCGCGGCCTTGGCGGCGGGTGACTGCGCTTCGCTCGTCAAGAGCGATTGCCATTGCGCTTCCGCCAAAGCGCGGCGGCTCCCGCGTTTGTTGGTGGGCCTAAGTTCCGATGTTTCATCAACCCAAAGCCCATCGCGGTCACCGTAAACACCGGTCGATGAAAGAAGCCCCGCCCACTCAAGGCTCTCGACGCGCAGCAAATCATCGGCATGGAACGTAAAAGCAGGGTCGCCCCCGTCATTGGGCGGTATGGACAGCAATAAATGAGTAACCCCTTCCAAGGCTGTGAAGGGGTCATCAAGGGGGTGGTCGTCATCAAAAAGGTACATGGAAACGCCGGTGGCTTTCAGGGCGCGCAGCTTGTCCATATCACGGGTGGTGCCGGCTATTTTCCAGCTGGGGTCTTGGGCCAAAAGGCTTTGCGCAAGGGCCTGCGCTACGTATCCATAGCCGAAACAGAATAGTTTTTTGGGGGTATGAGGGGTGGTCATGGCAATTAAAATTCAAGTTTGGAATAGTGGGGCACGGGTGCAAAACCGGGGACCATGTCATCAAGCAACGGGCGGAAGCTCGGTCGGGCCTTCATGCGGGCGTACCACGCTTTGGCCCCCGGGTGTTCATCCCACGGCACATCGCCGATGTAATCAATGGCTGATAAGTGCCCCGCCGCGCATATGTCAGCAAGCGAAAAACGGTCGCCCGCCAGCCACCGGCGTTTTTCCATGAGGTACGAAATATAATCAAGATGGTAATGGATATTGGCGTGCCCCGCGCGGATGGAAGGCCCGTGCGGCTCCCCCAGTTTCAAAAACCGCTTCATGATTTTTTCGCCCACAAGGTTCTCGGTCACCTCGCGGTTGAACTTTACGTCAAACCAGCCAATCAGGCGGCGTGTTTCCGCGCGCTGAAGCGCGTCATTGCCCAGAAGCGAGGTGTGGTCATACACCTCCTCAAGGTATTCGCAGATGACATTGGAATTGGATAAAACCGTACCGTCCTCCTCCACCATCACCGGCACGTCGCCGGCGGGGTTGATGGCTAAAAACTCCGTACGTCGTTCCCAGATTTTTTCAAGCTTGAGGGTAAACTCGAGGCCTTTTTCAGCCAGAGTCACACGCACCTTGCGTGAATAAGGGTGCAGCCAGAGGTGGTAAAGCGTACGCATTGCCACCAATCATACCCGAGAGGGCTGTGGGTGAACAGGGGTAACCGCTTATAATAATTAGTCTTTAGGGGCGGTGGCCGTGGCCGTGATGTCGATTTTGATTTTAAAATCATCGCCCACCATGGCGGGGTCGCGCCATTGCCCGTCGCCCACGCCGAATTCAAGGCGTTTAATGGTGGTTTCGCCAATCGCGCGCGCGGTCAAAACATCGCCGGCGCGGGTCACGGTCAGGGTGAAGGGTAAATCAACCGCCTTTTCAATCCCGCGCAAAATCAGGCGGCCGCGGGCAATCAGGTTCCCGTCAATATCGGTCTTGTCAAAATAATCGACGGCGTAAGTCGCGGTCGGGTTGGTGGCTGTGTCAAACCAGTCCTTTTCTTTGACGGTCGTATCCCGTTCCTCGTTCTGCGACGAAACACTTCCAAGGTCGATCAAAATATGCGCGGTGCCCTTCAGCGGGTCCTTGGGGTTTAGCTTAATCGTGCCGTCAAAGGCCGTAAATTCGCCTTTAAATGCGCCGCCTTCCTGCGTCCCTTCAAACACAAGCTTGCTCTGCGCGCGGTCAATCGACCACGCGATAGGCTCCATCTCGTCCGAGGCCATGGCTGATACAGGCAGCAGCAGCGCAAAAATCAAAACGGGCAGCATGCGCTTCAAAGTGTTATCACGGTCAATGAAAACATGTTTGAGCGCCCCTCCGATGTGCGCCGCAAGCGCGATCCATATTAAAGTCGCCGTCATCTCGTGTACTTCAGCGTAAACTTCGCGCATACCTGAATCCGGGGCAGAAATATTGGGCACGACAAAAAGGCCGAACCAGTTGACGGTCGAGCCCGCAGCCCCCGTCATCAGCCAGCCCGAAAGCGGCATGGCAACAAGCAACGCGTAAAATCCCCAGTGTACGGCAGCGGCCAACTTTTGTTCCCACGGCTTGTGGCTCGGGTTGTGGTGCGGAAGCCCTAAATTCATGATCTTCCAGCCAAAGCGTGCGAGCATCAAGACAAGGACGCTCACACCAAGGGCTTTATGGATGCCATACACCTGAAACCGGATAACCTTATCCGGAATATCTTCCATGAGGGTCCCGACAGCCATCAACCCCAAAACCGCAATCGCAATAAGCCAGTGCAGGATTTTTGCAACATGTCCGTACGTATCGGTTGTGTTTCGGATGGTCATGAGGGCCCCCCGTGAGGTTTAGTTGTTGAGTGTGGGTGCGGCGCTGGCTTCAACTTCGATGCGCAGCTGGATTTCATCACTGACCATGGGGATGCCCTTCGTCATACCCCAGTCCGAGCGCTTGAGCTTGCCCGTTGCCGAAAAACCGCATGTCGGTTTGTTGTTCATCGGGTGCTCGCCGCATTTGTTGAGGGTGACATCAAGCGTAACCGGTTTGGTCTGGCCAAGAAGCGTAAGGTCGCCGATCAGCCGTGCGGTTTTCTCGCCTGTCATTTCAACCCGGGTGCTTTTGTAACCCATGGTCGAGTATTGCGCGGCGTTAAACATGTCGGGCGCTTTCAAATGCTCTTCCCATGTGGCGTCGTCCATGTTGAGCGAGTTGACATCGATGGTCACGGCAACAAAACCGTCTGCGGGTCTGGCTTCATCAAACATGAAGCTGCCGTCGAATTTCAGAAACTTGCCCGTGGAGTTCGAGAACCCAAGATGGTTGGCCGTAAAATGGATCTGCGTGTGTAAAGGGTCGAAGGTGTATTTCATGGCTTCGGCATGAGCCGGCGCGTAAGAGGCAAAAAGGAGGGCCGAGGCAAGAACAAGAGAGCGGAACATCAAAAAACTCCATAAGGGTTGTGATACAAGTATCACCTGACTCTATGGCATTTAGGTGGCGCGTCCAGAGGTATGAAATTGCATACCTTCACATGCTAGTTTTCTTGACGATAATTGGGGGCCTCACGCGTGATCGTCACATCATGTACGTGGCTCTCGCGGTATCCGGCGCCCGTCATCCGGATAAACTGGGCATTGGCTTTCATATCGGAAATGGTTTTGCTTCCGGTGTATCCCATGGCCGCGCGCAGGCCGCCGGTTAACTGGTGTACAACATTGGCCATGGGGCCCTTATAGGGTACGCGGCCCTCAATGCCTTCGGGCACGAGTTTCTGTGTTTCACGCACCTGCCCCTGGAAGTACCGGTCAGCCGAGCCCTGTGTCATCGCCCCAACCGATCCCATACCCCTGTACGTCTTGTACGAGCGGCCTTGGTACAGCACGACTTCTCCGGGTGCTTCATCGGTTCCAGCAAACATGGACCCAAGCATGATCACATCGGCACCTGCCGCAATCGCCTTGCCAAGATCGCCCGAAAAACGTACGCCGCCATCGGCAATCACCGGTACATTCTGGCGCATCGCGGCGTCAGCCGCATCCATGATGGCTGTCAGCTGCGGCACACCCACACCCGCAACCACGCGCGTCGTGCAAATCGATCCGGGGCCAATGCCCACTTTTACGGCGTCGGCACCCGCATCAATAAGGGCTTTGGCGGCATCGCCCGTTGCAATGTTGCCTGCAATCACCTGTACATTGTTGGACTGTATGCGGCGGATACGCGTGACCGCATCAAGCACGGCTTTGGAGTGGCCATGGGCCGTATCAACGATAATCACATCCACATCGGCATCCGCAAGCGCAAGCGCACGCTCGTATCCGTTATCGCCGGTACCCACGGCAGCGCCCACGCGCAGGCGGCCCTGTACGTCTTTGCAGGCATTGGGGTACAGGGTTGATTTTTCAATGTCCTTGACCGTTACAAGACCGATACAGCGGTGATCGTCATCGACAACCAGAAGTTTTTCAATGCGATGGCTATGAAGTAGGCGTTTGGCCTCGCTGCGGTCAACGCGGTTGCGGACGACCACAAGGTTTTCAGATGTCATAAGCTCACGTACAGGCTGGCCTGGATTATCGGCAAAGCGTACGTCGCGGTTGGTCAGGATACCGACAAGCTTGCGGTTTTGCTCGACCACGGGAATTCCGGAAATAGAAAAGCGCTTCATCAGGTCCAGCGCCTCGGCAAGCGTGGCATCGGGGCCGATGGTAATGGGGTTCACCACCATCCCGCTTTCATAGCGCTTTACTTTACGCACTTCCTCAACCTGCTCGCCGGGCGTAAGGTTCCGGTGCACGATTCCCATGCCGCCGGCCTGCGCCATGGCGATCGCCATGTGGCTTTCGGTAACGGTATCCATAGCGGCGGAAAGAAGAGGGATATTGAGCGTAATATCCTTGGTCAGGCGCGTTTTGATATCCGTTTCAAGCGGCTGTACTTCGGATGCGGCAGGCACCAGCAAAACATCATCAAACGTGAGGGCTTCGCGGATGACTTTCTGGGATGGAGATTTGGATGCAAAGATCATGGAAAACGCCTATCTAGCTGGACTGTTTCTTTGCGTGGGCAATCTATGCGTGGGCGCGGCTTTTGGCAAGTTATAAAACTTCCCATTAAAGGAATAAATACCTATAATACCCTTATGCCCGAAGCAGCGCCAAACCAAAGCCACACAAAAAAATTTGAAAACAAACTGAACAACCCGAAAACAAAAGTAAAAAGAAGAGGTTGGGCAGCAAAACGCCGCACCCTTCAACGCCGGAACATCCTCAAAACTAAGCCGTGGCTCAAGGCAACGGGCCCGCGCACGAGGCAGGGCAAAGATAAATCGAGGCAAAACGCGTACCGTACAGGCGCATATACCGCAGAAATGCAGTGCCTGCGGCAGGTTTTAAAAAAACAGCGCGACTGGCTCAAAGCCTACCTGCAAAAGCAATGTTGCAACGCAACAACAAAAGCCCTTGTCCGTAGAGTGCCGCCGCGTCATGTTTTGCCCGATAAAAAACGAGGATTATAAAATGGCCGAAGCCCTCCAGAAAACCGCTCCTGAATCGCCGCTGTGGCAACCGGCAAATGCCGTTGTTCAAAACAGCCGTCTCGAGGCTTTCAGACAGGAAGCCGAAAAAGCATCCGGTAAAAAATTCGCGGGATACGAGCAGCTCTGGCAATGGTCGATCGAAAAACCGGACGCCTTCTGGAACCTCGCATGGGATTTCATGGGCGTGATCGGTGACAAAGGCTCGGTCGTTCTCGAAAATCCAAAACAGATGCCGGGTGGGCGCTTTTTTCCCAACGGCAAAATCAACTTTGCCGAAAACTGCCTCCGCCGTCGCGATAATGCCGATGCCATCGTTTTTCGCGGCGAAGACAAGGTTGAACGCCGCCTGACTTGGGCTCAGCTTTATGATCGCGTCTCGCAGCTGCGCCAGGTGCTTCAGGGTATGGGCGTAAAAAAGGGCGACCGCGTGGCAGGTTTTGTCAGCCACATGCCGGAAGCCGTAATAGGATTGCTGGCGACTTCAAGCCTCGGCGCCATTTGGTCTTCGGCCTCGCCGGATTTCGGCGTACAGGGCGTGGTTGACCGTTTTGGCCAGATTGAGCCCAAGGTTCTGATCGCCGTCGACGGCTATTATTACAACGGCAAGGTTATCGACTGCCTTCCCAAAATTGCCGAAATCCAGCCCCTCATCAAAGGTCTGGAAAACACGCTGATCGTCTCCTATCTCTCAAACGATCCCGATTGCTCGAAGCTCGCAAACGCGCGCGGCCTCAATGCCGCCTGCGATGCAGTAAAACCGCAGGAGATCAAATTCGATCGCTACGATTTCAATACCCCGCTTGTGATCATGTATTCATCAGGTACGACGGGTGTGCCGAAATGCATTGTCCACGGCGCTGGCGGTACACTCCTCCAGCACATGAAGGAGCACCAGCTCCAATGCGACATCAAGCGCGATGACCGCGTTTTCTACTTCACGACCTGCGGCTGGATGATGTGGAACTGGCAGGTAACCGCTCTGGCTTCCGAGGCTACGTTACTTACCTACGATGGCTCCCCGTTTTATCCCGATGGCAACGTTCTCTGGAATTACGCGGACGAGGAGCGCATGACGCTATTCGGCACAGCCGCAAAATACATCGATGCCATCAAAAAAGGCGGCCTGAAACCGAAACAGACTCACAAGTTGAAAGAGCTGCGTACCCTCACATCAACAGGCTCGCCGCTGGTTCACGAGAGTTTTGATTACATCTACGACGCCATTAAATCGGATCTGCATCTGGCGTCCATCTCGGGCGGCACCGACATCATTTCCTGTTTTGTTATCGGCAATAACCTCTCGCCCGTCTGGCGGGGAGAGATTCAGGGTGCAGGTCTTGGTTACGCCATGGATGCCTTTGACGATGATGGTAAACCGATCGCACCGGGTGCAGGGCAGGGTGAGCTTGTCTGCACAGTGCCATTTCCATCCATGCCTGTTGGTTTTTGGAACGACGAAGGCAATAAAAAATACAAGGCGGCCTATTTCGAGCGCTTTGATAACGTCTGGTGCCATGGCGACTGGGTTGAGCGCACGGTCCACGGCGGCTGGATCATTCACGGTCGTTCGGATGCCACGTTGAAACCCGGTGGTGTACGCATAGGCACTGCCGAAATTTACCGTCAGGTCGAGCAGGTGCAGGAGGTACTTGAGAGCATCGCCATCGGCCAGATGTGGGAGGGTGATCAGCGCATCATCCTGTTCGTACGTCTGCGCGAGGGCGTGGCCTTGACCGAAGATCTGCAAAAGAAAATCAAGGATGTCATCAAGCGCGGTGCATCGCCGCGCCACGTACCTGCCAAAATCCTCGCGGTTGCGGATATACCCCGTACCAAGTCAGGAAAGATTACCGAGCTTGCCGTGCGCGATATTATTCACGGACGTCCGGTCAAAAATGTCGAGGCTTTGGCAAATCCGGCAGCGCTTGATCTTTACAAGGACCTTACGGAACTAAAGTCCTAGGCAGAAAAGTGTTGCGGCTTCCGGCAACAAAGCCGCCGTTGATGAAACGTTTTTCCTGCTTGCCGTAAACAATGGGCCTGCCGGTCGCAAGGTCAAGGATACTCCCGCCCGCCTCGCGTAAAATGATATCGCCGGCCGCCGTATCCCATTCGTAAGTTTCTCCAAGGCGCGGGTATAAATCCGCCTGCCCCTCGGCAAGCAGGCAAAATTTGAGCGAGCTCGATCGCTGCTCCCGGCTTGAAACCGTGTGATCGCCTAAAAAAGGTTCAAGAACTTCCGGCGCGCTTGATTTTTTCCCGCCCAAAAGCGCGAGGCCGTCGGCCGCAGGAACACGCATGCACACCTGCGTTTCCACATCGCCCGAGCAGCGGTAGGTGCCCCCGCCGGATAAGGCATACCAGCAGGTGTTCATGACAGGGGCGAGTATGATCCCTAAAACAGGCACGCGCTGGGCAATAAGCGCAATGTTGACTGTAAAATCATTCCCGCCGCGTATGAATTCCCGCGTGCCGTCAAGCGCATCAACAAGAAAAAACGGTTTTGCGGGGTCAATTTGCGCCGCCCGCCCCGCCTCAAATTCTTCCTCGGCTATGATCGGGATATCGGTATGGGCACGGAGCGCTGCCGTAATGAGGGATTCGGCCTCGATGTCTGTCGCGGTATAGGGCGACCCGTCACTTTTTGTTAGTACCGTCTTGGGGCCAGGCCCATCGGCCATGATACGGGCTGCCGCAAGGCTGGCAGCATGACGCAAAACGGGCAGGAGATCGGCAAGCGCGGCGGGTGTCATTGAAAGCCTTTCCAGACGATCATTTTTGGCCTATTTTCCACCTGACCACAAGTTTGAAGCCAAAATAAAAGGAAAGTCGTATGGCCACCTCAACTGCAAAAACCTCCGCCGCCGCCCCTCTGCCGCTTTTTTATACAAAGCCAACACTGCTGGATGCCGCCAGCCACGCCGAGTGGGGCCTGCGCAAGGACATGACATTCGCCTTTGCCAGCGGAGCAAACGCACTGCCTGTCAATATCGTCGAATTTCCGCAGATCGCGCATTATTACCCTATCGCTTTTGCAAAAGATGCAGTTGCAACACCCGTTGCCGTCGTGGGAGTGCGCGATAACGAAAACCTCTATATCAATGAAGAGGGCAATTGGCTTTCCGGCGCGTATATTCCGGCTTATGTACGCCGCTATCCGTTCATCTTATCCGAGAGCCCGGACGGAACGCAGCTCAGCCTCTGCATTGATGACGCGCAGGGCGTCGTATCCCGCGGCAGCGGCGAAAAGTTTTTTGACGAAAAAAAGCAGCCGACCCAGGTAGCTAAAAACGCGATTGAATTCTGCCGCTCATATCATGTCGCAGCCAAACAGACGATGACCTTCGGCGAGGCGCTTGAAAAATCGGGTCTTTTGGTTGACCGCTCGGCAGACATCACGCTCAAGAACGGGCAGCGCATCAGTTTTTCAGGCTTCCGCATTATCGATGAGGAAAAGTTCAACAATCTGCCTGCCGAAACTTTGCTGGAATGGCGCAACAAAGGCTGGCTTGCAGCCGTGTACGCGCATCTTTTCTCGGGCCTGCACTGGGGCACAATCACACGCCTCGTAAACGAGCGTATGCCGGAAGCTCCTGCAAAAGCTGCAACGAAGGCCAAGAAATAGTATAAAGGCCAAGTAAGGTATCTATCGTCAGGCACCCGTAGCTCAGCTGGATAGAGCGTTGCCCTCCGGAGGCAAAGGTCAGTGGTTCGAATCCACTCGGGTGCGCCAATCTAACATTTGACATATCTTGTTATTTTTCCTAATTATATTCTCTCAAACAGGAGAAAATCTAATGCAGGGACACACACAGGCAGCACCAGATATCGCTCAAAAAGCAGTGATGCCCGCATCGCCTCCTGCAAAAGATGCGATCCCGAACCAGCCGCTTTATGAAGTGGCCGGTGTCAAAAATCTCCGCATCGGTCAGATCATCAGCGCCAAAATCCCGACGATCAAAGACGGCATCGTTCATCTCTATGACCGCGACTGCATTATCTTAGGTTTTGAAGGCACCGCAAAAAAAGAGCACATAACGGGCCTGTATCTGGCGCGCCTTGCCTATGCGCGCGTAAAATTCGACCCCGAATTCGGCCATGTGGTCGATGCAGATGAATTCAGGCAAGCAGGCATACACGGCCTCAGAAATTCATTTGTATTGCGGACCGACCGCGTTGACCTTCTGCCCATCGACCCTCTTTTTCTTGGCCGCCATGTAACAGAAATTGGATATATCAGCGAGCGCGAAACCATGCTGCAACTGGGTGATGCCATACTCCGCGGGCTCATGTCCGGTAATGGCGAAGCAAGCCGCGGCCCACGCCAACGTCTCGAAGGCAGCGATCTGCGCCAGACAATCGCGCCTGGCATGATGCCTGTATTTGAAAAATTTCCTTTGGCCCGTATCGCGCGTGAGATGACAAAACTCAAGCGTGCAGGCACGGATGACTACGAGCGCGCACTTTACCAGCTACAACTAATGAAGCGTCAGGCAGCAGGAGCCGCCGAAAGGGCTTTCAGGCGTGAGGCTGCCATAAAAAGGCGCGAAGTCGCGGAAGCGGCTGCAGCAATGGCTGCAGCGGCAACAGCAGGTGAAGATCAGGCTCCACGACGCGTGCGCACGGAATATCTGAAACCATCCGATGTAAAACGCGGTCGCCGTCGTCGCATGAGTGACACGGCTGTCGAGCGCCTTGTCACACGCGTCAATGAAAGGGTGCGTCGTAATCGTGAGGAACTGGGGCTGGATGCCCCAAGAGATCCGGGCCACATAAGAGGCAACGCCATAGCAGCGGCGACGCCTAAGCATCAGCGGATAACGAGATCGGCAGATTTATCAAGCGTCCGTCCACTTTTTAGCGTGGCAGACAACTACGTACCGATTTTGCCGAAAGGTACCAAGCGCGGCAATGTGCTGGTTTTAAAAATCGCGGATATTCTCGACCCCAAAGACAAGCGCCCGGCTCAACGCCCATGCGTCGTCTGGAACGTCTACGAAGATAAAGAAACAGGTGAAGTCTGCGGCTTTGACGTATTTCCGCGGACGCGCCTCAGGGCACACCAGTTTGATGAAGCGTATATGGCGGAGTTCCCGAACCTCTATAACAACCGTATCTGGGATGGCGGGCGTATCATCACACAAATGTTTGCCCGCGTCGAAGTAGGGCCAAAGCATTTCCACCCGTTTACAAAGCGCGTGCGTACGCTCAATCCAAAGCTGGTCGAAGAATTGGTTGAAAAAAGGAATGCCTGCGAGACCAGTGGCAAAACCATGACACCGTATGGCCTCGCCGAGATTCCTGAAAACTGGAAACTGCGTGAAGCGGAGCCGCAAGAGGCGAGCGCAAGCGAGATCGCACATGCCGAACACATTCACGACCATCTGGAGCGCCATAAGGCCGCGCTCGATAAGGCGCCGGATGTGGGCGATGTTGTTTTACGCAAGGTTGTAAGAGACGGCGAAGTGATAGAAGTGCCAACCCTTATATGGGGTGTCTGGCGTAACAAGGTCACGGGTCTGCCCGCAGCATTTGACTGTGTAAAGCTTGATACGGAAGACAAGATAACAAGAGCCTGGCGCGCCATATTGCCACTAGAACTTGAGAATGGCGAAGCCTTGGCGGCTGATATGTCGACAATCGATCTTTTATACAACACGGAAAAATATTTTACACCGGGTAGCGCCACGGTGATTGATCGCCTGTCACAAGCTGACATGGAAAAGCTGCGTGGTATCCGCGGCACGGTACTGATCCAGTGCAAAGACAGAAAAGGTGCATACCCTGAATTTTTGCCTTTTGATTGGGAGAGAATTGCAGGGCCGAGCTACGGCTTTGGCATTGCTACACTGAAAAGCAAAAAATTCGCGCCTGATCTGAGCGCCTGCACAGACCCCGGCTACCTGAGACATCATCGTGGCCGCCGGGACGACAACCGCCGAGGCATGGCACCGCGGCGGAAGAACGAGGGCTTTAGGCCTAAAAGAGCACCAGTTTAGGCAGCGGCTTTGTATTCGACCTGCTCGGCAGCAAGTGCTTTTTTGTACGAAGGGCGCTCGATCATCTCGCGGATTACGCGTTTGACATTCGGTCCCTGCGTGACAGGCATGCTCCAGTTGGCAATGACGGCCATGAGGATATCGCCCATCGTAGGCTTGTCACCTGCAAGATATTTATTTTTTGCCAGATGCGCATCCGCCTCATCCCAAAGCTTCTGGATCGAAGCGCAGGCGGATTTCATGATGGCATCCTGAACGGCGGCATCATCAGAAACACGCTTGGCGCCAAACCCTTTGCTGTAGGCCGGGTGGAGGGTAGCGTTGGCCCAGCAGAGCCACTCAAGGGCCTGCGCACGTTGAGGGCCCGATTGAGGCAAGAGCGGGTTTTTATAGGTATCGAGCAGATAAATCATTTGCGCGGCACCCTCGCGGATGATCTGCCCGTCTTCAACCAGCACAGGCACCTGGCCGCGTGGGTTAGCCTTCATGAAATCGGCATTGCGCTGTTCGGCGCGCAGGTTGGCATTGACGAGCTCGGGGCTCTGGCCGCACTCAAGAAGGGCGATATGGACGGCCATAGAGCAGGCACCGGGAGAGTAAAACAGTTTATAATTAGGCATCACGAAACTCCTTTTTGAGAGAGGGGCATTGATTTGTCCCCGTGCGCACTATCTAGAATTAAGGTATAGTTTGTATAGTAGGCACAATTTTGATACCGATGTAGATATGTATACCAAGTGTGACGAAAACGCCTGTCCCGTGGCGATAACCCTCTCTTTATTGGCCAATAAATGGTCGATACGGATTCTGTATACCCTGTTCATGGCGCAGGGTCATGTGATGCGGTTTAACGAAATGCGGCGTGCATTGGAAACCATTACCCAGCGCGAACTCTCAAGACAGCTAAAGGAATTTGAATCGGCGGGCATTGTCATCCGCACCGTACACCCTGTTGTCCCGCCGATGGTCGAGTACACGCTCACGGGTCTCGGGCGCTCACTCCATGAACCGATCGAGAGCCTTGCGCTCTGGGCCGAAAAAAACGGCGAACTGGTTAAGCGCAATCGGCTCGAAAAAATCCAATCATGAAAAAAGGCGTTCTTATAGCCGCCCTTGTAAGTATATGCCTGACCGGTTGCATGAAAATTGGCTTTGCTGCGGCCAATCTACCTGCGCTTTTTTCGTCAGCCACGGTCACGAGAGGGATCGTATTCAGCACAGTCCCTGGTCTTAAGCTGGATGTATACGTGCCGAAAAAGAAATCAAAAGCGCCGCATGATGTTCTGGTTTTTCTGTATGGTGGCCGCTGGCAATTGGGCAGCCGTGACGAGTATAAATTTGTGGCCGACACCTTTGCCGACCGCGGATATATCGTTGTCATCCCCGACTACCGCAAATATCCGCGAGTAAAATTTCCAGCCTTTGCCGAGGATGCCGCCGCCGCCATCGCCTGGACCCATGAAAACATAGAGCGCATGGGCGGTAATCCGGCCCGTATCCATATAGCAGGCCATTCGGCGGGGGCGCATTTGGCGGGCCTCGTTGCGGCTGATGAAAGCTATCTCAAAAAATACGGCAAAGATGCCGATAAAATCATAAAGAGTGTGGCAGGTCTTGCGGGCCCTTATGACTTCATACCGGATGAACCCGATCTTCAGGATATGTTTGGCCCGCCTGCCAACTATCCCAATATGAGGGTTACAAGCTTCATTAGCGGAACAGAGGCACCGATGCTTTTACTGCACGGTCTCAAAGATAAAACGGTCAAGATCGGCAATCTTGAAAGGCTCGCGCAAAAGATCAAAGACAAAGGCGGTCGTGTTGAAACAAAAACCTATGAAACGCTGGACCACATAGAGATCATGGGGGCGTTGTCATGGCTTGGCATCAGAAAACCGAACGTGGCAGCCGACATGGATGCCTTTTTTAAATCCGTTCAATAAAGCTGGAATCGCCATACGAAAAAAAGCGGTACTTTTGCTGTATGGCATGCGCGTACGCTTCCAGCATCCTCTCTCGCCCGGCAATCGCGGATACAAGCATAAGCAGCGTTGATCGTGGCAGGTGAAAATTGGTCATGAGCGCATCGACAATTTTAAAGTCGTATCCGGGTGTAATAAAAAGCCTTGTATCAGCACTACCGGCCTTAACTGTGCCGTCGGCATTAACGGCGCTTTCAAGTGTCCTGAGGCTTGTGGTGCCAACGGCAATAACCCGCCGCCCGTCTTTTTTTGCGGTATTGATGGCATTTGCCGCAGCCTCTGATACACGCCACCACTCGGCATGCATGATGTGGTCTTTGGTGTCCTCGGCCTTGACAGGCAAAAACGTGCCAGCGCCGACATGCAACGTAACATGCACGCGGCTTACGCCAGCATCATCAATCGCCTTTAAAAGCTCTGGCGTAAAATGCAGGCCAGCCGTAGGCGCAGCTACGGACCCAGGTTCAGCTGCGTAAGCAGTCTGATAATTATGTTTGTCGGTCTCGGCGGCCCGCCTCTGCATATAAGGCGGCAAAGGCAACTCGCCGTAAGTCTCGAGCATGGAGAACATGTCAGGTGTATCAAAATGCAAAATCACCTGGCCGTCTTCGGCACGCCCAACCACACGGGCTTCAAAGTCAGGTGCAAACACAAGTATCTGGCCGTCTTTGAGCCGCTTGGCCGGCTTGGCAAAACAGGTCCAGTGGCCATCACCCATAAACCGGTGCAATAAAATCTCAACACGCACATCGCCGCGCTGCCCGAAAAGCCGTGCGGGAATGACCTTGGTATCGTTAAACACCATGACATCACCTGCCCGCAAAAGCTGGGGCAGATCGCGCACGCAAAGATCAGCAAAATGGGCAGACTTAGGTATGTGCAGAAGCCGTGCTGAATCACGTGGGTGTGCGGGCGCGCTTGCTATCAGCTCCTGCGGAAGATCGTAATCAAAAAGTTCGACGCGCATTTATTCACTGGCCAGCTTTTTATCGGAGTGGCTCCATTCCATCAAAAGCGCAAAAGCTACGGCAAGCAAGGTAGGCCCGATGAAAAGCCCGATGAAACCGAAAGCGATCAATCCGCCAAACACCCCAAGTATCACCAGCAAAAGCGGCAGACTGCTACCAAGGGAAATAAAGTAAGGCCGGATGATGTTATCAACGCCGCTAATCACGAGAAGCCCGTAAAAGCCCAAAAATATGCCGGGCGCCATAAGGCCGTTGGATAAAAGCCATGCTGTGGCGGGTATCCAGATGAGCGGCGGCCCCATTGGCACAAAAGCCAGAAGCAATGTGACAAGCCCAAGGAAAGGCGCACCGGGAACACCGGCAATCCAGAAACCTATCCCGGCAAGGGCACCTTGCGCGAGTGCGGTGCCGAGTACGCCGTAAACAACGCCGATGACCGTTCTTTTTGAAACATCGAGCAGATGTTGCCCGCGTGGGCCCACGAATTTTTCAATCAGCGATTTCGTCCGCTCGGCTGCAGTCACGCCATGCAAAAAGAAAAAGAAGGTAATAAGCACGCCGAGTGCAAGATCAAGGACACCGCGGCCTATGGCGGCTCCGGTTGCTATAAGCTTGGGTAAAATGAAATCCCGCATGCTCGCGGTTTCATCTGCCGATGAAGTCAGCACATTGGACCACAACTGATCGATGTTGGAGCCGATCCAGGGCAGCTCCTTCATCCAGGATGGAACATTGCCGGGGCTACTCAGCAGAGGTTCGATAACGCCCGCATAAAGCCGCCCGAAGTTTTCAGCAAGGCTCGTGCCCAGAAAAACCATTGGTACTAGAAAGCATAGGGCAAGCCCAAGAGTCATGACTGTGGAAGCAAGAATTTTTCTGCCCTTAAGCCTGTCCTTAAGCCACGCATAGGCGGGCCATGTTGAAAGCGTGAAGATGATGGCCAGCAAAAACGCCGGAATAAAAGGGCTGAGTACGATGAGGCAGCCCCACAAAATCAGGGAAACCGAAACGACGACAACCAGCGTCCGGTAAACGGTATTCTTATCGATATTTTCTAGGCGCAAGGAACCCCCACTATGAGCGTAGATTCTATACGGTCATTACCATTCTGCAAGGCATCACGGGGCGTAAAGCCTGAGCAGAAGAGCTAAAAGTTTCGGAAGAAAGAGGTGGCTGCCCCAGACCATTTTCGTAACTTCAAGAGAGTAGTCAAGAATGGCTGAAAGGCTGGTGCCGTTGAAGGGAATTGAACCCCCGACCCACGCATTACGAATGCGTTGCTCTACCCCTGAGCTACAACGGCCCAAAATGGCACCGCAAGGCTTATAAGCAGTGCAGCGTGACATTGGAAGCGTACCTCTCTTAAAGTTTTTTAGTCTGTGATGCAAATTCAAAAAAGTTGACATAATCAAAATCGGCTTTTAAGACAGAAACGTCCAGAATTTTAACGAGAGGGAGGTTCCTCATGACGCATTTCACACCGTTTGATGAAAGCTATCCAAAAGTTTCGGTTATGCCCGTATGGCGGCAAAAAGCGATGCTTGAACGTGCAGTCGGCATCCCGCACATTGCCATGATGGGCCTTGGTGCCGAAGATCTGGAAGCGATGGAAGTAACGGCGGCAGCTCTTCAGCGTGAAGCCGCGCGTCAGGCACCTGCTGCTGAGGCGGCTAGGTTGAAAGCCATGGGCATTGAGCCTCAACAGACCAACTGGACCTGGTTTATCCCGTGGCCAACCCAGCGCCCAGCTGCCGCGTAATCTTGCTTTTTTAGGTTTTACCCTTTAAACCAGCTCCGGGAAGTCGGCGGTAGGCGCACGTATCGCCAACCCGGCCAGGGCCGAAAGGCAGCAACCGTAACGATTTCGTCGGGTTATCGTCCGGCTTCCTACTCTTACCCTTTTTCACCTGAATCCTTTTGGCGAATCGGTTGCGGCGTCTCCGTAAACCCGATACATGAGTCTTATGACCTCAGCCGAATCGCTTCCCTATCGCGTACTTGCACGCAAATACCGCCCTCGCCATTTCAGCGAGCTGATAGGGCAGGATGCCTTGGTGCGTACGCTTAGCAATGCCATCAACTCAGGCCGTATCGCGCATGCGTTTATGCTCACGGGCGTTCGCGGTGTCGGCAAAACGACAACGGCCCGCATCATTGCAAAGGCCCTCAATTATACGGGGCCTGACGGCAAATCAGGCCCCACAACGGGCCCGACCGATGATTGCGCCATTTGCCGCGCGATAGCCGAAGACCGCCACCCCGATGTGATGGAAATGGACGCGGCCTCCCGCACGGGCGTGGACGACATCCGCGAAATACTGGATGGCGTGCGCTACGCGCCAACATCGGCCCGCTACAAGATATACATCATCGACGAAGTACACATGCTCTCGAAAGCCGCCTTTAACGCGCTTTTGAAGACACTCGAGGAACCGCCTGCCCACGTTAAGTTTATTTTCGCAACGACGGAAATCCGCAAGGTGCCGGTAACAGTTCTTTCGCGCTGCCAGCGCTTCGACCTGCGCCGCGTTGATGCCGATGTGTTGGCACGCCACTTCAAATCGATCTGCGAAAAAGAGCAGGTGACAGCGGAAGACGCCGCGATCGACATCATCTCCCGCGCGGCGGACGGCAGCGTACGTGACGGCCTAAGCCTTCTCGATCAGGCGATTGCACTGGGCCAGAACGAGGTCAAAGCCGACGATGTGGCGCGTATGCTTGGCCTCTCCGACCGCTCGCTAACCCTATCGCTGTTTGCAGCTGCAATGGCAGGCCATGCCTCGGAGGCACTGAGCATCCTAACCCGCCAGCATCAGGCAGGGGCCGACCCTATCGTTGTCCTTCAGGACATGCTGGAAATCACGCACGATATCTCGCTTTTAAAAGCGATGGAGATCCGTGACGAAGCCTTTAAGCACACAAGCCTGCCCGTTTCAGACGTAGCTCGCTGCAAGGCGCTGGCCAAGGATATAGGAATGGCAAATCTCCAGCGCAGCTGGACGATTTTGCTCAAGGGTCTGCAGGAGGCCCAGCATGCACCGGATGCCATGGCCGCCACAGAAATGGCGATTATGAGGCTTATATACGCAGCCGAGCTGCCAGACCCCGCCCGCCTGATCCGCGAAATGCAGTCAGGCAATATGCCGATGGGTGGCGGCGCATCCGATATACGTACACCAAGCGTACACGCACCAGTTTCAGCGGATCACGTGGGGCCGACTTTGCGCGCCGTCAGCGGCGGCGGTGCTGCGACAGCCTTGCGCAAACTCGAGCCGGCAATGGCGATCGAAACACAGACGCAGCCCGAGAATTTCGAGGCGCTCGTAGCCCTGTGCGAAGACAAAGGTGAGATGCTGCTGGCAAGCCAGCTCGTCAATTACACGCATCCGGTCAAGTTCGAGATTGGGCATTTTGATTTTCGTCCGGCGCCGGAAGCACCAGCAAATCTGGCCCAGAAACTATCATCCTTTCTATTACAATCGACCGGATCACGCTGGATGATCAGCGTATCTACGGCCGCAGGCGATGCCACGCTCAGCCAAAAAAAACAGGAATCAAAGGAAAAACTGCGTCGTGCAGTGCTGGAAAGTCCGAATGTAAAAGCCGTGCTTTCGGCGTTTCCGGGGGCCGAAATCCACTCCATCACAAAAGGTGAATTGCAATGAATATCGTCCAGATCATGCAGCAAGCAAAAGCCATGCAGACGAAAATGGCAGAATTGCAAGAGCGTTTGGGCGAGGAATTCGTGACAGGCATCGCAGGTGGCGGCGCTGTCTCGGTCACCATGACATGCAAAGGCCGCGTGGACGCAGTCAAAATTCAGCCCTCCGCCATTGACCCGAAAGATCCCGAGATGCTCGAGGATCTCGTAAAGATGGCCATCAACGACGCCCGCCGGAAAGGCGATGACCGCATGGCGGACGAGACCAAAAAAATGATGGAAGAGCTGGGCTTGCCGGCTAACGCCAAGCTGCCGTTCTGATGAAGGTCCTGACCTGGAACATCAACTCTGTACGCCTGAGGGAGCCTATCGTCCTCAAGGTAATGGAGGGGCTCGCTCCCGACATCGTTTGCCTTCAGGAGACAAAATGCCCTGACCCCCAGTTCCCGTTCAAAAATTTTGAAAAGGCGGGCTATGGCCACATGCATTTTCAGGGCATGAAGGGGTATAACGGCGTAGCCATTCTTTCAAAAATTCCGTTTCACAAAGTCCATGCATTCAACCGCGTCGGCAAAAACGATTGTCGTCATATTGCCGTCGAAGTTGTTTCAAAAAAAATCAAAAAGCCAATTGCCATCCATAATTTGTACGTGCCTGCAGGCGGCGATATCCCTAATGTTGATGAAAATGATAAGTTTGCCCACAAGCTCGATTTTGTCGACGAGCTAAAAGACTTTTTTGCCAAATCGTACGCGCGTACGGAGCCGATGATCGCGGTAGGTGACTTTAATATAGCTCCGCTCGAGCATGACGTATGGTCGCATAAACAGCTCATCGATGTCGTCTCGCATACGCCGGTTGAAGTTGAGAAGCTGAGCGCCATGCAAAAGAGCATAGGCTGGGTGGATGCCATCCGTACGTTCGTGCCGCATACGGAAAAACTCTACACATGGTGGTCCTACCGCAATCAGGATTGGAAGGCATCAAACCGTGGTCGTAGGCTCGATCATATCTGGGTGACAGCCCCACTCGCAGGCAGGCTAAAATCTCATCACATCCACAAGGAAGCTCGCGACTGGCCGCAGCCCAGCGACCATGTTCCGGTGATGTTGGAGCTAGACCTCTAGGGCCAGACTTGCGGGGATTCGTGCGATTCGCTATGAATGCGCGTCATGGAAAGCCTGAAACCATACCGCGCCCAGATCGACGTGCTGGACGAGCAGATCGTGAAACTGCTTATCGATCGTTTCAAGATCGTCCGTTCCGTGGCTGAACTCAAAGCCCGTGAAAATATTGCGGTCGTTCAGTCCAACCGTGCGGAGGAGGTCAAAACCCGCGTTTCTGCGATGGCGGAGGCAGGGGGGCTCGACGGCACGCTGCTGCGGAATATCTATACCCTCATGATCGACCACGCCCATGTAATCGAGGATGAAATCGTAGCCGACAGAAAAAAGAGGGAAAAATGAAAGGCTTTTCAAGAACGTTTCTGCTGATGGCCGCGATGACGGCCCTTTTTATGGGGATCGGGCTTTTGGTAGGCGGTAGGGCCGGCGCCATGATTGCCTTCGGTCTTGCGGCTGTCATGAACCTTTTTGCCTATTGGAACAGCGACAGAATGGTCTTGGCCATGTACAAGGCGCAGCCCGCAAGCGAGGCGCTTTCGCCGGGGCTTCTGGCCCTTGTAGCTCAACTCGCCGGCAATGCTGGCCTGCCCACGCCTAAAACCTACGTGATCGTCAATGACCAGCCAAACGCTTTTGCCACAGGCCGCAACCCTGAGAATGCCGCCGTGGCCGTAACCACTGGCCTGATGCAGCGCCTAACCATGGCCGAGATTGCGGGGGTTATCGCGCACGAACTAGCGCACATCAAAAACCGGGATACCCTCACCATGACCATCACAGCAACTCTGGCAGGTGCGATAGGGATGCTGGGGAATATGGCCATGTTTTTTGGCGGTGGTCAGGATGGCCGCAGGCATCCCTTAGTAGGCCTTGTAATCATGATTTTTGCGCCGCTAGCGGCGGCACTGGTACAAATGGCCATTAGCCGCAGCCGCGAGTATGAAGCCGATAGGGTCGGGGCTGAAATCTGTGGAAGGCCGCATTGGCTGGCCGACGCGCTCGAAAAGATCGCTGGTAATGCCCATGCCATCGACAATCATACGGCCGAACGCAATCCGGCAACCGCCCACATGTTCATCATAAACCCGCTCCATCTGCACGCGGTGGATGGTTTGTTTGCCACCCACCCCTCAACGGTCGAACGCGTCCGCCGCCTCCGTGCTATGGCCGGGAATGGATAATACACCCCCCTCAAAGGCATCGGGCGTATCTTCCCGCGTGGCGGCAGCACGTGTTTTGGCCGCAGTTTTTGAACAAAAGCTCACGCTGGACGAGGCTCTTGATAAAATTGGTGCAAAACAGCGTCTTTCCGATCAGGACAGGCGACTGGTTCACGCCATATCAGGATTTGTTTTCAGGAACTTAAAAACAATCGACCGCGCGATCCTCACTGTCATGAACCGGAAACGCGCCGCATCCCCTGTGCTGCTTCATCAGCTGCTGCGTGTGGGGGTTGCCCAGATATTATACATGGATGTGGCTGTACATGGCGCTGTTCATGCAACGGTGTCAGCCGCCGGGTCACTGCATCTAGGTCGCCAAAAAAGCCTTGTAAATGCTGTGCTTAGGTCGGTTCAACGGCAGATGGATACATGGACCACCTCAGGCGAGTCAGCCCTAAGAATGCTGCCGGAATGGTTACAGACCAGATGGATAAGACATTATGGAGAAGAGGAAGCCGAAAGGCTCGCAGCCTCCATGCGACAGGAAGCGCCGGTCGATATCACCCTGAAAGACCCTAAGGTATCACTTGAAGAGATGCATGAGTTGAAGGCTGATATCCTCTGTACCGGGTCACTTCGCGTGCGTCATGGTACGGGGCATGTAACGTCATGGCCTTTATATGAGGAGGGCGCATGGTGGGTACAGGACCTAGCAGCTTTCTTACCAATCAATATGTTAGATGATGTTGCAGGGAAATCAGTTCTGGATATGTGCGCAGCTCCAGGTGGCAAGACCATGCAGCTCGCCGCCAAGGGTGCCAAAGTCACGGCACTTGATGTATCCGCATCACGGCTGCAGCGGGTGAATGAAAATCTATCAAGGGTCAGTCTGGCGCAGAACGTGCAAACTGTGGTCGCTGACGCTCTGAGCTGGCAACCCGAGTCATGCTTCGATGTCGTCGTGTGCGATGCGCCTTGTACCTCGACTGGTACTTTAAGACGTCACCCTGAACTACCTTGGAATCATGAAGAAAATTTGCTTGATAAAACGATTGCATCACAGCGCGCCATGCTGCGACGCGCATCGAAAATGCTTCAATCTGCAGGGCGCATACTCTATTGCACATGCTCCATGGAGCCGGAAGAGGGTGAGAATCAGGTTGAGGAGTTCCTGGCCGGGCACAAAGATTTCAAAGAGTTGAGTATTATTCCTTCAAGCATATCCCCATTCTTAAAGCGCGGCCTCAGGAACATAGGCTGGCGCACGAATCTTGATGCTCTGTCAGATAAAGGCGGGATCGATGGGTTCTTCATGGCGCTTTTAGAAAAACAATAATAATCAATGCATTCCGTTGATCAGCGGATTCAAAAACCTTATACTTTCTTTATAGACGCGTTCGCGCCTTATAAATAAAAAAATCAAAATATAATCAAGGCTCTATGACCAATAACTCTCAAATTCGGATCGCGCCATCGATTCTCTCCGCCGATTTTTCAAAACTCGGGGATGAGGTAAGGGCGATAGATTCAGCGGGCGCCGACTATATCCATGTCGATGTGATGGACGGGCATTTCGTCCCCAACATCACTATGGGCCCGAATGTCGTTGCCGCCATCAGGCCCCATACAAAAAAAGTGATGGACGTTCACCTGATGATAGCGCCTGCCGACTTGTATCTTGAGGCTTTCGCGAAAGCCGGTGCCGATATTATAACAATTCATCCGGAGGCGGGGCCGCACCTCCATCGCTCACTGCAGATGATCAAGGCTCTGGGCAAAAAAGCGGGGGTTGCCCTGAACCCCGCAACACCGGTTGACGAGATCGACCATGTCATGGAGCTCGTGGATCTCATTCTGGTCATGACGGTAAACCCGGGGTTTGGCGGGCAGGCGTATATCCCGCTCGAGGATAAAATCAGCCAGATACGGACGCGCATCAACAAAACGGGCAGAGCCATTGATCTTGAGGTCGATGGAGGAATCAATGACGAAACCGCTAAAAAAGTGATCAAGGCCGGGGCAAATGTGCTGGTTGCAGGCACGGCTGTCTTCAAGGACGGTCCACAAAAATATGCCGAGAACATCAAGGCTCTAAGAGGCGCTGAATGAGTCTCTTGGCCGATTTGCTGGACCCTAGCCGCAACCAGGGCGCTATGCGTTATGTTGCGCGGCCTCTGTACAGCTGGTCGCTTGCGGGCGGGGCGGTGCCGGACCGCCTTTTGTTTCTGCCGCCGGATCCATGGGCAGGCGATGCGGGCCGCGGACGCTGGATTGCCAACCGCATCATCGATGATCACGGAACGCAGATCCCGCTCGGGGCCAATGTATGGACAGATCACAAAATCGCCGCATCAAAACGCCTCTGTACGCTTGTTCATGGCTTTGAATGGTTAAGGGATTTGCGCGCTTTGGGTGGCGATTCATCCCGCAGGTTCGGCCGTCAACTGATGCAGGAATGGATGGTGGGCAATATGCGTTGGCAGGAAGGTGCATGGGATAATGCCGTGACTGCGCGACGCCTTGCTGCTTGGCTTGCAGGGTATGACTTTTTCTGTGCCAGTGGCGATGACGCCTTTTTAAGTGTCTTCTACGATTCACTGACACGCCAGCTAAGGCATCTCGACCGCGTGCATCCAGAAAAATGCAGCGGCAGCGATGCATTGCGAATCATAAGGGCCTTGGTCTATGGCGGCCTCTGTCTTGAGAACAGTGAATCGCGCCTTGCAGCGGCGCTTCTATGGCTGGAGCAATGGATTGCCGATGAGCTCGACGGCGAGGGGATGCACATAAGCCGCAGCCCGCAGGAAGCCGTTGATATATCTGTCATTCTGATCGATATTCGCGGCGCCATGGTGCGCGCGGGGCTTGCGGCACCGACATCGCTTCAGGCCGCAATTGACCGAATCATGCACGCCATCCGCTTTTTCAGGATGGGGGATGGCAGGCTCACCTGTGTCCACGGAACAAGGGAGGGGGATGGCGCAACCCTTGACGCACTCCTGCGCGTAAGTGGTGTACGTATCAGGAAACCCTTGAGCCAGCTTGAGGAGTGCGGATATGAATCATTGATCCGTGAACGCGTTACCGTGATCACGGATTGCGGTTACAGCGCACCTTGGCCGCATGATACGCTTGCCCATGCAAGCCCGCTTGCCTTCGAAATGACGGTGGGTCGTGACCGTATGATCGTCAACTGCGCAACGCACCCGACAGATCACACATGGGCAGACCATTTGCGCGCAACAGCCGCGCATAGTGCTCTTACTTTGGATGACAGAAACGCAGCTGAAATCAAACCAAACGGCCATGTTGGCCGTGCTCCTCAAAACATAACCACCCGCCGTGATGTCGTGAATGGCGGCGTTATGCTCACCATGGCCCATGACGGCTACGCGCCGCTATGCGGCATAGTCCATACGCGCAGACTGACCCTTTCGGCGGATGGCGCAATGCTTGAGGGCGTTGATACACTCGCAAGTGATGCGCCGCTCATCAAGCCCTCAACCTATGCCATCCGTTTCCATCTGCACCCGCGCGTACAGGCATCTCTCATACAGGAAGGACAGGCGGCGCTGCTGCGCCTTCCTTCGGGCGGCGGCTGGCGTTTTTCAAAAAAATCAGGCGCTCTCTCTTTGGAGACAAGCATCTACTGCGGCACAGGCAATACCCCGCGCAAGACACAGCAACTGGTGCTGACAGGCGTTACGGAGGGCGGTACAACCGAAATTGCCTGGGCCTTTACGGAAGAAGCCTGATAATCAGGCAAAAAACTTTTCAGCTTCGGTAAATCGGCGTTCAGCCTGAAGCGCAAAAGCTTCGGCACTGCCGGCATAACGGGCATCAGCGGAAAGAGTCTGGTTTAAAAGCTGCTGGATGATGGGTGAAACCTCACCCTTGGCATTGGCATTGATAGGGTCAGCCAAAATGGATGCGCGGCGGAGCGCGGGCAATTCGGCATACTGGCGGACAATACCCTCCGCAAAAACCTGCTTCATGGCTTCGCGTTCGAGTATCCTGAAAACATCAGCCCTGATCCAGCGCGGCAGGCGGCGTATATCAGGCAGCCGTAAAACGGAGTCAATATCGCGGCATAGTTCACGCTGTACGCGTTCAGCCTGTATCCAGGCTGCAAGAAGGGGTTTCAGGTCTGCAACCGCAAGCGCCTCGGCAGCTGTTCGACCACGGGCAACGTACGACTCGAATGTAATCTCAGGGTCGTGATCAAGGCGCTCGGCATCGTAAACCACGCGGTCAAGGCGTACCCACCCGTAGCCGCGCCACTCAAACCCGTCGCCATTCTCAATAAAACGGCCAACGTAACTGCCAAGAATGGGGAAAAGATGGGCGCTCGGAGTCTTGTTATCGGGCGTAGCGGCACCATAAAGGCGCAGATAAAGCTCCAATAGCTGGATATCCGTGCGGCTGGCGATAACCGGAAAATTAAGAACACCTTCAAGGCCGAACTTTTGTGCCATGCCGTCTATAACGGGCTCGGGCGGGTCTTCCGGCGCAAAAGCAGCACGTACACCTTTTGTACGTATGGGGTCAGAACGCGATTCCATTAAAATCCGATCGATCAACAACTCAAGGGTAATCCTGTAAAGAGGAACCTTGCTCATGATCGCGGCAAACTGCTCGCGCCCTGAGGGCGTATCAAGGTTGAGAACCGCGGCATCCCCTGCCTGCGCCAGAACAAGCCAAGGCGAGGGTGGTGTTTCGGACTGCGCGGGAGCTTCCGATGTAAAAGCAATCAGTTGTGCCGCGCTTGTGATCGGCCTGTTCTTTTGGGCCTCAAGCTGTGGGGAACGGAGGTTGAAATACAGCGTCATGCGCGTAAGGCAGCCCCTGTCTTATCCGAGACCGCTTTCACAATGCTCTGCCCAACGGCATCAATCTCGACATCGGTAAGCGTTTTATCGCGCGGCTGTAAAATAACGGCAATGGCGACAGATTTTTTACCGGGCTCAATACCTTTGCCTGCATACACATCAAACACATTGACCTGCGCGATGAGGTCTTTGGCACTGCCGGACGCGGCTTTGATAATCGCTTCCGCACTTACATCCGCATCAACAATAAAAGCGAAGTCACGCGAAACGGGCTGGAACGGCGAAGGGTTCAAAAGCGGCTTCGCTGTCCCGGTCTTTTTGGGTGCAGGGATGCGCGCCACAAACACTTCAAACCCAACGGCAGGGCCTTTGACATCAAGGCTTTCAAGCGCACTTGGGTGCAACTCACCAAACCAGCCAAGCACAATCGGTCCTTGGCGTAGCGTGGCCGAACGGCCGGGGTGATAATACCCGGGCGCATCTGTTGTTATCTGGACTTTGGAAGCCGGTAAACCGTACGCCTCAAGGACTGCCAAGGCATCAGCCTTCGCGTCATAGGCGCTGACGGCACGGCTCATTTCAGCCCCTGACCAGTGCTTATCGCCATGGGCGATATGGCGTATGCCGGATGCCATGAAAAATTGCGTGTCTGGCGAGGTACCGTTGAATACAGGGCCAATTTCAAACAACGCCGCATTACTAAAACCGCGGTCGGCATTACGTTGTGCCGCTTGCAAAAGATTGGGCAGAATGGATGGGCGCATACGGTCCATTTCACTTGAAATGGGGTTGGTAAGTGTAAGCTCGCCACGCTGGTTGTCGTTCATGGCAATGCTTTCAAAACGGAGCGCCTGCCCGCCTTGCATGAATGACCATGTAACAGCTTCCCGAAGGCCGCGCATCGCAAGCACACGCCGCGCATCCTGACGGCGTTTGAGGTCGGGCGACAAAGCCCCTGATGTCATGATGCCGTCACGTTTGACGGACTTTGGCGCGATGGAATCAAACCCGTGAATGCGCGTAATTTCCTCAACCAGATCGGCTTGCGCTTCAATATCGGGGCGCCAGCTAGGCGGCGTAACCTTCCAGGGGATGCTGTGTGAATCGCAGGAAAAACCAAGCACCACCAGAATATGATGCTGCTCCTGATGGCTAAGGTGGATACCGCCCAGTTTTTCAGTAAGTGCAGGGTCAAACGCAATGCTGCGCTTCCAGTTGGCTTCCGTACCCGCGCCCACTACGCTGCCGGCAGACCCGCCGCAGAGGTCCAGAATAAGCTTGGTCGCCATTTCCATGCCGTCTGTCAAAAAAGCGGGGTCGATACCGCGCTCGAAACGGTAACGTGCATCGGAATGGATTTGCAGTTTGCGGCCCGTCATCGCCGTATGTACGGGGCTGAAATACGCGCATTCGATATAGACATTTTTAGTATCGTCCGAACATCCGGTTGAGCTGCCGCCAATAATGCCGCCAAGGCCTAAAACGCCACTATCATCGCAAACGGCGGTCATGCTGGAATCAAGCGCGTACGTCTTGTCGTTGAGGGCTTGAAGGGCCTCGCCGTCCAAAGCTTTGCGCACCTTGATACCGCCTTTGATTTTATCGGCATCAAAAACGTGAAGCGGGCGGTTAAGGCCGATGGTAAAATAGTTGGTAATATCAACAAGCGTTGAAATGGGACGAAGGCCAATTGATGTAAGGCGCTTTTGCAGCCATTCCGGTGAAGGCCCGTTTTTGACCCCTTTTACAAGCCGGCCCAAAAACTGCGGGCAGGCTTCAGGGCAATCAATGCTGACCTTGATAGGCGTTTCAAAGGCGGCGGCCACAGGCGCCACATCAAGCGGCTTTAAGGTACCAAGGCCTTTGGCGGCAAGGTCGCGGGCAATGCCGCGCACGCCCGCGCAGTCAGCACGGTTGGGCGTGAGGTTGATTTCAATGACAGGGTCATCAAGCCCAAAGAGCGGGGCCATAGGCTGGCCCGCTTTAACGGCATCCGGCAAATCGATGATGCCCGTATGTTCATCCGATAGTTTCATCTCCCGCTCGGAGACCATCATCCCGCAGCTTTCAACACCGCGGATAACGCCTTTTTTCAAAACGGTATCAAGGCCCGGTATATAGCTGCCTTCAGGGGCAAAAACGCCTGTCATGCCCGCGCGTGCGTTGGGCGCGCCGCAAACAACCTGAAACGGTTTGCCGCCATCGCCCGTATCCACCATCAAAACTTTCAAGCGGTCGGCATTGGGGTGTTTTTCGGCTGAAATCACTTTGGCCGTGCGAAACGGCGCGTAGATTTTGGCTTTGTCTTCAACATGCTCGACTTCAAGGCCGATGGCCGTGAGCGCAATCGCAATCTCATCAAGGCTTGCTGTTGTATCGAGATGTTCTTTGAGCCAGGAAAGGGTAAATTTCATGGTGTTACTCCTATTTTATCAAGCATGCCGAGCGGCAGAATGTGGAAAGAAAAATCAAGCGATACGGCTTGGCCGCGATAGAATTTTTGCGCATCGGTGTTGCTGTGTTCGGTCAGCCAGTAAATGCGGTCCCATTTTTCGGCGCGGCCTTTAGCCGATAGCGCATTCAGCAGTTGCGTGGCCACGCCCTGCCGCCGCCGTGCGGGGTGTACGTATAGATCTTGCATATAGCAGATGTTATTCATCGACCCCGCGACCGGATGGACGACACCATGAAGGAGGCCAACAATTTCATTATCATCCGTGCGGGCCAGGAGGGCAAATAGGCTCGATTGCGGGTCTAAAATCATGCGTTCTGTGTGGTCGATGACAGGTTTAGGTAAGGCATCACCCACATTCATGCGCCACAGCTGCCGCCAGCCATGGGCATAAGTGCTGGTCATGGGGATGACTTTAATCATCAAAGCCCTGTCGCAAGGTTGGGGCGTTCAAGCGCATCAAAGCCGTAATGGTCAAGCCAGCGCGTATCGCCTTCAAAGAAGGTACGCAAATCGGGGATGCCGTATTTCAGCATCGCCACGCGCTCAATGCCCATGCCAAAAGCAAACCCTTGATAGACATTGGGGTCGATGCCGCAATTGCGCAGCACATTCGGGTGCACCATGCCGCAACCCAATATTTCAAGCCAGTCTTTGCCGGCGCCGATTTTAAGGCCCCCGCCCGAACGGTCGCAGCCTATATCCATTTCAGCCGATGGCTCGGTGAACGGGAAGAAACTGGGCCGGAACCGCGTTGGCAGTTCATTCACGCCAAAAAACGCCTTGCAGAAATCAATCAGGCAACCTTTCAGGTGCCCCATATGCGTTGATGTATCAATCACAAGCCCTTCCAGCTGGTGGAACATGGGCGTGTGTGTCATGTCGTAATCGGAACGGTAGGTACGCCCCGGAATGATAATCCGGATAGGCGGCTTTTGGGAAAGCATAGTGCGGATTTGCACGGGGCTTGTATGGGTACGCAAAAGGCGCTTTCTGTCGCGGCCTTCAGGTGCGTCCGGCAGATAAAACGTATCATGCATCGCGCGCGCCGGATGCTCGGGCGGGAAGTTGAGAGCCGTGAAGTTGTGAAAATCGTCTTCAATATCCGGCCCTTCCGCAACCGTAAAACCCATATCGGCGAAAATCGCAATCATCTCGTCAATCGTCTGGCTGATGGGGTGGATTTTGCCTTGGGGTGTAGGCGCGACCGGCAATGTCATATCCTGTTTTTCAGCCGCAAGCCGCGCGTTGACGGAGGCATCTTTGAGCGCTTTAAAACGGTCCTCCAGAAGGCGCGTAACAGTATCCTTAAGAGCGTTGACCTCGGCCCCGAAGGTTTTGCGCGCATCAGGTTCCATACTCCCCAGATTTTGCATGAGGCCGGTGATGGCGCCTTTTTTACCCAGTGCTTCAACGCGGATTTTCTCGAGCGAGTCGAGGTCGTTCGCGGCGTTGATACGCTCTTCTAGTTGAGATTTCAGTTGGATGACTTGGCTCATGGGTCTCTCTCGAAAATGAAAGGGCGCTGGTGGCATTTCCACCTGCGCCCTGACTGTATCTTATATTAAAGCCTAAATTAAGCGGCTTTGGTTTTCGCGTTGGTCAGGGCGGCCTTCGCTTGATCGAAGATCACCTTAAAACCAGCGGCATCATGAACCGCGATATCGGCCAGAACCTTGCGGTCCAGTTCGATTTTCGCAAGCTTGAGGCCGTGCGTGAACTGGGCGTAGGTCAGGCCATGCTCGCGCACGGCTGCGTTGATACGCTGGATCCAGAGGGCGCGGAAGTTACGCTTTTTCGTGCGGCGGTCGCGGTAGGCGTACTGCATGCCTTTTTCGACCGTCTCAACGGCGATACGGAAGGAGTTCTTCTTGCGGCCGTAGTAACCTTTGGCGGCTTTGATGATCTTCTTCTTGCGCGCATGGGCGCGGGGACCGGCTTTAACGCGTGCCATTATGCACCTGCCTTTTTCGCTGTTGGGTTATCGTTGGCAGGGCGCGCTTTGGGGCGGGCCTTGCGACGTTTTTTGGCCTGGTACGGCAGGTACTGGTTCAGCACCTTGTCGCCGTCAGCCTTAAACATCACGGACGTGCCGCGGGCCTTGCGTTTCATTTTTTGGGGTTTGCTGATAAGGCGGTGGCGCGCATGGGCTTGCTTGAACTTAACCTTGCCCTTGGCCGTCACCTTGAAGCGCTTTTTGGCGCCGCTTTTGGTTTTCATTTTAGGCATTTCTATCTCCATGGTTGGAGGTTGAACAAACGACGGCTGGCATGCCTTTTTAGCCAGTTTGTCGTGAATGGGGCCCTATAAATCAGTTTTTGGCTTGAGAATCAAGCTTTTTGAGCAGCCGATCAAGGAAATGCCGGATGTTCATGAACATGTACTGTCGCATGGTGGGCCCGCGCAGGCCGTGATTGCCGCCCTCGAAAATGCCGAGGTCGATAACACCGGGGATGGTATCCCGGGCAAAATAAGCTTGTTCAAGAGGCACTTCCTCATCCTGGGTACCGTGCTGGACAAGGGTGGGGACACTGATCGCCTCAAGGGCCGATGTCAGATCGGCGGTATAGATGTCGTTCACGAAATGCGAGCCAAGCTTGTGCCCGTCAAAATTGACGAAGGGCATATCCTTGAGCATGGACTCGATCCGGCTCTCAAGCGTAAAGAGGCTTTGGAACGCCGTCTCTTTGAGTTTGAGCGCAGGCCAGAGCAAAATCATACCCGTGACAACCTTTGGATCAAAACCGAGTACCGCGATGGTTGCACCGCAGCTCTCCCCCAAAAGAATAACCGATCTATGCCCGGCATCATGCTGTGCCCACTGGAGTACGGCATTGAGATCCTGACAGGCGGATTCAAGGCACAGGTCTTCTTCTTTGCCGGCGCTTTCACCGCACCCTCTAAAATCGAAACGGATCGTGGGGTACCCCAAACCTTCAAAGCGGTATTCAAGCTCGCCAAAAAGATCATCGCAGCCGCCTTTGTGACCACCCGGAAAACCGTGGATCATAACGATTGCGGGCTTGCGCAAGGGTTTTGAAACCAGATCGTCTTCGGTAATCTTGTGTCTTCTCGACCGAGGGGGCTTTTTTTGGGCCGGTTTTTTTACTGCGCCTGCCTCTTTTTCCTCCGGGTACCCCTTGGGTTTTTGATAAACCACGCGCAGGGTTTCGTCTTCAGTGACGGGGAGGTTGAAGGTCTTGATCATCGCAAGGGCAAGGTTACCCTTTCTTGCGCTCTTCTGCTAGGGGGACGCGGAACTGCGCTTCGAGGTCCCAGGGGAAGAAAATCCAAGTGTCCTGTGATACCTCGGTAATCCAGGTATCACATACAGGGATACCCTGAGGCTTCGCGTACACGGCGGCATAATGCGCCTTGGGCAGCATGTCGCGGATTATCTTAAAAGTGTTGCCTGTATCGACAAGGTCATCAACAACAAGCCAACCGGCGCCATCGCCCATTGCGGATGTATCCTTGAGTATTTTCGCCGAACCCTGATCTTTATGATCGTAAGAGGCGATGCAGATTGTTTCGATGAGGCGTATATCAAGTTCGCGGGCGACGACGCAGGCAGGCACAAGACCACCGCGGGTTACAGCCGCAATCCCTTTCCATGGGCCTTTCTCAAGCAGGCGCCATGCCAGAAGTTTGGCATGACGGTGCATTTCATCCCATGAAACGGGAAAGTCTTTTGAATACGACATAGGCCCTCGCAAAAAAGTTTGACGACGCTACTTTGCCGCTATTTTTTCTCGTGGTCAAACTGCCGCAAAGCGGTTGACCCACGCAGGGGTGCATGACCTGTTACTGGCCATGGTTGCTGCAAGGCGTTCCGTATAAGTGGCAACAACGCGGCGGGTAGCAATCGGGAAGTTGCGGCAGATCCAGCCCGTGCAATGCGAGATCACTGCCTGAGGGTCCTGAACAGTTTCCTGATTAACAATGTCGCCGTGGCTATTGCGCGTGGTAATGACAAACTCACCCTTGAGCCCGACCGTCGCCTGAAACTCAGTCTCCATACCTTTATCGATAGGCGTGTGACTTTTCATCGCAATCCAGCAACCTTTGTCATCATGGTTGAAGGTGAAATAACGGTCATAAAAATGCTGTGGCACCATACGGCCCGGCTCAAACGGAGCCTCTACGATCGCTTCTGGTCCGTAGCCAAATCCAAGCCCGTCGGGCAGGGACCCGCTCGTACCAATCATTTTGAAATGCGCATAGTTGAGCGATGTCGCAAGGACCAAAAGCATGGGCATGGCATCAGCCATCATTTCTCGTCCGAGCTTCATGGGGTCATGCGTCACACCAACGCCGAGTTGGGCTGCTGCAAATCTTCCTCTAGCAATCATAAAATACCTCCTGTTCGGTGAAAAACAGAAGTGTCTTTATGGTAATTAAAAGCCGATGTCCAGAATATTATGAAATTCAGTGCGCCCGCGCCCAGTTGAGGCCCGCGCCAATGCCGCACGTTAAAGGCACGCCAACATCCGCAACATTCTCCATGATGTCTTTTATAAGCGCTGTTGCGGCGTCAACATCGCTTGCCTTCACTTCAAACACCAGTTCGTCATGCACTTGTAACAACATGCGGCAGTCAATCTGCGGGTTGCTTTCAAGGGCACGGTCCACGCGTACCATGGCTTTTTTCATGATGTCGGCGGCGGTGCCCTGTAAAGGGGCGTTGATGGCCTGACGCTCGGCAAAATTACGGCGGGCAGGGTTCTTGTCATTAATGCCGTCGATGGTGCAGCGGCGGCCAAAAAGCGTTTCAACATAGCCGTGGCGCTTTGCGTAGTCTTTCATGCGGTCCATGTAGCTTGCAAGTTCAGGGAAGCGCGCGAAATACTGCTTGATGTACGCGTTGGCCTCGGCAGGCTCGATGCCAAGCTGGCGAGCCAGCCCCCAGCCCGATATGCCGTAAATAATACCAAAGTTGATAGCCTTGGCCTTGCGCCTTATATCGCCTGTCATCTCCGCCATCGGCACGCCGAATACTTCTGAGGCGGTCATGGCATGAATATCAAGATCGTCGCGGAATGCTTTTTGAAGTGCAGGTATTCCGCCCATGGCAGCCGCAAGCCGGAGTTCGATCTGGCTATAATCGACGGACATCAAAACATAACCGTCCTCTGCCACAAAGGCCTCGCGTATTTTGCGGCCTTCTTCCGTGCGGATGGGAATATTTTGCAAATTGGGATCGGAAGATGCCAAACGCCCTGTCGATGTATGCGCGAGGGCAAACGATGTATGTACGCGCCCTGTACGTTTATTGATATCTTCCTGCAGGCTGTCGGTGTAAGTCGATTTCAGCTTCGCCATCTGCCTGAAATCGAGCACTTTCTGTACAATGCCGTGGCCCTGTTCCGCAAGTTCTTCAAGTACGTCGGCTGATGTCGACCAGTCGCCCGTTTTCGTTTTTCTGCCCGAAGGCAGGCCCATTTGTCCGAACAGCACTTCACCAAGCTGCTTGGGTGAGGCCACATTGAATGAGTGCCCCGCAAGAGCATGTACTTCGGCTTCAAGTTCGGCGAGGCGCGTGCCGAATTCGTGAGAAAGTTTTTTAAGAACGTTCACATCCACCTTCACGCCGCGCGCTTCCATCTTGGCGATGACGGGCACAAGCGGCCTGTCCATCGTTTCGTAAACGCTCGTCATGTGAGCCTGCGGCAAGCGCGGTTTCAGGATTTTCCAAAGGCGCAAGGTCACATCGGCGTCTTCGGCGGCGTAGTTCGTAGCTGCCTCGATGCCGACCTCGGCAAAGCTGATTTGCTTCACACCTTTGCCCGCCACATCCTCGTAATGGATAGTCTTGTGTCCAAGATGCAACTCCGAAAGCTCGTCCATGCCATGGCCATGCGAAGTGCCATCCAGCACATACGAAAGCAGCATCGTGTCATCAACGGGCGCGACGTCAATTCCCTCGCGTGCAAAGATCTGCAAATCGTATTTGATGTTCTGCCCGATTTTCAAAACAGAAGCGTCTTCAAGCAGCGGTTTCAAAATGCGCAGCGCTAGGGCTTTGTCCATTTGCACAAGGGCAGGGCCGCTATCACCCAGCAAATCGACAGGTTTTGAACGGTGCCCGACAGGGATGTAGGCCGCGCGCCCTTCCTCGAATGCCAAAGAGATGCCGACAAGTTCGGCATTCGCGGGTGTCAGCGATGTGGTTTCTGTATCAATCGAAACAACACCTTTTTCTTTTGCTTTCTGTGCCCATTCCTCAAGTGTACGTGCATCAGTAATGGTAACGTACGTGGCCGCAACAGGTGCAGGTTTTGCGGTTTCGGCTACAGCTGTGGTCGCATGTATGGGTACTGGAGCCTCCACGGGCTTTGCCCCCAATCGTGCCAATACCGATTTAAAACCATGCGCCTGCAAAAACTCTATCAAAGCAGGCGATGCCGGTTCCCCCGCGCCAAGCGCGCCAATGGGTTTTGGTAGCGGCGCATTTTCATCAAGTGTCACAAGTTTTTTGGATAGGCGCGCAAGGTCGGCGTTTTCAACCAGCGTTTCACGGCGCTTGGGCTGTTTGATTTCATCAAGCCGACCCAAAAGCGTTTCAAGGTCGCCGAATTCGGTAATCAGTTCAGCCGCGGTTTTTGGGCCAATGCCGCGCACGCCCGGGACGTTATCGGTCGGGTCGCCGATGAGTGATTGCACCTCAATAACCTTATCGGGCGCAACGCCGAATTTTTCCATGACCTCGGCAGGGCCAAGGCTTTTCTGCTTCAGCGGGTCGTACATCGTGACCCCTTCGCGGATAAGCTGCATCAGGTCTTTGTCGGATGAAACGATAACAACTGTATAACCCTGCTCGCGGCCTTCGCGGGCATAGGCGGCAATCAGATCGTCGGCCTCGTATCCATCGACTTCCAAGGGTTCAAAGCCGAAAGCCCTTGTGGCTTCGCGTATAAGCGGGAATTGGGGGATAAGATCTGGCGGTGTTTCATCCCGGTTAGCTTTGTAATCAGGGTAAATATCGTTCCTGAAATTGCGGCGTGCGGCATCAAAAATGACCCCCACATGATGGGCGTTGAGATCCTTCAAAAGCCGTATCAGCATATTGGTGAAGCCGACAACAGCGCCCACGGGCGTGCCCGTGGGGTCGGTCAGCGGCGGCAGGGCATGGAATGCTCTGAAAATAAATCCGGATGCATCAACCAAGTATAAGGTTTCATTGGGTTTTTCAGCCATATCTTGTCTTAGCGAATAAGGGAGTGTGCTGCTAGGCTTTTGTTAACACATGCTCGGTATTCTGTTGAAAACTATGGAATAAAAGGCCCCAAGTCATGGACCCGAAAGCATTGGAAACGCTGGCAAGCCAGTTGGAAGGTTTCGAAAAATTCGTCAAACGTCGCTTTGATGAAATTTCGATGGAAATCAACGCAACCTCGCAGCAGCTCGATTTGACCGGCAAGGATATCACAGGCCAGTTTCAGGAGATCATGGGCGTTTTATCTGCCGTGACCTACAACGGCGATGGCAACTCGCAGGTCAATGCAGGCTTCGAACTCGAGGCCGTCATCAACGATACGGAAGATGCTGCCGTAAAAATCATGGATGCCGCGGATCGTATTGCCTTACGCCTGCGCGATCAGGGCAACATGAACGATGAGGCGACACGCAACGCGGTCATGGCCGAGATCAAAGGTGAGGTGCAGAACATCCTTATGGCTTGCACCTTTCAAGACCTCACAAGCCAGCGCATCAGGAAAGCCGTTGAAAACATTGCAGGCATTCAGGAGCGTCTGGGTTCGGCGCTTGAAAAACTGGGCATCAGGGCCGAGCCGACGGGCGGCGACATCATCCACGAGGCCAACAAAACCCGCTTGACCTCGCAGTCGGATATAGACGCGCTGTTTAACTAGGTGCATCATCCCTTCATAAGAAGGGGCAGTTGCTTGACAGCGCGTATCTTCAAAAGTGGTTCTAAATCATTCGAGATACTAAGCATGCCAATGCTTGGGGCTGATGTAATTTGGCTTGATCTCCTCAATCCAACTCCTGAGGAAGAAAAAGCATACGAGGCCATTCTCGGTATCGAGCTCCCGTTAAGGGAGGAGATGCGCTCGATCGAACCCTCAAGCCGCTTGTATCGCGAGAACGATGCGCTTTACATGACGGCAACAATCGTAGCCAAAGCAGACACGGCTGATGCCGACGCAGCTGCCATGGCGTTTATCCTTAAAGGCAACCTGCTTATTACTATCCGTTATAATGACCCGCGGTCATTTTCTGTTTTCTCGGCTCACCTTGAAAGACACCCGGAGGATTATCCTGACGGTATATCGATTTTTTGCGGTCTTTTGGAGGCGATCATCGAAAGAGCTGCAGAGGTGCTGGAGTTTATAGGCGCTGAATCCGACAAAATATCCCACAGCATCTTTTCTGAATCGAAAAAACGTAAAAAGAATGGCGAGGAAAGCCATGCGCGCATCCTGAGGCGCATCGCGCTTTTGCAAAACCTCATGGCTAAAATGCGCGAGAGCCTGACATCGCTTGGCCGCATCATGCATTTTTCGCCGCTGCATGAAGCGCTACGTGAGCACAAGCATCAGGGAGATCTTCTGCGCAGCGTCGATCGCGATATCCATTCCCTGAATGATCAGGCGGCATTTCTGGGCAACAGTATTGCCTTTTTACTGAACGCTTCTCTGGGGCTCATCAACATCGAGCAAAACGGTATCATCAAGTTTTTCTCGGTTGTCGCGGTTATTTTCCTGCCACCAACGCTCATCGCATCCATTTACGGTATGAACTTCGAATTCATGCCGGAGTTACACTGGCATCTGGGGTACCCCATAGCCCTCGCGCTCATGTTCCTCTCGGCTGTTTGCCCTTACATGTGGTTCAAGTTCAAGCGCTGGCTTTAACGGCATAAAGGGCCACAGCCGCGGCATTGGATACGTTGAGGCTGCGGATGCTACCCAAGGTTGGCAGGGCCACAAGCGCATCACAATGCTCGGATACAAGGCGGCGCAAACCGGCACCTTCCGCACCCAGTACGAGTGCCACACGGTTATGTTTGGGTAAAGCCCCGATAGGTGTACCGCGCTCATCAAGACCGACCACAAAGAATCCGTGCTCCTGAAGCATTTCAATCGTACGCGAGAGGTTGGTCTCAACCGCAACGGGGATCACGTCAACGGCACCTGATGCTGTTTTTGCTAGTACGCCCGTAAGCTCGGGTGCGTGCCTATCCTGCAGGATAACGCCTGTACAGCCAAAAGCGGAAGCCGAGCGCAATATGGCTCCAACGTTATGTGGGTCCGTCACTTGATCAAGAATAACGATCGTTGACGGCTCGCCCTCCTGCAGATTGGCAATGAGGTCATGCGCATCGCGGACATCAAGAGCCTCTACAAGTGCGGCAATGCCCTGATGTACGGCGCTTGATGGCATCATGCGCTCAAATTGTGCCTTGTCGATAAGCTCATGCCGCGGGCGCCTGATCCCTAAAGCTTTTGCTTCATCAAGCGTAGCCTGAAAACTCTCAAGGCCTGTATCGGTCACCATCAGGCGCACAATGCCGCGCTGCGGGTTGAGCCATGCCGCCGCAACCGGATGAAACCCCCAAAGCAAAGGGCCTACAAGTTTTGGAACAGGGATATGCGCAGGCCGGTCATCGCGCTTGAAATGCGTTTTACCGTCGCGCTCACGCGGTTTTTTATCGTCAAACCGACGGGCTCCCGCACCTTCAGGGCGGCCTTCGCGGCGTGATTCCTTGTTGCTTTGCTGCGGCTGGCCGCTTTTGTGGTAGCGTTTTTTCATAGCTTGGCTCCGCGTTGTTTGAGGTCTTCCAGAAATTTATCAACATTCCGTCGCGGGATTTCCCGCACCATGCCCGGATCAAGATTCCCAAGCGTAAAGGGGCCGTACTGTGTACGGATAAGCCGGTTCACGATACAGCCGAAATGCTCCATAAGCTTGCGGATTTCACGGTTTTTACCTTCTGTCAGCACGATCGTGTACCAGGTATTTTTACCGGATGGCTCGCGATCTTCGCTGACGCGGGCGCCCTTATAGCGTACGCCATTTACAAGTACGCCGCCCGCCAGGCGTTTGATTTGCTCGGGCGTTAGCCTGCCATGCACACGTACACGGTAGGTACGCTCAAGGCCCGTCGCGGGCGACATCATGGCCTGCGCCAACTGCCCGTCCGAAGACAGCATCAATAGCCCTTCCGAGTTCACATCAAGGCGGCCCACATTCATGACGCGCGGCATATCTGCCCCCCAGCGGGGCGGACAGAGATTGGGAAGCTCGTAAATCGTTTTGCGACCCTCTTTGTCAAAGGTCGTGACTAGCACATCAAGCGGCTTATAAAGCATGAAAAGCCGGGGCACCGGGCGTGTTTCGATTGTAAGAGGCTTGCCGTCTACGGTCACGGCATCGCTCTCGCTAACAGGGTCTGTCACTTTGGCAACGGTACCGTTAATGGTAACGCGGCCAGCCGCCACCATGCGCTCCGCCTCACGGCGACTGCCGATGCCTGATTTTTGAAGGAAAACGTTAAGGCGCATAAGGATCTTTTTAAAAGGGGTTGCTCGCACTCCTGCGAGTAGTTTCAAAAAAGCCAAAAATGGTGGAGGGAGAAGGATTTGAACCTTCGTAGTCCGAAGACGCCTGATTTACAGTCAGGTGCGATTGACCGCTCCGCCACCCCTCCACGGGTCTTGGGCAATTTGCGGCCCTAAGAAACGGGATTTTAGGGTTGTCTGTCAACAACCGTTTTGATCTAGTAGGGCCTGAAATGACAGTCATCGCGCAAAACCCCACGAAAACAGCCACAATTGCAAAAGCAGCGGCCATGGCAGCGGTCGCTCTTTCGGTGGCCCTTGTGCTTGCAAAAAGCTGGGTTTGGATGGAAGGGGGCTCAGCGGCCCTTTTAGCCTCGCTGGTTGATTCTGTCATCGATGCCCTGATTTCAGCCACCAACTATATGGCGATACGTTATGCCCATAAGCCCGCCGATCACGATCACCGCTTCGGCCACGGCAAGGCGGAAGGTATCGCGGCACTGGCGCAAAGTGCATTTATCGCGGGCTCTTGCGTATTCGTATTGCTGGAGGCGGTGAGGCTATTGCAGGCACCTGAAGCCGTCGGCTCGGTTGATATGGGTATCTGGGTGCTGGTGGCGGCATCGCTCGCAACCATTGCCCTTACGCGCTATCAGGCCTATGCAGCCAAGGCCAGCCACTCGCTGGCGGTCGAGGCGGATGCCGCACATTACAATGGCGATGTCGTCGTAAACTTGGGTGTCATCGCAAGCCTTCTCGCTGGCAAATACGTCGGCTGGATGTGGATTGACCCCGTGGTAGCACTGCTTGTTGCCTGCTGGCTGCTCTATAGCGCGCGCCTGATTGGCACCAAGGCTGTCAACATGCTGCTGGACCGTGAACTGGATGACGATACCCGCAGCAAAATTTTTAGCGTCATCAGCAATACAAAAGGTGTTGAGGGCCTGCATGATTTGCGCACGCGCAGATCTGGCCATCGTATTATGATGTCATTCGATATCGAGGTGGAGGCATCGCTCAGCATGCTGGCCGCGCACGATATCGCACACAACGTCGAAAAAAATCTTTTGGCTGTATATCCAAACGCAGAAGTCATGATTCATATCGACCCCAAAGGCGGCGACATTACCGATAGCCGCCACCAACAACTCCATGATTTTCACGTAAGGTGACACCATGCCAAAAGCCTATCTCACCATCGATGACAGCCCGACAAAACACACGGAAGAGCTAACCGATTGGCTGCTCAAAAACGATATTCCGGCAGTGCTGTTTTGTATTGGGTCTGCGTATAAGGATTTGCACGTGGAATGCGAGGGCATTGAGCAAAACCCCGAACCTATTCTGAACGCCATCAAAAAAGGTTTCGTGGTGGCCAATCATACTTACACGCACCGCAGGTCATCCGAGATGTCGTTTGAAGAAGTTGTCGATGAAATCGAGAAAACCGAGGCATTGATAGAAGAGCTGTATAAGCAGGCTGGCATCCCGCGCCTGCATAAACTGATACGCTTTCCGCATCTTGATAGGGGCGCAGGCGGCTGGATTGTAGACTTCAATCAATCAGGCCCGCATGAAGCCGTGCATAAAAGCCTTTTCTTCGACGGCCTCAACGTAAAGCCGACACCGCCTACGCCGGAGCAGATCGAGAAAAAGGCAAAAATTCAGGATTATCTGAAACGTGAAGGCTATACGGCCGAAGTGTTCGAGGGCGTAACCCATCCGTGGTACGCAGAGACCGAGATGGCTGAGGCACGCGATAGCCTGATGACTTTCTCGACATCGGACTGGATGCTCAACCCTGATTTTACAAATTATTCCGAGGAATGGGGCTGGTCACATAAAACGCTGGCTGCACTTAAAAACAAAATCGATACCGATGCGCATCTGTGGCGTGATGACAGCGCGCATGTTATCTTGGCGCACGATCATAACCGCATGTTTGAAACCACGCGTGACCTCATCGCGCACATGCAATCCAAGGGGATGGAGTTTATAAAAATATGAAAGACCGCGTTCTTGTTTCCATCATCGCCGATTACGGCCACCTGCATGATCTGGCCTTTGCCGAGGTCCGCCAGCGCATTTTTGCCGAACTGAACGACGATAAATTTGTCATCGAAACAATCGCGGTGCCCGCCTTCGATACGGTGGCCACGGGTTTTGTGCTCGCGCAAACCGCCATCAATTCACGCCTCACAAAAAAGCATAAGTTTTTCGTGAACACCGCGCCCCGTAAGGATGATTTAAAACCCCGCACCGCCAACGCAGGCGAGGGGCTTGCCTACGCAAAATTGACGAACGGCGTTGAAATTGTAGCGGTGGATAGCGGGCATTCAATGTCCTTCATACGTGACGCCGCTACTGAAATGCGCGGCCTCAAAGTTTCGGCGGAGGGGTCGCAATTCAGATCGCGCGACGTATTCGCATCGGCCTTTGCCAAAATCGCCCACGGCAATTATGAGGATTTCGGCAGTGATTTCATGGCCGAAAATCGGGAGGCGCCAAAAGACTGCGTCTGCTATACGGATGGCTACGGCAACATGAAATGCGCGCTCGATGTCGATGCGCTGATGGCGCATAAAGGCCGTGATGTCATGGTCACGGTCAATAACTGCGAGGCCATCGTAAGGGTGGCGGATGGTATTTTCGGCGTGGCGGACGGTCAGTATTGCCTCTCGCCGGGCTCCTCAGGCTGGAAACTGCCAAACGGCAAAACAGTCCGGTTTGCGGAAATCGTCAAGCGTGGCGGCAACGCCGCCAAAGCCTTTGAGCTTCCCGCAGGCGGTGCGCAGATAACATGGAAAGTGTTAGCGTAAGCATATATTGCGAAATCACGAGTTTTAAATTGACATAAAAAACACGTTATGCAGAGTGTTGCCATAAAAACACTTACAGGTATGACGTGATGTTTCTCGCCTTTAGACGCACAGCAAAATCTACCTATGCCCAAGCGCCAAGCTATTTGAATATTGCAAATGCACGATCGTTTAAACACGTTCCTGCTGAAGGCGAACTCAAGGCTCTGGATGGCGCGCCATATAGTGCAGCCAAGGCATTACAACTTGCAAAGCAACCTTTGATAGGCAAACTAAAACCTATCAACAGAAAGCCAAAAGTTATCCTTCTTCATGGCCATCCGGGCTCGGGTAAAACTACTTTTGGTATGGAACGTCTTAAGGCGCTTGACCCTAAGGGCAATCAACTCGCCGTCTGTAGCTATGATGAACATGGCGCTCTGTTTGCAATGCCAGAATACCAAAAAGAAATGGCATCGGCTCAAACATTCGAACAGCGTAGCGCCATTTGGGCCAAATATCGCGCCGTCTCTCAGCGCATTCGTTCGGCGACACTCGATATGGCGATGGAAGCGGGATGCGATTTATACATTGATACAACCTCATCCAGTGATCATACGTTTAAACTTATTCAAGCACTGCAGACTAAAGGCTATGAAATCGAGATATGGTCGTACGTAGCCCCGCTTGATGTAGGCTTAAAGCGTGTTCTTGAAAAACAACGCGGTGGCGATTTGTTTGAATCCGTTACAAAACGCGCCGGTGCTTTTTTAACTTTTCCAAAACTGATTTGCGGTTTTGATGATGGCCAAACTGTTACGCGTGGATGCGATACAGTGCGTCTATTTATGAATGGTATTGATGGCACGGTCCCGCAGGAGGCGGCGACCTGGAAAAATAATGAGGGCACACCAACGCTTGTGTTGCAAGACAGACCGTTGATAAACACTCTCTATTCTTATCTAGGACAGCCTGCGACATCCAGAATTGTTGAGAATTTTGGCTGGGCATTTGGTCAGTCCCAATCCGAATTGGCTGCATTCGCAAAAAAAGCGCAGGATAGATTTTTTACAGATTGGACAAAGCTTACAATAAGCGCTGTTGATTTCAGGTTGTTTGTTACAAACAACACAATGCCCGCGCAAAGCACAATTCGAAGTAGCTACCCTGTAAAAATCGCGCTTTAGGCAGTACTTGTAAAAGGCAGATGTTTCCGTCTATGCTTCGCGCCTGAAACAAACGCGGGTGTAGCTTAGTGGTAAAGCTCCAGCCTTCCAAGCTGGCTATGAGGGTTCGATTCCCTTCACCCGCTCCAGTTTTATTGCTGAATAAGCGGAACAAACTCCTCAGATATAACGCGGCCTTCGTCGGTGAGTTGAACGACAAGAACGGCATTTTGTTTGCTCATGCCACGATGGAGTCTGAAATCAATTTCATTTCGTACAACTTCGGTTGTTCCATCATCCATGACGATGGAGGCTATCCGCATGTCGGGAACATATATAAACGACGCAATGCCGCCACGACATTCCGAGTCCACATAACAAATTTGGTCTTTGGCATTGGTAAGAAGAACGCCAATCATTTTGAGACTCCCATATGTAGCCTGACTGCGGCACTCGATCTTCGTGCCAGCGATCTTGAATGTTGGTCGAGCTCATCGCTGGGGTTCGAGGATAACTTATCAATTCCCTGCTCGACCAAGCTAGAACCGGCATCACGCAGATATTTGGCGCCAGGCACGGGGAATGCAACCGCCCCCACCAGATACATCATACCACCTGTAGCAGCCATGACAGCTCCGAGAGCTTTTTGACCCGCAGCCGGTGACGGCTCTTCAGCCCCTGCTGGTGCGTACTGGGCGCAAACGCCGCCAGATCTACAAAAGTCACTTAGGTGGCTCATCCCTGTTTTCTCTAAAATTTTATATATTATGGCCAATGAGAGGTTTACAGAGGGTTAATTTTTACCGAAAAGGCACAAAAAAAACGGGCCCGCCGGGGCCCGCTTTCTGGAATTCCTTTTGTAAAAAAATTAGCCGATGGCCTGCAGGTTGCCTGCGGACATTTTGCCGTTTTTCGGGTTGGCCTGCAGTTCATAGGAAAGCTTTTGGCCTTCGTTGAGCGTGCGCATGCCAGCGCGTTCGACTGCGGAGATGTGAACGAATACATCCGCGCCACCATCGTCAGGAACGATGAAGCCAAAACCTTTGTCGTTATTGAACCATTTTACTGTACCGGTAGCCATTGTAGTTTCCTCATGCGTTAAAAAAATCGGACATACGGGCCCGACAGCCGGAATTTCGGGTGATGAGCGGAAAGCGATGGGTACTGGTACGATACTGGAATGCCATTACGTTTGTACGCCTAATCCGTTACATGCCTTCTTTAGGGCCTAACTAACCTTCGACCCCCGAGAAATCGGGGATACACTTGCATAAAACGGCTTTTGGGTCAAGCCAAGCTCGCATTACCGCCTTTTTCTGCATCTTGCGTTTTATGGAGAGCGCCTTATATTGCGTCTCGATTTTCACGCTTGCGCGGTTGGCTCATGACGGCAGCGAATACCCTTAACCCTTTGATTTGGAGACCAGAGTAATGAGCAAGGAAAAATTTGAACGGAACAAGCCGCACGTCAACATTGGCACGATTGGTCACGTTGACCACGGTAAGACATCGCTGACGGCAGCGATCACGAAGGTATTG
>RFNZ01000007.1 GCA_009926935.1 Pseudomonadota bacterium | reverse complement strand
AAAGAAATCAGAATGGATCCCGTATCGCGCTCGGCTACGCCTCGCTTGTACGAGATGACAAGATATTTATACTTATGATTGACTATAAAATTTACTTCTTGAGGTTCTTCAGGATCGCAAACGGATTGCCGTCATCATCATCGCCCGATTTCTTGCCTTCAAAAGTATAAACTTTTGGCTCACGACTGCGATCTTTGTCGCGGTCGAACTTGGGCTTGCGTGGTCGCTCGTCACCGCCGTCACGCTCACGCTCCTGGCGCTGCGGTGCGTTTGGGTCGTAGCGCTTCTTGGGCGTGAATTTCTTTTCTGGCTTCTCGGCTTTTTCTTCCGGTGCCTTTTCAGTACGCTCGGATTTTGTTACCGGGCGTCTGTGCTGTTGTTTTGAAGGGGGCTGCTTCGGCTTCGGCCTGTCCGACATTCGGCCGCGCTTAAGCATAAACTTAACGATAACCGGGGCGGATTTTGGTGTTATTTGTGTAATAACCTCGGTCACTTCAGCAATCACATCCGTGGATTTACTATCTGCTGGTTCCGGCTCTGGTGCCATGGGCACGGATGTCGCGGGCGCTTCTGCTGGTGGCACTTCTGGCGGCGGGGGCGCAATCGCGCCGTCTGCTTTCAATTTTCGGTGCCCGAGTGATTCCAGAATTGCGTGCAAATCATCAAGGTTGCAGCCAAGCCATTCGGCATATTTGTGCTTGGCTTCAAAAACGCCTTGCTGGGCCGTGTCGTATATATCGGTGACCACGCGGTCCAGCATATCAATGCGGATGCAGCGCGGACCAAAAACAGGGTAGCCGATCATGCGGTAATAGTGGCGGTCGATACTGGCAAGCGCGACAACTTCCGAAACACGTCCGTCAGCCGGGCGTGCAATGGGCAATGGCTTGTCGTTCCAGATCGCCCAAAGCATCGCGCGCATCTTAACGGCAGCGGGTTTAACAAGAGCCGGCAAAAACACAAGCACAGGCCCCAGCCTTACACCTTTCCCGCGCAAAAGTTTGCGTGTGTCTGCGTCAAGCAGAGCAATCTGGTCCTCAAGGTCGGACCGATGGATAACTCCAAGATGATCATAAAGCCGCTGGCCTATTTCTGCGGCAGCACCTGTAAGAGCGCCCTCGCCTTCAACCTGTTTCAGTTTGAAAAGCGGCTCAAGGATGGTCCGGATATAAATATCAAGCCTGTCCTGAACATCGGCGCGTCCCTCGGCCACAGCTTTAGGTACAAGCAGGCTTTCGCCCTTGGCAAGGCTACCAACAGGCACACCCGGCAGCGGGTTCGTAATATTTTCCTGAAAAAAAATCTGGCCATCATCGGCCACGGAATAGCGCCCTTCAGGTGCGGAAGGGGACGAGGCCTCAACGGGCGACGGTACGGTATCTTCTGACATGCCGCGTGACTATAGGCGGATAGATGGCATTCTGCAACGCTTGTTGTCACTGGAATGCCACGAAACCATGCGTATAATGACACGTCATTTTCTGGAGGACCGATGCGCCGTATCCTTTTAACTGCCCTGCTTTTATTTTTCAGCCTCGATGCGTGGGCCGCTCCCGTAATTGATGATGCGGGCGCAGCCGCCCTCAAGCCTCGCGTAACTGCAACCATCAAGCTTTTTGCAGACGGTTTGAAGCAGCACGGCTTCACGCTAAACCAGCAGGGTGAACTAACGGTCGAGCCCGCAGGCACATACTACGCAGTCACAACACCTGCTCTCACACTGGCATTCCCGACGGGCGTCACACGTACCATCGGCATGATCGCCATCAACGCAATCCCGACAAATAATCCAGACATCATAAAGGTAGCACTCGCAATACCAACCCCCATGCTGGACGCGGGGCCTGATGGCAACCCCCTCGGGCGCATCACCATCGCTAATCAATCCCTGTCCGGCCTCTGGCATTTTGCGGCAGCAAGCTTTGTCCAGCTCGATGCCCGCTATGCCGATATCGCAATCGCCGATACGCTTAACGGTACTGAAACCCTGATCCCGGCCCTCGCAATGGCCATGAATTTGACCGATAACGGCCAAGGCAAATGGTCCGGCCCAAGCAGCGTTCTTGCAAGCAATATAACGCACAAAACAAAGGATGCTGCGTATAAACTCGGCCAGCTTCAAATCAAATCAAGCATCACGGGCATGGACGTAACCAAACGTGCAAAAGCACTGGAGATCGATACCGAAAAAAAGGATGCGGCGCCCGTCACACTTGATGCGGTACTCGCTCAAACCTTGTCCGAAATTGCCGAAGGCTTTGACTCAACCCTCACAGTCAGTGATTTAAGCGTGTCTTCAAACGCACAAGACGGCACGGCCTCTGTCTTGGGTATAAAAGCCGTAACACTTGCAAGCGCCATGAAAGGCCTCCTGACAAGCGAGCCCTCATCCTCCTGGAACGTCCTGTTTGAAGGTTTCACATCAAACAATCAGGCCGCCGCCCCCTTTATGCCGACACGGGTCCAGATCAAAGGCTCATCTAAGGGCGTCGCACTGGCCGAGCTGCTCGCACCAAAAAAAGACAGTACTGCCATGACCGCGATGGCCAAAGAGGGATCGGTTTCCAAACTTGAAATCTTCGTGATCGATGCGCCGAAATACGGGCTTGAGGCTTCAGGCGATTTCAGCGCTGGCGCAAAATCCATGAACGGCGGCGTTTATATAACCCTCCGTGGTTTTACCGATTTGCTGACATGGCTAAGCAGCCCCGAAGGCCCGAGCGTGCAGGGTAAAAAACTGCCCGCATCCATCACCGGCATCATGGGCATGGTTCAGATGATGGGTAAACCCGGCACCGATGCGCAGGGCCGCGCCGTCCTCACTTACGATTTCAAATTTACACCTGAAGGTAAGCTGATGCTCAACGGTGCTGATTTCTCAGGGATGCTGGGTGGCGGTAACGCTACGCAAGCAGCGCCGAGTTCAGCGCCGTCAGTACAAGCCGCCCCTTAAGGGTTGGCACCAGCCGCGCCTGATCGCGTTCAAGCAGTCCTTCATCCCGGAGGACTGCTATTTTTTTAAGATTGAGCCAGTCAGCGTTAAGCGCCTCAATCGCAACACCTTCTGCAAGCCTCAACCCCATCATCAGGCGTTCTTCAAACTGCGCCCGTGTGTCTATGCTTTCAAACGGGTGATAGCCATGCCCGTCACGCTCAACACGGGCAAGCCATTCTTCAGGGGCGCGATGGGTGCGCGTGGCTAGGCGCTGGTTATCAAGCTCTATTCTGCCGTGTGCGCCAGGGCCTATGCCTGCATATTCGCCGTACTTCCAATAGGTAAGGTTATGGCGGCTCTCGCAACCGGCCCGCGCATGGTTTGAAATTTCATAGGCAGGCAACCCGGCCTGCCCCAAAAGCGTCTGCGTTATATCGTAAAAAGCGGCTGCGTTATCTTCATCAGGTACTGGCAGTCGGCCGGAATGGTAAAGCGTATGGAACTGGGTTCCCGGCTCAATCGTAAGCTGATAAACGGATGCATGATCCCCCATCATCTCTATCGCTTCTTTAAGTTCTACTTCCCAATCCTCGGGGGTCTGGTGCGGCCGTGCATAGATAAGGTCAAAGCTGTAGCGGTCAAAAGTTGCAGCGGCAATCCTGACAGCCTCTTTTGCTTCTTCAACACTGTGCATGCGCCCAAGCGCCTTAAGGTCATGGTCCCGTAACGCCTGCACGCCAACCGAAACGCGGTTGACGCCCGCCGCCCTAAAATCTCTGAATTTCGATGCCTCAACCGAGGTCGGGTTGGCCTCTAAGGTAATCTCGCAGGCAGCCTCTAGGCCCCAAAGTGTATCGGCTTCCTTGATGATAGCCTCGACTGTAAGAGGGTCCATAAGGCTCGGGGTTCCGCCCCCGAAAAAAATCGATGTCACGCGGCGCGGCCCCAAAAGGCCGGCCATATACCTAAGCTCGGTCAAAAGGGCCTGCTGCCAGCTTTTTCCATCAACACCCTCGCGGACATGGCTGTTAAAGTCACAATACGGGCATTTGGCCTTACAGAACGGCCAATGCACATAAAGCGCGATGGAGGGAGAAGTAGACATTACAGAAAATAACAGTTAGAGAAAGTCATTGCCAAAGACAAGCATCGCTGCTGATATGTAGCCATAAATATAAAAAATATAAAAAAAGATACAGGGAAACATGCCAAAATCAAAAATCCAGGTCGTGGGACTGCCGACCCATAAACACCTTACGGATATCGCGGGTGACGGCCTGAGCCCCGATCAGGTCCTTGATGCGCAGCTAATGGTCGGCGCCTCAAAAGACGGCCTCACCGAAGAGGAAATCCGCTACATGCGCAAGCGGGTCCGCAAACTGGCAAAAAACCTCAGAAAACAATACGAGCTGCTGGGCAGAGCCAGCGGCGAAACGAGGCAAGTCGACTGCACGATCAATCTGGTCGAGCGCTCGGTTAAAATCGAATTTTCACGCGTCTCCATGAATAAGTGGATAACGGAAGCAACAATAGAGGCCGATATCGGCTTCATACGTCCGCGCACGCAAAAAGAACTCAAAGAGCTTGGCATCGTCGCCAAGCGCGACCCAGATGAGCCGGAGCGCGTAGTCACTCTAAGCGGCCGTATCTATCGCCCATTCGGTCGGCCCGAGGACAACTGGCATGAGCTGCCGCTCGATTCATTCCGCATTTCAAAAATCCCCACATCGGGCATCCAGCTGTTTAACCGCATGGTGGAAGACGGGTTTCTCTATCACCCGAGGGTCTGTAACTACCTGCCCTTCCGTGATGGTGATACACCGCTTGAGCCATTGGGTCGCCGTGACCGCCGTAGCCAGGAAAAACTTCCGTTGCAGGTTCTTGAAACGGAACAGCGCAAATTCGTGCGCGACCAGTTTAACAAGTTCATCAAAAATCTGAGAACGCGATACGACCACGTGTTTGAGCACGTCAGCGTCGATGTCGATGCAATGGACCGTACATTCGTATTGTCATTCAACGTCTCTGATTCATTTGCAGGCGAAGGTTCACCAAAATTCAACATTCAAGGTGAATTCGATCTGACCTGGCGCAACAAAGGCAAAGCCGGAACCGCGCTCGAGTTGCGCGTAACAGGCGGGCTTTCAAAGCAGTTTCAGGAATCCGTCAAACTCACGGCTCCCATAAACATCGCCAACTACAGGGTTGAAGAGTACAAGGACGGCAAAAAACGCGAAAAACGCAACGGCAAACGCGCAATGGCCTCCGATCTGCTTTTCAACATTTTGGCGATGTCGGGCAAAGTCGGCGTATCTGACTACATGGCAGCGCGTGAAGCCCAAAAGGTCGCACGCATATTCAAACCTACGCGTGCAGACCGCAGGGTTTCTCACAGCCGTGAGCGAGGGAAAGCTCGTAAAGAAATCCATCTTCAGCTTCGCCAAGGCGGAAACGGCTAAAACACTTTCTTGAGCATCGCTTCAAGCGCGCGTCCGCGGTGCGAGTACGCGTTCTTTTCATCCATCGGCATTTCGGCATAGGTGCGTATTTCACCTTTTGGCACAAAAATCGGGTCATATCCGTGGCCGTGTTCGCCGCGCATGGGCCATGTAATGGTGCCTTCAACACGCCCCTCAACCCATTCCGTATGGCCGTCGGGCCACGCCAGTACAAGCACGGCAACAAAGGCCGCGCTTTTATCTTCGGCATCACCCATGCGTTCATGAACAAGCTGCATGGCTTTGACAAAATCCTTCTTGGGGCCGCCCCACCGGGCCGAGTATATGCCGGGGTTTCCGCCGAGCGCATTTACACAAAGGCCGCTATCATCGGCAAGGCAGGGCAACCCGCAGTGTTTGGCACCTGCAATCGCCTTGATGGTCGCATTCGCTAAAAATGTGGCGCCTGTTTCTTCAGGCTCCGGCAGCTCCATGTCTTTGGCAGACATCAGGCGCTTCACGCGCCCGCCCAGCATCGCCCTAAACTCAACCATCTTGCCTTCGTTATGCGTGGCAACAACCAGTGTATCGCCCGAAAATTTGCGGATCATTTCTGAAGCGCTTTCTTCTGTGCCTCCGCAAGTTCGGCGCAACCTTTTTTGGCAAGCTTCAAAAGCGCCAGAAGCTCATCTTCCGAGAACGGGGTCTTTTCGGCAGTTCCCTGCACTTCAACAATTTTACCGGCACCGGTAAGCACAAAATTGGCGTCCGTATCGGCAGCCGAGTCCTCAATGTAATCGAGGTCCAAAACAGCCTGCCCGTCGTGGAACCCGCACGAGACGGCAGAAACAGAGTCGATGATAGGCTCAACCGCAATGACATTGAGTTTTTTAAGATGCGCAATCGCATGGCACAGCGCCACATACGAGCCCGTAATCGCAGCCGTGCGTGTACCGCCATCGGCCTGTATCACATCACAATCGATCTTGATCTGGCGCTCGCCCAAAGCCTCAAGCTTTACAACAGCGCGAAGCGCGCGCCCGATCAGCCGCTGGATTTCCTGCGTGCGGCCAGACTGTTTTCCCTTGGCGGCTTCGCGGTCCGTGCGCTGCGATGTTGCGCGCGGCAGCATGCCGTACTCGGCAGTAACCCATCCTTTGCCCGAGCCCTTGAGCCACGAAGGCGTTTTTTCATCGACACTGGCCGTGCACAGCACATGCGTGTTGCCGAATTTGACGAGGCACGAACCCTCCGCATGCATAGATACGTTTGTAAGCAGTTCAACGGTGCGAAGCTGGTCGGTATTGCGGCCGGATGGGCGGGGCATGCGGTTCTCCAAGTTTTTCGGCACTTTAACCACCATCCACCAATTGTCAAACACGGCCTGAACGTCTATTTTATGACCATGATCACCGAAATGAACGAGCGCGCTCAGGCCATCTTCCGGCTTATTGTCGATGAGTATCTGGCAAGCGGCGAACCCGTGGGCTCACGCCGCATATCGCGCCTTCTTGAAACACAGCTCTCGCCCGCCTCCATCCGCAATGTGATGTCCGACCTTGAAGAACAAGGCCTCCTTTATGCACCGCATACATCCGCAGGTCGCCTGCCAACCGAGCACGGCCTCCGCTTTTTCGTCGATGCCTTGATGGAAATAGGCCAACTGCAGGAAACCGAGAGAGCCAGCATAGAAACATTAGGCTCCCGCATGACGCCCGATACCGCAACACTGTTTGAGGAAGCAGGCAAAATCGTCTCGGGGCTTTCAGCCTGCGCGACAGTCGTAGCCTCCCCCAAGCTTGACCGCGCCGTCCGTCAGATCCAGTTCATCTCCCTCGGCGAGGGCCGGACAATCGCCATACTCGTGTTTATGGACGGCACGGTTGAAAACCGCGTTCTCAATCTCCCGCCCGATCTGCCGCCGGCAAGCCTCATAGCCGCAGGCAACTACCTCAATGCGCGTCTGGCTGGCAACACGTTGGCCGAGGCAAAAATCCGCATCCACGATGACATCCTTCAAAACAAAACTCAGCTGGATACCTTAAGCACGCGTGTGGTCGAGCAAGGCCTCGCCGTGGCCGACCAAAGCTCCGGCCATCTTTTTGTCAGGGGCACCGCTAAACTGCTGGGCGATGTCAAAGCTCTCGAGGAGCTAGATGCCATCCAGCAGCTTATCGATACACTTGACCGTCAGGAAACCATGGCAAAACTCCTTCAGGCGGCAGAGGATGGTCAGGGCGTCCGTATTTACATCGGCTCCGAAAACCGTCTTTTCGGGCATTCTGGCTTGTCCATGGTCGTAGCCCCTGCCCGTAACGCCCGCCAGCAGGTGGTCGGCGCCGTGGGGGTTATAGGCCCCACACACATGAGCTACGGGCGCGTAATTCCTATTGTGGACTACACAAGTCAGGTCCTCGCACGACTGATAGGTTGAAAATCTCTCAGGAAGGCATTAACTAAGTCCCCATGAACGAACCAGCACAAAACCTACCACCGGAAGAACAACCTCAGGCACCCGAGGCTACAAGCCCGCTCGCAGCCCTTCAGGCCGAGCTTGCCGACGCGAAGGATAAAATGCTCCGCGCCTTGGCCGATGCTGAAAACACGCGCAAGCGTGCCGAGCGCATGCAGATCGATACCACTAAATACGCGGTATCCGGCTTTGCGCGCGATCTTCTCGATGTTGCCGACAATCTCCGCCGCGCCCTCGATGCCGTGCCCGAGGGTCAGCGTCAGGGCAACGAGGCTCTTAACAATCTCCTTCAAGGCATTGAGGCCACGGAGCGTGTGATGCTCGCCGCCTTCGAAAAAAACGGCATCCGTAAAATTTCTCCGGCATCGGGCATCTTCGACCCCAACCATCACGAAGTGATGTTCGAGGCGGATGTTCCCGGTAAAAAACAGGGCGAAATCATCCAGCTCGTTGAATCAGGCTACATGATTGCGGATAGGCTTTTGCGCCCCGCCCGCGTGGGTGTAGCGAAGGGCGATCCCAAAATGCCCTCGGCCCGCAGCCTCGACGAATCTGTGTAAAATCAGGCCCACACCTTTATTTTTGCGAACGAATCTCCTCTAGAATGCGGGTATTAACTTACCTCGTTCGGGGGTTCCTCATGACTCGCCTTTTTCTTACCGCCTCGCTCCTCGCTATTTGCGCCTTCCCTGCCTTCGCGCAGGATATCAATGTCAGCGCAAACGCCGCCGTCGTTTCCGACTACCGCAACCGCGGCATCTCAAGGTCGGATGAAGGGCTGGCAGCACAGGGCTCCATCGCGATCCAGCATGTCAGCGGCCTGCATGCGGGCGTATCCGGCTCCACCATCAACCTGCGTATGGAAGATGACGCCGATGTCGAAGGCGTTCTATTCGGCGGCTACAAAGGCAACTTCGATGGCATCGAGTACGATGCAAAAATTTCCTACACGGCTTACCCCGGTGCCGATGATGATAACGGCCGCGATCTCGATTATTTTGAATTTGAAATCACGGGCGGCTACGACTTTGATGTGTTTTACGGCAGCCTCACATGGGCCATCTCGCCAGACTATATCAACGAGTCCGGCGTATCGCTCTATTATGGCGCCGATATAGCAATCCCCATTCAGGAGGCATGGTCGGCCAAAGCGCATTTGGGCTTCCAGTTCGTGGGTGAGGAAGGCCCATATCTCGCCGATAACGCAACCGACTGGTCGGCAGGCATCTGGTACAACTGGGCTGATTATGATGTTGATTTCGGCCTTCAGTATGTCGATACGGATCTCGATGAAAGCGATTGCGTCGAGCACTGTTCAGGCAAAGCCGTTCTTAGCGCCAGCAAAGCATTCTCTTGGTAAAACCGGACCCCGCCCGTATGCGGGCGGCTTTACGGGCCGCCTTTGAAACACGCGGGCATACGTGGCCCAACCCGTGCGTCGGGTGCGTTATCACATCAGCGGATAACGAAGTCCTCGCAATAAGCTCTACTCAAAAAGGCGGCCACCCGCACGCCGAGCTCGCGGCGTTTTCACAGATCGGTGACCGTGCGCGGGGCGGCGTTTGTTACGTCACACTCGAACCCTGCAATCATACAAGCCCCAACAAACCTGTATCCTGTACAGATGCCATTATCGCCGCCGGTATAAAAACCATTGTGATAGCGATGCCCGATCCCGATCCACGCATGATGGGCCAAAGCATTCAAAAACTGGAAGCCGCTGGGCTTGATGTCCATGTCGGCATGAACCTCGATGAAGCCTATCACGCCCATCGGGGCCATATCTCGCGCATCATGCACGCCCGCCCTTATATAACTCTCAAGCTTGCACATTCGCGTGACGGCAAGCTGGGGCATCTGGGCAAACGCACCGCCATCAGTGGCGAGGCGTCATGGCAGCGCACCTACACGCAGCGTGGGAAAGTCGATGCCGTGATGATCGGTATTGAAACAGCCCTTACCGACAACCCGCAGTTGATCAACCGCAACGCGCCGCCAAACCACCAGCCCGTGCGCGTCGTGCTCGATAGCAGAGCAAGACTCCCGCTGGATGGCATGCTGGCCAAAACCGCGCGTGAAACACCGGTATGGGTCGTAGCCTCAACCTCCGATACGGCGCATTTAAAGTCCGCGGGCATTAATGTCTTACATGTCCCCGATGTTCACGATACGTCGTTCGTGCTTACAAAATTATACGAAGCGGGGCTCGGCCATATCCTCTGCGAGGGCGGCGCAAAACTGGCCCAAAGCCTCATAAGCGCCAATATGGTGGATGAAGCGCTGATGATCGAAAGCCAAAGCGATATCGGTGACGCGGGCATCCCCTGCCCTCACCTTCAGGGCATGAAACTCCGCAACAAGGATCAGATAGGTGAAGACCTCTGGCGCATCTACGACTCCGAGGCATCACTCCTCGATATGGCTGGTTTTTACGATGCCACGCGCGATTTGCTCTCGGGTATCAGGTGACCAAGCTTATCGGCCTTAGTTTGCAAATACGCCGCATTCTCAACACTGACACAGCTTAAAAGCGGCACGCGCACGGCATCAATGCCCGCACTCAAAAGCCCATCGACCTTGCGCGGATTATTAGTCATGAGCTGCACGTTCGGTATCTCTAGCGCCTTCAAAATATCAACCGCCGCCGTAAAATCGCGTAAATCATCGGCAAAGCCAAGCGCGTGGTTTGCCTCAACCGTATCCATACCGGCATCCTGCAAGGCATAGGCGCGCAGCTTGTTGGTAAGGCCAATACCGCGCCCTTCCTGCCGCAGGTAAATCACAAGCCCCGCCCCCGCTGCCGCAATTTTTTCAAGCGCCGCATCCAGCTGCTCTCCACAGTCGCAGCGGCGTGACCCAAAAACATCGCCGGTCAAGCACTCGGAATGAATGCGCACAAGCACATCGGCGCGCCCGCGCACGGCGCCCTTAACAAGGGCCACATGCTCAAGCCCGTCTACAAAGCCGGTAAAACCCATCAGCGCAAATTCACCGTGCCGGGTCGGCAGCCTTACAGTGCTGGCAATCTGGAGTGTCATGGCTAAACCATATCCCTTTTGAGGGGCCACGCAAGTTTGACAGCAATACTTATATTTTGCCATAATCAAGCATGGCTAAACCGCTCTGGAAATCCTTCATAAAAATGGCAAAAGGCAATGCCGAGGCTTTGCATGTTGTAAAGCTGCTGGCCGCAACCGCCCGGGCGATTGACCCTGACTGCCCACATGGCCCGCACGGCGTGCTTGATAGTATCGCAAGCTACGGCCTGAAGCCGACCGAACTTGTCCAACTCTTCAAGCTTTGCGGATCAGATCCGCTGGCGCTCAACGCCGTTGATTACGCTGTATTCAAAAAGCAGTTGACGGTTGATGCCATCAAAGCCGCGCTGCGCAAAGGCGACGCACGGATGCTAAACCTCCCCAAAATCATTGCCTTCAGCCGTGCCGAACACGGCCGATTTGGGCAGTATTATAATCTTCCCATGTAGTCCTTCGCCATTGCAAAGAGTCTCAAAAAATTCTGAACCACAGCGCACACAGTGATCAAAGCGATACCTCTACAAATTTCGCTGTGATCGCTGTGTGCGCTGTGGTTAAAAAAATCTAAAACACTAGGATCACGTAAGACACCAAGGCACCATCCACTTCGTACTTATTTGGCGATAACGAACCCCCCTTGACAAACCCCGCATACTAGGATTTAATTCCTTGTATAGAAGTTCTCACGCGTGGTTGACGTAAAGCTCTCCGGTGCCTAGATAAACAGGGCCGGAAATAACGTCCGGCCACGAAAGAACGGAAACCCGTTAGGTGCCAATCATGGGCCAACGGCTTTTGCGACATAAGGAGATAAAATCATGTCCGGTAAAATCATTGGTATCGACCTCGGTACAACCAACAGCTGCGTCGCCATCATGGAAGGCGACAAACCAAAAGTCATCGAAAACAGCGAAGGCGCACGCACCACGCCCTCCATCATCGCGTTTACAAAAGATGGCGAACGTCTCGTGGGCCAACCCGCCAAACGTCAGGCTGTCACAAACCCCGATAAAACACTCTACGGCATCAAGCGTCTGATCGGCCGCCGTTTTGATGACCCCGAAGTCCAGAAAATGGCAAAACTCGCTCCCTTCAAAATCATCAAGGGCGATAACGGCGATGCATGGGTTGAAATCGATAACGAAAAATTCGCGCCGGCCCAAATCTCGGCGATGGTCCTCAAAAAAATGAAGGAGACGGCGGAAGCCCACTTGGGTGAAAAAGTCGATAAAGCCGTCATCACCGTCCCCGCCTACTTCAACGACAGCCAGCGTCAGGCCACCAAAGATGCCGGTAAAATCGCAGGCCTCGAAGTCCTACGCATCATCAACGAGCCAACGGCAGCAGCACTCGCCTACGGCCTCGACAAAAAAAATCACGGCACCATCGCGGTCTATGACTTGGGCGGCGGTACCTTCGATATTTCGATCCTCGAAATCGGCGACGGCGTATTTGAAGTAAAGGCCACCAACGGCGATACGTTCTTGGGTGGTGAAGACTTCGATAACCGCATCATCGATTTTCTGGCCGATGAGTTCAAACGCGAGCAAGGCATCGACCTGCGTTCCGATAAAATGGCTCTCCAGCGCCTCAAGGAAGCCGCAGAAAAAGCAAAGATCGAGCTTTCAAGCGCCGTCCAGACCGAGGTCAATCTGCCGTTCATCACGGCCGATGCTTCGGGCCCAAAACACCTCAACGTCAAGCTGACCCGCGCCAAGCTGGAGAGCATCGTCGAGGATCTGGTCAAACGCACGGTCGAGCCTTGCAAAGCAGCTCTGCGCGATGCTGGCGTCAAAGCGTCTGAAATTGACGAAGTGGTTCTGGTCGGCGGTATGACCCGCATGCCAAAAATCATCGAAACCGTCAAAAACTTCTTCGGCAAGGAACCGCATAAAGGCGTAAACCCAGATGAAGTCGTGGCCGATGGTGCTGCCATCCAAGGCGGCGTCCTGCGCGGCGATGTCAAAGACGTATTGCTACTGGATGTAACACCGCTTTCGCTTGGGATCGAAACCTTGGGCGGCGTGTTCACGCGCCTGATCGAGCGCAACACAACCATCCCCACTAAAAAATCGCAGGTGTTCTCGACGGCTGAAGACAATCAAAACGCCGTCACCATCCGCGTGTTTCAGGGTGAACGTGAAATGGCCGCCGATAACAAAATCTTGGGCCAGTTCGATCTCATGGGCATTCCGCCGGCACCGCGCGGCATGCCACAGATCGAAGTCACGTTTGATATCGATGCAAACGGCATCGTGAACGTATCCGCCAAAGATAAAGCCACAAATAAGGAGCAAACGATCCGTATTCAGGCTTCCGGCGGCTTGTCCGACGCTGAAGTCGAAAAAATGGTGAAAGAGGCTCAGGCCAATGCGGACGAAGACAAAAAACGCAGAGCCGCCGTCGAAGCCAAAAACGGAGCCGAGGGGCTTATCCACGCGACCGAAAAATCCTTGAAGGAATTCGAGGGCAAAGTGGATGCCGATCTCAAAAAACAGATCGAGGATGCAATTGCCGACCTCAAGGCAGCCCTGCCCATCGAAACGGCCGAAGTCATTACCGAGAAAACAAACACACTGGCGCAAGTCAGCATGAAACTCGGTGAAATGGCTTACCGCAAAGCACAGGAAGAAGCGGCGGGCGTCCAACCCGACGCATCTGCCAAGGCAGAAGGCAAGCCGGATGACGTAGTCGATGCCGATTTTACGGATGTCGACGAAGGTAAATCCAAAAACTAAGAAACCGTGGCCTGTCCGGACTCTCCTCAAAAAGGGTCCGGAAATGGTTTTTTGGCATGATTATTGCAAAGCTGTAACTTTAGGTCGCTCCGGACTGTATTGATAACAGCACGGGCAAGAGGCCGGAAAGGATACAAAGCAATGCTGAAAGAAAGCCAGACAACCGTCACGGCCTACGACGTACTAGGGGTCCCCTACGATGCCAACCAAAAAGATATTCATGCAGCGCTGCGTCGCCTGGCACTTGCCTGGCACCCTGACCGCGTCCCCAACTGGCGGCGTGGCGAGGCTACATTGCGCTTTCAGGCCGTCATGGACGCTTATGCCAAAATCCGCACACCGGAAATGCGGGCAAGCTACAATGAAACCCTCAAGGCCGTCGGTAACCGTACCGTTAAGCGTAAAATCGCTGCCGCCGGTAACGATAATATCTCGCTGGGTTTCAAGGCGCGCGCTTGGTTCAAAGCGCTTGAAACCGTTTTCTGGCCCGTCCGCAAAAACTGATAATAAAACCCGTCATCCCTGCGAAGGCAGGGATCCACGTAGCCATAAGCCTGATCTGACATTTTATTTTCCTTGGACCCTAGCCTACGCTGGGGTGACAAGATGTTTTTATTTGGTTAAAAACTCCCATGGCTGACTCCAAAGACTACTACGAACTTCTGGGCGTCTCGAAATCCGCATCGGATGACGAGATCAAAAAGGCATTCCGCAAACTGGCAATGCAGTATCACCCGGATAAAAACCCCGGCGACAAAAAATCCGAAGCCAAGTTCAAAGAGATCAATCACGCCTACGACATTCTAAAAGATCCCGAAAAACGCGCCGCCTACGATCGTTATGGCGCCGCCGCCTTTGAAGGCGGTATGGGCGCCGGCGGGCCGCGTGGTGGCAACCCGTTTGGTGATTTTAATTTTGGTGGTGCGGGCGGATTCTCCGATATTTTTGAAGAGATGTTCGGCGACATGATGGGCCAGGCAGCGGGCCGCAGCGGCAGTTATGGCCGTGGCGGTGCCACACGCGGGTCCGATCTGCAATACGGCCTCGAAATCACGCTTGAAGAAGCCTTTAAAGGTACCGAAAAATCGATCCGCGTACCAACATACGCCGCGTGCGATACCTGCACAGGTTCCGGCGCAAAACCCGGCACCAAGCCCGAAACCTGCACGACATGCCAGGGTGCAGGCCGTGTGCGCGCCACACAGGGGTTTTTTACAATCGAGCGCGGCTGCCCCACCTGCAACGGCGTAGGCCAAACCATCCGCGAAAAATGCACAAGCTGCAGTGGTTCGGGCCGCGTCCGTCGCGAGAAAACCCTTAAAGTCTCAATCCCGGCAGGCATTGAGCACGGTCGCCGTATCAGGCTTCAAGGTGAAGGCGAGGCTGGCGTAAACGGCGGCCCTGCGGGCGATTTATACGTCCTCATGAATCTCGCACCACACAAACTATTCACCCGCAACGATGCCGACCTGCATTGCCGCGTGCCTATCGCGATGTCGGTCGCGGCACTGGGCGGCAGCATAGAAGTCCCGACCATCGAAGGCGGCCGCGCCGAAGTCAAAATCCAGCCCGGCACACAAACGGGTCAGCAGCTGCGCCTAAAGGGCAAGGGTTTTTCGATGATGCGCTCCGCAGCTAGGGGCGACATGTATATCGAGCTGTTCGTCGAAACGCCGGTCAACCTCTCCAAAAAACAGCAAGACATGCTGAAAGAATTTGCAGGCAAGGACCCCAGCGCCAACTCACCTGAATCCCAAGGATTCCTCAAAAAGGTAAAGGAGTTTTGGAATGACCTTACGGAGTAAGTCATTGCAAAACGACAGGCCTATTAAAGGCCCGCGAGCTTATGCGAGCGAAGCTGAGGCGTGCGGAGCGCGCGGCGCGGCGTCTGAGCGCCCACATGACTTGTTCTGGGCCGATTTGACGGATAAATAAATGCCCCTCACTTTCACTATCGCCGATGATAAGCACGACTTCGCATGGCGCGCCTATATCCGCACCATCGTCTTTGTGTGGGGCCAAAGCTGCCCGCCCGAAATTGAAATAGATGAATACGAGGACACCTGCCGCCGGCGCCCGATGACTTCATGGAGGCAAAGATCTCCCACCACTAGATGGAAAAAGCCGCATGACAGAAATTGCCTTCAAACCATCTGAAACACAAAGCGACTACGCGAATTGCATTCAGGTACGCACGCTTGTTTTTGTGGAAGGGCAAGGCTGGCCACTTGAATACCACATAGATCAGCATGAAGCAGATTGCAGGCATATCCTTGGCATGGAAGGGCAAAAACCCTGCGCTGCCTTGCGCTGGCGCATTTTCCAGGAGGGCGTGGCCAAAATCGAGCGCGTGGCTGTGCTAGAGGCATGGCGCGGCAAAGGCATCGGCTTGGCCTTGATGCAGATTGCTATTGACGACATCGCGGCAACAGCACCTCAATGTACAAGCATTCTCATTGAAGCGCAGGATACAGTCATCCCCTTCTACGAAAAATTAGGCTTCAAAGTCTATGGTGACGGCTTTACAGAAATAGGCTTTCCCATGCACCGCATGAAAAAAACTATCTAATGCCAGTATAACTAATGCCAAAATAATCGAAACCTTTCGCAATCGCTTTGATAAGAGCCAACAAATAAAGCCCTTAGTAACGCCTCATAAAAATCAGACAAACATGCTGGGTATCGCACGGGCAAGTGCGGCCCCTGCGGGTGATAAATCATGCGCGCGTGTCAGCATCACAATATCGGTATCGTGCAAATTGGGCAGCCCCGCGCGGGCTGGCACAATGGCAAGGCTTTTGGGCACCATAGCCTTCGGCATCACAGCAAACCCAAGGCCCGCCTTAACCGCCGCAATATTCCCCGCAAGGCTTGTGGTGCTATAGGCAAGCCGCCAGTGTTGCCCAACCCCGTCAAGCGCCGCAATCGCGCGCTTGCGGTAAACGCACGGCGCGGGTGAACACACAAGCGGCACCGCTTTGTCAGCCTGTATATCAGGGGCCTGCGCATTTTGCGCGCTGCACACCCACACCAGCTTTTCATGCCAGCACACAAGCCCCTCACCCTCCCCAATCACGGATGGATCTCGTTTTAAAACCACAAGGTCATAAGCCCCTTTCTGGAACCGCCGATAGAGATTGGCCGTGAGGTCGCAATCCACCTCCGGCTGCACATCAGGATGCGCTTTTGTAAACTTAGCCAAAAGCTCGGGAAGCCCGCGCGTTGCAATATCCTCAGGCACACCAAGGCGTACAGGGCCTGCAATCGCGCCCTTATCAAAGTCACGATAAAGGTCGCGGTAAAGGCTCGCAAAACGCTGCGCATGGGCAAGAAGCCGTTCGCCCTGCCGCGTCAGTTTCAGCTTTTTGCGGTCGCGGATAATCAAGGGCGCATCGCACGCGATTTCCAGTTTTTTGATTTGTTGCGAAAGCGCCGCTTGCGTGCGGCCAAGGCTCTCCGCCGCGCGCGAAAAACTGCCCGTATCGTGCACGGCCAAAAAACTCTTCAGCAAACCCCAGTCTATGGCATCAAGCTGTATCATTTTTTCTAATGCTAATTATTACAATTATTAATTTTACTAATACTTAATGCAGCCACTACGCTTTGGCAACCCATAGCAAACGGAGACTAAAAATGAATACCTTGAAAAAAATCCTGCTCACAACCGCGCTTTGCCTCACCACTGCCCCCGCATGGGCCGATACAAAGGCCAATGTTGAAAAAGCCCTCAATACCTGGCTCGAAAGCGTGGCAAGCCACGATCCAAACCGCGTCGCCGCCTTGTACGACCCTCAAAGCGCGGTACTGCTCCCCACCCTGTCACCGGAAGTCCACGACACTCCGGAAGAACGCCTGACCTACTTCAAAATGTTCACAGCCAAGCCCGAAATCAAAGGCACCCTCAACGAAACGCATATCCGCGCGATCGACGATAACGCAGGCATTGCAAGCGGCATCTACACCTTCACCTTCAAGGATGATAAGGGTATCGAGCACTCAGTGCCCGCACGTTTTAGCTTTGTTTTTGCCCGCGAGGGGGATGGCGAGAACGCAAAATGGCTAATTCTTGATCATCACTCTTCCATCCTTCCGTCAAATAATTAAACTGGCAGGATGAGTGACCCAAAAAAATCAGATCATACAAACATCTCTTATCGCCCTGCCCTGACGGTCATGGACCGTATGCGCTGTGTGTATCTGCGCGGCATCGTCTTTGGTGCCGAGCAAAACTGCCCCGTTCACATTGATCTCGACGAATATGAGGAGACCGCAAGGCACTTCCTAGCGCAGGACGGCGAAGCCTATTGCGCCGCCGCCCGCTGGCGCGTCTATAAACCCGGTGTGGCCAAACTTGAACGTGTCGTCGTCCATCCCGACTGGCGTAAAAAAGGCGTCGGCCACGGCATCATGCGGGCCATGATGGATGACGTCAAAACAACAATGCCGGATTGCAAAACCATCCGCCTTGGCGCACAGGACTACGCAATTCCTTTCTACGAGGCTCTGGGCTTTAAGGTCGTCGGTGACGGCTTCCTCGACGAAACAAACATCCCCCACCACTGGATGGAAAAGGCCGCCTAGCTGTTGTTGACCAGCCTGATAGCTGTCATACGCTGGAACCCCATGCCCGTATTCACAGGCTTGCCTTCATTGCCAATAGGCTCCCAATTCTCGAAACCCGATGAGACGTTGAAATTGATGACTGCGCCCTTGGTCAGCAGAATCTCTCTGCCGCCTTTAAACAGCAGCGTACGGTCTATGTAATAGCTTTCATCGACAAGCCCGCCAGCAAACGAAACCGTCACAAGGATATCCTTGGCGTCGTTCACAAACTCAGTGCCCACGTTTTCAACCACGCCGTAAAACGTATGGCGCAGGCGCGAACGGGCCTGATCAAGGCTGATGATTTCAGCTGATGTGGGTTTCTTGTCTTCGCTCATAGGCCAAACGCTACATTGAAATATAATATTATGTCAAATATTGGCCCTTGCCCGCCCGTATGGTTTATGCCACCAAATGGCTCATGGCCTCAAAGCTCAAACCCGCTCAAGTCTCCGAATTTTTCCGGCGCCTCCACGCCATCAATCCTGAGCCCAAAGGCGAGCTTAACCACACCAACCCCTTCACGCTTCTGGTGGCCGTCGTGCTCTCGGCGCAGGCAACAGACAAAGGCGTCAACAAAGCAACGCCGGCCCTGTTTGCCGCGGCCGACACGCCTGAAAAAATGGTCAAACTGGGCGAGGATAAAATCCGTGACTTCATCAAAACGATCGGCCTCAACAAAGCCAAAGCCAAAAACGTTTTTCTGCTCTCGCAAAAGCTCGTGGCTGACTTCAAAAGCAAAGTGCCACATACGCGGGATGAACTGACTTCCTTGGCCGGTGTTGGCCGCAAAACCGCCAACGTGGTCCTTAATATGGCTTTTGGCCAGCCTACGATTGCCGTTGATACCCATATCCTGCGCGTTTCAAACCGCGTCGGTTTTTCAAACGGCAAAACACCCGATGCCGTCGAGGCCGATCTCGAGAAAATCATTCCGCCTGAATTCAAGCTTCATGCCCATCACTGGCTGATATTGCATGGCCGCTACACCTGCGTCGCACGCAAACCAAAATGCCCCGCCTGCCCCGCGGCGGATATCTGCCTTTTTAAAGATAAGACGAAATAACTAAACTCGGCCGTCCGGTGCGGATGCCTCGATTGTCGGAACAGTAGGTACGGCCTCAAACCGAGCACCTGAAAAAAGGGCCTGCAGGCAGGTCTGATGCGCTACGCCCGTACCATCGCCGCGCAGGCGGTATTCAACATAAACGGGCTTGATCTGCGTATCTTTGTAATAAACATCCAGCGCGCACTCGGCTGATGTGTAATGCAGCGACCGAACAGGCCCCTCTCGGCGCACAAGATAAGGCATACCAAAAAGCAGCTGGATATCGTCGGTATCAAGGCCGCGCACGGCATCCGTATCGCTGGCAACGCGCCGCAAAAGCGAGGCGCGGGTTTGGGCCTGCATATCCGTCATATTGGTGAGAGCGCCGCCAAAGCTCCGTATCACAAGGCTTTGTACGCTATCACTCACTGTGCTCGCAGCGGGGATGAGCAAAAGAAGCAGACAAAAAGCGCGCGCCATAATCCCTAAGGCCAGAACCTGCGCCTGCGGGCGTTTTGATTTAGTCCTCAAATGCGTACGGCCAGCGTTTTTGCGCTGGCCGCCTTGAACTTTGGTCGGGGTAGTTTTCATCTACCCGTCAAACTTACTGGGCTGCCGAAACAGCGTTCGACTTGTCGCCTGTGAAAAGCTGCTGGTCGTTGGATTTCTGGGCGGCTTCACGCGCTTGCTTAGCAACCGCTTTGCCTTTCGAGAAATCCGCGGCAGCAACCGTCGTGTCGCCTTTGCGCGGGCCGACCGGTGAGAGCGTACCTTCAATGGTAGCACCGGCTTCGATTGCCAGCTCCTTGTAGCGGATGGAACCGGTGATAACGCCCGATGCCTTAACGGTCAGGCGGCCAGCAACGTTGATGTCGCCTTCAAAGCGGCCGGCGATGGTCGCCTCTTCAATATCAACCGTGCCGTAAAATACGCCGGCTTCCGAGATATCAAGCAGTTTGGCTTCCTTAAGGGTTGCCTGAACGGTGCCCTCAACAATGAGGTGATCGCAATGCTCGATCTCGCCGGACATCGTGATGCCTTCGCCGATGATCAGTTTGCGGCCCGAGCCATAAGGGTTATAGGCAGCCGAGTGAGAGGTCGCGCCATAAGCACCACCCATAGGAGGCGTCATCGGACGGCCATAAGGCATCGTGCCAGGAATGGATGGGGCGGAAGGGGCGGTGTTTTCATTGGTGCTCATGATATTTCCTTCATTGTTGGATTTGTTGGTGACGGTAGGGTTCGTTGTTGTATGGGCATTTGAATTCGGATTGGCATTGGCCGCGCGTACCTGCTGGGCTGCCTGCGGCTGCACTTCAGGTTGTGCGGGCGTCTGCGGACGCGCATAGGCATACTCGCGCACGCCTGCCGGGCGCTGTGGCGGTGTAAAACCAGCCGATTGCGCGGCAGCAGATGGGCTCGCAGGCTGTGTACCAGCCTGAGCCCCCGGAAACGCTTCATGTGGATTTCGCTTGTGGAACACCGCTTAAACCCCCGTCATTCAAGTTGAACATCACACGCAAACACGAATGGTTTCACTTAGGAAACCGTAATCTGACACTAACCAGAACGTGTGAGCGAGTGTGCCGAACCTAGCACGCGTATTCTGCGGAAATCAAGATTCCTTCTTAAGATTTTTTCTGAAGAAATACACATGAATTTTTGAATGTTTTTACAGCAGCATGGCGCTCTTTCTTAAGTTATTGAATCAGAGAAAACAGCAAACTCGGCCACAATGCCAAAGGTTATTTTTCAACGCCTTGGCGCTCTTTTCTTAGATTTTAGCTTCCATGAAAATGGTCGTAGATAATCTTGGCAACCGCTTGGCTGATCCCCGGCACAGCCAGCAAATCCGCCATGCCTGCGCGCTCAACCGCCTTGCCCGAGCCAAAATGCGCAAGCAGCGCCTTCTTGCGCGTAGGGCCAATGCCTACAATATCATCAAGGGATGAGGCGATCATGGCCTTGCCACGTTTGGCGCGGTGGGTGCCAATGGCAAAGCGGTGCACCTCGTCGCGCAAACGCTGCATATACATAAGACCAACATCGTCGATGGGTAACTGGAAGGGCTCAAACCCACGGCGATGGAACCATTCCCGCCCCGCGTTTCTGTCCGGCCCTTTGGAGATAGCAACAACCTCAACATCACCCGCAACCCCAAGCCCATCCAGCACTTCAAGCACGGCGTTCAATTGCCCCACGCCCCCGTCAATCAGCAGCAAATCCGGCCATTTATCAGGGTCGCCTTGGTGCCCTTCCTCTAAAGCTCTTGTAAATCGGCGGGTCATCACCTCGCGCATCATCGCGAAGTCGTCGCCCCCATCCACATCCTTGATATTGAATTTTCGATACGCGTTCTTCCTGAACCCTTCAGGCCCCGCCACAACCATCGCGCCCACCTTGTTGGTGCCCTGCACATGCGAGTTGTCAAAAACTTCAATTCTCTGTGGCGGCTCCTCAAACCCGAATATCTCGCACACACGGGCAAGCCCTGCCTCATCTCCGGCCCGTTCAATTGCATGCCGCACCAGCGCCGCCTCGGTATTCTTGAGCACGAAGTCGATAATGCGGCGCTTGTCACCCCGCTGCGGGGCTGTAATCGAAACGCCGTATTTCAACTTGTGCATCTCGACAAGCCCCGTCTCGATCAGCGCGGCTTCAGCCACATCATGTGAAAGCAGAATTGTTTTTGGCGGCGGGCGGCTGCCGTAAAACTGTGGCAGAAAGGCCGCCAGAATGGCCTCGTCGCTGTCATCCTCCGCAGCGCGAGGGAAGTATGACTTATTCCCAAAGTTCTGCCCCGCCCTGAAAAAGAACACCTGCACGCAAACACCAGTCTTGTCACGCGCAAGGGCAAACACATCGGCGTCGCCAAGCCCCTGCACGTTTACGTCCTGCTTGAGTTGGATATGCGCAAGCGCCCTTACGCGGTCGCGGTATTTCGCGGCCTCTTCATAGTCCCGGTTATCACTGGCCTGCTGCATCGACTTCGAGAACCGGTCAATGACCTTGCGGCTGTCGCCAGCCAAAAAATCCCGCGCCTCCGCCACCTGCGTTGCATATTCTTCCGCCCGCACATACCCCACGCACGGCGCGGTGCAGCGCTTGATATGATACTGGAGGCAAGGCCGTGTCCGGCTGCTGAATATGGAATCCGAACAGTTCCGAAGCTGGAAAGCCTTTTGCAATGTGGCAATGGTATCGTTGACTGAAATGACGGAGGCAAAGGGCCCGAAGTAGTCGCCCCCCGCCTTTTGCGCTCCTCTGTATTTTTCAATCCTCGGGAAATCGTGGCCACCCGTGATGTGAATATACGGGAATGATTTATCGTCTTTCAACAGAATGTTATAGCGCGGCCGCAGTTTTTTGATGAGGTTCGCTTCAAGCAGCAGTGCCTCGACCTCCGTATGCGTATGAATAATCTCCATCCGCAAGGTCTCGGATACCATGCGCTTCAAACGGCTCGGTAGCCGTTCCGGCTGGGTATAGCTTGTAACGCGCCGCTTCAGGGCCTTGGCCTTGCCCACATAAAGCACATCGTCATTGGCCCCCAGCATGCGGTAAACGCCAGGGCTTTCAGGCAGGTTACCTGCCATGCTTTTGATGATATCGATGCCTTCAAAAAATCCCATGGACACCAAAAATAACGTAATTCAGGCAAAAGACCATGGCCCGTTGAGGGCCCGCGAGCCAGAGCCGTTTAGGCGAATAGGATACCTATTCGCCGTGAAAAACTGCTCCAATGCGAGCGAAGCCCAAAGTTTGCGGAGCAAACGGCGCGGCGCCTGAGCGCCCAAAATATGTTGCCGTATGCAAACTTAAGAGGTAAATTCCTATCAATGGTAACTCTAAAGCAAGATAACACCCGCATAGCCCTGCGCCGCCTGATTGATCAGCGCGGGCTTGATATGTCGACCGTATCCCGCGCCATCGGCAAAAACCACGCCTACATCCAGCAGTTTTTAAACCGCGGTGTTCCGTCCGAACTGGGGTACAAGGCCGCCATGGCTTTGGCCGAGTATTTTCAAGTCACGCCCGAACTGTTTGGCATCGAAACCAATACATTCATCAAACCATCCAACGATACGGGGCGTGATGGCGGCTTGCGCCACCCGCTGCAATCCATCCGCAGGCTCATGGGCCTGACCACGGGCCAAATGGCAAAAGCCCTGAACGAAAAAGAGGCGACGATCGATGCCATCGAGGCAGGCAAAGCTTCCCTAAACGAAAAACTGCTTCTTAAAATCTGCCGTACCTTCCGCATCGACCCGGAGGATCTGGCAGGCTACGCCCCTGCCCTCACGCCCGAGGAACGGGTGATGCTCCTGCGCTTCAGGGGCCTCAGCCCAGAGCAGCGCCGCACGCTGGATTCCATGCTCTCGTCTTTTGAAAAAGAACGCGCCTGAGCGCCCAAAACATAAGGCCCATTGAGGGCCCGCGAGCCAATGCTCGCGTAGCCCAAAGTTTGCGGAGCAAACAGCGCGGCGCCTGAGCGCCCATATAAAGAGCAGCTTGGCCCCCCACACATTACGCCGCGTTATCCCAGTCCACGCGCATATCCGGCCCCATACATTTAATCAGGTACTGCCTTCGCATCGCATGGTAATCACGGTGTGCAAAATACCAGAGCTTCAAAGAGTCTGAAATACGCCGGTGTAGCAAGGCCCCTTCGGCTGCGCCATAGAGGCGGGCGATACTGTCTACCTCCACATTGTGCGCGGCGCGCCAATGCCTGTAGGCGGTAATATTGGCCTTGATCTGGGCCTTGTACCGCTCGCACAGCTCCGACATGTGCTTCACGTCAATAAACTGGATATCCTTGCGTGTCAGGCGTGCCCGCCCGAATATAAGTGCCTGCGCCTCGGTCTTGCCAAAGCGCGCCTCGAGTATGCGCTCGATCGCATGCGTTACTGTCTTCATCCCCCGTAATCCCCATAATATAAGTTAGTTTTTTCTATCATAGGTTTATATGCATTCTTATAGGCATAATCCTATGTTTTCATATTTTATACAGTTTGTACCCTGTTTTCAGAACATATTCAACATTTATAATAGGAATTATCCTATAAACAACCCTATTGACTGTATCACTAAAGGTAATTATTCCTATCTAATGAACAGGAGGTTTCAATGAAAAATATATCTATCAGAAACCGCACGACAAATGCCGTCATCTTCAGCGGTTCCTTTAAGTCCATGCGTCACGCGGTGGAGACGGCAGTATCCCAAAAAATATCACTGTCGTGTGCAGATTTGCGTAGGGCACGGCTTGATAACGCAACGCTGGACGGTGGCGATTTCACAAACGCCTCCCTTGAAAACGCATCCCTGACGGGCGCCAACCTCTCCGAGGCTGATTTGAGCCACGCCAATCTAAGAAGCACGGATCTCACAACAACCTGCCTCTGCGAAAGCCGCCTCATCGATACCGATTTCACCAACGCAAGCTTTGCGGCAACGCTCATATCCGGCGCCGTAATCGATAACTGCATATTCTCCTGCACGTCCGCGTTCAGCCTCCCCTTTATCGAGGCACGGACAGGCCGCAACATTTTTGAGCTGGATAGTAAGGTTGCGCTGTTTTCTGGCCCGCCCGTGGTTCTGATGGGCCTGCCAAAGCGCATCGCCATTCTTGATACGACCGTCGTGATCGGTGACAGGATGTACCCGCGCAGCGAGATGCCGGCAAACTTTATGGCCGAACTTCGCGCAATATGCCTGCGGGCGGTGGCTTAACCACGCGCAAAATATAAAAAAAGTGGTGGCCCCGGCCGGAATTGAACCGGCACGCCCTTTCGGACTCACGATTTTAAGTCGTGTGCGTCTACCAGTTCCGCCACGGGGCCTTAAAAATACGCGTGCAAGATACGATATATTACGGCGGCGTCAACCGCGTAAACCATTTGCGCAACCATAAAAACCTTGCGTTTAAAGGGTTTGAACCCTAATTTTTCACGCATAATTCAAGCAAAACAAAAAAACAACTGGGTGTGTCATGAAAAGAACAATCATTGGGGCCGCGGCGCTCATAGCCGCATCATTTCCGTTCAACGCGCTCGCACAGGATAAACTGCCCGTGCCCGCAGGCGTTCAAGTGCTCGAATACGATAACGGGATCCCCATTATTTCATCAGCTGGTGATCATCAGGGCATCAAAGCTATCGTACGCGATGCCAAACTCTCGGCCTTTGTTGTCGACTACACCGCCGCCGATAGAAACCCCACGGGCCTGAAATTGGAGGATGCACCAAGCTACGTCATCTACACAGCTGAAACACGCCCGGCAAAATGCCCCGCCATGCTAGGCATTGAGTTCAACTACCGTAAAACGGGCGAGTATCAAGCCACTCTCGACCTCACACGCTGGAACTTTGTCCCCCGCTACCTGCGTCAGTACGGCTGCCTTATCATCAACAACCAGGTCATGATTAAAGACGGGCGTATTCCAAAGCTTGTTAATTAAAATGGCCTGGGCGGTAAATTGCCCCGCCCCCGGGGGAAGGTGCTGCCAGTTACATTCGCAAACCCTTTGATGCCCCGTACACGGGCGCAAAACGGCGGCAGCTCGTCGGGGATAGGCGCATCCGGCGGCGTCATAAGCACGCTCGCTCTCAAAGTACCAAGCCCCTGCACACCAAGATCAGGCACCTGCGTCAGCATGTCGTAGTCCGACATCTCCATCACCTGCTCAATCGTATCAAAGCCGCAAAGGTACAGCGTGTTGCGGGTACGTGAATCGAGCCCCTGTAAAATCCGTACCGATTTACCGTACATAGCTTCAACATGGTCCGCGTAATTCATGGTACGGGCATGCACGGGCACATCGCGCCCTATTACCGCCTTCAGCACATCGGCTTCAACATTCACATACAAAAACCACGGCGAGGCATTGTTGCGCAAAACCGTCTTGCCCATGAAAAAATGGGGCGGCGCTATATCCCAGGGTTGGATACTGACCATATCCTCAACACGCTCAACCGGTATGCGCACATTGCCGCCCTGCACACGCTTGGCCACCAGCACGCCGTCTTCAATACGCGCGAGGGATACAAATTTAACGGCCAAAGCCTCAGGCGAAACACGTTGCATACACACCCTCATCCGCAATCAAAAAACCAATGGAAAAGCCTCTAGCATATTTATTGACATAATGTAAACCGCTTTGCTAGCCTCCGTCCAAACCAAGAGGCCCTATGTCGCAAAAAGTCAGTACTGTTTTCTACATTGATGACCACGCCCGTGGTATGGGCACACGTAACCTTGAGGCCATTTTTGGTGAAAAAAACGTCCTCGCCTTTGCCAGTACTGAAGCGATGCTGGAAGCATACGCTGAAGGCAACCACCCCCATGCCATTATCACGGATGCCACAGACGGCGGCGATGAAGGCTGGGGCGCTGACAACATCATAGAAACCATCAAATGGTACCGTGACAACGCACCGGATAAAACACCGCGCCACTTTCTTTTTACCTCAGCAGACCGGGATCGCGCCAAACGCTGCCGCCGCGCCGTTGAAAGATTTTTGAAAGAAGAAGGCATCGAAAATACATTCCAGCTTTATGTATTTGATAAAGGTGAAATGGATCTCGCAGCTGAACTCGCCAAAGGCGAGGTTCCAAGGTCCAAATTCTATCAGGATACGGATTTCCGCGAGTTTCTAGCCAAAACTACAGATCACAAACTCCCGATTACTGAAGAAGAAATCGAGGCGTGGCAACTCGCCCGCCGCCAGTACTCATCAAAAGATCTGGTGGATTTTGTCCGCAAAGGTAAATTCAACCGCGACGAGGCTTTGGAAATATTGGGCCCGGAAGCCAGAAACATTGCCGCAACCGAACTCTCTCCTCGTGTCAATCGCCGCGAAATGGATGAGCCATCACGTTTTTCATCAGGATTTAACTATGAATCCTTATTCAAGCGCATGAAGCGTCGCAGAGTTGAACGCAATAAGCGCGATCTTGCCATGCATTTCCTTGAAGCTGCCGGTCAATCAGCTGGCGGCTACATCGCCTTTACTATCAGTCAGGTAGAACAGCTTGCCCGTGAAGGTAAAAAAGCGGTTCTTGTTATGCGCCGCTATTCGCCAGATTTCATCGAGCATCTCGATAAAATCAGCGGCGTAATCCTTACAAGCAGCAGAAGCACAGGGCACATGCGCATGCTTCTAAACGCGCATAACGTGGCAGGCGCCCTTGGCACAAGGCAGTTGCCCCTCTTTTTACACGACACGCAAGGCCGCCGTATCCGCTATGGCATCGATGTCTCTGGCACAGGAAAAAGCCGCGTCCTCGAAGACCGTCAGGAAGCACTGGAAGAAGCAGCAAGATATCATCGCGGCAATTTTGAAGACCAGTTTCCTGCAACCACAAGCTACAGAGCGATTGAAAGAAAAATCCCGAAGCTGAAGGTAAGCCTGCGCAAATTCAAACCCCTTAGCCGCCTCAAATTCGGTAGCCCCGTTACGCTAGATATCCAGAGGTCATACGCCACTGTCTGGCCGTTCAAAATCGGCATCATCGGCGGCTCGTGGGAATCCTATAACAACTGGATGTACGATATTCCGTACATGCTTACCGAATGGCATGAAGAAAATAAAATCCCTCAACTCAAAATCAAAATGACGGTCGATACGGATCACGTTGTATCCATGTCAGACAGCGGCATCGGCCTCATGCGGACCGAGCACATGATTCTGGAATCCAAGGAAGCCAGAAAAGCCTACAAAGCCCTCCTCTTGAATGGGGATGCGTCAGCACCTGCAACGCTCACCCGCATACTTGAAGCGCAACTGGACAACATCATCTTCAGACCATCAAGAGGCACACCAATCCGCATCCGTCTGGCAGATCTTCCGCCCGATGAAATTTTCAGCAAACAGGAATTACACCAGATCGAAGCCCAATTCGGCATCGAAAACGCACGGGGCGTCCAATTGGCGCAGCAACTGCCCGCCCTCTATGAAGCCCAGCTTAGAGGCATTTTCAGCAGCATGCGCGATGGCTTCAAACGACGTGAATCATATATCAACGGGTTTGATGAAGAAAAAGAGTCGTGGGTGCCCACGATAGAAATTATGGTTCCAACCGTTCGTACGGTTGATGAGCTTCTATTTGTAAAATCCCTGACACGCCGCATAGCAGCCGAATACGGCTTCGATCACTCGGCCTACCGCTTTGGCTCGATGCTTGAAACAACCGGGTCCTGCGACAATATTGCAGACATAGCCAAACACTGCGCATTCCTCAGCATCGGCAGCAATGACCTTACATCCGAAGTACTGGGCTGCGACCGTGGTGATTACCAAAAACGCCATGATTTGATGGTGGCCTCCGGCGAAGAAATGGACCCATTTCTCAGGCTCTACCCGCAGGTACAGGATAAAATCGTGGATGCCGTTGCAAAGGCGCGAGCAGTAAAGCCAAACATTCAGATAGATTTGTGCGGCGATCACGCAACGGATATTGAAACGCTGGAAAGGCTGCGCCCCATCAAGCTCAACGCCATATCCGTGACACCAACCGAACAAAATACAAAAGGTCTGCGGATTTTATACGACTACAACACCTTTCAAAAAGTGAGGGCGTCCCAGCCTAAACCTCAGGCAGATTCCATACCTACTTCAAAGCCTGCCTGACGGATAAGCGCAGCCACATCGGCCACGGCTTGTTCTACAATCTTCAAATCAGTGCCCCGCACAACCAACGTTGTGTGGGGTTTTTGATTGGGCGTAAATTTGGGGTATGAGCCTACGGTAATACCCGCGTATCGGGCCTCAATCTCGGCAAGCCCCCCGGCAATCACGCTTTCTGGCACATCAGCCGCAACCTGGCGGGAATGCAAAATGGCCCCGCCCTGAAGTCTCGGTAAAACACCTTCCATCATTGCGGTCATTATTTTAGGCACGCCGGCCATCACATATACATTCTCCAGTATAAAACCGGGGGCTGTTGAAACAGGGTTGTCTATCAGTGCAGCACCTACAGGTATCTCCGCCATTTTGGCGCGTCCGGGGTTGATGTTTTCCTCGCCTGCATAATGCACTACAAGCCGCGCCCATGCATCGGCGTTACGCTCAAGTTTCATGCCAAACGCTTTTGCTATGGCCTCGGCTGTCTTGTCGTCATGCGTGGGGCCGATGCCGCCTGTCGTAAACACATAATCATGCTGGCGGCGCAAAACATTCACAGCCTCGATAATCGTATCAATCACATCAGGCACCATGCGCACTTCGCGCACCTGTATGCCCCGCTCGCCCAGCATTTTGGCAATCGTCTGTACATTGGTATCAAGCGTCCGGCCGGAAAGTATTTCATCCCCGATTATCAAGACGGCTGCGGTGATTGTTTTTTGCATTTCACAAATCTAGGCCAAACGGCTAATCTGTCAAACCATGAAAGACGTACAGAAACGCTCAAAAGACGGCATCCCCCTTCACGGGGCTAATGCGTTTGCATCCATGCGCGCGGCAGGCAGGCTCGCAGCCGAGACGCTGGATTACATCACCCCCTTTGTCAAAGTTGGCGTCACGACCAACGAGCTCGACCGCCTGTGCCACGATTTTATTACAAAGCACGGCGCCATCCCCGCCCCGCTGAACTACAAGGGCTACCCCAAATCCATCTGCACCTCGATCAACGAGGTCGTGTGCCACGGCATCCCCGAAGACCGCGCGCTGAAGGATGGCGACATCCTCAACATCGATGTCACCGTGATTTTAGATGGCTGGTACGGCGATACATCGCGCATGTACTGGGCGGGCAATGAAATCCCCATCAAGGCCAAACGCCTGACCGATGTTACCTACCGTTCCATGATGGCGGGTATCGAAGTAGTAAAACCCGGTGCCACACTGGGCGATATCGGCCACGCCATCCAGACGCTGGCCGAGCGCGAGCATTGCTCCGTCGTCCGTGACTTCTGCGGCCACGGCTTGGGCCAAGTGTTCCACGACACACCTTCGGTCCTTCATTACGGCGAACCCAATACCGGCCCCGTGCTGGAAGCGGGCATGCTGTTCACCATCGAACCCATGATTAATTTGGGCGACTGGCGCACGAAGGTGAAGCCCGATGGCTGGACGGCGGTCACAAAAGACCGCTCCCTTTCAGCCCAGTTCGAACACACGATTGGTGTCACCGAAACAGGGTACGAGATATTCACCCTCAGCCCCAAAAACCTGCACTTCCCTCCGTATTCGGAATGACGGCAGAAAAACACCACGCCCGCGGCCCGAAGGTGACGCCAGACCACGAAGGCCACCGCGCGCGGCTTAAATCCCGCTTTATGGATGCGGGGCCTAGCGCCCTTGCCGATTACGAGCTGCTGGAACTCCTGCTGTTCATGGCCATTCCGCGCCGCGATGTAAAACCGATTGCCAAAAATCTGCTCAAGCGCTTTGGCGATATTGGCAACGTGTTCGCAGCCACGCCCGAAAACTTACTGGAAGTCGAAGGCATGACAGAAGGCGCAGCCATCGCCCTCAAGGCGGTCGAGGCTGCATCAAACCGCATTGCCAAAAGCAACATTGAAAACATGCCCATCCTTAATAGCTGGCAGCGTGTGCTTGATTACTGCCACACCGTGATGGCGCGCGAAAAGGTCGAACAATTCCGTGTGCTCTACCTCAACCGCAAAAACATGCTGGAGGCCGATGAGATTCACCAGCAAGGCACGGTCGACAGCTCTGCCGTTTTCCCGCGCGAGATTGTCAAACGCGCCCTCGCCCACGGCGCAACAGCCATCATTCTGGTCCATAACCACCCGTCAGGCGACCCTACCCCGTCCGAGGCTGACATCATTTTAACAAACGAAATAGTCAGGGCCATGGACCCCCTCGGCATTGTGGTCCACGACCACCTCATCATCGCCCGCACCGGCCACACCAGCTTTAAAAAACAGGGCTTACTTTAAGAAGTAAAAAATTATATCGTCATCCCAGCGAAGGCTGGGATCCACCCATCCGCCTTCCGGCCCGTGGATTCCTGCCTCCGCAGGAATGACAAAAAGAATGAAGGAAGTGACATGATCCCCCGTTACACCCGCCCTGAAATGCAAAAAATCTGGGAACCAGAAAACAGGTTCGCCATCTGGCTCGATATTGAAATCTACGCAGCCGAAGCCATGGAAAAACTGGGCGTCATCCCGAAGGGCGTGGCCGCCAAAACCCGCAAGAAAGCCAAATTCGATGTCGCGCGGATCGACGAAATCGAGCGGGAGGTCAAACACGATGTCATCGCGTTTTTAACCAACGTCGCTGAATACGTAGGGCCTGAAGCCCGCTTCATCCATCAGGGCATGACAAGCAGCGACGTCGTCGATACCTGCTTTTCCGTCCAGTGCACACAGGCGCTCGATATTATTATTAAGGATGTGGACCGTTTACTAGCCGCCCTCAAAACCCGCGCACTTGAGCATAAAAAAACAATCTGCGTTGGCCGCAGCCACGGCATCCACGCGGAACCCACAACATTCGGCCTTAAACTCGCGGGGCATTATGCTGCGTTTAAGCGTTGCAAAGAACGCTTGGAGGCCGCACGTAAAGAAGTGGCTGTTTGCATGATATCCGGCCCCGTCGGCACCCACGCCTCGGTCGACCCCGCCGTGCAACAACACGTCGCCAAAAAAATGGGGCTGGTCGCTGAAAGCGTGTCCACCCAAGTCATCCCGCGGGATAGATACGCGGCGTTTTTCGCGGCCCTCGGCATTACGGCGTCCTGCATGGAAAATCTGGCAACCGAAGTGCGGCATTTACAACGTACGGAGGTGCGCGAAGCCGCCGAGTATTTCAGCAAAGGCCAAAAAGGCTCAAGCGCCATGCCGCATAAAAAGAACCCTATCCTCACGGAAAACATTTGCGGTTTGGCCCGCGTCGTCCGCATGGCCGTGGTGCCCGCGATGGAAAACGTGGCCCTGTGGCACGAACGCGACATCAGCCATTCATCGGTCGAGCGTGTAATAGGGCCAGATGCCACAATCGCCCTCGATTTCGCACTGGGCCGCATGGCAGGCGTTATCGAACAATTGATTGTCTACCCAGAACGCATGAAGAAAAACCTGAACAGCCTCGGCGGGCTTGTCTACAGCCAGCGCGTGCTGCTGGCCCTTACGCAGGCAGGCGTCGCGCGGGAAGACGCCTACCGTATTGTGCAAAAAAACGCGATGGAAGTCTGGGATGCCGACGGTGAAAAATCATTCGCCGCCCTTCTCAAAAAAGACAAAATCGTCTCCAAAAAACTGAAACCCCAAGCCATCGACGCCATCTTCGACAACTCTTTCTACACCAAGCATGTCGACAAGATTTTTAAGGGAGTGTTTGGATAACGCATACAGCTTCCTAAGCATCCTGAAACCTAGCTTGGAAAGTGATCGTACTCACCGCAAGAAATCAGCAGCTCGATACTATCCTTGCTCATGTAATGATGAACTGGTTTTTCATGGCTTGAAAGGTTTATGCAGACTTCACGGAATTCTTGGATTTCATGAGGCATAAACGTAAGCTGGCGGCCGTCCGTTTCGTTCCCGCCCTCCAAAGATACAACATCCTTAAAAAACACGGTTGAGCTTTTATGATTTTGTAAGAACTCCGCTGCTGCGCGATAGTCTTCAATACCGCCAATGATAAGCAGGCAATTTTCAATATCTTTAAAATCGCGATACATTTTTCCACGCAACATATTACTTCTCCAACTTTATAGCAGGTTTATCATCAATCTGGCGATTCCCCCATGCGAACCTTTTGCCTCAGGTACCCAGCAAATTCACCATCCAATCTGTCTTCACGCAATTGCACAAAAGCCGTCTTTTTACCTGTTTTATTATCAACGACTGCATACACAACAGAACCACACTCAAACTCAAACTCAAGCCCATCCATAGATCCGAACTCATTAGGCAATAACTTGTAAAAACCGTTTTTCAAATCCAGTGCTTCCACAGTTTTTGTACCTACCTTACTGCCCACTCTAAACGGCACTTCAATCGAGGCTGTTTTTTTATCAGGGTAATGCCGCAGTATCTCTACTCTTGGCACAGGCACACGAACCGCAGCCAAAGCATCACCGCTTTCAAAAGCTTTATTTACGCCACGAACAATCGTGCCTGGCACAAACCCCCAAATCTCATCTTCAGGATCATAATTCGCGCTCGGCAAGAGTTTGTACAAGCCATCCCCAATCACTTCGGCAGATGTTTCTTTGTATGTCGGCGTTCCTTCTTCCAGAAGTGCCACGTAGATTTTTACAGTTGTTTTATTTGTCATCTTCTATCTCCGAAACACAGGCCTTTTAAAATCTTCTCCGCCTACTTGTAATATCTCGTTAGTTTGATCATCTTTTACAACATAGCGACCTTCATACTCATAACGTGTAGCAGTATTACCTTTATTGACCTTATTGGGCGCTGGATACTTGGCGCCTTTTTCAATCGTTTTGGTAATCTGCTCAGGCGTCCAACGCCTGTTTCTAAGCTGATTACCCCATCGTGTCGGTGACTTATGCTTTCCTAACGTCCATTCCGGTTTTTTTATTTCCGACCATATTTTCCAAAGCGTGTAGATTTTGCCTACTCGCAGCAAAGGAAGCAATAACGCTTCGGGGTAAACAGGCTGAATCGGAGGATCATCAATGTCCTCAATCTTCTCCGCCCAGCACCTGCAATTATAATCCTCTCCGGGGTCCGGTGAATCCGCATAGCTTCTAACCGTATCTGCAAGTGCTGCATGCTCTGGGCGCACATCCTCGTCACCCACCGTTCGCCAGATATATTTCCCGTCAGGCTTTTCTGCCAAGGCCTCATTCATGGCGGTAACAGTCTTATCATTCGGCCGCGCAACACCTGTGGCTTTTAATCCACGATCCGCCTGAAACTGCTTGAGGGATTTAAACACAGCCCCATCGATAATCGCACTGATCCCTGAATCGCGTGGTGGCATGTAATACCTAAGGCGGTTCAGCGCCTTCTTCATCTGCCGCACGTCGTAACCATCAACATCACTATTGGGTGCAAAGTTTTTATTCAGCTCAATTCTCACGGGGTAACCCTCCAAAACAAAAAACGCCGCGAGACGGACTCGTGGCGTTGAATACCCCGATTACACCACATAAAAACTTGCCCATCAAGGAATTTAATCCTATACTCTCCTTGTGACCAATGAAGAAACCCCGCCGCTGGAAGGCGGGCGCAAGGAAGGCGAAGGGCAGGTTCTGCCACCCCCGCCCCCACCCTTGCGGGAGGCCGCGCGGAGCCTCGAAGCCCTCAACCGCCCCTCCTCAACCGAAGCGGGCCTCACGGCCCTGATGGCGGATCTTGAACGCAGCCTCGAAAGCGGGGCTGACTGCACGGGCATGCTCTACACGCAGGCCCGCGTGCTCGATGCCCTGTTCAAACGCATCGTCATGCGCGACATACACAGCAACTATAAATTTGAGGATGGCGTCCCGCGCCTGAAGGATGACCAAATCAATTTCGCCCTCCGCGCCCAAAAACAATGCCGCGCCACCATCGAAGCGCTTGAAAAAAATCGTGCGAACGAACTGAAAGGGGGTGAAAAACCAAAATGAAAACAAGGCGATGGACAGAGGCGCAAAGGGCCGCGCAATCCGCCCGTGCCCGTACACAAAAACCGTGGGTACATGCCACGGGGCCGCGCACCGTGCAAGGCAAATCCCGCTCAGCCCTCAATGCGCAGCAGCACGGCTGGCGCTCGGGTACAGCCATGCGGCTTGCGGCGCTGCTGGCCCGCCAGCGGCGTTTCCTGCAAGGTGTTTTGGCGCGCAGCAAAAAGCCCAGTGTTTCCACTGGGCTCCCGTATCGTTCTTTAGTTAAACGCGGCTTGTTAAGCAGCTTCGCGCAGGTTGGTGGCAGCGTTTTTGCCGCGCTCAGACGTAATGTCGAACGCGATTTTCTGGCCTTCATTCAGGCCGCGCATACCGGCTTTTTCAACAGCGCTGATGTGAACGAAAACATCGCCCGAACCATCATCAGGTTGAATGAAGCCGAAGCCTTTTTGCGAATTAAACCATTTAACTGTACCTGTTGCCATAGTGGCCTCCTTGATAAAAGCACTTTCGTGCTGAGCCCCTGCACGATTGCAGGATTACCCTATCCGAAAAGTGACGTGTCTTGGAAGAAGCCGTTAGGCGTAGCAAGTCAGAACGTAAGGTCTCGAACAAGTGCCACCATACGCCCATTTTGGGGTAAAAAGCAAATGGTGCGTTTTTGGAGGCTGGCAAAGGGCCGCAATTGCGGCTATTCTACCGCCCGAACTGCTACCGGAGAATCCAAACATGAAAACACTGCTAACCCTAGCCCTCGGAGCCCTTCTGATGACCACCGCCGCCGCCAACGCACAGGATAAAGCCAACCTAGTTTACATGGACGTGCCCGCAGGCCGCGTTGTCATCGAACTCAAGCCCGACATCGCCCCAAAGCACGTTGAACGCATCAAGGAACTCACAAAAAAAGGGTTCTATAACGGCATCGTTTTCCACCGCGTCATCGATGGCTTTATGGCCCAAACAGGCGACCCAACGGGCACGGGCTCAGGCGGCTCCGATTTGCCTGATCTTCCTGCTGAATTTTCAAACGCCAACTTTGGCCGTGGCACCGTGGGCGCCGCCCGCACCAACGATCCAAATTCCGCCAACTCGCAGTTTTTCATCTGCTTTGACGATTGCTCATTCCTCAACGGCCAATACACCATTTGGGGCCAAGTGATAGACGGCATGCCGTATATCGACAAAATCAAACGCGGTGAGCCACCATCAAACCCAGATAAAATCATCAAAATGCAAATGGCGGAAGACGCAAAAGACGAAGCACCAGCAGCAGCCCAATAATCATCATGGCAGCGCCCCTTCATCCCAAAGCGTGGTGGCAGGGCGCTGTCATTTACCAAATCTATCCACGCTCTTTTCAGGATAGCAATGCCGACGGCGTTGGCGATATTCTCGGCATCATCACACGCCTGCCCTATCTGGCCTCCCTCGGCGTTGACGCCCTCTGGCTCTCCCCCATTTTCAAATCCCCCCAGCGCGACTTTGGGTACGATGTCAGCGACTACCGCGCCATCGACCCTTTATTCGGCACCATGGTCGATTGCGAAAAGCTGATTGCCGAAGCGCACAAACAAGGCCTCAAAATCATTTTCGATGTGGTGCTCAGCCACACCTCCCATGAACACGAATGGTTCAAGGCATCGCGCGCCAGTAAAACCTGCAACCGCTACGTCTGGGCCAACCCAAAACCGGACGGCAGCCCGCCCAACAACTGGGTATCCGTCTTTGGCGGCCCTGCCTGGACCTTCGACCCATTGCGCGGCCAATACTACCTGCACAACTTCCTGCCATCGCAACCAGACCTCAATTTCCATGACGAAACCGTGCAGCACGATGTGCTGGAAACATGCCAATTCTGGTTCGATAAAGGCGTCGATGGCCTGCGCCTCGATGTCGTGAATTTCTATTTCCACGACAAATTGCTGCGCGATAACCCCGCGCGTGACGCATCACTGGGCGCCGCCACGCAATTTGAAAAACCGGACCCGTACAACATGCAAAACCATGTCTACGACAAGTCGCAGCCTGAAAACCTTGCCTTTATCGAACGCCTTAGAAAAACAGCCGGCGACAAATTTCTACTGGGCGAGATTGGCGATGATAGGCCACTGGAACGCATGGCCGAATACGGCGCACACAACCGCCTTGATACCTGCTATTCCTTCGCTTTTATGGCAGGCCAAAAAAAGCAGCTAACGCCTGATTACATCAAAAAAGCAGTCATGGATGAACTGGCAATCGGCACCGGCAAAACATGGCCCACATGGGCCTTCTCAAACCACGATGTGGTGCGCGCACCAACCCGCTTTGGCCATGAAAGCCCCGAATTCGCAAAAATGCTTCTGGCCCTGCTGACATGCCTGCGCGGCACGGTATGCCTCTATCAGGGTGAGGAACTAGGCCTACCCGAAGCCATATTGACTTACGAACAATTGCAAGACCCATGGGGCAAGCATTTATGGCCCGTATGGCAAGGCCGTGATGGCTGTCGCACACCCATGCCTTGGAACAACGCCGCCAACATGGGCTTTACCGATGGCTCACCTTGGTTGCCCCTTTACGAAAAGCACACCGGATTAAGTGCCGAAGCGCAGCAGAAGGATGAACGCTCGACACTAAAATTTGCAGAAAAATTGCTGCACTACCGCCGTAAAAACGAAGCATTGATAAAAGGCAACATCACTTTTCTAGACACGAAAAACAATGTACTGGCATTTACGCGCCACCATAACAATATGAATGCTTTGTGCGTTTTTAACCTTGGTAACACAAGGGAATCTTTCGCGCACGATTTTAAACAGGATGGCTTGGTTTTGGCTTCTCAGGCAGGGCTATCAACAGGCGCCATTTCGCTGGATGCCTTTGGCTTTGCGATCGTGCCGATATCCTCGGCATCGAAATCCCTGGCAAAAGCATAAAGCTTTTGAACTAGGGCGTTAACGGCTCGCGCATCAGCCAGCGGCTCATTCGCCCGCCAGAGTAAAAACGCAGTCTCGCCATCGCCCATGAGCATCGTCTCAATGCCTTTTTGCTCTGCCATATCAAAAAAACTACGGAGTGCCTTAAGGCGCAGCGGCGTAAGCCACGTAGTCAGTAGGGAAACATCATCCGTCACGGAATACGCAGGATTAGTCCAATCAGGTGACTTGATGTTAAAAACCTGCTCTGCTCCCACATCCTGAAATGCTTTTGGCAGAGCTTTTTTTGAAATAACAAACAAGGTAGGCGGTACCTTATAAAAAAACACCTCGACATGAGTATAGATGCGCTGGGTACGCTCCTCATCGTCTTTTTCGATTTCCGAATATATGTTGAGAAGACGCCCGTTCAGATTGCCCGTCATAAACATTGGGTCGCGTGATTTTTCACCCTCATCAAGCGTCAGCTTGTATCTCTTGGCAAACTCGCGCCATGCCTTCTTTTGAGCCAAAGAAACCATGACAGACCAGAACAGAAAGCTAAGCACAGCCCCCGTCACAAAAACCCACAGAATGAATCCAATTTGCGCCATCATCAATGGACATTATCCCTGATTTGCAGAATTTAGGCTACAGCCGCAATTGGCACGCCTGATGCGCCGGACCGCTTGAAAAAAGCTGCCATTTGCCTACCGTTCATCTGCTCAGGGCCGATATGCCCCCAATATTCGGTAGTTGGCGCATGGCTAGCCAGAACCCGGCGAAGTATGGCCGCTGCCTGCTGGTAAGAAGTTGTTTCCAACAACCTCTTTTCCTTCGCGACATCAGGCATGATTGAAGACTGCAACAGAGCGTCAACAATACGGACACGACGCATAAGCATGTTTTCCATGAGGTCTGCACCGTGCTCCGCAAAAATATGGCTGACGGACTCTCGTGTATTTTCAAAAAGGTCTGCGTATTCCGGAAGGCCGCTGGCTATACCATTCAACGTCTCTGCAATTCTGGAATATACGGGTTTATAGTTCTCAGGTGTGCATTCGGCATGGATGGTAAAGAACCCCTTGCCGGTGGATGCCTGTGTAAAAGCGGCCTTAGCCCCGCCATACAGCGTTCCGTCATCAAGTCGCAAAGCATCGTGCAATGCCTGCGTGAGGAACATTTCCATCAAATCCAGACGGCTTGAAGTTTTTGGGTCTGCAAAAAGAGAGGAAGCTTCAAATCGAGCACGCGCCCAGAACAACACATCCTGATACTCGTTTTGCCTGAAACTCACGTCTGTCATGCGCAACTCATCGCCAAAACGATCACGTCTGTAACCAATAGGCAAACGCCCAAAATGCTTGCGGCAAAACCTAATGGCATCCACATGTGAAAGCCCACCGGCACTGACAAACATCATGTTGGAGCCAACAATATTGTCGTGCCAGAAATGCAACAGATCATCACGGCTTAGCTTTTCGATTTCTTCAGGGATACCGCCTTCAGGGCGAACTGTTTTCGACTGCGGGCCAAAAATGGATGCCAGACGCTTGTATCGATAGGCACCTTCCCTGTCGCTGAGTTCGTCGAACTGCTCTTTTCCAACAACGCGACGTTCGTGGTTAAGTCTATCAAAATCGTTGATCTTCCGTGCAACAACCATCATTGCAGCGTTATCCAGTACTTCCATTACGCTGCCCGTCAGGCCGAAGGCATGGGCCTGCGTATGATCGCGGCTAGTTGTAATATTTGCCTTGATGGCACGCCTGCTTATCAGCCTATGAAAATCCTTTTGGGTTATGCTCGGATGCGCGTGTGTGAACATGTGCTCAACCAAATGCGCACAGCCAGATTTGCCATCCGGATCATGAAACCCGCCCGAAGCAGTGAGTATCGTCGCAGCCGTTCTTGCGTGGCCAGGAAAATGATCCGTAGCAACGATAAAACCGTTATCTAGAACGGTAATCTGGACGTTGTCGAAAAAGCGCATAGCGCAACCCTGTTAGACGTTTTTTTAATTATTATTGAATTCATGCGACTCTATAGGTCAGTTTGCAAGCACTTTTGCATAACTTAAGGGATTTATCGGCGACGAGCCTGTTTTTTGGAAGGCTTGGGAGCTGCCCCACCTATCGCGGGCACGGTAAGCCCGAGATCAATCGCCTCAAGCCGCTTGATTTCGTCACGAATGGATGCCGCCTCCTCGAATTCAAGGTCTGCTGCCGCTTTCTGCATTTTGGCTTCAAGCTTCTGGATATGCTTCGCAAGTTCGGCCGGGCTCATGCCCAGTTCCTCGGCACCCGCTTGGCTGACGGTCAAATGATCGCCGCGCTCGTAAACGCTTTCCATCACGTTGCTGATATTCTTTTTGATGCTCTCAGGCGTAATGCCGTTGGCCGCGTTCCAGGCAAGCTGTTTTTCGCGGCGGCGCGATGTTTCTTCAATTGCGGCCGCCATGCTTTTTGTCATGACATCGGCGTACAAGACGGCTTTGCCATCCACGTTACGCGCGGCGCGCCCAATGGTCTGGATCAGCGATGTTTTAGAGCGCAAATACCCTTCCTTATCGGCATCGAGTATCGCAACCAACCCGCATTCAGGTATATCCAAACCTTCGCGCAAAAGGTTGATACCGATAAGGATATCATACGCACCCAAACGCAAATCGCGGATGATTTCGATACGTTCAAGCGTATCAACATCCGAGTGCACGTAACGCACCTTCATCCCGTTTTCGGTGAGATACTCGGTCAAATCCTCGGCCATGCGCTTTGTTAGGGTTGTGACCAACACACGCATACCGGCCGCAATAACGCGGCGGCATTCTTCCATGAGGTCATCGATCTGGTGCTTGGTAGGCCTGATCTCGACCGGCGGGTCGATAAGACCAGTGGGTCTGACCACCTGTTCGGTAAACACGCCTTTAGTCTGCTCCATCTCCCACGGGCCTGGCGTTGCCGAGACAAAGACCGTTTGCGGCCTCAATGCATTCCACTCTTCAAACTTAAGCGGACGGTTATCAAGGCAGGAAGGCAACCTGAAGCCATAGTCCGAAAGCGTACTTTTGCGGCTACGGTCACCCCCATACATGCCGTTAAGTTGCGGCACCATCACGTGGCTCTCATCCAAAATCAGCAGCGCGTCTTTTGGCAGATACTCAAGCAAAGTCGGCGGCGGCTCGCCGGGCGCACGGCCCGTAAGGTATCGTGAATAGTTTTCTATCCCCTGACAAAAACCGGTAGCTGCCAGCATTTCCAAATCAAACGTCGTGCGCTGCTCGATACGCTGCGCCTCCAGGAGCTTGCCCTGTTGGCGATACTCCTCAAGCCTTGCCTTAAGCTCGTTTTTTATATTCTTGATGGCCTGCTGCATTGTAGGCCCGGGCGTAACGTAGTGCGAGTTTGCAAACACGCGCACATCGTTCATCTTTACCGCCACATGGCCCGTAAGCGGATCGAATTCAGAAATTTCTTCGATCTCGTCCCCGAAAAACGAAAATCGCCATGCGCGATCTTCAAAGTGGGCGGGAAACAAATCGACACTATCACCACGTGCGCGGAATGCGCCGCGCGAAAAATCGATATCGTTGCGGTCATATTGCAGCTTGATGAACTGGCGTATCAGCTCCTCACGGCTGATACTCTGGCCTTTGGCGATATCCAGCACCATCGCCTGATAATCTTCCTTGGAGCCAATACCGTAAATGCATGAAACGGACGCTACGATAATGACATCCCGCCGCTCAAACAGCGCGCGCGTGGCCGCATGGCGCATACGGTCAATCTGTTCGTTGATGGTGGATTCTTTTTCAATGTAAGTATCGCTGCGCGGTACATAGGCTTCGGGCTGGTAATAGTCGTAGTACGACACAAAATATTCGACCGCATTATCAGGGAAGAAAGATTTCATCTCCCCATACAACTGCGCAGCCAGCGTTTTGTTAGGCGCCATGATAAGAGTGGGGCGGCCAAGCTTTGCTATCACATGGGCCATCGTGAATGTTTTACCGGAGCCTGTTACGCCAAGCAGCACTTGGTCACGCTCGCCCGCAGCGATACCTTCCAAAAGCTCCGCAATCGCCTGAGGTTGATCACCCGCGGGCTTGAAGTCGGATACAAGGTTGAAAGGTTTTAATAGCGCCGTTTCCATGAGAGGAAACTAGAACGTCAAGGGCGGTTAGGCAACTCTCAGTCGTCCTACTTCGAAGCGTAGATCAATCGAGACAACTTCCCCCTCAGGATGGGTAATTCTTAATGTTTCGGCATCAAGAGATCTCTCGACAACAGCCTGCGCTGCCACTCTCATAAACGCTTCAAATGAATCCGCGCTTACAGACGGAAGGCCAGCAACGCGAGGGCTTTCGTTGATATTTGTGGCAAGCACAACATAGCGGCCTGTCGCTGGATCAACACCCGCGGTAATTTCAGCAAATTTCTGAAGCGCTTTCATGGCCGGAAATCTAGGCCTTCGCAGGGAATAAATCAAATTTATATTATGTTAATAATTTTCGCATATGATCCGCTAAGAGGTCGTATGCGCGCAAAAGGCTTAATTTCAGTAGCACAGTTAAAAGAGAGAGATATCGTAAAGGTACCTCTCAGGGCTTTGACTGGCAAACCGGAACATGGCCAGGAAATGGTTCGTGCACTGGTATTGCCCCCCTTTGGCGGTGCCGATGCCTACGATGAAGGCCACGATATAAATCTCTGCCCTCTCCTTACACGCGACCAAGCTGCACAATACTATCCGAATATCTCGGGCATAAAGGTAACCGACAATCAAGGAGCCGGACTGCCGGGAAATGAAGAATTTGTCATCATACCTTCTTCAAGTGGCGTCGCTAGCAGGCGCCATGTACTAGGTGTAAGTACGGATAATACCGTGATCCATGACGGCGGGTTTGAAATAACTCATCCTGACTGGCAGGTAATCGAGAATTTATTTGAAGCCGCAGAAGAAAGACAAAGAAGAGCGCCTGGCGGCCTTGCCCAAGTCGATTTAAGCAATATCTCTGGAACAACAAACGTAACTGGCGGCCTTGGTCGCAATGAAGAACGTGATATCCGAGGAGAACAAGTCAATCTCGGTGCGCGTGGCCCCCGCAGACAAAAAAACCGTTTGCCTTATGCAGCTCCTGATCTGACCAAAGACGAATTTTTCAAGGCATTCAACCCTTCAGAGGGTATAAAGCATCTATTCAACCATTTGGCACAAGAATTAGGCAAACCCGATCTATTGCTATCTGAAGCTATCGACTACGCAGAAAAAAATCAGGCAGCTGTAACAAACATACTGGCAGGCTTGGCCCGCCCCGAAATCAGGCGCGAACCTACAATTGAGGAAATTCTTCAAGGAAACATGCTTGAAGCTCTAGATGCGTCCATGCGCACGAGTGGTGAAAAACTTGCCGTCAAACGTATCCGCGGATTTCTTGAAAAGTTTATTGAAGACAAAAAATCTGGCCGTGAAGGCCCTTATAACGAGATTTCGACCATCTCTGATTTCCTTACTGCAAACCAAAAATTTAATGCTGATAACGGTACAAGCCAACCAGTTGCAGACTGGTTGTTTCGGTTCCGTGGTGTCGGAATGGCTAATTACCAACAGCTGGCAGAAGACCTGACATTACTTACAGGCAAATTACCTGCGATTGTTACGCCTGGCGCACCTGCAATAACTGCCGCTCAGGCTCTTGCTGATTTAAAAGCACTGCGTGGCACTTTCATGGAGGAAGCGCTCGCCCTCGACAACAAGCGTGGCCACGGAAACTTAAGCTACGAAGACTTGCAGGATAAATACAGCAACGTCGTAGATGGCCAACGCAATTTCTTTCATAAAAAAATGTTCACGCCCACATAGTGATGGGCGCAACAATTCTGTTTTCTTTTGACAGCGTCTAAGCTCTCCGCGTATCAGAAGTAACTATGTCAAAAGAAAAACCATTTCTGGTGCTGGACTACACGTGGCGCGGCAAGGCTGTAGGCTTGGCGTGGGCAGGCTCGGCTGGCGCATCGGCAGGCGGGCTCACAATCCAGGGCGGCAACCTTGCGTTTAAGTTTATTGGCCTCGCCAACCCTGAAATCACGGCCCTAGGCCTGGGCCTCATGGTAATGGCCTATGCCGCCGACCGCACGGCCGAGTTACTATCGAACGACATCGCCGAAAGACACGGTTTGGAAATTCGGGAGATGGCCCCACCACGCTGGGACATCGAACGTTTGAAGATTTTCTGAAAAATACACCTTTACTGAAGTATTTTTTGGGATTATCCCTGAGTCCATGAAAAACACACAAAGCCCCGCCGAAGTGATCACGGCAATCCTGTTTGACCCTATTGCCGAGGCACGCCCGCGCACAAGCGTAATTGGTGCTCTTTGGGGCCAGAAACCTGAACCGGTACCTGCAACAGCACCACGCTATCGCAGCCTCGCGGAAGCGCGTCAGGAGCTTGAAAGAAGAGGCGTAGATACTGCCGTAACGAATTATCTTCTAACCGGCCTCTCCGACCTCGTATTTGAAGCCGTGATGGATCTGGAGCAAACGGTCAACGGCTTCAAGCGCAACAAGCATGTGAATTGGAACAACGATGCCGCCTATCTGGGCGTCAGTTTCAAGCATGAGGCCGTAGCACCGACACTGGATATGATGCCGGAAACGATGCGCACTATGCGCACGCGCTTTTTATCCAATGTCAGTGACATCTTTGAGAAACGCGCCCGTACATCCCTACCCGCCGAGAAAATCAACCGCGCAGCGCAACTCGCTTACGCTTAAAAAAGCCCTACGATATTGCCGTTCTCGTCAAGACCGATGGCCTCAGCCGCAGGCATACGCGGCAAGCCCGGCATGGTATTGATGGTACCGCAAAGCGCCACAATAAACCCGGCCCCCGCCGATAAACGCACATCGCGCACATGGACGGTATGGCCGCTAGGTGCGCCCAGCATGGCCGGGTCAGCCGCAAAGCTCTCCTGTGTTTTGGCCATACACACGGGCAACTTGCCAAAACCTGCTTTTATAAAACCATCAAGCTTGTTGCGTGCCGCATCAGAAAACGTCACATCGGCAGCGCCATAAATTTTTTCCGCGACCGCCCTTATTTTATCGGACGGATTATAATCATCGCTATACACATATTGTGGCGGGTTGGATTTGCAGATGTTCGTGACAATCCGCGCCAGCTCCTGAGTGCCGCGCCCGCCATCAGCCCAATGACGGCAAAGGGCTACGGGCACACCTTCCGCCTCAACGAGGCTCTTGAGGGTCTGCCATTCGGCATCGGTATCGGATGTAAAGTGGTTGATGCCCACAACAACCGGAACCCCAAAAGATTTCATGTTGCTGATATGGCGTTGCAGATTGGCAAAACCCTTTTTAAGAGCGTCAACGTTCTCAAGCCCTAAATCGGCCTTGGCAACACCGCCATGCATCTTGAGAGCGCGAACCGTAGCTACGATCACCGCAGCATCCGGCCACAGGCCCGACTGGCGGCATTTGATATCCAGAAATTTCTCGGCGCCGAGGTCAGCACCAAAACCAGCTTCTGTTACGGCGTAATCGCCAAGGGCAAGTGCGGTGCGTGTTGCAATCACACTGTTGCAGCCATGCGCGATATTGGCAAACGGCCCGCCATGGACGATGGCAGGCGTACCCTCAAGCGACTGCACGAGATTGGGTGCCATGGCATCACGCAAAAGCACAACCATGGAGCCGACGGCTTTAAGGTGTACCGGCGTTACGGCATTTCCCCTACGGTCATAGGCAACGATGATGCGCGAGAGACGCGCGGCTAAATCCTCAAGGCTTTCAGCCAAACAGAAAATCGCCATCACCTCAGACGCAACCGTAATATCAAACCGTGATGCATGCCGCGTTTCAGGCTTCGAACCCACTTCTATGGCACGCAGCGCGCGGTCGTTTGTATCCAGGACACGGCCCCATGTGATAGTCGCTGGATCAATATCGAGCGCATTGCCGAAATGCAGGTGGTTATCGATCATGGCTGCAAGCAGGTTGTGGGCAGCCGTGATTGCATGAAAATCGCCATTGAAATGGAGATTGATATCCTCCATCGGCACGATCTGCGCATGCCCGCCGCCCGTAGCCCCGCCTTTGCGCCCAAAACACGGGCCGAGCGAGGGCTCACGCAGAGCAATCATGGTCTTATGACCCTGCTGGCGTAAGGCATCGGCAAGACCAATCGTCGTCGTTGTCTTGCCCTCACCCGCAGGCGTGGGGTTGGTGGCGGTCACTAGTATCAGCTTGCCGCGTTTGTTCTTTTTGATCTGCGTCTGACACCAGTCAAGATCGATTTTGGCTTTGATACGCCCGTAAGGGATCAGCGCATCGGTAGACACGCCCGCCTCCCGTGCAACCTCCGCAATAGCTTTGGGTTTAACGCTGCGGGCTATCTCAAGATCGGTCGGCATATTTACACCTTGATCGGCTTCAAGGTCGGGAAGCAAATGACATCACGGATATTGGGCGAACCAGTCAAAATCATGGTAAGCCTGTCAACGCCCAACCCCCAGCCGCCGCAGGGTGGCAAGCCGTATTCAAGGGCTGTCACGTAATCGGCATCAAGCATCTGCGCTTCATCGTTACCGGCTTCACGGGCTTTCACCTGTTCTTCAAACCGCGCCTGCTGATCAGCAGGATCGTTGAGCTCAGTGAACATGTTCGCAATCTCCCAGCCGTTCACGTATGTTTCAGTACGTTCTGTCAGGCGTGGGTTGTCGCGATGTACTTTGGCAAGCGGTGATATATCGAGCGGGAAGTCCGTAATATGCGTGGGCTGTATAAGCGTATCTTCAACCTTTTCTTCAAACACAGCGGCCACAACCTCGCCCCACTTGGCCGTGGGCTCCACATGCACACCAAGTTTTTTGGCAGCCGCGCGGGCTTCAGCCGCATCGAATATCGTCATGAAATCGACGCCCGTCGCATCCATCACAAGCCCGCACATGGATTTACGCGGCCACTTGCCGCCTAGGTTAATGACATTATCGCCGTACTTGAATTCAAGTGTGCCGAACACCGTTTGCGCGATGTACTGCACCAGACCTTCCGTCAAATCCATCATGTCGTTTACATCAGTAAAAGCCTTGTAAAGCTCAGCAGATGTAAATTCAGGATTGTGCTTGGGGCTAATGCCTTCGTTGCGGAAGCAACGATTAATTTCAAACACACAATCCGCAAGACCACCAACGATAAGGCGTTTAAGGTATAGCTCTGGCGCCACGCGCATAAAGAAATCGGTATCGAGCGTGTTGTGATGCGTGACAAACGGTTTAGCCGTCGCACCACCCAAAATCGGGTGCAACATCGGCGTTTCAACTTCTATACCGCCCCACTGTTTTGTAAGATAATCACGCATGGCGGTCGTAATAAGAGAACGCTTGCGTAGCGTATCGCGGCTTTCCTCGTTCACGATCAAGTCAACATAACGCTGCCGATAACGCTGCTCGATATCCGTGAGGCCATGATATTTTTCAGGCAGCGGCAACAGACACTTGGTCAAAAGCTGGATGTGCGACACACGCACCGAAAGTTCACCCCGCGGCGTGCGGCGGATTTTACCCTTGGCCCCTATAATATCGCCTAGATCAAGCGTCTCGAGCTTCGCTAGCTCGTCCTCGTTCATGCTGTCCTTGTGGCAGAACACCTGAATTTTGCCCGAAGGGTCGTGAAGGTCGATAAACATACCGTTATTGCGCATGGCCATAATGCGGCCCGCTACCGATACTTCATCCTCGGTTTCCGTCCCCACTGGCAGTTCCGCATACTTGGCCTGAAGCGCCCCCGCCTCGTGCGTGCGGTCGTAGGTGTAAGCATAAGGGTTCCCGCCCGCATCCCGCACGGTCTGTAGCTTGGCCTGCCGTGCCACGCGCGGGTCGGTCAGTGGTTGGTCGGTCGTGGGTACTGCAACGGTTTTTGACATGACATTTCACAAGGGTTCGAATAGACTTCGTGCAGTTTTATAACAAACAGATAGGTTACGTCCATGCTGAAACAGAAGGGTAACGTCCTCTTTATCATCCTGATCGCTATTATGCTCTTTGCGGCACTCACCTATGCCATCAGCAATTCGACCCGCGGAACAACCAGTATGGACCGCGAACGCGGCACGATAAGCGCCACGGACTACATGTCCTACGGCTCATCAATGGAGAAGGCTGTAGGCCGCATGCTCTCAAGCGACAATTCCGAAAACGCCATCAGCTTTGAAAACACCATCTGGAAGCTTTTTAACGGCACAAACGTGATGGGCGCAAACGCCGCCTGCACAAGCAGTGCCTGCAAAATCTTTGATGTCTCGGGCGGCGGGCTTGAGGCTAAAACCTTTCCGGCTGTCTCCGTATCCTCTCCCATCGCTACGGATGTCCAGAGCGGCCACGGCGTTGTCTATGCCCTTAAAGTCAATGGCGTCGGCTCAACAGCCCATGATCTTGTCTTGATGATCGCCATTCTCGACCAAAACACCTGCATGCAAATCAACAATGCTTTGAAAATCACCAACCCTTCAAACGCTCCACCTTCTGATTCCTGGGCAGGCGCCACGGTCTACACGGGCGCCTTTACTGGCCCCAATAACGCAACGGACGAAATTGGCGATGTAGCAACACAAATCCAGCGCAAAACAGCCGGTTGCATCAACCGCACGGGCGGTTACGGCAGCGATGATAACTACTTTTATCAGGTGCTATACGCGCGCTAGTCTTTAGGCACGCGGGCAATCGTAAGAGCGTCAACAGATAGCGCTCCGGCATCGTAAAGGGCTTTGGCGCAGGCATTAAGGGTTGCGCCCGTCGTAAACACATCATCCACCAGCACGATGTTTTTGCCTAAAAAAGCGTCTTTTGCCCCATCACGCACGGCAAACGCACCCTTCATATTCTCTTCCCGCTCCTTGCGGGTAAGACGGCCTTGTGTAGGTGTCGGCCTAATGCGCTGAAGGCCATCAAGCACAGTAACCTTGCCCGTAGCAGCGCCCAGCGCCCGTACCAAAAGAGCGGATTGGTTATAACGCCGCTTCAGTAACCGCCAGCGATGAAGAGGCACAGGCACCAGAACATCGGCTTCAACCAAAATTTCAGCGCCAGCCTCCTTGAGCCACGGCACGAGCGAACGGATGGCCTGCAGCTGATCCCCATACTTAAAGCGCGTAATGATGGACCGGCTGGCATCGTCATAAATAAGGGCAGAGCGTGCCCGCCTGAAACTGGGCGGGTTCTCGATACAGCTGCCGCATAAAAGCGGGCCGGAAGCCCCTCCCAGATCATGCGGGAAAGGCAGCGCGCACTGCTCGCAAAAAGGTTTACGTATAAAGCGCAGGGATACCCAGTAATCGGCGGCAACCGTGCCATGCGCATCCACCTCAACACCCGTGGCCGGGCACAGGGGCGGCAAGAGCAGATCTAGCCCTTTTTGGGCCATGGATACGATGTTTTTGGCAAGTGGGGCTGGCATGGGCTATATACGTCCTAGCAAATGGACGACAAAAGCGAAACACCTCTCTTGCCGGAGCCGGATGGTTTTCTAAAAACCCTGCCGCACGATGTGGTCATGCGCGCAAAAAACATCGTCTCACGCATGCTATTGCCGGATGGCGCGACCGTCCTTGATCTGGAATGCGAAGGCGGAACCCTCACGGCAGCCATGGCCGCCATGAACCCGCGCCTGAAATTCATAGGGATCGACCGCAACCGCCAGCTCATCATGCGCGCCCGCGCCCGCTTTAAAAACACCCTGCCCGATAACCTTGCCTTCGAAGTCGGAGATATTACAAACCTGCGCAGACCCGATGACAGCATAGATGCAATGATAGCCGCACGCGTCATGGGCTCCGTTTACACGCGCAGCAACTACGATGAAACCCGCATCGGCGATACGCTGGCGCAGCTCTTCAAGGTTCTGAAACCTGAAGGCGTGATGGTAATCCACGACTTTGCAATGCCACCGGACGACGAGTTTTTACAAATTGAATTCCCGGTCCCTGTACGCGACCCACGGCATTTCAGGCTCTACGGCACGCCCATCGGCAAAACACAGGGCGAACGCGAGATAGAACTCCTCCAGTGGTTTTCAGAAAACGCACGGGCACGCGATGCCATCAAAGGCTTTTACCTCGAAGAACTCCCGCCCCATGTGCCGTATACACGGCTCTTCAGGCTGCCTTCCAAATGGGCCTCAGAGTTTATTATCCGCAAGCAGAACATTCGCAAATTCAAAGCCAATATCGGGCATCAGTACACATGCCTCAGCGAAAATGATTTTGACCGCATTCTCGGCCGCAGTATCGGCGCGCGCATCCTGCACGTAGCGCCACAACGCGAGGCACATATCATCCGCACACACTATGACGGCTCGTTCAGATTATATACCGACGAAGGAAAAACACGCGGCTATATGCCGACAGGGCATATCGTCGTCGCGCAAAAGATACCGCAAGGCCGCACCCTTCGGCTGGAGGAACTCCGCCCCTCACAAACACAGGCGCAGACACTGGAAATCCAGTCCGTCCGTGATGAGCGCAGCGGCGAGGTGATGGATGTTGTCAGCCGTGCCATGCCGCGAACGGATATCATTCCCTATTTCATCGACGCATCGGGCCGCCTCAAGGTTATTTTAAAAGCAGATGCCGAAATGCAGCTGGCCAACATCTCGCCCCGCTCGCGCAACAATCTCGATGGCAAGCGCTGGTCAGGGCATATTGTGGCAGCGCCGTCCCTGCCCGCTTACGACCTCGAGGGATTTGACCACGCAAGCTTGGCAGCAGTCGCGCGCCTCATGACCCAGAAATTCGGTCTCATGCCCATGCACGGCAAAGGGTTTGAAGACGGGCCGAAGGGCTACCCTTCTCCAGCCCTTATCGATGAGCGTTTTGAAACACTCTTCATCAACATCCAGCCGCCCCAGTTCAGCGGCCCGAGAGCCATAGGCCCGCAAGACCAGCTAAACCTGCGCGTTTACGATGCGCAGGATATATTGCGCGCAACGGGTGCCGGCTTTTTGCCAAGCGCATGGCTGGATATCCAGATGCAGGCGCTCATGAAAAAGCGCGGCATCAAAGTAACCCCATGGCTGCATGAAGCAGTACCGCTCTCTTACGACCCGCCACCGGAAGACCAACTGACCCGCGCCCAGAAAATCCTGAAACAGAAACCCGAAAAACCGGGCACCCGCAAACCCTACGGCACAATGCTGACACTGGGTAAAGACGGCGGAAAATGGAAATACGTATCAGGGGCTTTCAAACCCATCAGAGGCCGTGCAGGCCAGATCAGGACCCTGCGCTCGTCCTTTGTCGAACAAGGGCACATAGGCGGCAGCATCAGGGGGATCAGCGCTCACGATATGGACTTCGCCTGCCCGCAATCGGATATGATGAACATCGCAGCCATCATGCCCCTGACTGAAGATTTTCAGGGTAACACTTTGGTCGGTTTTGATTTTAAAGAGCTGCCCGTACCCTCCCGTTTTGGTCAGGAAGGGCCGATGATGAATCTACCAACCCTGCCCCTGCCCGCAACAATCACTACCATTGACGAAGCTCGCGCCTATATAGCCGAGCAGTTTGATGTAGAACTTGCCCGCGTGGCACCCATGGGCGAGAGCTTTTTTACAATGGTCGATTTGATGCCGCAGCGCGTATACCCGTTCATGCTCACGCGCTACCCGCGCCGCCGCAACCTACGCATGAAATTCGTAAACATGTACGATATCCTTGACCTCACGGATACGGACTTCGCCGACTCCATTCTCTGGAAATGGGGTCTCGCCAACGCATTTTTATGCCACGAGTGCGGACAGGTCAGCAGTTGGGCTCCACGCGCAGAAGCACAGCAGAGAGTCTTTGGCAAAAATGCCGCCAAATGGCAGAGCGCAAGCGCCAGCTGGTACAAAACAAAAGCACAAAACGACCGCAAAAAAACGGCAGGGAACCACCCCCGCCGGAGGCATGAATGAAAAAATGCGTCACCCCAGCGCAGGCCGGGGCCCACTGCTATCAAAAAAACATATATTCGTCATTCTTCACTGTGGATTCCTGCCTTCGCAGGAATGACAGAAAAATTAGCTGCAGCCGCAGTCTTGGCTGCATTTACCTTTCTGGGCAACGAGCATCTGCATCAGTTCATCCTTCAATTTGACTCGGCGTGACTTAAGTGCGTTCTCAATTTCATCAGAAACACTATTGCCCGCGTTCTCGATACGCTCCACTTCGCGCGTCAGCTTGTGGTAATCATCCATCATTCGTGCAAAGCGCGCATCGGACACTTTGAGAGTGTGAATGGCATCTTTATACTCGGGCAGATCATTGATTAATGCATGGTGCTCGACAGTCATGAAAAACTCCTTTTGTTTACGTGATCTATCTTACAGCGCCCAGAATACAAGGTTTTGACCATTATCAATAAAAGACATTTTGACGCACATTGAATCCAGATAGGGTACACCGTACACATGGATGCAGCTTTACCATACGCAACGGCACTCGCGATCCACGCAGGCTGGGCAGCGCTTACTCCCGATGGCGAATTGCTTGGCGGTGCGCTTTCTGAAACAAAAAACATGCCAAAAAATGCAGTTTTTCTTGTATGCCATCTTCCATACGTTTCTACGCGCATAAACCTGCCTGCCCCAGCGATCGACATCCTTGAACTTTTTGCCTTCGTAAAACCCGCGGCATTCTGCGTACCCACAATTGGCGGCGTAGCAACAGCCCTTGGCCATCCTGTTCCGCAAAATGCGGAGGATGCGGCACTGGCTTTACCGGTACTGACAAAAGATCTCCTGAGAGAACTCTCGGAAACTCCTGAAAAAGACCGTCCAAAACTGATCACCATCGCCGAAGCCATGGGCCAGCAAGGCCAAGGCTGGGGCTGGGCGCAATGCGTGATCGAAACCCTTGGCGGCGTATACGACCCCAACAAACCCACCAAATCACGCGAAGCCCTGAATGTATGGAGCAATCTGCCTGAATGGGCCGAGGATGCCCCGCAACCAGCACCTTCAGCCCTGCCCGTTACCGGTGAAGAAGCACGGAACCACCTACACGATCTCGTAACCCGCCGTAAAGGCGCTGGCCGCGAAGGTGAAATGCGGCAGGAGCAAGAAAACTATGCAACCCGCATCATTGCCACCTTTGCAGCACGACAGGATGAAAACGAACCCAACGTCGTAACGGCAGAGGCCGGCACAGGTGTCGGGAAAACACTGGGATACCTCGCGCCCGCGCAACTCTGGGCCGAGCGGAACGAGGGCGCTGTCTGGATATCGACATATACGCGCAATCTCCAGCGCCAGATTGATTCCGAACTCTCGACCCTCTATCCCGACGCCTCCGAACGCGCGCTAAAAACAGTTATCCGTAAAGGCCGTGAAAATTACCTCTGCCTCCTCAACTACGAAGACCTCGCAGGCGCCGCAAGCATGGCGCGCGACCCGCGCACGGTCATAGCAGCGGGGCTCATGGCGCGGTGGATTTCGGCAACCCGCGACGGCGACATGACAGGTGCTGATTTTCCGGGTTGGCTCGCAGGACTCTTGAAAATTGAAAATACAACGGGGCTAGCCGACAGAAGAGGAGAGTGTGTTTACGCCGCCTGTGATCACTATCACCGCTGCTTCATCGAAAAAGCGCAGCGCAAAGCCAAACGTGCCCGCATCATTGTCGGCAACCATGCGCTTGCCATGTACAACCTTGCCATGTCGGACTCGCGCGAAGCAGTCCCCACGCGCTACATCTTTGATGAAGGGCATCATCTCTTTGACGCCGCGGACAGCACATTCGCGATACACCTAACCGGTGCCGAAAGCGCCGATTTCAGGCGATGGCTTCTAGGGCCGGAAGACGACAACGCAAGCCGCCGTATGCGACGCTCAAAAGGGCTCAAGAAGAGACTCGAAGGACTGATGCCCGAAGGTGATGAGGCCCAGAGATACCTTGATGAAGCTTTGCACGCCGCCCGCGCCCTGCCTGTATCCAACTGGCGCAAAAACATGAGCGCAGGCACACCAAAAGGCTCTGTCGAAGAACTGCTTCTCGCCATTTACAGACAGGTCAAAGCCCGCGCCCAGGACCCAACCTCCGGGTGGACGATCGAGTGTGACGTGCACCCTCTTGACCCCGATGTCATGGCCATCGCCCCCAAATGCATGGCGGCCTTGCGCCAGCTCCATCGCCCTCTCATGGCACTTGCCGGAGCCTTACGAAAAAAACTGGTCGATGAGTATGATTTGTTAAACCCCGATTTCAGAGCGCGGCTTGATGCCCTTTCAAAAGGTATTGAAAACCGGGCCACAAATACGGTTGGCGCTTGGATAGACATGCTTGCCAGTCTCAAGGACCAATCACCTAAAAGCGTCATAGACTGGTTTGAGATCGAACGGATCGACGGCAAAGACTACGATGTCGGCTTTCTGCGCCATCATCGCGACCCCGCTGTGCCTTTTGCAACCGAGCTCAAACCGCATGCCCACGGCGTCTTGGTCACATCGGCAACTCTCAAGGCCACGCGCGATACAAGCGAGACCTCCTGGATGGAGACAGACCGCATGACAGGCATGGCCGCGCTATCGCCACTGGCACCGGTGCGGGTCGCGATCCCCTCCCCCTTCAATTACAGGGAGCAGACACGCGTGCTTATAGTGAGGGATGTCTCAAAAACCGATAACACGCTGCTTGCCAAAGCCTACGAAGGACTTTTTGCGGCAGCACGCGGCGGCGCGCTTGGGCTTTTCACCGCCATTCACAGGCTACGCGCTGCCCATGCAAGGCTGGCGCCCGCACTTGAAGCCAAAGGCATCCCAGTATATGCGCAGCACGTCGATAACATCGATATCGGCACGCTCGTCGATATCTTCAGGGCGGAAGAAGACGCGTGCCTTCTGGGCACCGACGCCGCGCGCGACGGCGTAGATGTCCCCGGTCGTAGCCTGCGGCTAATTGTCTTTGACCGCGTACCGTGGCCGCGCCCCACTATCCTGCACCGTGAACGTAAAAAAACCTTTGGCGGTAAAGCCTATGAGGAGATGCTAACTCGTATGAAACTGCGGCAGGCTTATGGCCGCCTTGTCCGCACACCCGCCGATCACGGCGTATTTGTGATGCTCGATAGCGCATTTCCAAGCCGCCTTGAAGACAGTTTTCCTGAAGGGGTAACAATCCAGCGCGTCAGCCTTGATGAAGCCATAGGCATCACGCGAGATTTTCTATCTTCAAAATTGCCGCAAGAAAAAGCTGCATAATTTTTGGCTTGCAAAAAAAACTATTGTGCCTTTAAAAAACTTGCCTCAAACTTTTTACTGGTAACAAAAGGGCGTTTGATTCTTTCGCTCGCAGAGCTGGATGTTATGGAGTTGCGTGATGTTTGGTTTGGAAATGAAATTATCTCACTTTTCACCTGATGACCTTATGGCCATCTTTAATAACCGCTGGGCACACGCTCAGCAGGACCCTGAAGAGTACCGCACTTACGGTGATTGCTATACCTGCCCAGGCACTCTCGTACTCAGCTAAAAGTCGCGGCTTCCTTTTTTATTTGACACGCTTGAAAAAATATTTGTATCTACACGTCAATTGACTCATAATGGAGTCATCACGTACGTGCCTCTGGCCTGAAATAGTGGTTTATGTAACGGCGTAAAACTTGGGTTAGTTGGGGACCAAGCCCCATAACTTTTAATTAAGGTTTTATGTCATGATCACTTTTACAACTGCCTGGGGCCACACGCCCCCCATAGGAATGGAATTTGGTTCTTCCACTCACCTGATTGGGCACGGCGTGCTTTTGCACGCATCGACCCGTCTTAACGGATAAACGGACAAAGCTTTAACCCTGCGGCTTTTAAGATGGCCGCGGGCGCGAAGCTATATCCGCTATTTCCACGACGGAGATGTGAGCCATGACAAACGTTATCACCCCCAAATCATTTGCCGCCCGCGCTCGCGGTTTTGTAGCGCCTAACCACGCCTATTCGGGCGAGGTTGCCGACGTTGTGCGCGAAATCGCCCCCGTCGATCCGCTCTACCTTTTGTGGCCTGAGCGCGTGGCAGACTGCGCAAAAATGTTCCTGACCCAGTTCCCGGGCGAAACGGTTTACGCGACCAAATGCAACCCGGATAAAACCATTATCCAGACCCTGTACCGCGCCGGCGTACGCGCTTTTGACGTAGCCTCGATTGGCGAAGTGCGCATGGTTCGGAAACTGGCTCCAAAGGCAAAACTGTACTTCATGCACACCGTAAAATCGCCCGAGGCGATTGCGGAAGCGTATAAACGCCACGGCGTTCGCTCTTTCGTGCTGGACAGCATGGACGAGCTTTACAAGATCATGCGCGCAACTGATTTGGCGCAGGACCTTGAACTGTTCGTACGCATGGCGCTGCCAAAAAACAGCAAGGCACAAATCGACTTCTCGACCAAGTTTGGCGCCCTGCCTTACGACGCATCGGAACTACTCAAAGCTTGCCGCCCAGTGGCAACGCGTCTCGGCCTTTGCCTGCATGTCGGCACGCAATGCACGGACCCAATCGCTTACAAGCGCGCGATCAAGGTTGCCTCGAAGGTGCTTCGTGCCTCAAAGGTCAACATTGATGTTCTGGATGTTGGCGGCGGTTTCCCGGTCGAGTATCCTGGCTCGCAGCCTCTTCCGCCCTTCTCTGACTTTGTGGATGTCATTACCAGCACCCTGAAGGCGGAGAAAATGGATGCAATCCCGCTGATGTGCGAACCTGGCCGCGCCCTTGTGGCCACCGCCATGTCGCTGGTCGTGCGCGTGGAAGCCCGCAAAGGCAACCTGCTCCACATCAACGACGGCACCTATGCCGGCCTCTTTGACGCCGGTGCGCAGGTCCGCGCCCGCTATGCTACCAAGGCTATCTCGTTCAACGGTATGCAGCGCCGCGAACAGGACCTGACGCCATACCGCTTCGCGGGGCCCACCTGCGATTCGCTGGACATGATGAAGGGGCCTTTCATGCTGCCCTCCGACATCGTGGCTGGAGACTGGATTGAAATCCAGACCATGGGAGCCTATTCTCAGGCATTGCGATCAAACTTCAACGATTTCGGCCACTCTGGCCAGATCATCATGAAGCGCTAATTTACAAGGAGAAAACAATGGATAGCGTACTTATCATCGGCGCCGGTGGCGCGGGCTCGGTTGTGGCAAAAAAATGCGCGATGAACCGCGACGTATTCAAAAAAATCCACCTGGCATCCCGCACACTTTCCAAATGCGAGGCCATCGCAAAGGAATGTCAGGGCGAAGTGACGACAAGTCAGGTCGATGCTGATGATACGCAAGCCGTCATCAAGCTGATTGAAAAGGTTAAACCCGACCTTCTCATCAACATGGCCCTGCCCTACCAGGACCTCACAATCATGGATGCGTGCTTGGCCACGGGCGTCCACTACATGGACACGGCCAACTACGAACCCAAAGACGAAGCCAAGTTTTCGTACAAATGGCAGTGGCCGTACCACGACAAGTTCAAGGAAAAAGGCATCATGGGCGTGCTTGGCTGCGGCTTTGACCCGGGCATGAGCAACATCTACTGCGCCTACGCCCAAAACCAGCTGTTCGATGAAATCCACACAATCGATATCGTGGACTGCAACGCCGGTGACCATGGCCACGCTTTCGCGACCAACTTCAACCCAGAAATCAACATCCGTGAAGTAACCCAGCGCGGCAAATACTGGAAAGACGGACAATGGATTGAAATCGACCCCCTCAGCATCGCCTGCATGGTGGATTACCCTGAAGTCGGGCCTAAAAAGTCGTACCTCATTTACCACGAGGAAGAAGAATCGCTGGTGAAAAACATCAAGGGCCTCAAGCAAATCCGCTTCTGGATGACGTTCTCCGACAACTACATCAAACACCTTGATGTCCTGCAAAACGTGGGCATGACCCGCATTGACCCCGTGATTTACAACGGCGTTGAAATCATCCCGCTGCAATTCCTGAAGGCCTTGCTGCCAGAACCATCGAGCTTGGCCGAAAATTACACAGGCAAGACATCCATCGGTTGCATCTTTGAAGGTATTAAGAATGGCAAAACCGTGAAAAAGTTCATCTACAACGTCTGCGACCACGCCAAAACAAATGCCGAATTGGGCGCGCAGGCCGTGTCTTACACGACTGGTGTTCCAGCGGTTACCGGCGCGATGATGATGTTCAAAGGGCTATGGCGCGGCACGGGCGTCTTTAACGTCGAGCAACTGCCGCCAGAACCCTTCATGGAAGAAGTGGCAAAGCAAGGCCTGCCATGGCACGTCAAAGACCTCGACGCCAAAACGGAAGCCGAGCTTAAAGGCGCAAAACAGCTCAAAGCGGCTTAAGTGAACGCGACAAAACTGCCCTTAAATAAAATGCGTACGCCCGCCTATGTAGCGGACGTGGGCGCTATCCGTAAAAATCTTGAACGCGCCGCCGACATCAAAAAACGCGCGGGCTGCAAAATGCTGCTGGCCACTAAGGCATTTGCCTTCCCAGCCCTCTTCCCGATGATGCGCGAATATCTGGACGGCACAACCGCCAGCGGCCTATATGAAGCCCAAATGGGCGCAGACCATTTCGGCAAAGAAATCCATGTCTACGCCCCCGCCTATACAGATGCCGAATTGGAAGGCTTGGCCAAACTAACCGATCACATCTATTTTAATTCTCCATCCCAGCTGGACCGCTTTCTGCCGCGCATCAAGGACAAAAAAATCGGCATCCGCATCAACCCTGAATTCTCGGTCAGCACCGTGGGCGGCGATTTGTATAACCCCTGTGCCCCGTGCTCCCGTTTCGGCACCCGAAAAGACGAACTGGACGCCCTGCCATGGGAACACATCCACACCCTCCACGCCCATGTGCTATGCGAAAGCCGCACACATGTAGGCACCGTAGGCTTGCTCGACACACTCGATACCAATTTCGGCCAGTACGTAAAACGGGTAAAGGCCGTAAACCTTGGCGGCGGGCACTTTTTCAACGATGCAGGCTTCGACATCGAACCCATGATTACCCGCATCAAAGCCTTCCGTGAAAAATACGGCGTTGAAGTGGTTTTAGAACCTGGCGGCACACTTGTTTACAACGCAGGCTACCTTGTGACGTCGGTCATCGACATCCACAAAAACGGCGATACGAAAATCGCCATCCTCGATAGCTCCGTGTCTTGCCACATGCCGGATGTCATCGAAACCAATTTTGAATTCACCCCCGATATTGCGGGTGCCACACGCGACTTAAACAATAAAACCTATCCGCACCACTACCTGATGGGCGGCAAAACCTGCATGACCGGCGACTTTATTCCAACCGCGTACGGCTTTAAAGCCCCCCTTAAAACCGGCGATAAAATTATCTTCACGGACCAAATGCAATATAGCTTCGTGAAAGACACCACCTTCAACGGGACCCCGCTGCCCGATATGGCCATACTGCACGAAGATGGCCGTTATGAAGTGGTGCAAACCTTCGGCTACGCTGACTTTTTGCGCCGCGTTGGCGGCTGAACGCCATAGGACTTAAGGGGCGCAAGCGCCCCCGCGAGCCGGAGCCGTTTAGGCGAATAGGGAACCTATTTGCCGTGAAAAACTGCTCCAATGCGAGCGAAGCCAAGGCGAGCGGAGCGAGCGCGTGGCGGCTGAACGCCATATTTAATGCAACCAATCATCCGGATGAAGGCGCATAACAGGGCAATGCCCCTGCGCATCCCCCAAAAGCCTGTCAAAGGTAAAGACGAATGAATCGTTGTAGTGCAACATCCAAGCGGTTTTTTTGAACCCGTTTGCCTTGTAAAAAGCCGCAAGTCTAGTGCCCTCAAGCTCGCGCCATGTCGTCCATAGCAAAAAGCGCCGCCCGCCACGTGCCCGCGCGCGCGCCATCATCTCGTTCAAAAGGGGCTGCTCATAGCCTTGCTCACGCCGCTCCGGCACCAAACCGTACCAATCCAACCAGACATCGCCCGGATGCCCCCGCAGCCCATAAAGACCGCAAATGCCCAAGGCTTGGCCAGCATCGCTAACAATCCAACGCTCGTAATGCTCGGCGATGACGGTATTCGTCGTATAGTCGTCCGCAGGAAAGATTAGCGCAAAAAGTGCCAGATATTCTTCCAAATTGTCGTCATTTACGCTAATCAACGTAAAGCATTTTGAACCGATTTTCATGGGAACATCATATGGATTACCTGCCGCACGACAAAGCTTTTATGCACCTCCCGCAAGAAGATGCGATTGCACCCGAAAACTGCAAAACGGTGCTGATCCCCTTTGGCCTCGAAAAAAGCGTATCCTATAGCGGCGGCACGGCAAAAGGCCCGCAGGCGATCCTCGATGCCTCCCCAAACCTTGAGTTTTTTGATGAGGTTCTATGGACAGAAGCCTTCCGTCACTACGGCATCGCGACCTTAAAAGAACCAAAAATCGCAGAGAAACTGGAGGATGCTTTAACGCAACTCCAAGGCATCGTGGCCGATGTTTTGAAAGCCGGTAAATTCCCGCTTGTTTTGGGCGGTGAGCACTCGCTCACCCCAGGTGCCATCAGGCCCTTTGTAAACGAACCGCTCACCATCCTCCAATTCGATGCCCATGCCGATTTGCGCGATGGCTATGACGGCGTACATTACAGCCACGCCGCCGCCATGTGCCGCTGCCTTGATAACCCCAACGTGCGGCTTGTATCGGTCGGCATCCGCAACATCTCGGCCTCCGAACTGCCAATCCTCGAAAAATACAAAGACCGGATCGAAATCTTCTGGGCCAAGGACAAAAAGAAATGGACGCCCGCCGATGTCGCAAAAGCCGTCGGCACAGGCCGCGTTTATATTACATTCGATATAGACGGTTTTGATTCAAGCTTGATACCGGCAACCGGCACGCCCGAACCCGGCGGCCTTTTCTGGGATGAAGTGATGGATGTACTGGAGGCAGCCACCGAAAAATGCAAAGTCGTCGGTGCCGATGTGGTAGAACTTGCGCCCGAAAAGGGCCTTCACGCCTGCGATTTTTTAGCGGCCAAACTGGTCTACAAAATCCTGTCGTATTCTATGGGTCTGCGTCCCAAGTGCTAACAGGAAGTAGGCGTGTTTTCACACGCCTACAACCTTGGGAAAGCTCATGGTAATTTGAAATTTCGGTTAATTAGCTGGCAAACAGTCTCAAGACAGACTGCTGCCCTTGCGCAGCCAGCGAAAGCGCCGTTACACCAAGTTGCTGGCGGGTCTGAAGCGCCAACAGTTTTGCACCTTCTTCATTTTGGTCCGCAAGGGTGAGTTTGTCCGCGCCCTCGTTGTTTGTTTCAACAAGGTCGTTGATAAACGTTTCCCGTGTTTGGATGATCGTGAGTGAATTAGAGATAGACGCTCCAAAATTCTGAAGCGTTGTTTTTGCTGCTGCCACTTTACTTGATGCATCATCAATATTGACCGTTGTCGTAAAATTGGCCGCCGTAAGTCCAAGGCCGGACGAGCTTAAATTGGCGCCCTGCGTCGTTAGTTTGTTGGTTCGCTCTTTATTGAAAAACGTGTTTAGCGTGCCGTTTTCAAGCAGGTTGACGCCTTGGAATTTGGCATCCTCTACAAGGCTGTCAATCTGCGTCAATATCGAATTATAGTCACTTTCAAGGCTACCGAGAGTCGCCGTAGCAGACGCTAGCGTGAAGGTCTCACCCTCGGCATCGCCAATCGCAGCACCCGGCTGGAATGACGTATCCGTACCGAAATCAAAATCTACCGTGCTTGCAACCGCCGCTGTGTTGGTGGAAGTGACCGTGATGGTTTTTACGGACGAATCAATAGCTGAAATACTCAACTGACCGGTCGTGGCATCGTAGCTCGCATCAATCAAATTACCCACGTTCACATCGGTATTAATGGCGTCGACAAGTCCCTGAATGGTCGTGCCACTCACGGCAATATTGGCCGATGTCGTTGTGCCGTTAATCCGGAAAGTGATGTTTGGCGCGCCCGCAGCAGCAAATCTTGCAGCGCCGCCATCTGTTGCTGCAACGCCTGTCAAAAGGTCTGATGCCTCTGCAAAACCTTGGCCCGCGACTGTTTCATAAAAAGCGCCGGATTTCAGTTTTGTTGTGGCAAGAGCCGTAATTTCAGCGTTTGCGTTGGTGGCAGCACCACCGTTTCTTGTGGTCGCGTTGATTTGATTACCAAAACCAAGGGCTGAAGCCAGCGATGTATCAGCCGCGTTAGAGGCAGCGGCGTTGTTATCTGCGGTAAAGTTGACGGTAAAATTGCCACCGCGGATTTCGGTGATCTTGAGGAAGCCCTCGGATGTCAATTCAGCATTAAAATAGCCCCCACCGCCGATATCCTTAATTTCAGCAATAAAATCGTCAGTAGACTCGCCCGTAGCAATATCGATGCTGGCCGTCTGAAGAACACCGCTCGTGTTGTAATACTCGAAATACACGTCATCCGTGTTAGAGATGCCAGAGATAGTGGTGAGACTCGATTTACCCGCAAGATTGACGTTACCGGTAATGGATGCCTGTAACTGCCCTGCCGCAAGGGCCTCGCGCGCTGATTCGACAATCGAATCGGCCTGGTTCAATAGAGACGATATTGCTTCGACGGCCGCATCAGCTGCCTTGACTGTTTGGATGGATTGCCCAACCCCATCCAGTAAGCGTAAGAGATCATTGGATGAGCTACGTAGAGATTGTGCCTGAAAAAAATTCTGCGGGTTATCGAGGGCAGAGTTGACCCGAAGACCCGTAGACAGAATATTTTGAACCTGATCAATCTGGACCTGCGTCCGCTGTAGCGACAACAGGTTCGCCCTGAGCCCAGCGCCCAGGATGACTTCGCTAACCATATAAACTTCCCCAAGTAACCTATTGTTAACTAATAAATAACTGGCTCCAACACCAGCGCCTAGAAGATACAGCTCTATTCTTTAATGCGGTCTTAAGCTGCGTAGCGACAAGACATAATGTTAACAATAGTAAACATATTATGTATAATAAAAGTTAACAAGGAGTCAGATTTCTGCCTCTTGAGAGTCATAAAAAAAAATTTCAGATTTTTTGAAGTTAATAAATATATGAAAAGAAAAACTATAGTTCTTTTCGATAAACCAGTTTGTCGTCGCCCGGTTTGTAGAAGTTTTTATACCGCGCAATCTCGGTATAGCCCTGCCTGAGGTAAAATTTCCGTGCGGCTTCGTACTGGGGCAGCGATGATGTCTCGGCGTAAACCTGATCACCGTTACCTTGGCGGATACGCTCATGCGTCAGTTTTATAATCTTGTCGGCAAGGCCGATGCCGCGATAGGCCGGATCGATTGCAATCCAGTAGAGGTCGTAGGCCGATTTGGTAAGTGGGATAGTGCCATAGCAGCTATACCCTGCAATCTGGCGATCCGGCGTGCGATAGAAAACAAAAAAATACTCTTCCTCGCCTGAAATAGCCTCGGCAACAAGGTCACCGGCAACAGCAATCTCGGTATCGCTAAAAACGCTCAGCTTGCTCACAAGCGACATCACTGCCTGCACGTCCGAATCCAGGGGAATTTCTGAAAGAAAAAGGTTCTCTGTATCTACCGCCATCACAACACCCATTTATCTCGCAAGTAACACCAGCTTTTCCATGACCTGCACAGCTGTCAGCCCACGCTGCGCATTGGCATTCATAAACCCGGCACCAACGGCAAGGCACGGATTGGTATTGACCTCCAATACATAAGGCCGCCCTTCAGGATCTACCCTGAAATCCACACGCGCATAGCCCCCAAGCCCAAACACCTGCCAGCACTGCCGGCAAATGGCCTGAATACTGGCAAGCAGCGCCTGATCACCGGAATCAAAGGCATAACGCGCGCTCGCCCCATTATACTCAGGAGCACTTTCATCCCATTTGGATTTGTAACCGATGATTTTTTGCTCGCGCCCGGCATAAACCTCGTCGGCGAACACCATTTCGGCCGCAGGCAGGATGTCGGGCTCACCGCCAAAACGCCCCATCATCCCCATATTGAACTCGCGGCCATCAATATATTTTTCTATAAACCAGTCACCGCCAAATGTATCCTTCCGCTTCTTTGCAAGGCCATGGAGCGCGGCAAAGCTTGTGGTGACGTTTTCCTCATCAATACCAAGCGAGGCATGGAAGCAGGCGGCCTTCAAAATCCACTTTTCTCCTGTGGCGACCAGAGCAGGCAATGCTTCTATCTCGTGCCAAGGTGCAGTCGGGATGCCGTTTTGGGTCATCAGTTTTTTGGCAACGATCTTGTTGTCACCAAGGCGCAAGGCACTGGCCGAGGCACCCGTAAATGCAAAACCATTTTCAAAAAGCCACTGCGGGCATTGCCAGGCGAGATCATCACGGCGGTCAATCGACTCGACCAGATTAAGGATCACGACATCGCCCCGCCCCTTAAAAGGCAGCAGCGCCTGCTGGCCGTTCTGGCTGTAATCAATAATACGCGTTTCAAAACCAGCCTCGCGCAGCAAACCTGCGCTTTCCTCGGCCTGCGCAACGGCATTACCTGTTTCCAGCGTATTGGCATCACCCACGCTGCCGTCATGCAATACGATCACCAGTCCCATGTTCTGCTTTCTTTATAAAATGACCATTGGGCCTAGGCCGGGCAACGGTCTTCTGCGCGTACTTTTTTAGGCAACAGATGTTTGTAGCGCTTGGCGGCCTCATCAACAATACCGCCGATCAATGCCTCATAGGAAAGGCCAGCCTGCAACGCCAGAACCGTAAGCTCGGAGTACTCAGGCCGGAGCCCGGCCAAAGGATTAGCCTCGATAAAGTTGGGAACGCCATTGGCATCAAGCCGCGTATCCACCCGCCCAGCATCGCAGCAACCAAGGGCACGCCAGGCCCGAAGAGCCATCTCACCGGCCCGCTTTGAATCATCGTCATCGACAAGGGTCATGACCTCATGCGCATCGATTTTATTGCGATAGGAATAGCAGCTCTGATCGCCCGTTTCCTTAAAGGTAATTTCCATGACGCCAATCACGCGGGCCCGCTTGCCTGACCCCAGTATCCCGACAGTAAACTCCCGGCCAGGCAAAAAAGTCTCTACAAGGGCGGGCTGGCGAAACTGCTTGTTGATTTCAGCCGCACGGGCCGCAAGCTCTGCCCCATTGGTAACGCGCGAATTCTCGGAAACGCCTTTGCTCGTACCCTCCGCAACGGGTTTGACAAAAAGCGGATAGGGCAACCTAACCGCCTTGGCATCCGATGCACAGGAAACAACGGCAAAATCCGGTGTCGGGATACCGGCATCACGGACCACGGTTTTGGTCAAAGCCTTGTTCATGGTCGTAACCATGACATCCGTGGGCGAAAACGTGTACGGGATGCAATAGGCGTCAAGAACGGCGGGAACCTGGGCCTCGCGCCCTAGGCCATACATACCCTCAGCTATATTGAAAACCATATCCCAGCGTTTACCTATGGCAAGCGCCGCAATCAGCTTTTTAAGACCGCCCACACGCTCGACAGTATGGCCGTTGGCTTTAAGCGCGGCCTCAATCGACTCGATTGTGAAAAGGACATCGAACTCCGCAGCCTCTTCCTCGGAGTATCCTTCGGCCAGATAGTCATCGATGAGATCGTAAACAAGGCCGATATGCACGGCTCTAACCTTTGCCTAAAGGATCGGGGTAGCGGTAGGTATTGCCTTCGAAATTCCGAAGGACAAGGAAATCACCGTCACGCCCCTCAACATAATTTGGAAGTATGGGAATTTTTCCACCCCCGCCCGGCGCATCAATAACCAGCTGAGGAACGGCATAGCCGGTTGTATGCCCGCGTAAACCTTCAATGATTTCAAGACCTTTAGAAACAGGTGTTCTCATGTGAGCTGAACCTGAGACAGGATCACACTGATACAGGTAATAAGGCTTCACACGGGCCGTCAGCATTTTATGCATAAGGCTCTTCATGGTTGCAACGTTATCGTTGATGTCTTTCAAAAGTACGGTCTGGCCACCAAGCGGGATACCGGCATCAGCCAACCGGGCGAAAGCCTCACGACTTTCAGGCGTGATTTCGTCCGGGTGCGTGATATTCACGGACATCCATAGCGGGTGATACTTTTTCAGCATCTTTGTAAGGTTTTTCGTGATGCGCTGCGGCATAACGATGGGGATCTTGGTCCCGATACGGATGAATTCCAGATGCGGGATGGCACGAAGGCGCGAAAGCAGCCATTCCAGCTTGTCGTCACCAATACTAAGCGGATCGCCGCCCGAAAGCAGGCAATCCCTGATTTGCGGATTAGCCGCAATATATTCAATCGCTTTCTCCCATTGGCTAATGGAAAAGCTATATTCGCCATTGGTCTCCCCCACCATGCGTGAACGCGTGCAATACCGGCAGTAGGTCGAGCAAAAACCAGTCGTTAAAAACAGAACACGGTCCGGATAACGGTGAACAAGACCCGGCACGGACATATCGTGATCCTCGCCCAGCGGGTCGGGATCCTCCCCCTTGCCTCTTACAAACTCGCCGCCTACAGGCACATGGGTCATGCGCAGCGGCTGCTTTGGATCATCAACAGACAAAAGTGAGGCGTAATAAGGCGTAATGGCAATCGGCAGGTTGTTGGTCCGGCGGTCAATGCTCGCCTTCTCATCCTCCGAGAGATTTAAAATCTTGCCGAGCGTATCGGCCTTGCGGATACGGTTACGGACCTGCCACTTCCAATCATTCCAATCGGCAACGGTGGCATCGGGATAAAACTTCTTCAGGAAGGCTTTGGACGTATCCGAAAGGGGGAATCTGTTGACCGGTTTCTTGAGTGATTCGGTGTTTGCAGGCTTGATCCCGCGAACCTTCAGCGGAGCTTCTTTGGCTGAGTAAGTAGAAGAGACAGCAGAATCGGCATTCCCGCCATAGGCCATAACCTCAGCATTTTCGCTGTTTTGCGGCTTGTTTCCCACTTCAAAGGGCGGCCTAGGATACATGACGATAAATTAAAGAAGCCTTTCTACACGCGGCTCTAGAACTCAAGGGACGAGTCAGACTTGAACCGCGTACACTTATAAGCCTCTCACATTTTTGATTTTAGACAATGACAAAAATGCAAAATGCACATCAGAAAGGAAACTTTTTGTTGATAACCTGCAACACCATTCACAGATCGATATCAAGTCCGATATCCAGCGCAGGCACCGAGTGCGTTATCCATCCGACCGAGATCACATCAACGCCGGCCTCGGCCACAGCCTTTATGGTGGCCGGTGTTATTCCGCCCGATGCCTCAAGCTCAGCCCTTCCGGCATTGATGGCAACCGCCTCTTTCAAAACTGCAGGTGGCATATTGTCGAGCAGGATATATTTGGCCCCTGCCCCCAAGGCTTCACGCAATTGTTCAAGCGTATCGACTTCAATCTCGATTTTTCCGGGGGTTTCGCGGCACGCCGCAAGCGCTAGTCCAACACCGCCAGCCACAGCCACATGGTTGTCCTTGATAAGGACGGCATCATAAAGCCCCATGCGGTGATTAACTCCACCCCCGCAGCGCACGGCGTATTTCTCAAGCGCGCGCCAACCAGGGGTTGTCTTACGTGTATCGGTCAGCCGAGCTTTGGTATCGGCAATCACATCAACAAGCTTGCGTGTTTCAGTGGCAACACCAGAAAGCCGTTGGATAAAGTTAAGCGCCGTGCGCTCAGCGGCCAGAATCGGCCGCGCATTGCCAGCCACGCGAAGCACGCGCGCGCCGCTTAAAACCCTATCGCCGTCTTTGGCGTAAAAAGTTATTTCAAGGGCAGGGTCAACAGCCTTAAAGGCAGCCTCAACGAGCGGCAACCCACAAACAACGCCCGAACCCCTGAAGACCATATCGGCTTTGGCCACCGCCGCCGCGGGGATAGTCGCAAGGCTGGTAACATCGCCCGCGCCAATATCCTCAGCCAGCGCGAGATTCAGAAGCGCGGAAAAATCAGGGATCCCCGTAATCATGCGCGGCTATACTCCAGCATCCGGTCAACCGATCGACGCGCACGGACGATGATTTCCCCAGATACGGTTACTTCCGTCGTCATGGTTTGAAGGGATTTGAGGATTTTGGGCAAACTGATGCGCTTCATATGCGGGCACAAAAAGCATGACCTTACAAATTCAACCTTGGGGTTGGCCGTTTGCAGGTTATCGCCCATCGAACACTCGGTAATCAAAAGCACACGGCGCGGCTGCTTGGTTTCAATCACGTTTTGAAGCTGGGCGGTGGACCCGCTGTAATCAGACATGGCAATAACGTCGGGATGGCATTCAGGGTGGGCTATCACGTAAATATCGCCCTTATAGCGGGATTTGATATCCGCAACATCCTCTGCCGTATACCTCTCATGTACTTCGCACTTGCCGCGCCATGTCAGGATTTTGACTTCCGGCACCTGCGCCTGCGTGTTCATGGCCAGATACTCATCAGGGATCATCAAGACCGTCTTATGCCCCTCGGCCGCAAGCGCCTTGATAATTTTCACGGCATTGCCCGATGTGCAGCACACGTCACTCTCCGCCTTAACCTCGGCGCTGGTGTTAACGTAAGTTACCACAGGCACACCGGGGAATTTCTCTTTCAGCAGCCGCACATCAGCCCCTGTAATGGATTCCGAGAGCGAGCAACCCGCATCCATATCCGGCATCAGCACGGTTTTATTGGGACAAAGAATTTTTGATGTCTCGGCCATAAAGTACACGCCCGCTTGCACAATCACGGCCGCATCTGTTTTGGCCGCCTCAACGGCCAGCTTCAGGCTATCGCCTACAATATCGGCCACGCCGTAGTAAATATCAGGCGTCATGTAGTTATGCGCGAGAACGACGGCATTGCGTTCGCGCTTGAGGCGATTAATGCTTTCGATGTACGGCGCAAGCCCCTCCCACACCGTATCGGAATACTGGGACCCAAGCTGCGCCCGAATGGCCTGTAAATCTCTCATAAACAGTGATATGCGCTGCCGCAGCCCAACTGTCAAATGGCGAAGCGTGGCGGAACAAAAAGACGTATCTTATCTTGCATCTCCACAACCCTGAGCCATTGACGGCGGAAACGTATCTGCTCAGCCAGCACATAGTTGACATCCGGATAATGGATAATGCCGTATTCTGCGGCATAGTCAGGCCTCTTGTCGCCAACCAGATACGGCACCATGCCCATACGGGCAGGCACGATTAGATTTTTGGCCCTATCTTCAGCCATGAACGTATTCCCCGCTATATGCCCGGCAAACCCGGCATCCCCTAGGAAATCACGGTAAAGGCATGGATTCGTGCATTTGCGGCGGCTACCGTAATTATCAATCCCGCGCATAAGGGTCATGTACTTGGCTATATCAAGCGCCTCCGGAATGACCCGGCCCCATGTATCGCAACCATGGGTGAGCACACCAAACTTCATATCGAGAGAAACAGCTTCCTGAAGCTGCTCGCGCAGGGTTCTATAAAAATCCGCCTTTTCTTCTATACGCTCGGGGAGCTCTGGCAGAACATGGCGATCAAGAGTGACCACATGATACCGGCGATGCAAAATGGCGTGGTCAATACCCCATCGCTGCGAAGCCAGCCACATGGGAAGCCCATGATGCGCATAGGACTCCTCGGTAATATCCTCAATCTCGGATTCTCGAACCGTGATGCCACGTTCTTTAAGCTCTAAGGCCAAAACATCACGAACCACAGCCCCGATATTGTCATCAAGCCCATCCCAGTGCCGAAAAAGTGTCTCATCCAGATCGAACACACCGAAATGCTCGGTGCACGCATAAACACGATCATCAAATTTTGCATGGAGTGACATACGGGCCTTATACAGATCCGCAAAATAAAATTCAATTTATGAAAAACGTTAAAATTAAAGCGCCGCGCGCTTAGCCTGTGCTACGGCAAGTCGGGCCTCTAAACGGGTTTTTTCAAACCCTTCGGCGGCAAGCGCATCAGACTGAAGTTTCGTAATCTCGGCTTCAAGCTTCGTGACATCGACAAGAGTGAGGTCTGTTGCATCCTGCGCCAACACGGTGCAGTGCTTAGGCCCCACATCGGCAAACCCGCCGGAGACAAAAATACGACGAGGCTGCGAAGCCTCATCGCGGCGCATCTCAACAACACCCATGTTCAATGATGACAACAAAGGTGAATGGCCTGCAAGCACACCAAACACGCCCTCTTCACCCGGTACAGTCACCATAGCGACATCTTCGGAAATTAGTTTTTCCTCAGGTGATACAAGTTCGAATTTGAAGGTTTGAGCCATGATGATTACGCGGCCTCTTTTGCGAGTTTTTCTGCTTTAGCAAATACCTGCTCGATCGTACCGACCATGTAGAAGGCCGATTCAGGCAAATGGTCGCACTCACCGCTCACGATCATGCCGAAGCCCTTGACGGTATCGGCTTTCTCGACGAACACGCCCGGTGAACCTGTAAATACTTCAGCCACGTGGAATGGTTGTGAGAGGAATCGCTGGATTTTACGTGCGCGGGAGACGACAAGTTTGTCATCTTCCGAAAGCTCATCCATCCCCAGAATAGCGATGATGTCCTGCAGAGCCTTGTAGGTCTGGAGGGTTTTTTGAACCGCAGCCGCCACTCTGTAGTGCTCTTCGCCTACAATGGCGGGGTCCAGAATACGCGATGTGGAGTCAAGCGGGTCAACGGCCGGGTAAATGCCAAGCTCGGCAATCTGGCGGCTCAACACCGTCGTCGCATCAAGGTGCGAGAAGGTTGTGGCAGGTGCCGGGTCGGTCAAGTCGTCAGCAGGCACGTAAACAGCCTGAACGGATGTAATCGAGCCCTTGTTGGTCGATGTAATACGCTCCTGCAGAGCGCCCATGTCGGTCGCCAAAGTAGGCTGGTAACCCACGGCGGAAGGAATACGGCCAAGAAGTGCCGAAACTTCAGCGCCAGCCTGCGTAAAGCGGAACACGTTGTCCATGAAGAACAGAACGTCCTGACCTTCGGCATCGCGGAAGTATTCGGCCTGCGCAAGACCAGAGAGAGCAACGCGTGCACGTGCTCCGGGTGGTTCGTTCATCTGACCGTAGACCAGCGCCACTTTGGAGCCCGGGCCATCGGTTTTGATAACGCCGGATTCAATCATCTCGTGGTAAAGGTCGTTGCCCTCGCGGGTACGTTCACCCACACCAGCAAAGACGGACACGCCGCCGTGGCCCTTGGCGATGTTGTTGATGAGCTCCATGATGGTAACGGTTTTACCAACGCCAGCACCGCCGAAGAGGCCGATTTTACCGCCCTTGGCATAAGGGCAGATAAGGTCGATAACTTTGATGCCCGTGACAAGCTGCTCCGTCGCGGTCGACTGGTCGATAAACGCAGGCGCCGCACGGTGGATAGGGTATGTCATTTTCGCGCCAACGGGGCCGCGGTCGTCAATCGGCTGGCCGATGACATCCATGATACGGCCAAGCACTTCAGGGCCGACAGGAACGGAGATAGCATCACCCGTATCCGAAACGTCCTGCCCGCGGACAAGACCGTCCGTCGTATCCATGGCAATGCAGCGCACGGTGTTTTCACCAAGGTGCTGTGCCACTTCGAGCACGAGCTCGGAATTGTCATTGCCCGCGTTCTTGGTTTTGAGCGCGTTCAGAATTTTCGGCACGTTGCCGTCTTCAAACTGAACGTCCACGACTGCGCCGAGGACCTGCGTGATTTTGCCGTTTGTTGTCTTTGCCATTTTCTTTTCCTTTTTAACTTTAATTTTTTTACCGCTAAGACACTAAGAACGCTAAGTTTTTATAATTTTCTTCTTAGCGTACTTAGCGCCTTAGCGGTGAATCCCTTTTTCATTAAACTGCCTCAGCCCCCGAGATAATCTCGATGAGCTCCTTGGTAATAAACGCCTGACGCGCACGGTTGTACGAGAGCGACAGTTTCTTGATCATGTCGCCTGCGTTGCGTGTTGCGTTGTCCATCGCCGTCATACGGGCGGCCTGCTCACCGGCCGCGCTGTCCAGCATGGCGCGGTAGATCTGTACCGAAAGGTTTTGCGGCAGAAGGCGTGCCAGAAGCGCGTCTTCCTCAGGCTCAAACTCGTACGGAACTTTTGGCAAATTGTCGTTGGCGCCAACCTCGGGCAGACGGAACGGCACAAGCTGCGCCGCCGAAGGTTTCTGTACCAGCACGTTTTTAAATTCGTTGTAAATCAGCGTGCACACATCAAACGAGCCCGCATCAAACTGGCTGAGCACGTAGGCAGTAACTGTATCGGCTTCTCCAAAGGCGATTTTGCCTTTGGTGCCAAGGTCAGTGACCGAATGAATAATTTTATCTCTGTGGTCGCGGCGCAGAAGGTCACGAGCTTTGCGACCAACCGTCACGATTTTCACGGTCTTACCCGCAGCAGTAAGGTCACGGATCTGCTGGCGTGCAAAACGCACGAGGTTACCGTTGAACCCGCCGCAAAGGCCGCGATCAGCCGTCATGACGATGAGTAAATGAGTCTGCTCCGAACCTGTGCCAATCAAAAGCTTGGGCAGGTTTGGCGATACAACAAGATTGGCGGCAACACGCGAAAGCATGGCCGACATGGCCGAGGCATAAGGCTGACTTGCCTGCGCATTTTCCTGCGCACGGCGCAACTTCGAGGCCGCAACCATTTTCATGGCCGACGTAATCTTCCGTGTCGATTTCACGGAAGCAATGCGGTTACGGTATTCCTTCAAGCTGGGCATGGCCCTACCCTCTCCCGTTTCCCTTAAGCAGCTTTGGCTTGACTGGCCGAAAATGCCTTGAGGTATTCATGCATCTTGGCTTCAAGGTCCTTCGAAAGCGCTTTGGCGCTCCGGATTTCATCCAGAATAGCCTTACCCGTGCCACCAGCCCGTGCATCGCGCAGCAAACTTTGCTCGAATGCGCCAACGCCTTTGACAGGCAGCGCATCAAGGTAACCCTTAACGCCAGCAAAAATCACAAGCACCTGTTCTTCAACCGCAAGCGGGCTGTATTGAGGCTGCTTCAGAAGTTCCGTGAGGCGCGAACCGCGTGCAAGAAGCTTCTGGGTCGAAGCATCGAGATCGGATGCGAACTGCGAGAACGCTTCCATTTCGCGGTACTGTGCGAGCTCAAGCTTGATGGTACCTGCAACCTGCTTCATCGCCTTAATCTGAGCGGCGGAACCGACGCGCGACACCGAAAGACCGACGTTAATAGCAGGGCGGATGCCTTTGTAGAACAAACCTGTTTCCAAGAATATCTGCCCATCCGTAATCGAAATCACGTTGGTCGGGATGTATGCGGAAACGTCACCGGCTTGTGTTTCGATGACAGGAAGTGCCGTGAGCGAACCGCCGCCCTTGTCGTCGGACATTTTCGCAGCACGCTCGAGCAAGCGCGAGTGAATGTAGAAAACGTCGCCAGGGTAAGCCTCGCGGCCCGGTGGGCGGCGCAGCAGCAGGGACATCTGGCGGTAAGCCACAGCCTGCTTGGACAAATCGTCATATACAATAAGGGCGTGCATGCCGTTGTCACGGAAGTACTCGCCCATCGTGCAGCCCGTATAGGCGGCCAAAAACTGCATAGGCGCAGGATCGGACGCGGTCGCCGCAACAACGATGGAATATTCCATCGCGCCACGTTCTTCGAGCGAACGCACAAGCTGCGCAACCGTAGAACGTTTTTGGCCGATAGCGACATAAATGCAATAGAGCTTCGATTTTTCGTCGCCCGATGCATTGATCGTTTTCTGGTTAAGGATGGCATCAAGAGCAACAGCGGTTTTACCCGTCTGGCGGTCACCGATGATCAGTTCGCGCTGGCCACGGCCAACAGGCACAAGCGCATCAAGCGCCTTGAGGCCGGACTGCATGGGTTCTTTAACTGACTGGCGGGGTGTAATGCCGGGGGCTTTCACCTCGACGCGGGTCATCGTTACGTCTTTAAGAGGGCCTTTGCCGTCAATCGGGTTACCAAGGCCGTCTACCACACGGCCAAGCATACCGCGGCCCGCAGGCACGGAAACAATCTCGCCGGTACGGCGCACAATGTCGCCCTCTTTAATATCGCGGTCGGAACCGAAGATAACAACGCCCACGTTATCGGTTTCAAGGTTAAGGGCCATCCCTTTGATACCGCCGGGAAATTCCACCATCTCGCCAGCACGAACGCCGTCAAGGCCGTACACGCGGGCAACACCGTCACCGACGGACAAAACGACGCCGACTTCGGCTACATCCGCCATCGCGTTGAAGTTTGCAATCTGGTCTTTCAGGATTGCCGAGATTTCAGAGGCTTTCAGTTCCATACACTTCTCCAGTCAAAAAATCTTTTAAGCAGCATTACGGCCCGAGAGGCGGCGTGCCATGCGGTCCAACTTGGTTTTTACTGAATCGTCAATCATCTTTGATCCGACGCGGACGATAAGCCCACCAATGATCGACGGATCAACTTTGGACTCAACGGCAACTTCGACGCCCATTTTCTTTTTCAATTGGGCACGGATATCTGTAATACGGCCCTCATCAAGGACAGTCGCTGAAATGACCTGAGCCTTAACGGTACCAGCCGCCGCATCAAACATGGCCCTTGCAGCCTCAAGCACGGCAGGCAAAGCCGGAAGACGACGGTTATCAGCCAGCACAGCCAACAGCGATGCCGTGACCTCATGAAACTTTGATTGCTTGGCAATAGCGGCAACGGCCTTGGCCTGATCTGCCTGTGAAATCAGCGGAGATGCAAGAAAGGCTGAAAAATCAGCACTGTTTTTGATCATGGAAAGGAGGGACTGGCAATCAGACGCCACAGCCTCAAGAGCCTTTTTCTCGCGGGCGGCATCCAACCAAGCCTTCGCGTATCTCTGAGCAACCTGTCCAACAGCCATCGTAAACCCGTTACCTCTGCCAATTTTTCGTCGTGCCCCGTGTAGCATACGGACTTTGGGCAATCAACCTTTTTGGACAGTATTTTTTCAGGCTATTTCGGGATTCAGCCTATAAGGCCTCCGGCAAGCATTTTCAGGCCAAAAACTGCCTTAAGAATCAACAGGTGCAGGACATAGATTTCAAGGCTGTATCGTCCCATGAATTTGAGAAGCGGCGCATGGGGTTTTTGGGCGCTGCCGGCGAGTGTCTCGCCCTTAAACCCTTCAAGAACAAAGTAGATGCCAATAAGCCCAGCCGCCAGCACCATGGCCGGCAGCATGGAAAACCCGAATTTCAGTAGCTCCATACCCCCAAATGCGGCCAAAGCCACAACCGCAAATATCCGGGAGATCGATTCGCCCTCGTCCTCAAACAAAGCGTGCCTGTTTTTGAACAAATATCCGACAAGGGCCAGCAAAAGGCCCATTGTTCCGTATTCGATAAACATGTCGCTGACATAACCAAAGAACGCCAAAAGCAGCACAAACCACCAGAAATACGCCTGCTTTTCAGACATAAAGGCCCAGACAGGCTCCAGCACATATCTAATAATTGCCATGGTAAAGAGTACTGAAAGCGGAAGCGGATCTAGCCCGACAACCATGCTGGAAACAGCCAGTATAACCCCCGCCGCATACCAGCGCCACGGAACCTGCCGTGTATAGGAATACCCGATCAGGAAAAACCATATTGGTACGCTGAGGCGCCCCAGCACGCGAAACCACTCGATATTCTGGAACAGGAGCCAGCCCACATGATCAATGATCATAAGCACGACGGCAAAAGATTTAAGGATGTCGAATGCCGTCAGGTCCTCTGGCAGATTACCCCGCTTTGGGAACAACTGATTCTTCCAGTCCGTGTTCTTGAAATCGACACCCATGACAAACATGGTGTGACTGTTTGCAGCAGGCGTCAACAGGCCCTGCCTTTGTATCGCCCCAATTCATTTGCTAAATGACCCGAATGAAACAGTAGGATTAGCCGAATATGCCCTTCTTCTTTCGCCGACTGGCCCCTTACGCCGCATTTTTCCTGATTATCCAGTTTCTCGTCCGCCTGACGCTGATGATCCGCAGCAGTTTCGATATAGACCTCACGGCCTATGACATCCTGAACATCATAACGCGTGGCCTGTGGCTGGACGCTGTAACGGCAGCTTTTGTCATTATACCGATCGCTCTCATCATACTGGCCATGCCAGCGAAGTACTGGGCCACCCGCCTGGGCACCTTTGCCGAACACGCGCTGCGCTTCATATTCATTTACGTGATGCTATTCGATGCCGTGGCCGAACATCTTTTCTGGACCGAGTTTTCAACCCGCTTCAACTTCATCGCCGTCGATTACCTTGTGTATACGCAGGAAGTCATAGGCAACATCGTTGAATCCTACCCCCTCACCCCGCTGCTAACCGCCATCGGTATCGTGGCCGCCGCCCTTACTTGGGCTGTGCGCAAAATCCAAACGCAGGATACGGACAGCCGTTTTTCAATGCGCGCAGCAGCCTTCGGCATTTATGCACTACTCACAATCGGTCTTTACGCAGCATCATCAACCGCACAGGCCACCTATTCGGACAACGCCGAAGCAGGTGAAATTGCCGCGAGCGGCATCTACAACCTCTTTTATGCCTTCTGGCACAACGAAATCAGCTACGATCGCTTCTATGCCCAGCGCGACCCTGAACAGGCCAAAAAAATCGCCCGCGGCCTCTTTTACGAGAATGAAGATTTGCTGGATGAAAACGGCGATTTAGTCCGCATCATCAACCCCAAAGGGCCAGAAAAACATAAAAACGTCATCTTGGTTGTCATGGAATCTATGAGCGCAGATTTCATGGGCAGCTTCGGTAACGAAGAAAATCTTACCCCCAATCTCGATAGGCTAGCGAAGGAAGGGCTGTTTTTTGCCAACGCCTACGCCACAGGCACACGCACCGTAAGGGGTCTTGAGGCTGTTACGCTTTCGGTACCGCCAACGCCGGGTCAATCCATCGTGCGTCGCCCCGGGAATGAAAACTTATTCTCGCTAGGTTTCGTGTTCCGTGATCGCGGCTACGATACGACCTTCCTGTATGGCGGGTACGGCTACTTCGATAACATGAACGCGTTTTTTGCTGGCAACGGTTTCAACGTCATCGACCGCACCGCGTTCGATAAATCGGAATACAGCTTTGCCAATGTCTGGGGCATCCCCGATGATGACGTATTTGCCCGCGCAGTCAAAGAGGCCGATAAATCCGTCGCCGCAGGCAAACCCTTCATGCAACTCATCATGACCACATCCAACCACCGCCCCTACACTTACGCGGATGGCCGTATCGACATCCCCTCAGGTACAGGCCGCACGGGCGGCGTTAAATACGCCGACTACAGCGTGGGTAAGCTGATAGAATTCGCGAAAAACAAACCATGGTTCAAGGATACGGTTTTTGTGTTTGTCGCCGACCACACGGCAGGCGCCGGCGGCAAGGTGGAACTCGCCCCCAACAAATACCACATCCCCATGATTTTCTATGCCCCTGGCTTTATCAAACCAAAGCGTTTTGAAGCGATCGCAAGCCAGATTGATGTGGCTCCCATTTTGCTAGGCCAACTCAACTTTAAATATCGCAGCAAATTTTACGGCGAGGATTTGATGCATGACGACGACGAGATACCCCACGCCTTCATCAGCAACTACCAAAAGGTAGCGCTCGTTAAAAACGATACAATCACCGTTCTTTCTCCGAAAAAGAAAATCGACCAACTTTCATGGCCTGCGGAAGAACGCATGAAAAACGAAAACACCAAACTGGAGGATGAAGCGATAGGCTACTACCAGTCAGCCTCCTGGTGGCGCGAAACTCTACGCCGCGTGCCAAGTACACTCAATTAAAGAAATCTATATGGATCAACATCCACCGCCACGCGGACGGATGACGGTACTTTTGTTTTTGAAAGCCAATCACGGATGTAATCCTGCATCGGGAATGCCTTGTCCGCGCTCAACAACAGCCGCCACCTGAAGTGGTTGCGTAGTTTATAAATCGCTGCCTGCGCAGGACCCAGAATACTAAGACCCTCGGCAGTCGGCGCGGCTTGCGCCAAGGCCCTTGCGGCGGCCTCGGTTACGGCTGGGTTTGTACCCGATAAAATAATGGCAGCCAATCGCCCGTAAGGCGGCATGTGGGCCTGCGCACGCTCTTCAAGTTCCACGGCTACAAACGCATCGCGGTCATGCACGCAGAGCGACTGCATGACGCGGTTTTCAGGCATGAAGGTTTGCAACAAAACGCGGCCCATCGCGGCCTCCCGTCCAGCGCGGCCAGCCACTTGGTGCAATAACTGCCATGTGCGTTCGCTCGCACGCAAATCCCCGCCGGTAAGGCCCAAATCGGCATCCACCACACCCACCAAAGTCAGCTTGGGGAAGTGATGGCCCTTTGCGATAATCTGCGTGCCGATGATGATATCGACCGACTGGCTACGGATGGCCTCCAAGGCTTGGTGCAGTGCTGCCCCATCATCCCCCGCTGTATCACTGGCCAGCACGAGCGTCCGCGCCTGCGGGAACATATCGCGCACTTCCTCAGCAATGCGTTCAACGCCGGGGCCGATGGGCACAAGGCTGTCAGTCGCCCCGCATTTGGGGCATTTATCGGGCATGCGCTGTGACGTGCCGCAATGGTGGCAAGAAAGGCGTTTGGATTGCCTGTGTTCAACCATCCAAGCCGAACACTGACCGCATTCGATACGGTGCCCGCACGCGCGGCACAGCGTTAAAGGCGCATAGCCCCGCCGGTTCAAAAACAGCAGTGATTGCTCACCCGCCGCCAAGCACTCGGCAATCGCTGCGTTTAAAGGCGGCGAAATGAAGTTTCCGCGTTCAGGCGGATTTTTGCGCATATCAATCAGCGATACATCGGGCAACCGGGCCCCGCCGTAACGATCAGGCAGATGCACAACATCATACCGCCGTCCACGTACATTGTGGAATGTCTCGAGTGATGGCGTGGCTGAGACCAATACAACCGCATGCCCTGCCAAATGCCCACGCAATACGGCCATATCGCGGGCGTGGTAACGCACACCGTCTTCCTGCTTGAAGGCACCGTCATGTTCTTCATCAACCACAATCACGGCTAAATCCGCATACGGTAAAAACAATGCGGAGCGCGCGCCAATTACAACTTTTGTGTCACCTGTGGCAACAGCCTTCCAAGTGGCTTTGCGCTGAGCCTCAGTCAAGCCCGAGTGCCAGAGGGCAGGCAGGCACCCGAAGCGTTCGGAAAAACGCCCAAGAAAAGAATTAGAAAGTGCGATTTCAGGCAATAGCACCAACACCTGTTTGCCGTGCTTCAATGCTTCCGCCACGGCTTCAAAATACACCTCGGTTTTACCCGCGCCCGTAACCCCATCCACCAGCGTACAGCTATAGGCCCCTGCCCGTACGGCTTCGCATAACCGTTCGGCAGCACTCGCTTGCTCAGGCGTCAATACAGCCCCCTCGCGGGTTATATTGGGGTTGGCACAAGGTGCCACGATTTTCTTGATACTGCGCTTGCCAGTGAGGGCCTTAGGCGCGGACAGCGCCATTTTCAGTACTTCGCCACGCTCAGAAACCGTGTAGGCGGCAACACGTTCGATAAACCGACGCTGTGCATCTGCCATTGGCGGCACAGTATCGAATATCTGCAATATTTCTTTAAGCTTGGTTGCAGGCACATCATCCGGCGCATCATCCCATACACAGCCCAAAATCTTGCGCGGGCCCAAAGGGATTTCAACATAAGTACCCACGGCAGGCGCATCCATGCCCGCGGGCACGGCATAGGTATAGGCTTTATCGACAGCCGTGGCAGGAAGGACGGATACGCGCATAAACGGAAACTACTGCAAAACAAAGTTTTTAACCACAGCAAGGGCTGTGTAAAAAAAAATTTACCCCTTCGGTAACCACTCAATCAACATACATGAGACAGGCATAGAATAAGGCTTCTCAGTTACAAACTGCCGCAAAGCCTCACCAAAACTGCCGACGCAGGCCGCACACCCACACGCAAGGCCTATGCTACCCATCGTCCCCGCAAAAGCCGCCGGAATGATGTAACTTGTTAGCATGTTCATAAAAATACCTAGCTTGGGCGACAGGTAAATCCCATACATCGCCCCCCCGCGCTCCGCCCTGAAACGGTGCACATACTCCGTACCACATATTCAGAAATACACAGGAGAGCCTATAAATCTTGGTAATACGCTGGCGCTTCATAAGATGGGCCCGCCTTTAGGCTGCTACATTCCAGCCTACACCCAAAGACAATAATAGAAGGTAAACCCGTGCTTGTATTTTAAATATTAAGTCAATGATTGTACCTGTTTACAGGGCGCCCCCTGCACGGGAATCCGGTAGCTGGCCGCAAGCTGGAGACGCATCTCATGTAGATTACCCTGATTGCCGGATAGAACAACCTGACCACCATGAGTAAGCGCGGCCGGCACCAAAGCCCCTGAATACAAAAACGCCTGTAAGGCGCGCGCGGCTAGCTTTCTATCAGGGATAACGCCGCCTTTGAGCGGAGCAAAATCTGTAATATCGGCAACGCCCATTTCGACATTTGCGCCCGTAGATTCTCGCCATTCTTTATACTCGGCTGCAATACCGGGTGTCACAATACGGGTATAGGCACTAAAGGCAAACCTTGCTTTAGCATCGTAGGCACGGATTTTGAGGCCGATTATTTCCTGCACGCCGCCGCGCCGCACACTCACAAAACGCCCGTATATCTTTTCGCCGCCCGCAAGCATGCAATAGACATCGTCACCCGCCGGAGCCTCAGGCTCTGCTGACGGTTCACCGTCAACAACAAAACCAAAATCTGAATCAACTTTAGGAATCTTTACTTCCGGTGTTTTCGTCAGTTGGGCAAACAAAAGCCACAGGGCCACAGCCCCCGTTGCAGCAGCGCCGGCCACGATAGTTACGCCGGCACTCGTCATTTTCAAATTCATATTCCCTCATTATTCAAATACCAGAACAAGAGCCTAGCAAACTCAAACATACCCTACAAACCCGTCCGCTATATGAAACTCGGCGCTTTCGCGGCCCTGCCATACGTTAAGATGCACGGCCCCCAGCAAATGCAAAGGCACCGCGGCATCTCGCGCTTGTTTTAAAAGATAGTCACCCAAAGGCGTATCGACAGCCCTGAAGGCCACCGCCTTGACAGATGGCCCGCCGTCACGGTCCCGCACGGTGCAACGGACATGGGTTGCACCAACAATATCGGCATTCAAAACAATCACGTCAGTCAGCACAAAGGTGGGCTCAGGGTGCCCCGCGCCGTAAGGCGCAACAGCCCCCTGCACCAACTTGGCCATATCCACGCTCAAGGCCCGTGCTGACATCACGGCATCAACTGGCGCTTCAGGGCATGGCGGTAAATTGGCAGCCTGCGCCCCTATATGCGCCTTTAAAAACTCCCGCAAATCCTTGATACGGTCAGGCGCCACGGTAAACCCGCCGGCCATGGCGTGCCCGCCGCCTTTTATCAAAACCCCCTCGGCCCGCGCCGCAATAAATGATTCCGCAATGTTGATACCAACGACAGACCTACCAGAACCCCGCCCCTCGCGCGTGCCGTTTTCGGCATCCGCATACCCCACAACACAGGCAGGTTTGCCGAAACGTTCTTTCATATCCCCCGCTACTAAACCTACCAAGCCGGGGTGCCAGGCATCATCATCAAGCAAAATCACAGGGTCGTTTTCATAGCCATACGCCTTTACACGGGCAGCAGCGTGGCTCACCATCTCCTTCTGCATGGCGCGGCGCTTGGTATTGCAGTCATCGAGAAGCCACGCGAGGCGCAAAGCCTCCTCTGGGTCGTCGGTCGCCAGCAGCTTTGCGCCTAAATCCGATTGATGAACCCGCGACCCCGCATTGATACGCGGCCCCAAAACAAAACCAGCATGGGATGGGTCCGGCACTTGTGTAATTTTACCGACGGTCAAAAGCGCATCGATACCTGGGTTGGCCCGCGCCGCCATTTTGGAAAAACCGGCGCGTACCAAAAGTCGGTTAGCACCCGTCATAGGCACCATGTCGCAAATCGTACCCAAAGCCACGAGGTCGAGCCACTGGCGAAGGTCCGGCTCAGGGCGGTCTTTGTACCAGCCCTCGGTCCGCAAAACGGTATTGAGGGCGACACAGAACAGGAATGAAACCCCGCACGCCGCGAGCATGGTGTAGCCCGATGTATCATCCCGCCGCTTGGGGTTGACGACGTAGGTAGCGGCGGGGAGTTTATCCTCAGCCTCGTGGTGGTCGATAATAACAGTTTTAAGGCCAATATCAGTGGCATGCGCGAGTTGGCTAAACGCTGTCGTGCCGCTGTCCGCAATTAAGACCCAACTGCAGCCAGCCGCCTTAAGCCATTCAAAAGCCTTGTTATTCGGGCCATACCCCTCGGATAGCCTGTCGGGGATATACAACGGCACATCCGCCTGCCCCGCCGCCTTCAAAAAGCGAGTAAGAATAGCGCTGGATGTAGCCCCATCCACATCAAAATCAGCAAGGATGCCAACCTTTTCCCCCGCCATCACGGCACGGGCAATATCAGCGGCAGCATCCCGCATCGCGGTCAGCTTCAAAGGGTCAGGAAAGTGCGTTTTGATGTTGGGGGAAAGAAATCCCTCAACCCCGTCAAACCCGATGCCGCGGCTAACCAGCAGCGCCGCCACCATTTCGGGCAGGCCATACGCCTGTGCCATACGGGCCGCAAGCGCACGGTCATAGGCAGGCAACTTCCACATCCGCCCCTTGAAGGACGGCGATGGCGCAAAATACCCGCTACCCGGAGTATCCGGCCTGTTTTGAACGGCTTGGAGCATCTCAAGACCTTATGCGATTCGCGAAAACCCGAGTCATAAAGTGAATTTGTTGCAAAGTCAGCCGGATATTATTAAAAATACAGCATGAGCCTCAAAACGACCATTGCTGCCCGCGCACGCAAACAAAGCCCAGCCGCCATACATGAATGGCGCGGGCACATTCAAAGATCCCACCCAGCCTATTCGTATTACATAGGAGAATTTTATAGAGAGCGCGCCATCGCCCTCGATATTCGCAATCCAGCAAAAACAAGCTGGCTCGCACGAAAGTTTTATGGGGCAACAACGCTGGGCGGGCACGTTAGGGCTTTCAAACAGGCCAAAAGCAAAGCCGATGATGTTCTCAGTGCCGCCTATCAAAAAACAATCGAGACTTTTGATCCGATCCTCGAGAGTGAGGCAGCACTGCTCACGAAATCAGGGATAGACATTACAGCAGCCAAACAGGCCTTTACCCATGCTGATGCCAAACACATGAAGTACGGTGAGGCCATAGGCCAGGTGCAGATACTTCGCAGCGCCATCGAAAACGCGTTGAGCGAGTGTAGCGATGCCACATCAATGGAGTGGTTTGACATGGCGTCTAACAATGCCGGCATCAACCTGCTTTCCTATCTGGAAACGGAAGAAGCCAAAGAGGCGATAGAGGCCGTCACAAAAGCGATAGGATCCTTCAAGGAATACGCAGACGCAAATCCGGACCTCTTCCCGAAAAACGCCAAGGAACCCGGCGAGCACGGGATCGATACAGGCAATCTTTACGTTCTGACCGATCTCGCATTTGATGGCGGACTGCTTGGCGCAATCTTCAGCTACATGAACATAGGGCAACTGGAAGAAGCTTCAGAAAAACTGGGAATGGTTTTAAAAGCGGTCAACGATCTCGGCCGCAGCGTACACGATCACCACAGCGAGACGGCCGACAAGTACAAAGCAGCCACAGACACCCTAAATCAAAAACGTGTTCAGGGTATCAGGCAGCTTTCTACAAGGCTGGGGCTTGATAAAGGGGATATGGAAGCGGTTTCCACCCTGCTTAGACAGGAACCTGTCGGCGTCCGCCGCGCAAGGCAGAACGCTTTAGCAAACACCTAAACTTCAGCGCCCTGCTGCTGCGATTGCCGCATACGGAAACGCGCTTTTTGCTCGGCATTTGTATTGGCATGGCAGTGATGGCAGGAGACGCCCCTCTCGAAAAGCGGATGGTTCACATCCTCAGGGCGCAGCGGATACCCGCAGGAATAACACATGCCAAGCTCGGCAGGTTTAAGGCCATGCCCGACGGCCACGCGGCGGTCAAACACATAGCACTCCCCCTGCCATTTGCTTTCTTCGGCAGGCACGTCTTCAAGATACTTCAAAATCCCGCCCTTGAGGTGATACACCTCGGGAAAACCTTCCGAAAGCATGAAGGCCGACGCCTTTTCGCAGCGTATGCCGCCCGTGCAAAACATCGCGATTTTCTGGTGCTTTTTAGGGTCGAGGTTCTCGCGCACGTATTTGGCGAATTCGGTAAACACCTCGATGGGCGGCACAACCGCACCCTGATATGTGCCAAGCATCGTCTCGTAATCGTTGCGCGTATCTAGCACCAGAACGTCAGGATTTGATATCAGCGCATTCCAGTCCTTGGGCTCGACATACTGGCCAGCCAGTTTGTTGGGGTCGGCGCCTTCTTGCTTAAAGGTAATAATCTCTTTTTTCGGGCGCACTTTAAGCCGTTTGAAAGGCTTCGTATCGGCATACGAAAACTTCACATGGTCATTAGCGCGGCACAAACCAAAGCGCGTTTTTAATACAGCCAATAGTCCTTCGACAGCATCGGGCGTGCCCGCCATCGTGCCGTTGATGCCCTCGGGCGCAATCAAAATTGTGCCGTAAATACCCAAAGCCTCAAGCTTTGCCTTCACGTCAGCAACCGCCGCCGCAACATCGGCAACGGGCGTAAATTTATAAAAAGCGACGATGGTATGTTTCTCGTTCATTCCTGCGGCTTCTTGCTAAAATTATGCGTGGCCTCAATGCGGCGTATCGTGCCCGTTTTAGACCGCATGATGATGGAATGCGTGGTGGCACCGCCAACATAGCGGCGCACGCCCTTGAGCATCGCCCCGTCTGTGACGCCTGTTGCAGCAAACATCACGTTGGGGCCGTAAGCCATGTCGTCATGCGTGTAAACACGACCGAAATCCGTAATACCCATGCGCTCGGCACGGGCTTTCTCGCCATCATTTCTAAAAACAAGCCGCCCCAGCATCTGTCCGCCTGTGCATTGAAGGGCCGCAGCCGCAAGCACACCCTCTGGCGCACCGCCCGTACCCATATAGGCATCGATGGCCGAGTGTTCTTCGGCAGTCGCAATAACGCCCGATACATCGCCATCCTGAATGAGCGTGATACGCGCGCCGGCAGCACGCACCTTTGCAATCAAATCCGCATGGCGCGGACGATCAAGGATACAGATCATAAGCTGCTCTGGCCGCGCACCTTTGGCACGAGCGAGACGGCGCACGAAATCATCCGCAGGTTCGTTCATGTCAAGAAAATCTGGGTCATAACCGGGGCCGATGGCGATTTTCTGCATATAGGTGTCAGGGGCATTTAAAAATCCGCCCTCTTCCGTCATGGCAATCACAGCAAGGCTGTTCATGCCGCCGGTCGCACAAATTGTCGTGCCTTCAAGCGGGTCGAGTGCGATATCGATTTTAGGGCCATGCCCTGTGCCCACACGCTCGCCGATATAAAGCATCGGCGCTTCATCACGCTCGCCTTCGCCAATCACAACGCGGCCATCAATGGAAAGGCTGTTCAAAACAGTGCGCATGGCATCAACTGCCGCTTGGTCAGCGGCCTTTTCATCCCCGCGCCCCACATGCAGTGAAGCAGCCAGAGCCGCACTTTCCGTGACCCGGACGACCTCAAGCGCGAGGTTACGATCCATGGAAAGCAGTAAGTCCGGCGTGGCACTATTGGCAGCAGGTTTGAGTTTTGTAGGCATTGTTCAATATCTCCCTAACGGCGCATCGACCCTAATAGCCCGCGGATGATTTGTCGACCAACTTCAGACCCGATCGTTCGAACGACCGACTTGATCGCGGCCTCAGCAAGCCCCTGCCGTTGATACCCACCAGCAGCCTTCTGTTTTGGCCTTGCCGCTTCCTGCGCATGTTCAGCCGCCACTGTGGCGGATTCTGCACGATTTTTCAATTTTTCATGGGCAGAAACCCGGTCGATAGTGGCGTCATAAACGCCCGCCACAGGGCTTTGAGCTATAGCTACCTTGCGCGCCGCATCCTCGCACGGCCCAAGGCGTGATGCAGGCGGCGCTATAAACACGCGCTCGACAACACTAGGCACGCCGCCCTCAGTCAACGTGGAAACCAGCGCCTCACCAATCCCAAGCTCTGTCAAAACAGTCTCGGTATCAATGGCCGGATTAACACGGAAGGACTGCGCGGCGGCCTTAATGCCCTTTTGCGCCTGTGGCGTAAAAGCGCGCAAAGCGTGCTGGATACGGCAACCCAACTGCGCCAGCACAACTTCAGGCACATCGGTCGGGCTCTGTGTGACAAAATAAATGCCGACACCTTTAGACCTGATAAGCCGCACCACCTGCTCGATTTTCTCGAGCAATGCCTTAGGCGCATCATTAAACAGCAAATGCGCTTCATCAAAAAAGAAAACCAGTTTTGGTTGCGGCAGGTCGCCCGCCTCCGGCAGTTGCTCAAACAACTCCGAAAGCAGCCAGAGTAAAAACGTGGCATAGAGCCGCGGTGTTTGTACAAGCTTGTCAGCCGCCAGAATATTGATAAACCCGCGTGTGCCTTTTGTGCGCGTAAGGTCAGCCAAATCAAGCGCGGGCTCACCAAAAAAATTCTCGCCACCCTGCTCGTCCAGCATCAAAAGTTTGCGCTGCACGGTGCCAATCGATGCCGTAGTTACATTACCGTACTTGCCTGAAATTTCTTTGGTACGCTCCGCCATATCGGACAAAAGGGCCTGTATATCCTTAAGGTCCAGAAGCAGCAGGCCCTCGTCATCCGCCAACTTAAACGCAATGGTCAAAACGCCTTCCTGTGTGTCGTTCAAATCAAGCATCCGCGAAAGTAGCAAAGGCCCCATTTCGGATATGGTCGCACGCATGGGGTGGCCTTTTTGGCCAAACAAATCCCAATAAACAACTGGGCAGGCTTCAGGCGCGTAATCGGTATAACCAATTTTTTCAGCGCGCTTTGTCAAAAAATCCTGCATGGCGCTTGGCTGCGCCATGCCCGATAAATCACCTTTCACATCGGCCATAAAAACAGGCACGCCTGCTTTTGAAAACCCCTCGGCCAGTACTTGCAGGGATACGGTCTTGCCAGTACCAGTAGCCCCTGCAATAAGGCCATGCCGGTTGGCAAACTTGAGATCAAGATACTGCTTAGCGCCCTCAGGCGTAGCACCCAGAAAAACAGGCTGCGTCATGACCATCCCTCTCACATGAATTGTGTCAGGGGCAGATTAGCCAGCTTTAAGGCTTACGCCAAGGCTTTCTCACGAGGCATAGCGGAAACGCGGCCGGACTTTATCAAGGTCTAACACGGGTCTACGGCGCGCTTGGGCTACACTTGCGAGTGAAACCACAGTGGAGTCCGCAGGTGCCATAGGCGCTGCCATGTCGGAAGTCATTGAGCTTCCGTCATCGACTTCCATGATGATTTTCTTGGCAGCAGCGCGGGCTCTCGGACCTTCATCAAGGATAAACGCCGCCATCGGTGTCGTGACCACTTCAGCCCAAGCCCGTTTAAGTGGCCTTGCCCCTTTCTGAGGGTCAAAACCTTTCTTGGCTGCAAGCTGAAGGAAGACGGGCGCAATTTCAAGTTCAAGCCCATGTCGTCCCTGAAGCTGGCCTTCCGTCGTTTGCAACTCGCGTTTGACAAGGCGCTCGATGGTTTTCTGCGATAGCGTTCTGAAAGGCACAATCGCATCCATACGGTTAAGAAACTCGGGCCTGAAATACCCCTGTGCCGCCGCCATAAAGATGGGGCGTGCCATTGCCTCCCACTCTTCCGGGGCTTGGGCTGCATCAATTTTACGCTTCACAGCTTCGGCACGGACTTCATCCGCACCAAGGTTGGATGTAAGAATGTTTACGGCATCACGCATTGAGGCAGAAACACCGCGGCCATCCGTCACAACCCCGTTCGAGAACGGAGCCAGCAACGCGTTATAAACATCACGGTCCGCCTTCTCGGCTTCATCATAGAGGTAAACACCAAAAGGTTTGGAGCGGAGCGTTTTGACAAGCTGCCCGCCTTCCTCAAATCCTACATAGTTCGGGTTACCGCCAAGAAACCGTGAAACGGCGTGCCTATCTGCGTATTCCGACATATCGAAACGCACAAAAAAGTCGTCTGCACTGCCAAACAATATCTCGGCAAGCCCGCGGGAGAGTTCGGTTTTGCCAACACCCGTTGGCCCAAGGAACAGGAAGTTCCCGACCGGCGTCTCAGGGTCCTTGAGGCCAGCGCGCGCCCTTTTAAGGGCAGCGGCTACCGCCTCAACAGCATCGCTCTGGTCAAGCACGCGGCGATTGAGAGTTTTCCCCAAATTCGCGTAGCGTTCTTCGTCACTCTCTGAGAAAAAGTGTATCGGGATATTCGTCATCCCGGAAAGCGCTTCTATGAGATGCGTCTTCTGGAGTGTCTTATCGCCTTTCTTTTGTGCAATCGCACAGGCTTCATCCATAAGGTCGATAGCTTTGTCTGGGTTTGCAATCGTACGGATGTAGCGATGCGCAGATGTCGCGATTTCACCCAGCATGTGGTCAGGCACACGCACATGGTGGTGCGCCCTGTATCGGGGCCGGAGGCCCTTGAGTATCTCGGCAGTCTGTTCAGCAGTCGGCTCTTTCAGGAAGACCGGCGGCATACGGCGGGCTAGCGCGGGGTCTTTATCAACGGTCTTGCGATACTCGTCATCCGTCGTAGCCGAAACCATCAGGATATCGCCCGAGGTTAAAAACGGCTTCACGATGCCCTGAAAACCGGGCGAGAAAGAGTGCCCGCCGGATTTAAGCGCACCGGCAAGCTCGTCAATTTCAAGGATGATGGGCGGCGTTGTTCCAAGCGCGTTACGCTCGGCAATCCCCTCAAGAATGGTCAAAATCCGTCCCTCAAAGACGCCGATATACGGCGTATCGTTCATGCGGTGCAGATTGAGCGAAAGCACGCGCGAACCAACAAGCGCATCCGGCACCTTGCCTGACACGACAGCCTGCGCAAAACCCTCAAGTACCTTGGTTTTACCAACACCGGCAGCAGCAACCACAACAGGGTTTTTCTTGCCCTTCTTCAAAAGCTTGGTCGCAATAGTATCGATTGCGTCTTCATTGCCGATCAGCGGATCGAATTTTTTCTTGCGGGCAAGAGCGGTAAAGTCGGTCGTGTACTCGGTAATAGCCCGCTCAAGCGCCAGATCATCGATCTTGAATTTTGGCTTGTCGTCCTTTTTGTTTTTCTTGTCCTTTTTATCTTCGTCCGTTTCTTCTTCCTTGTAATCGCGGTCATATTGCGCTTTCCAGCTGCGCATCATGCGGCGGCGAAGTCCGGCCTTGTTCATGGCCTTATCAATTTCCGGCTCTTCAAGCAAAATGGTATGCAGCAAATGGGCAAAGTGCTGTTTTTCACCGTAGGCATCGCACAGCCTTTGCATCAGCATTGATGTCGAAAGCGGGATAGCCGGATGCATGGATACATCGCCCTTGAGCTTCTTATCCATGTCCGCACATTCATCGCGGAACTTGTCCTCAAGCTCCATCAGATTTTTAACGCCAAGCTTGCGCAAATGCAGCTGTACCGAGCTCTGGCGTAAAAGCGCAAGGGCAACATGCCTTACATTCAGCTCGGTTGCGTTGAGCTCATAAGCAATACGCAGGGCCGAATTAAAGATGGCCTGAAGCTTCTTGCTTGGCAGCACATCGGCTAAAGCATCGGGCGGCGGCGTTTCGGTATAACGCAGGCCGTTACGATGCATCAGCTGGGTAAACACATCGCCTGACTCGGCAATAATGAAATCCATGACCTTAAGCGGTGATGGCTCCTCGATAGGGTTGGCCTTAAGGCGCTCTATACTCTTGATAATGCCTGACTTACTTTCCGTGGCATCCATGACCTGTATCTGGCTGATGATGTGCCCCAAAAGCTCGTTTACAACATCAACAACCTCATCCTGCATATTTTGATCGGGGTCGGTAACACCAAAAGTTGCAGAAAGAGCAGGTATAACTTTTTCAGCAGCAATCGTAATCATGCGTGCCTTGATTTGCTGGCGCATTCTCTCATCGCCACTGGCATCATCCCCAATACGGATACGCTCGACAAACCGGAGCATTTCAGAAGCCAGCGCACCGGCCATCGCCTCGGCAACAAGCGGGTTACGCGCCTGCTCACCAAACCTACTGCGGTTGAATTGAAAATCCCGAAGATCGCGGATCAGCTCAGATCTGGCCTGCGATATAAGATCATTCCCGCCTTTTGCATGTGAAGGCGCGGAAAAAACTCTCGTAAACCGGTCCGTGTAAAGAATTTCTTCCTTAAGGCTGCGCAAATCAATACCGCGCTTGGCAAGCACTTCGATCATCTCTGAAGTCTGAAGGGCTGCAAGCCAGACATCTGCCCAGCTTGGCTCTTTGCGACCGATCGATTCTGCCTGAAGGCGAACGTTATCGATAAATTTTTGGAAATAGGGTTCTTGTTGTTGAACGCGCACAGCCATAAAAATCTTCCTCCAGAGAAGACGGTTTTCTCGCTGCGCTTTTCCTAAAACAGTAAAATGATTACGTCAATTGATATTGTGTAAAATTCAGGACGCGAGCATTTCGTCCAATTTTCCTTCTCTATCAAGGGCATGAAGGTCGTCACACCCGCCAATACCAACCCCGTTAATGAAAATCTGCGGCACCGTGCGGCGGCCATCGGCACGTTTTACGAGAGCCATGCGGGCTTCATCGTCATCGCTGACATCGATTTCGGTAAAGGCGATACCCTTACGCTTCAGCAGATCTTTTGCACGCACGCAGTAAGGGCAGACACGCGTAGAATAAACTTCGATTGTAGCCATAGTTTTCTCCTTGTTTCTGGTTCTAAAGGAGCTCATATAGTTTTTCCATGAAGAATTGCGATACCCTCATCATCGGCGGCGGCGCGCCTGGCCTTGCCCTGGCCATCCATTTGGCAAAAGACGGGCTGAACTTGATTGTAGCCGATGCAGGAGCGCCGCCCGCCCCCCTTTCAAAAACGCCCCTTGATAGCCGGACGGTGGCGCTCATGGGCGGTTCTATCGGCATTATTGAGGAAACAGGCATCTGGCCCACCTTGAAAAAATGCGCAAACCCGCTGAGCCGCATGGCCGTAGTCGATGACAGCCGCTACCCCGCAGGATCAGACCAAATGGTAGAACAGGCTTTTTCAGCTTCCGAACTGGGCAGAACCGAATTCGGTTGGAATGTGCCGCTAGCCCAGCTACGAGCCGCGCTGTTTGAAGCCGCAAAAAAACAAAAGAACATCGCGTTTTTCTGGAACGACGCCTTTCAATCCGCGCAAGAGAAAACAGGCGGCATAACCATTCATCTTGCTAGAACAAAAAATATTTCAGCCCGCCTCTTGATCGGCACAGATGGTCGCAACTCGCCTGTCAGGGAAGCCGCGGGCATAAAGGCTACACGGCGCCCTTACGGACAAAAAGCCATCACCTGCATTTTCAAACATTCGCGCCCTCATGAGGATACATCGGTCGAGTTCCACCGTACCGGCGGGCCTTTTACATTTGTTCCGATGCCGGACAAACATTGCTCGGTCGTATGGGTTGAAAAATCGGAGGATGCAGATGCATTTTTGCGCCTCCCAAAACAGGCGTTTACAAAAGCACTTGAAGACCGCACGCGCGGCAGACTAGGCAAGATCGAACTTGTAACGCCCCCCTCTGCATGGCCGCTCGAATATCTGAGGGCCGAGCGACTGACAGCGCCGCGCATTGCTCTCGCAGCCGAGGCCGCGCACGTCATTTCCCCCATCGGCGCACAGGGCCTTAACCTGAGCCTGCGGGATATCAAAACATTGGCCGAAATCATTTCAAGTGCACATGCTAACGGCCTGGATATCGGCTCGCATACAACGCTTGCAGCCTATGAACGCGCACGTAAAGGCGATGTACTGACAAGGTCCCTGACCATCGATCTCGCCAATCAGGCCGTGGCCAGCGATACACCGGCGTTGCGCGTTATGAGGCGCCTCACCTTAAGAGCGCTCTCGCTACCCGGGCCGTGGCGACAATTGGTCATGAAAAAGGGATTGGCAGCCTAGGCTGTTTTATCGACCTTTGGCGCAGGTTTGATAGGGCCGTAAAGCTTCGTATACTCTGTAATCAGCTTTGAAGCTTCTTTCTCAAGGGCGGTTGCTTCTTCGGTCAGGCCAAAGTTCTTGTAATAACCGATCATGAATTTAAGTTGATTGGCTTTGGCTTTGAAATAGGTTTCAGACTGAAAGAAATTGCGCTTTTTGGATGTCTCTTTTTGCGCGTTTGCCTCAACAACAAGCTTTTCGACTTCGCTCATATCCTCGCGAGGCTTCTGCTTAGAAGCAGAAGCCGCTGAGCCTGACGTGGCTGAACCGACACCTGATACCATTCTGGCACCCTTACGCTGTTAAAAGCCCTCAATCCCAAGAGCTCGTCGTACATCTACCATTATAGCTCACTTTAGGGCTGAATTGCAAAACCCGTTGAATGGGTTATCCCCCGCATAGGCTCTCGCAAAATGGCCAGCGATTGCAGGACCGGGGCAGCCCCACGCATGATCGCAGCCCCGCCCGAGACTATATTCCTTATTTCATCAATCGGATCAGTATGTTGAGGCGTAGTAAAGACCTCCATTTCCTCAACACTCGCAACCCCCAGCTTACGGGCCACATCCTCAAGTGCCACGCGCAATCCGCCAATTTCATCGACAAGCCCCCGCTCCTTGGCCTGTCGGCCTGTCCATACACGGCCCTGCGCCATATCCTCCACCACCTCACGGCCAAAGCTCCGGCCCTCTGCGACACGGTCGATAAACCCGTCATAAATATCATCAAGCATGCGGCTAACGGCCGCGCGCTGGTCATCGCTATAGCTGCTGTTCATGGACCACATATTGGCATTGGCGCCAAGCTCAACACCGTCCCAGTTGATCCCGACTTTCTCCCAGAAACCGGCAAAACTGGCCTTCCCGCCAAAAACACCGATAGAGCCTGTAATAGTGCCGGGGTTTGCAAAAATACGATCGGCATTGACCGATACCCAATACCCGCCAGAGGCCGCTTCAGACCCCATCGAAACAACCACGTACTTACCCTTGGTCTTGGCAACCGTGACCGCCCTGCGGATCGTCTCGGAAGCAGACGGGCTTCCGCCCGGCGAGTCCACGCGCAGCACAATAGCCCCAACAGCCTCGTCCTCCGCCGCATCAAGAATGGCATCGGCAATATCATTGGCGTAAGCCATATCCTCGCCCATAAAACCGGCACCTGAAGAATCGCCGGAAACAATCATCCCCGAGACATAAACAACCGCCACATCATCAGCCTTGGCATCATGTCCGGAAGCTGGCACAAGGGGCATTTCGGCATAGAGATAGTCAGCCGCATCAACGAGATCGCGCCCGCTATCCGGCAAAATTTTAGCCAGTAACTCATCCATGTAACCAACTGTATCAACAAGATTTCTTTCTTTCGCTTCAAGTGCTGTATAAGGAGCGCCATCAATAAGCGATCCTATTTTTTCGGCAGGGATTTTGCGGCCCGCCACAACCCCATCAAAAAAATCCGTCATCATGGAAGCCAAAATACCGTAGATGGTCGATCTCTGTGCCTCGCTCATGGCGTCCAAGAGGGCATTCTCAGGGGCTGTTTTATAATCCCCTTTCTGAAGGATGTCCGGCACGACTCCAACCATCTCGAGTGTCTTACGAAAATACGGCAACTCGGCATGAAAACCGGTAATCGAAACCGACCCGACAGGCTGTACCCATATTTCCTCAAAGGCGGTCGCAAGATAATACTCGGCCATACCCGGATACAGATCTCCATAAGATTCCGCATAAACATAAGTGCTTTTGCCGGCGGCTCTAAAGGCCGCGACTGCCGCCCGTAATTCCTGCACATCGGCCCAATGGTACTCGCCGTCCAGAAGCCTTACGGCCAGAGCCTCAACACGTTTGTCTTTGGCGGCCTTGTATATCGCGTTCGTAACTTCGGCGAGTGAGGGCTCGACGGGCATAAACCGTAAAACCCACGCAGGCACATCGGGTGCATCAGCGGGGGTTCCGTAAAAGTCATAGGCAAGAACCATGCGGGATGGCAGTGGTGGCGATGCCTCCCGAAACAGCGTAAGGCCGCAAACGGCCAAGACAACCACCATAAACCCGAGCAAAACAAGAATACTGCGAAAAACGATCCAGATTTTTTTCATTCCCCAGTATTAGCACGGCATTCAATGCCTAAAAGAGCCTTTTTGCGCGCAGGGCCGGATGAGTAATGCCCTAGTACACCGGATTTCTGGATAACCCTGTGGCAAGGTATAAGCAGGCAAATGGGGTTGGCCCCCACCGCATTGCCAACAGCGCGGCAGGACTGAGGCCGCCCGATCGCATCCGCAATCCCCTCATACGACACATAATGTCGGGAGGGGATTCTGAGTAGCGCCTTCCATACCTGTAACTGGAAGTTTGTGCCGAAAAGATGGAGCGGCAGCTTGTGCCCATGGCTGCGCCCCTCGCAGATGGACGTAACCGCAGCCGCATCATTTACAATTGCTGCGTTATTTTCTACAAGCTGGGCATGCGGCCATTGATCCCTGATGGCTTGCATGACATGCGTCCGGCTGTCATCCACCCGGAAGCCCAGATAGCAAACACCCCGGCCCGTGCGCGCAATAATAAACTCGCCAAAAGGGCTGGTGGCAGCACCGTATGTAATGGCCATCCCTGCCCCTCTGGCCTTGACTTCGCCCGGCGTCGCCGCTTCCACACTCACAAACAAGTCATGCAGCCGCCCGTTGCCTGACAGGCCCGCAGCATAAGCAGCATCCAGCGTTGAGACCCCTTCGCACAATAAATCCCGTGCATGCGTGTGGGTCATGACCTGCACAAAACGCTTGGGGCTAAGCCCCACATGCGCCGTAAATTGCTTTTGAAAGGCCGTAGGCTCCATATCGGCCACACGCGCCGCATCCTCAAGCGAGGGTTGCGCCGCATAATTGGCCACAAGCCAGTCAATGGCCCTTGTCATACGGATTGTAAGATCAGTCATGAAAGAAAAACTAGCGGATTAGCACAAACGCGCAATCCGTTTCTTGGTGAGCGTTACTGGGCCTGACAGTAATCGATGATGCGGTCGCCCTGCATGCCCTCGCCTACCGTGTGATGCGCCTTGTAGGTCACACCCGCAGCACCCGACTTAGCTTTACAGGCAGTAGCGGCAGGATCAGGGTATACGAGCGAATACATACTGCCGTCTTCCGCCAGTAAAAGGGCTGGCAGCTTGGATGCATTGACTTCCAATATCAGAGCCGGGCGGATTTCATCGAGCGTGCCCGCAAACAAATGCTTGCGCAAAGCCCCCTGCAACATGCGCACCTGCTTAAATTGAGCAGGAACAAGGTTTTTAAGGCGCTCAGGTAGCGATGCAACATCAACGGTTTCATAAACCAGTCGTGCCCCCAGAATTTCATCCACCTTCGCATCCGCCTTTATATCGGCAGGCATCGCAAGCTGCATGGGCTTTGAAAACACATAGCCGCGTTCCGGCACGATGGCATGGCAGGCATGGCACGCCTGCGTTTTAATCACGGGGTCTTCGTCCGTGGTTAGGCCATCCGCGCCAAACAGGGCGTACCCCCAACCATCGGTCTCAGCGTGTTTTTTACTGTCCTTAACCATCAACTGATACCGCCGTGCGCCGGAAGGCACCGCAGAACTAGGAAAAGCAGGGTCTTCCTCGGTAATAAAACCCATCTTGGCAAAAACGGCACCATCCGGATAATCGGTTTTACCGGCGGCAAGTGTTTTCCATGCCGCATCATTGGCAAAAGTGAACCGCATCTCGTTACTGTCGTGCCTGTAGCGCACGGTCACCAGCTTCCAGTCCTTCGTAAAATTGCCGAACTGTTCAAGGCTATAGCCGTTCATTCGCTTCTGGCCTTTGAACTGCTGCTGTGCCTCAGCCGCCCCCACAAAGAGAAGCACAAGAACGGAGAACAGAATCACAGCTCTTTTCATGAAAATATGATGCCAGTTCGGTTACTTGGTTTCCAGCGCTTTCAACCGCGCATCCATGGCCTCTAGCTGCGCCTTGAGCGCGGCATTTTCAGCCTTCACACTGTCGTTTTCAGCTTTGAGTTCCTGGATAGCCTTTACCGAGTACGAAACAATAGGATTGATATTGAATGTGAGCAGGCCATCAGCTTCATTTACCCCAACAGACTCAGGAATGACTTTTTGGACTTCCTGGGCAATAAAACCCGCATCCTTTTTATGACTGGCGTCTTTTTTCCAGACAAATGTCACAGGGCGCAGCTTCAGGATCGTATCTAACCCGCTCTCGGTGATACTGTTGATATTCTCTTTCAAACGTTCATCCGATGAGCAAAGTGTGAGGAAGTTCGTACCGTCACGGCAAACTGCGGTCGTACCGGAAGTAGAAATCGTATCAATCTTAATATTACCGGTTGTCCTAATATTTCCTGTAACATCAAGTCGTTGTGTCAATGTAGTGGTCGTCCCGATCCCAACGTTGCCTGAAGTATCAAAAATCATCCTGACGGCAGCAGCCGTTTCATCGGCTATAGCAAATCCACCATTTGGCGCCAGGGTATCCTTATAAGCTGAAAGGCTCCACTGCCTGCCAGATGTACCCGTATTTTGTAGAAGTAGCCGTGCAACGTTACCATTGCCAACCGCCCGAATGACTGAATCGGCACCCGATGCTACACCCTGCACATCAAGGTTATATGCTGCCCCACCGACGCTACTGCCAATCCGCACTAACCCATTGCTATATAATGTCATAACATCAAGGTTGGTCGCAGTCGCCGAGCGAGATCTAAAGTTAAGGCGCTGCGTAAACTCCGCGCCGCCATCCTCGAGGCGCACATCGAATTTCACGGCATCACCCTGCGCGGTCGCGTTACCAAGGCCGCCCGCCGCCGTAGTCGTACCCGTAAAGTAACCCCAGTTGGCAAAGGCAAGCGATCCTGAGATACCATTCAGGTTACGCTGCGCACCACCGATGTAAACCACGTTATGCGAATCTGCCGTCGTCGCATTCCCCCAACGGCCGGGTATAAGCGCAAGCCCGTTATACCCTATGAACCCGTTGCTAGAAACGACTGGTATAGTATCTGTACTTGTAAGAGCCGTACCGCCACTACCAACCCCTTGAAAAATCGCAAATTGGTTCGTCGAATTCGGCTGCACCAGATGCAACAAATTCCGCGGGGCCGTGGTGCCAATGCCCACGCTACCGCCGAGGAACGCGGCCGAATAGTTGTTGGTCGCCCCCGTTTGCGCGTTCACGGTCAAACCATACGAATTGGTCGCGGTAGAAACCGCCCCCGCCTGCACCAACAACCCGTGCGTGTTGGTAAGTGTCGCGTTGGTGCTCTGTATTGGTGCTCCGGCAATACCAACCGTTGCAGCATTGGTAATGGTGCTTGCCCCGACAAACGAATAAGTAGGCTGGGTAATCAGCACCTCGCGCTGGGTGGCAAGCGCACCCGCCGCCCACTGGCGGCCAGCGGTTGTAAAGGTCACGGCAGGAATTTCCGTCGAAAGCGTCTGGTTCGTATTCACAGCACCCGTATAAACAAGGCCACTCAAAGCGCCTGCAGTCGCAGCCGTCTGGGAAATAACAAGGCTGCCCGTCGGGTTCGTAGTCCCGATCCCGACGTTACCACCTGATGTAATCCTCATCCGCTCAGCGGTTGCACCATCCAAAGCGGTATGGAACGCAAGCGCACCATCTTGTGTCGTGGCGGTTGTTGTAAAAGCCTGTTCGGCCAGTCCTTTTATCAAGGCGGCACCAACAAAAGCCCCACCCGTATGACCAACAAAGACCACATCCCCAAGGTTATCACCGGCACTTACAGCTGTGGGGGCTGCGTTGGTGTTGCGCGAACGCGTCAGAAAAAGGCCACCAGCATTGGTTGCGACTCCACTTGCAGAACGGATGGTTATATCGTCATTATCAAGGCCCGTACCTTCAATTTGTAAAGCAGTCGTAGGTGTGGCCGAATTAATCCCTAAACGCTTATTGGTATTATCCCATACAAAGCTGGCATCTGCCGCAAGCACACCCGCACTGTTGAATTGCACTTGGCCCGCGGTACCAGCGGCAGCTATACCACCTGCTGAAGCCAGCGTACGCCAAGCCGAACCGTCACAAACAACAAGGCTGTTGTTACTGCGGTTATAGACAAGCATCCCCTGCCGCGATGCACCGGCATTGGTTTGAGATGTATAGTTGATGATATTCCCGCCCGTGGCAACCATGCTGATAACCACGTCATTCGCGTTAGAACCAGCAGGATAAGCCCCACATGCCATGGCGGAGGTCGATGCAAACGACATTGCAACGATAACCGCAGCCCCGGTAAATATGCGTCTGATGAATGGTCCGATGCGCATGATGGTCATCCCTTAACTTAATGTACGGTTGCGCCCAGTTTTTCTTCAATTGCTTTCAGGCGATCTTCCAACGATTTGACGGTGCCTTCAAGGCTTTCTACACGAGCCTTGAGAGCGGCGTTTTCAGCCTTGAGCACAGTGACTTCGCTATCCAGCTCTTTCATGGCTTCAACAAGCGGCGCAATCATCATGTTGTAATCGACCGACTTCATGCCGTTGGCATCTGTCTTGACGGCCATAGGCACGATGCCTTCAACCTCTTGTGCGATAAAGCCAAGCGCCTCTTTGCCAGAGTCTTTCCATACGAAGGACACGCCGCGCAGCTTCCGGATAATTTCAAGCCCTTTGACCGTCTTAACCTTGTCCTTGAGGCGCGCATCCGATGTATGGAAGACCGATGTCGCGGTCAAATTGCCGTTCTGGTCAATCGTTACATGGCTGGTAAGACCCGTCGCATAGTTGTTGGATGTACCAAGGCGCATGATTGTACCTGCCGACGTTTCTTGCAGATAAATACCGGCTTTAGGAATGCTCGGGTTGTTGTTAGACGTACGCCAGTAAAGACCAGGTGTATAGGCGTTGGCCGTATAATCCGTATCAATCAGGATACCCGCATTGTTGATAGCACCCGTATAGTTGGTAAGCGTTGTGCTTTCAACGGCACGCACCATCAAACGGGCCTGTGGTGTGTTGCTGCCAAGGCCAAGGCGCTTGTTGGTATTATCCCAGAAGAAGTTGCTATCGGCCATAAACGCGCCGTTGGAGTTGTTAAACTGCACTTCACCCACGTTACCGATAGCAGCCACAACCCCGGCCGCCGTCGCAAGATTGATCATGCCCGAGCTTGTGCACACTTGCAGCGTGGTACCCGAACTCCAGGACAGCATACCGTATTTCAAGGCGTTACATCCGGTGTCGTTACCAACCTTGATACCGCCGTTAACATCAAGGCGCGTTTGAGGTGTTGTTGTACCGATACCGACGTTACCACCTGCTTCAATACGCATCCGCTCAGCTAAGGCCAAAGTACTGCCAGCGTATGCAAAACGAAGACTGTCGGTCGTATCGTCGCCGAAGTACAAGGTACCGTCACCATCATTGGTCGTACCTCCACTTCCATCTCTATCCCACACGGTCAAGCCAACCACGTCACTAGCCGATCCCATGATGCCAAGCCCCGGCCAGTTGCTGCCAGATGTAGCCGTGTTCAAGTAGGTAGACTCAAGCGAAAGCCTTCCAAATGGCGCGTTGGTACCAATCCCAAGACGTTTGTTGGTGTTATCCCAGAAGAAGTTGGCAGCATCGCTCAGAAGGTTCGAACCGCCGCTAAACTGCATGGCTCCAGAAACACCAGATGCCACGGCCGAAGAGGCGGCAAGGTTGAACGCCTGACCACCGGAGTAAAGCGTTGCAATAGTTTTGCTACCGCAATCTGTGGCCCATCCGGTCCAGCCCGTGCCCTCCGTCAGAACACCTGAAGACGTAGGTGTTGCGAAGGTGAGTACCACAGCATTGCTTGTTGTTGAGCCGCCGTAATCACCATCGTTCAGGTAAGTCACAGATCCTGCTGCGCTTTTCCATGCATAAGCAAGAACAACAGAACCATTCGCGCCTGAACAGGATAGCGTATCAGGCCAGCCACTGATCATCGAAGCATTCGTACCGGCCGAACCACCGCTCGTGCCGCCGCCACCGACGAAGTTGTAAGCCTTACCAGATGCGTACAGGGACGCAATCGACACGTTACAATCAGATGTAGTGATGCTTGTATAGCTGTTGAAAGTGCCGTTCGCATTGAATATCACGTCATAAGACTGGCTATGCAAACCACGGTAATAGTATAAACCGTTGGCAACGTTCGGCGCATAAGCAAGCGCAAACACGACCTGGCCCCAGTTCGGGCTTGTGACGTTGCATCGGATCATGTCAGGAAAGCCTGCAACCATGGATGTACCGGTACCACCGCCACCGGAACCAATGGATATCCACGACCCGCCGTTACAGACTTCGACCGCAGACCCCGTCCAGCGCAATGTACCGGCGCTACCTGCAACGCAGGTACTTGTGGTACCAATGCGCACGCCGCCGTTAACATCCAGCGCCGCTTGCGGCGTTGTCGTGCCGATACCAATCTCACCCGTTGGCATAATGCGCATGCGTTGAGCAGCTGCTCCGGCATTGGTAGTCCAGAAATTCATATCCCCTGTCACAGTGGCGGCAGAAGCCGCTGTCATCGTGCTTGAAATCACAGCAGTACGTTTTTCGGCACCGGCAGTACCCGTCGTACCGAAGGAGATAGAACCTGCACCAGTAGCGGCAGTCGTAAGGTTGGTTGTAAGCCCAAGCACGGACTGCCCGCCTGTCTGATGGACATGCAGATAGCGCGGTGTTGCACCATCACCAAGCGCACCCGGCGTTGCAGTGCCAATGCCAACGTTACCGCCTGCTTCAATACGCATCCGCTCAGTCATTGCAGCTGAAGCACCAGCATAAGCAATACGAAGACTATCAGTTGTATCATCGCCGAAGTATAGGGTAGCGTCACCGTCATTGACCGTACCGCCATTGGCATCACGGTCCCAAACAGTCAAACCAATTATGTCACTGCCTGAACCAATCACGGAAAGGCCAGGTAAAGCCGAGCTTACGCTCGTCGCTGTATTCAAGTAGGTATCAACCATAGTAACTCGTCCAAACGGTGTATTCGTCCCGATACCAAGGCGGCTGTTGGTATTATCCCAGAAGAGGCTACTGCTAGCGCCAAGCGCGCCCGAGCTGTTGAACTGCACCTGCCCGTTAGTACCAGCAGCCGTTGTAAGTACAGCCGTCGCAAGGCTGATCATGCCTGAGCTTGTGCACACTTGCAGCGTGGTACCCGAACTCCAGGACAGCATACCGTATTTCAAGGCGTTACATCCGGTGTCGTTGCCAACCTTGATACCGCCGCTCACATCCAGCGAGGCAACTGGAGTTGTGATGCTGTTGCCAACCCCAACATTACCTCTAATCAACATATTAGAAATCGCACCCCAACCCATATCACGCCCAATGGTAATACGGTTATTACCAGCACCTTCAAAGTACATAAGGCTCGCAACTCTGTGGCCCGAATCGTGGACGGCAATTTCGGTATTATCCAATGTCTCCAGCATTAGGCCAGCAGTATTGGCATTCCAGCTAGAGCCGCCACCAAAATTAGCAGCAATGTTACCAACCGTGAGCGAGCCTGCTGACATGTAGTTATTCGCAACAGCACCCCTTGACCCAGACCAAATGTTAGCCACGCCGTTAACATCAAGCTTGGCTACTGGCGCCGCAACAGAAATACCAAGGCGCTTGTTGGTGTTATCCCAGAAGAAGTTGGCCGTATCGGAAAGCAGGTTGGACCCGCCACTAAACTGCACTCCCCCTGCCGTGCCTGAAGCCAGCGCCGAGGAAGCGCCTAAGTTAAACGCACGGCTCGTACTGTAAAGGCTCGCTATATTTGTACTGCTGTTAAGGCAGTGGTTAGCCGCACCAGATATGAAAGTCGAAATACTGGTCCCAGTACCGCTGATAAATGCACCAGTGGTTTTGTTATACCTAATAACCCAGTCTGTACCCGTGACACTATAGAGAACCTCGTTACTTGTACCGGAGTTAAGGATATAGAAAATGTTATCTCCGCTATCTGTACGCGGGCATACGATAGCATCAGGGAAACCACTGATCATAGAAGCATTTGTACCGCTTGAACCACCGCTCGTGCCGCCGCCACCAACAAAGTTGTATGCTTTACCCTCTGTGTAAAGTGTCGCTATCGACCTGTTGGTACAGTTCATGCTGCCACCATTCAGGAAGCCCGCATGCGTGTTGTACGTACCGCTGGCATTAAAAATAACGTAATAAGACGTGCTCGGCGGATACTGGTAGTACATGCGGCCATCGGCATAACGGTACATCAAGTAAGCCCAGGCAAACGTCGTCGCATCATACGAGCAGTAGATCGCATCCGGGAAGCCCGATGCCATAGTTGTGCCCGAACCACCGCCGCCGGAACCAATCGCAATCCAGCTACCACCGTTACAGACCTCGACCGCAGACCCCGTCCAACGCAAGGTACCAGCGCTGCCCGCAACGCAGGTGCTTGTATTACCAATGCGCACACCGCCATTAACATCTAAGGCAGCCTGCGGCGTCGTTGTGCCGATACCAATCTCGCCCGTTGGCATAATGCGCATGCGTTGAGCAGCTGCTCCGGCATTGGT
>RFNZ01000006.1 GCA_009926935.1 Pseudomonadota bacterium | reverse complement strand
GTATTCAACGGCTTCCAGGGTGGCGTAAGCTACACCCCATCACCATCTGAAGGCAACCTGGCTGGCATCAACAACTCCGTTGTCGCTAACTCAGCTGGTACGGATCTCGAAAACGCATGGGAAGTTGCCGCGCGTTACGAAGGTTCGTTTGAAGCTCTCGACGTTGCTCTCGGCGCTGGCTACAGCCACGCTGGTCAAGAAGTCGAAGCTGTTGGCGAAGATGACAACGAAATCTGGAACGCTGGCCTGAACCTCGGTTGGGGCGCTTTCGGTCTCGGTGTTGCCTACATGCTGGACAACAACGCAGCTGACAACGACGACACGACCACATGGGTTGCTGGCGTTGACTACACAACGGGCCCATACAAGCTCGGTCTGTCCTACCTGAACCGCGAAAACGAAAACGCTGTTAACGACGAGCAAATCGATCGTTGGACGGTTGGCGCGATCTACGAGTGGGGTCCTGGTATGACCTTCCGTGGTTCGGTTCAGTGGCAAGATGCTGAAGACGTCGGTGGCGTTGCAACAGCAGATGCTGACGGCACGCAAATCGGCCTCGGCACACAGCTGAACTTCTAATCCTTACGGGTTAGATACGAAATTGAAGGGCGCTTTCGGGCGCCCTTCTTTTTTGCCTTAATAGCTTGGCGTGACGTACTGTCGCAGTTTTGCAACACGGGCTTAAAAAGAAGGCATACATTTTTTCTGCTCTTTTGACCGCACCGCTCTGTTTTGGTTAAGTGCTCTCACCATTTCAAAACAGGAGTCATACGAAATGAAAAAGATCCTTCTTGTTACAAGCATTCTCGCAGGTATGTCCTTTATTGCCGCTCCTGCTCGCGCTGAAGATCCGGCACTGCAACTTGGCCTTTCTGGCTTTATCATGGGTTATGCCATGCACACCTCGCAGGACGAGCCAGCAGCGACCGAATACCGTTCTTTTGACTTCCGTAAGTCTTCCGAAGTTCTGCTCTCGGGCGAAGTTGCGCTAGATAACGGCATTACGGCAGGCGCTGAAATCAACCTCCTTGCAGACCGCGCCGATGGCGGTGCAACGGTTGATGAGAGCTACCTATACCTCTCAAGCAGCTGGGGCCGCGTCAATTTCGGTGAAGCTGACAGCATTACAAGCCTTCTGCAGGTTGTTGCACCTGCCGCTGATGAAAACATCGATGGCTACGATCCTGAACTTGGCACGTTTCGCGCTGCTACGGGCGGTACCATTGGTTATATCCATAATGAGTTCGGCGATACCAACAAGTTCACGTACATCACACCTGTATTCAACGGCTTCCAGGGTGGCGTAAGCTACACCCCATCACCATCTGAAGGTGACCTGCCAGGCATCAACAACTCCGTTGTTGCCAACACGGTTGGTACAGACCTCGAAAACGCATGGGATATTGCCGCGCGTTACGAAGGTTCGTTTGAAGCCCTTGATGTCGCGCTTGGCGTTGGTTACACGCACGCCTCCCAAGAGCATGACGCCGCTGGCGAAGATGACAACAAAATCTGGAACGCCGGTATCAACCTCGGCTGGAACGCTTTTGACTTCGGTGTTGCCTACATGAATGACAACAACGCAGCTGACAACGACGACACGACCACATGGGTTGCTGGTGTAAACTACACGACTGGCCCTTATGTCCTTGGCGCTTCCTACCTGAACCGCGAAAACGAAAACGCCACGAACGATGAAGAAATCGATCGTTGGACGGTTGGCGCGATCTACGAGTGGGGTCCTGGTATGACCTTCCGTGGTAGCGTGCAGTGGCAAGATGCTGAAGACGTCGGTGGCGTTGCTACGGCAGATGCTGACGGCACACAAATCGGCCTCGGCACACAGCTGAACTTCTAAAAGTTACAGACTCATCAAAAATATATTTATCCAAGGGCCGCAACCGCGGCCCTTGTCTTTTGCGTATATAAAGGCAGATAGTGAAGAGAAGGAGAAAAACCCATGCGCATAATTGGTCTAATTTTAGGGCTTGCCGCCGTTTTGGCCGTTACAGGTGCCTGGGCGCAAAACAAGATGGAAAATACATATAAAACCGCCATTTTCGCAGGCGGATGTTTTTGGTGCATGCAGGCGCCGTTTGAGCGCATCGACGGTGTGATAGAAACCAAGTCCGGCTATACGGGGGGGACAGTTGCCAACCCGACCTACGAACAAGTATCGGCGGGCGGCACGGGCCACCGCGAGGCGATTGCCGTCATATACGACCCTGCCAAGACAAACTTTAAAGAACTGCTAGAAGTGTATTGGTTGCAAGTCGATCCGACCGATGCGGGTGGGCAGTTCTGTGACCGGGGTGAGCAGTATACGACTGCCATCTATTACAACGATGATGATGAAAAGCGCATTGCCGAGGAGTCAAAAATGCTGCTGGAGGCGGATGACGAGCGCTTTGCGGGTAAGCCAGTTGTGACGCCCATTTTAAAGGCAGCGCCATTTTACGCGGCTGAAGATTATCATCAGGGTTATTACAAAAAGAACCCAATCCGTTACAAGTTCTATCGTGGGCGCTGCGGCCGTGATGACCGTCTGAACGAGGTGTGGGGCGAGAAAGCAGGCGGGCACTAAACCCGCGTCAGGCCCAGTACGAAAATCAGCGCATCAAGACCATTGTAAAGCAGGTGGTTGGGCAGCGCATCACGCAGTACTTTTTTACTTTGAAAGCCGATGCCGAGGCCCGCAGTCTCGAGCATCGGTAAATCATTTGCACCGTCGCCGATGGCTATTGTCTCTTTAGGGTTGATTTTGTGCGCCAGTGCCGCGGCCTCCAGACACTGTTTTTTGAAATTCTTGTCGAGGATCGGCTCTGCCACCGTACCTGCAAGCGCATTGCCTGTGATTTCCAGTATGTTGCCGTGGTTTTCGTGAAAGCCAATATTTTCCGCGACTTTCGAGGTAAAATAGGTGAACCCGCCTGATACCAGCACGCAGTGCACGTTGTTTACACGCAGGGCTTTCAGCAATTCGTGCCCGCCTTTGGTGTAAGTGATTTTTGCGGCCGTATCCGAAAGGGCACTTAAAGGAAGACCTTTCAGAAGGCCTACACGTTCACGCACGGCTTCCCTAAAATCGAGCTCGCCGTTCATGGCGCGTTTGGTGATTTCAGCGATTTTATCTTTTAACCCTGCGTGGGCGGCGAGCTCGTCGAGCGTTTCTTCCTCCACCATTGTTGCGTCCATATCGGCCATGAAGAGGCGTTTTGTGCGTGTATCGGCGTTCTGGCAGATGGCATCGATTTTAAAGTCATGACGGATGCTATCCAGAACCGTTTTGGGCACTGGTGCGCCTGAAAAAATATCCACAGCGCGGTTTTCCTCCTTTACGGTACGGATATCGGTTTCGATATTCGCAAGTTTGAGGGTTTTTATCGGCCCTTCATCAAAAAACGGGGCTTGCTGCGGTGCAATCAATGTGGTGACGTATGGCATTCACCATCTCTAGCACGCCCGAGAAAGCCATGACAACGAAGCCCACGATGAAGCCCACCAACCCTCATTTTTCAAGCGGGCCGTGCGCGAAGCGCCCGGGCTGGAGCCTAGATGCCCTTAAGGGCGCGCTTCTTGGCCGTTCGCACCGTGCGGCGCCACCTAAAAAGAAGCTTCAAGCCGTGATTGAAGGGCACCGTAAGCTTTTGGGCATTCCGGCTGACTATAAAATCGCGATCGTACCGGCGTCTGACACGGGTGCGGTTGAAATGGCGCTGTGGTCGCTTTTGGGCGCGCGCGGGGTTGATCTGGTTGCGTGGGAATCCTTCGGGACCGAGTGGCTGAAGGATGTGACAAAGGAACTGAAACTCAAGGATGTGCGCGAGTTTACCGCTGACTACGGACAGATCCCTGACTTATCCAAAGTCGATTGTAACCGCGATGTTGTGTTTACCTGGAACGGGACGACATCGGGCGTACGCGTGCCCAATGCCGACTGGATCAGTGATAGCCGCGAAGGCCTGACCATTTGTGATGCAACATCCGCCGTTTGTGCTTACGACATGCCTTGGGGCAAGCTCGATGTGATTACGTGGTCGTGGCAGAAGGTTTTGGGCGGCGAGGCCGCGCACGGGATGCTTGTTTTATCACCGCGCGCGGTTGCAAGGCTTGAAAGCTACAAACCTGCGTGGCCTTTGCCGAAGATCTTCCGGATGGCCAAGAAGGATAAAGACGGTTCCACAAAACTGATGGATGACCTGTTTGAAGGGGCAACCATCAACACCCCGTCCATGCTGTGCGTTGAAGATTGCCTTGATGCGCTCAAATGGGCGGAAGGCATCGGCGGCCTCAAAGGGCTTATGGCGCGGTGCGAGGCCAATTTCAAAACCATGGAGGCATGGGCCGCGAAATCTGACTGGATTGCGTTTTTGCCGGATGATCCTGCTATCCGTTCCACCACATCCGTTTGCTTTAAGGTGAAGGAGGCGTGGTTTACGGCGCAGCCCAAAGACGCACAGGAAGCGCTTTTGAAAAATCTTGCCAAGATGCTGGATGAAGAGAATGTTGCAAAGGATATCGGGTCTTACCGCGATGCGCCTCCCGGGCTTCGTATCTGGGGTGGGGCCACGGTTGAGCAATCAGATATCGCGGCCCTGTTACCATGGCTTGATTATGCCTATGCGAGCCTGAAGGCAGGCGCCTCCAAAGCGGCTGCGTAGTTATTTTCCGCCGAAGCTGTATTTATAGCTTATGCTGCCTGATATATCGGGATCCTCGCCACGTGTGGCTGCGTGTGCTGATACCGAGATCACGGATGATTCATCGATCCTGTGATCGATATCCATCCCGAGGCGGCCCCAGTTTTGCTGGATATCCTCGCCAGGCTGGTTGAAATCAAAAAGGCCGATAACCTCGCCCGATGATTTTGCGCTGTTCCTGTCGAATCTGTGAACGGCCTCCATCGTCAGGTTGATCGACGTATCCTCCCTAATTGCCTGTGTTGCGGTCAGGCCTATGCGGCTCTCGTTCGCGTATGTCGTTTGATCATCAAAGTTTGCGGGGAACCCGCCATCGGTCTCGGTATAACCATCCTGATGGGTGCGGCTCAAGGTGTGGCTTACGAACGGGGTTAACGACACCGCTTTAGTTTCTACCAAATTTCTTGCCTCTAAACGGAAGCGGATCGCATGGTTCGTTGATTTTGTTTTGCCGGTCGAGAAATCCTGCGCGCCAGCATTGATATAGCCACGTTTTATATTTGTATCCCACAGACCAACGATGCCGGTGGCTGAGGCTACGAATGGGGTATTCGGCAGTTTCCAGTCCGCCTCAAGGACAGCGTATTCGCCGTCATTCGTGGCTTTGCCGGCAAGAGTGAGATCGGTTTTGGCTTTGCTTTTACCAACGCCTGCGCCAATGCGTAGATTTGGTAAAACATCCATGCAGCCGCCAACTTCAACCAGTTTTGTATCGGAATCGGCACGATCGAAATGTGCGGCGTCGCCGTTGAGCCAGAGGCAGCCTTTTCCTTCCTCTGAAAAGCCTTGATCGTAGAGAGTCCTGTGATGGGAGCCTTGCAAGGCAAGGCCACCAAGTTGTCCTGCCATCTGCGATATGGTTCTTACGGATGAAAGGCTTTCTGCGGTGTCGGTCAAGGTTACCAAGCCGCCTATGGTTGCGATAAAGCCCTCCGCATCGCCTGCGCCATTGAGGCCGTAACCTACAACCACACTGCCATTGTAGTTTGTGTCTTCAGCCGAGACCAAACGCTGCCAGCCTGTGAGGGCGTGGCCGTTTGCAGCCAGCCAGTCTTCAACGCGGATTATGCCGTCGCCTTCGGTCCAGCGGAATGCCTCGTCGCCTACGCCCGTTCTGCTTGTGCCAACGATGACTTCCCCGTTACCCGAGACTGCAAATGCCGAGCTTCTGGTGAGGCCGCCCGGGAGATCGCCAAGAGCTGTCATGCCGTCTGCCTGCGTCCAGCGGAAGGCCATGTTTTGTGCGCCTGGCCTGCCTACACCTACAACAACACGGCCATCGTTTGATACGTCTGTCGCATAACTGAAAACCGCGCCGCCGGCAAGATCGCCAATACTGACCATGCCGCCGCTTTGGGTCCATATAACGGCTTCCGTACCACTTGCGCTTTTGCCGTAGCCTACCGCCATGCTGCCATCCGGCGTTATGCCGTTAAAAGTACTTTCAAAAGTACCGCCCGCAAGATCGCCCATACCGACCATGCCATCCTCGGCGGACCATCTATAAGCTTCGATCCCGTTTGCGCTGCGGCTATATCCTACAATGTATCTGCCATTGGCGCTGACTGCGTTGGCGGAGCTTTCAACTATACCGCCCGGAAGATCGCCAATGCTGACCAAGCCGCCAGCTTGGGTCCACATCATGGCTTGGGCACCGGCCGCGGTGTCACCGGTACCAACGATGACGCTGCCATCCCTGCTGATATCGTAAAATATGGCGTTGACGATACCGCCTGCGAGGTCGCCGTAATTTACAAGGCCACCTGTTGGTGTCCAGATTACTGCCTCAAACCCTGCTGCGCTCTGGCTGTAGCCTACCGCCGTGCCTGTGTTACTGATCCCATAAAAGCCGGATAGATAGGCCCCGCCTGCAAGGTCGCCACCTGCCTCAATACCATCCGTTGCCCACGCGCTTGGTATGCTCACGAATGCGCATAGGCAATATGCGAGAAGCCTTTTTGATGTGTGTGGCATGGCTTAAGCAACCTTTTTGATTTCAGTCAGGAATCGTATCTGAATCTTGGGGTCAGGGATATGGCAGAGTTTTTGTAATTTTAAATTCAAAACCCAAGTTGATTTGGTTGCGTCGGAATCCTTCGGTGCTTCTAAGGCCGCGGCTTAAACGGGTTTAATCCCTAGTTTATCCCAGAGGTTTTTTGTTGCCTCGCGCGCCGTGCTGCGGTTTGCGTGGGCAATCAGGTTTTCAGCAACAAGCACGCTTTCGCATAGCAGGCTGAAGTCGTGAGGGATGCCGATGATTTTAAAGAAAACCTGATTGCTACCCTCGGGGTCATGGCGCCATTTATCGGAGACATCGGTTGCGGTCGAGAAATCACCCAGAGCCAGCGGGTCACCGAAAAAACCTGAATACTCGTGCAGGCACATTAAATGCGGGCACTGTCTGGCTATTGCATCGGTGATGCTGCGGGCTTTTGCAAAGTCACTCCCGCATTTGAAATCGAAGATGGAAAAATTGGCGCCTTCTGACACCAGTATGCGCACCGATGCCTCGTTGTCCGGGTTATGGGTTTTGCCGCCGTTACCCGGGGCGTAGCGGTACAAGCCATCTACGTGGACAGCCTTGATGCTGTTTTTACGAATGCTCAGGGCGCAGCGCCTGTCGTTGCCGTTATCTATAAGATAGGTTTCCGGTGCGCGGGTGATGGGAGCCAAGCTTATGAATTCCGGCTTTGGGTCAAGGCAGCTTATTAGAAAATCGCGTGCGGCTTTTCGGTCTTCCGGCGTCATGAAACGCGGCTGGGGCGGCGAGCCTGCGAAGGCATTGGATAGCCTTTCATAGCCCTCCAGCGTGAGGTGAAAAGGGGCCTCCGCTGGTTCGTAAACCAGACGGTCGCCCACTACGGCTGCCAATTGCTCGAAATCCTCCTGAAAGGCTAGAAGATGAGCGGGGTTGATGTAATCACAATCAAGGCTTCCCGGTATTTCCGTCAGGTTTGCGCCTTTGCTTCTCAGGACACGGACAAGTTCGGTGAGCATGGCGCGCGCCGATTCAAAATCGGCCGCGACCACATATCTGTGCTCGTAGTCACCAGTCGTAGAAACGATGATATCCGCAACCGAGGCCGTGATGGGGATTTCCGGTTTCTCCCAACGCTGGATGTAGTCGCGACGGCCTGAGGCGGTATCCGTGCACTCGAAATGTTGGTCTATGCGTACGCCCAGAACCTGATTGTATGGGCCCTTGCTGCGCAGGTCGGCCAGAATGTGCTCAAGGCCGACAATTTGGCCGTGCAAGTGGGCGGGCAGTGGATACATGCCGCCTTGTACAAATTATGCATAATGAATGCAAGTTTTGTGAACTTCCGCGCCGTTATTCGGCCTTCTGGGCTTTTTCAAGGGCATCAAGACGGGCTTTGAGCTCGTCGTTCTCGGCTTTGAGTTCTTGGATAGCTTTCACCGCCAGTGGAACCAGCTCGAGATATTCCACTGAAAGAACTTCCCCTAGTTTCTGGTTCAGTTTTTCACGGTTTTGCGCTTTGCTAGGTATTGCCTTGCCTGTCTTTGGATCTTTGGTCGAGATCGGTGCAATATTAGCCGGCTGCGCAAAGCTTGTGCGGTTGATCAGTTCAGGCAGAACCTTTTCCACGTCCTGTGCAATAAAGCCGTAGTGTGATCCAGGGTTTGCTGAAGCCTGATCTGTATCCTTTTTCCAGTTATATGTAACTGGCTTGAGCTTTAAAAGGGTGTCCAGTGCGGGCGGTACGGCCTTTATATTCTCTTTCAGGCGGCCATCCGAAATGGGGGAAAGGCCACCGTAGAAAAGCGTTCCGGCTATATATGCATTGCAGTTTGTGTATGTGCCGTAGCTACTGTAGGCCGCATATTCATAGCAGCCGCTGCCTGCGTTATAAGAGTAAGCCCCGATCATCGATGCGCTTGCCCCTTGCGCGTATAGGCCGTGGTTGACCGAGGCTACAAAATAGCCACCATAAGTTGTGCCATCGCCACGTGCGCCGTATTGACCAACGGCATATAAACCATATACGTTAGCGTGCCCCAGAATGCCATAGTTTAGACTATCGGCGCTATATCCAAGGACGCCGCCGTGACTTGTGCTACTGGTTTGGCCCAAAATACCATAGGTACCTGCGGAAGTACCATATAGGCCGTAATTTGCACCAGTGTTGTTACCGCGTATCGCAGCACCGGATACGTTATTATCAACGTGAAGCTTACTTGCAGTGGGGGCACCACCACCAATTGATATGTTGCCTGTGCTTCCGACCTGAAGGTAGTAGTTTGCTGCCGACTCGTTTGTGTTAGCTGTCGTGTACCAGTTATATAGAATATTCCCTGATTCACCTTGGCCGAACTTTGTGGTGGCACCACGGCCAAATTCGATCGCGCTGCCGTCTTGGATGGATATCGTTTTTTGCCAACCGTTTGTTGTCCAGGTCGGACCGCCAGAAACGTGTAATTTAGCTACTGGTACTGCGATACCAATACCGACGTTGCCGTTGCTTAGGGTAGAGATTGTATTGACTGGCGCGCGTATATCGAAAGCATAAGGGACAACTGATGAAGAGTTGTTGCTTGGGCGGTTTTGAATTTGAAACACGTTATTGAAGTGAACCAAGTACGCTTCATTGTCTGCGCCACCTGTGGTTTCTTCCAGGAAAATGCCGGCTTCTCCACCTTTGACGTGGAGTAGAGTCATGGGTGCGGTTACGCCAATACCAACGTTGCCGCCCTGAGCTATGACCATACGATAGTTCGAACCTTCGGCGATACCTAGGTTAGCACCCAAGCCACCGCCTGTTGTGGTGTTACCGGCGTTGATAGACCAGTTTGTACCGCCGGTACCTGTGTTATTCAGGTAAAGCTGTGCGACGCCTCCGTTCAAAGAGGTGTTGGCGCTTACTACACTGGTGGCAGTTGTGCTTGTTGCTGAAATATTACCTGTGACAGTCAGCTGGTTTGTTGTTTTGTTCCATACAAAATCGGCGTCGCCTCCCAAGGCACCACTATCATTAAACTGGATTTGCGTGTTGGCACCGCCGGGAGAACCGCTGCCGCCAGCGCCGAGGGATGCCCACGCGCCGTTGGCGCGGAGTTTAAGCGTATCTGTGTCGACATCGTAAACGATAAGGCCGTCAGCCGGTGTGGCGACTGCCGTTACCTGAGTCGTTGTAAGGCGCGGGAGCAAAATCCCCTTGGTGGTTGAAGAAACGTCAAGCAGGGCCGAAGTATCTGGAGTGGTTGTGCCAATGCCGACACTGCCGCCCATAACCGTTGCTTGAGTAGCCCTAATCTCTAAAGGTATTAATGCCGTGTTGGCATCGTTTAAAGCAGCAATCTGTGTGGCTCCAGATACTTGAAATTGAGGACCGACAATCAGGTTTACGTTAGTGCCGGATCGCACATTCAGGCGATCTAATGGCGTGGTCGTTCCTATACCAAGTCGATGGTTTGTTGTATCCCAGAACAATTGATTTCCTGCCGCCGTGCTTGACGATGCAAAAGCACCTGAGCCGCCTGAAAGCTGCACATAGCCTGCTGTGCCTGACGATGACCCACCACCACCCGGTGCTGACTGGTTACAGACGATGGCTGTGCCGCCTGCGTTGGCTACGCACCAGTTATTGGCTGTCATGGCGCCGACCTGCGGATCGGATTCGGAGACCGTGATGGGGCTGTTAACCCAGTTGGTGCCGTTGAACACCAGCGCGTCGTTGAGTGTGGCCGAGGTAATGGTTACATCGGACAGTGTATCGATACCGCCGGGGCTGCCGCCGCCTGCCATCGTGACCCATGAGCCTGATATGCAGGCTTTCATGCTGGAATCGCCGGGATCGTAAACGACGTTCACTCTTGAACCCGTGGCTACTGGGCCTTTGGGAGGGCAGGTAAAGGCATGGGCGGCGGGTGCCGTTGCCATTAAAACAGCGAAAAGGGAGGAAAAAACAAGAAAATGGGTACGGTGGGTGGCGATACGCAAGTGATCCTCCCGATGTGCAGATATGGGCCGCCCGTACCAGCGCAGGCACGAACCGCTTAACCATTTTGACTCAGAAAGGTTAAAAAGGCCATAGCGCTCATAGGTGGAATGTGTTGCTGAGGGCGATGTTTTCACCTTCAGTCAAAGTAACAAAATTACAAAATTTGTTTTCCGGTAGTTTTTTGTTGCGCTGCATGTGCGAACACCGTAATACTGGCACCCATGCGTAACTTCACCGCCAACACCAGCCGGATCCTTGTGGTTCTTATTGGTCTCCTTCTTGTCGTACTTGGCAAGGGGGCGCTGGCGGTTACGGTCAAATAGCAAAGCAAAGACCAGAACGACGCAAAAAGCGCCCCACGGAAAACTCCGCGGGGCGAAATTTTTTGTCCAGACAAACGGCTCAATCAAACAACAACAAAACAAAGAAGAAGACTAAAACCATGACACCGCCCAATACTGCTACTGCCCAAGCTTCCCGCGCCACAAACCGCTACATATTTGAGGAGGCGGTGGATATGGATGCGCAGGTTGCCGCCAACCCTGACCTCGTCCAGATGGGGCGTTATTTTATCAAGAACGCCATCCCTATGAAGGGCGCGCGCCCCGGCAATGATGGCCGCTGCTGGTTTTTGCTCCAGTGCTACCGCGTGGGTGTCAATACGAAGCCCGGCGTTACGGCCAACAGGGTGATCGACCCGTGGCGAGCCCAGTATATCCCTTATTATGGTCTTATGTGCCGCAAGAAAGGCGATCAGGGTCTTGTCGTGGGTTACATTTATGACTGCATGGGCTCGAAATCCCTTGGATATGCCGAGGCACAGGCGCGTGGTGTTACGGGACCTACCATGACCGAGGCCAGCCATATCGCCATCCGCACACCGACTGTGCGATATGCACCGCGCGCGCGTTATTACGGGCCTTATGGAGATCTTATTCAGGAGATCGACGAGCAATGCAGAACGCTTGATGCCATCGACCGGATCCGTGACCCAAAACCGGCGGAACCGCGCCGTCGTTCCTTGCCAATATGAATATGATTTAGCGCTGGCTCAGCCGTTGAACGTGCGTGGCACGGATAGCCTCTACCTGCGCCTTGTAACGTTCTCTCACAGGTAAATCTGCAAGGGCCTTGATGTGCAGTAAAGGGTCTACATATTGCCCGTCGATTAATAGGCTAAAATGAAGATGCGGCCCTTCGGCATTGCCTGATTCACCGACAATGCCGATGATTTCACCAGCGGCGACTGTGTCGCCCGTTTTCAGTTTTGTGCCGTTGGCCCTTTTTGGCGTTGCATGCAGGTGGCCGTATTCCGTACGTCTGTTTCCAAAGTCAATTTTGATGAAGTGACCGAGAAACGGGTTGTGGCCAACGGTTACGGTGCCTTTATGGGCGGCCTTTATACGCGTTCCAGTTTCAACTGCGATATCGACGCCGTTATGCGGTTCACATTTTTTTGTGAGAATGCGGCAGCGGTTACCGAATAATGAAAAGATCTGGCCTGTTTCGAGAGGCGCCATCAGGCCGGCCCAGGTTTGTTTTGCTTTTGGTTTAATTTCTGCAGTGATGGCAGGGTGAAGTGAGGCGGTTTGTACGGCCTCAGGTTTTTTTACGAAGCGCATCCATGGGCTAAACGTCAGGTGCGAGGTTTCGTCCGGTGCTGCAAGCTCACTGTAAAACAGGGTGAGATGGCCTCGAGGTTTAGCATCAAGTGTCTGTATCGATGAATTTTCCGCCGGTGTGGTCGAAACGATAGAGATTACGCTGGCGAGAAAGCAGCTGCTTAGCACCATTTCAATTCTATAGCCTAGTGTGCGATGTGTTTTCATTGCAGCGGATAGCCGTAGCACAGTCAAATTAGTTATGTGAAATTTTTTCTTTCGGCTGTGGCCTTGCGTCATCTTCCCGCTTTTCCTAACGCGTCAACGCTTCTAGAGTGGCCTCCGAAAAATCATCACCCTCATGGAGTGCCACAATGCCTAAAGTCCTGATTGCCGATAAAATGGATGCTGTCTGCGCCGAAATCCTGAAAGCCAAAGGCGTTGAGGTTGATAGCAAGCCCGGCCTCTCACCCGAAGATCTTAAAAATGCAATTGGTGCCTATGACGGTGTGGCCGTGCGTTCGACTACCAAAATTTCTGCCGAAGTCATGACAGGAGCGAAGGCCCTTAAGGTGATCGGCCGTGCGGGAATCGGCGTTGATACGATCGATGTTCCGGCTGCGACTAATGCCGGTATCGTTGTCATGAACACGCCGTTTGGCAACTCCACAACAACGGCCGAGCATACGATCGCGATGATGATGGCTCTTGCCCGCCAAATACCTCAGGCCAATGCCTCGACGCATGCAGGCAAATGGGAGAAATCGAAGTTCATGGGCGTTGAGCTCATGGGTAAAACCCTTGGTGTGATCGGCTGCGGCAATATCGGCGCCATCGTTATTGACCGCGCGCAAGGTCTTAAAATGAGGGTTGTAGGTTTTGATCCGTTTCTGACGGATGACCGTGCACGAGAGATGGGCATTGAAAAGGTTGAACTCGACCAGCTGTTTGCACGGGCCGATTTTATAACCATACATACGCCCATGACCGAGAAGACAAAGGGCATGATCAACAAGGAAGCCTTTGCAAAAATGAAGGACGGCGTCCGTATTTTAAACGTGGCGCGCGGCGGATTGATTGTGGAAGCCGATCTTAAGGCCGCTCTTGAAAGCGGCAAAGTCGCTGGTGCCGCGCTTGATGTTTTCTCGGTCGAGCCAGCCACAGAGAGCATCTTTTTTGGGATGCCCAATGTGATATGCACGCCGCATCTTGGTGCCTCGACATCGGAAGCGCAGGTGAATGTGGCTGTGCAGATTGCCGAACAGATTGCTGATTTTCTGCTGCATGGGGCTGTATCCAATGCGGTCAACATGCCATCCATCTCTGCCGAGGATGCACCAAAACTGAAGCCGTATATGGCCCTTGTCGAACAGATGGGTCGCCTTGCCGGTCAAATCAACAGTGATGCGCCAACAGGCATCGAGGTGATTTATCAAGGGCAAGCAGCAGCGCTCAATGCAAAGCCGCTTACGGCTATTGCGCTTGCGGCCATACTTTCTGCCGCCTGCGAGGGAGTTAACATGGTGTCGGCACCTGCTGTTGCCAAAGCCCGCGGCATTTCAATGACGGAAAGCAAGACAGATAACGCCGGCGATTTTCTGACCGCCGTTACCATTAAAGTCCATTCAGCCAAAGGTACGCAGGAAGTTACGGGCACGCTCTTTGGTGGCGGGCATGCAAGGATTGTTTCTATTGACGGTGTGCCGATTGAGGCTGCGGTTGCGCCCCACATGCTGCTGATCCGCAATAAGGATAAGCCGGGCATGATTGGCGGTGTTGGGACTACGCTTGCCGAGGCCGGTGTCAACATTGCGGATTTCCGCCTTGGACGTATGCAGGCAGGTGGGCATGCCATCTCCCTCATCGCGGTTGACCAGAGAGTGGATGACAAGGTTTATGCCAAGTTGCAGACTCTCGCGCAGGTCGAGAGTGTTGTGCGCCTCAGCTTCTAGGGTCTTTCTTTTCAGGTTTTCTCAAGGGCAGCCTTGCCTGCCCTTGAGTTATTGCGCCGCGTCAAGCCATCGCATTTGTTTTTCAGTATGACTCGTATAAATCAAAAGAATGAAAATGTTTTCTGAATAGGGTTGTAACCGCTTCATGCTGCAAAGCGTATCTCTATGGACGTGAAAATGCTCGACCAAATTGCGGGCGAGGTCGCGCGCGGCGACAAGGCTGCCTATACGGCTCTGCTGCGGGAGGCTGCGCGGATTGTAAGGGGTTATGTCTATGCCCGCGTGTCTGGCCGTGATCGAGCCGTGGTTGAAGATATTGTGCAGGAAACCTTGCTTACCATTCATACCAAATATCACTCTTATGACCCGTCACTGCCTTTTCTGCCGTGGCTGCGTACCATTGCGCATCACAAACTGATCGATCACTGGCGCCGCCAGAAAATCGCCTTCCTGGTTGCTATCGAGGAGAGCGATGCCGATCTTGTGGCTTCGCAGGCACCACAGACGGACGCCGTTCTGACGCTCGAGAAAATGTTTGAGACCTTAAACGACAAGCAGCGCCGGATCGTGCAGATGGCCCGGCTGGACGGCAAGAGTATGAGTGAGATTGCCTCTGAAATGTCTTTGAGCGTCTCGGATGTGAAAGTCACGCTCCACCGTGCCATTGCCAAACTGACATCCCTTGCGCAGCAGGATAGCGGGAGGGAACATGCACACGGATGAGCTGTTAACCCTTCTTAGCAGTCAGGCACCTGAGGCTCGCGGAGACTATTTGCGTACCGTACGGGTTGTACTTGCCACCACTCTTATGGTTTCCATTCTGGTTATTGCTGTGACGATCGGATTGCGTACAGACCTTGTGAGCGGTTTTTTCAGCGATCCCAACCGTGTTTTCAAATACGGGTTTGCCGCGGTGATGATGGTGGCCTCCGGCCTTGCCTGGTGGCGCAGCGGCCAACCAGGACGAAGCACAACCGGCCCTCTCATGTTTGTAGCGTTGTTTTGCGGGTGGTTGCTTATTCTTTGCGTAAGCTCGTTTTATACGCATGATTTTGAAGTTCTGCGTACGCAAATTATGGACCCTAAGGGCAAGCTTTGCTCCATGATTATTTTTGGTCTTGGCGTGCCTATCTTGTTCGTACTGATGCGTCTCAACCGGGCCCTTGCACCGGTTGATGTCAGGATGCATGGATATTTAACGGCGCTTTTTTCCTCATCCATTGCCATGTTCGCTTTTTCACTTCACTGCGCGCATGACCACCCGCTTTACATCGCCTTGTGGTATGCAGGTACGGTCGTGCTGGCTGTTGCTGTTGAGGGCCGCATAGCCATGCGGAAGGCCCGCTGGTAGGAATCTTATTTACGACGTTCCGCTTCTTCCAACGAGCGCGCTTCACTTACTATCATGACGGGTACGCCGTCACGGATCGGGAAAGCGAGACCCGCTGCATCCGATACAAGCTCGCCTTTTGCCTGTTCAAACCGCAGAGGCGTTTTTGTGAGAGGGCATACCAGAAGTTCAAGGAGTTTTGGGTCAACGGCCATGGGCCCAGTATAGACTAATGGCAGCTGTCGTCATCGATTTTTGCGCAGTCGCTGCCTGCCATCTCGATGAGAGTCATGAAAAGCTCGGTCCTCGTTTTTATGTTTTCCGATTCAAGAAGTGCCTGTTTTTCGGAGGGGCCTAGCGGGCAGATCATGGCAAGGGCTGTCAGCAAGTCTGCATCTGGGGCTATATCAACCTTCTCCCAGTCGCAGGACATCTCTTGTTTTCTGAAGTAGTTTTGCAAGAGGGTGTTAAGGCGTATGCGGTCGATCGCGACTTTTTCATCCTGCCTGTCCATATCCTGATTATAGGGCGCCCAGTCTGGCGACACGCTTCGGTAGGGTTTGGGCGTATCGTGTTCATGTGCGATCTTGAAACGGCACAGCCCCGCCAGTGTGATCAGATAACGCCCGTCATCGGTTTCGGAAAAGTTGATGATGCGGCCGGCGCAGCCGGTTTCGTAGAGAGTTGTTTTTCCGAAGGCTTTGGGCTGGATCATGCCAATGATACGGCTTCCGGCCATAGCATCATCGACCATGGTAAGGTAGCGGGGTTCGAAGATGTTAAGCGGCAGCTGGCCGTGTGGCAGCAGCAAGACCCCTGTCAGGGGAAAAACCGGAATGACTGCGGGCAGTTTTTCAAAGGTGAGGTGGCTTGTGTGCATGGACATGAGCTAGATTAATTTTTCCCTCAATCAAGCGGCTTCGGCACGGGTATAGCCTGAAAGGTCCAGAATTTTGGGTGGATGCCCAACGCTTTCAAGGAAGCGCACTATATCTGTGCCCGAAAGTTCAACCGACATCGTATTCAGCATAGGATGAGCCGAGAGAATTTCGGCTTTTGCCACGGCATCATGCAGCACGACCTGTACCAATCCCTCCTTGTCGTTGATTGCAGCAAAGGGGCAGACGGACCCGGGTCTTACGCCCAAATGCTTCCAAAGCCTTTCGGGCGAGCCAAACGATATGCGGTCGAGACCGATTGCGGGCGCTACGGCTTTTAGGTCCAGATTGATCTCGTGCGGGACGACGACCAGCGCCATTCGGTCCTTTTTATCCTTTAAAAACAGGTTTTTGACGTGGATGCCCGGGATGGTGTCCTTAAGAAACGCGGATTCCTCGCACGTAAAAACAGCTGTGTGCCGGTGCAGGACATAAGGTATTCCCATGCTTTCCAGTTTGTGCAAAAGCGCTTCAGGTGGGGTTGGGAGAGGCTGATCTTCGGTCATTTTCAGACCATAACCAGAATAGGCTTGCCTTCACAAGCGGGTTTGGCTAAAAGATACGTCGTTTCAAGGCAGATGCGGGTGTAGCTCAGTGGTAGAGCACGACCTTGCCAAGGTCGGGGTCGCGAGTTCGAGCCTCGTCACCCGCTCCACTTGCAGATTTTATTAGTTCTTTTGTATAGAAAAAAACTAACAAAATACCTCGGTCAACGAGGCAGGCGGGGGGCAGAAACTTGCGTATCATCCAATATAAACGCGATATGATTTCGATCGGCCATCGTAACGAGGTCGGGCTTTCTGTTACTTTTGCGCAAACCAGAGGCACTTTCAGGGCCCGCACGGGGCGCTACATACATGGGCGCAATACCGAACAGGAAGACGCCATTCTTTTTGGGCGTGCTCACGAACTTGTGACACGGGATGTTGTTGATGCCCTCAAGAGCGTCTTTGCCGATGTTGCCAGAGATATAGGGCCGGATGATGTCCGCGTGGGTACAACCGCCGCGCTTGCGTATCTCAATCCGGCTCCTCGTGGTGGTTATGATGTTATTACCGCGCATTTGGGCGACAGCCGTATTGCGCTTTTGTCGGTTAAAAAACATACACATGACAAAAAAGGCTCAGCCACCTATCGCAGCCTGACCAAGGACCACAAAGCCATACGCGAGGCCGCACGCATAAAGGAATGCGGCGGCACAATCTCTCCCGCCGGGCGTCTGGATGACAGGCTTAATATGGGTCGCTGTTTTGGCCATTACGGTATGGCTGGCCTGTCGTACGAGCCTGAAATCTCGGTGCACCGCATTGCCCGCCCGCGCGAGGGCCGCGCCCTGTATGTGGTTGCCCATACGGATGGTGCCCTTACGTACCCCGACGATGGAAGGGCTGTGCCTTTGATAACGGCTCCTTGGTATTGCACGGATTATCCGGGTGATTTTGCTAGAATTTTATTGGAGGACGAGCTGACGCACGAGGCGGCTCTTGGTGGCAAGGTTGATAACGCCAGTCTTGTTCTTGCAGAAGTACTGCCTGAGAAAGCGACGGAAACACGGCCTCCAATCATTATGGGCGTCTTTGACGGTCATGGGGCTCATGATGCAAACCCTGCAGCTTTTAGCGCGCGCGTTGCTAAGCGTTTTGCCCGCGCTTTTAGAGCTTAAGGCTTGTCATTCCGAAATGAACTGCGCTAAGAATGCTCTCGCATGCGGGTGTAGCTCAGGGGTAGAGCGTCAGCTTCCCAAGCTGAATGTCGCGGGTTCAAATCCCGTCGCCCGCTCCAATGTTTCAGTCATTTCCTGTTCCCTTTAGGTTTTCGTAAGGGCACCAAAACGTTTTACAGCGGAGGATGCTCTTTTAGTTTCCTGTAAAAAGTGGATTTGGCGAGGGCTAGATTTTTTGCGGCCAGCGTTACATTTCCACCGGCATGGGAAAGGGCGTAGTGCAGAGCATCACGTTCTATATCAGCAAGCGTGCGTGGCGTACCGTCTGCATGAGTCAGTGACGGGGCCAAGGAATATGAAGCGCCTCTTTCATTCGGAAGTTGTGTTGAGACAGCTGAGAAATCGGATACCTGCAAAACATCACCATCCGACATAACCATTGCACGGTGAATTGCGTTTTCAAGTTCGCGTACGTTTCCACCCCAATTGCGCTGTGCCAGCATATCCATGGCTGCGGGCGCGATATCCTTTAGCTTTCTGCTTTCGCTTGCTGCAAAGCGCTCTAAGAAATGCCTGACAAGCGCAGGGATATCAGAGCGCCGTTCGCGAAGGGCGGGAAGATGTATCGAAAGCACGTTTAGTCTGAAATACAGGTCTTCCCTGAATGTGCCTTTTATCACTTCATTTTCCAGTGTTTTATGGGTAGCCGAGAGAATACGTACATTGACAGGCACAGTGTAGTCCGCCCCAACAGGAGTTATCTCTTTCTGTTGTAAAACCCGCAGCAGCTTTACCTGCGCATCAAGCGGGAGATCACCAACCTCATCCAGAAAAATAGTACCGCCATCCGCTTCCCTGAATTTACCGATGGATTTTGCGATAGCCCCTGTGAAGGCGCCCTTTTCATGGCCGAACAATATGCTCTCGACCAGATTGGCAGGCAATGCTCCGCAATTGACCGCAACAAAAGGTTTGCCTGCACGGTGGCTTTCACCGTGGATGGACCTTGCAAATACTTCCTTACCCGTGCCGGTCTCGCCCGTCAACAGAACGGGGATATCGGTGCCTGCGGCTTTGCGCCCGGTACGGATAACGCTTGCGAGACCGTTTTCGTGTCCGATAAGGCTTTCAAAAGTCAGCGCGCCGTCTTCTTTTTGTTTAAGGCGCGTCACTTCTTTTTCGAGGAGTGATACCTTTAGCGCATTTGCTAGTACGACTTTCAACCGCTCGAATTCTATGGGCTTGTTCATGAAGTCGTATGCGCCAAGCTGCATGGCTTTCACGGCAGTGCCAAGCTCCTGATTACCGGTTAGCATGATGCATGGCAAAGCGGGGTGCCTCTGGCGAATGAGCTCGAGGAGTTCAAGGCCATCGATATGCGGAAGGCCGATATCCAGCACGGCGGCGCTGAATTCATCTGGTTTGGCATTTTGCAGGTGTTTTAAGGCCGCACGTCCGTCCTCTACGCTGGTTACTTTGTATCCAAGCTTTCGTAACAGAATTTCTGCCATCTCGCGTTGCAGCGGATCATCCTCAACCAGCAAAATTGTAGTTGTCATGGCAGCGCTCCCCTCTTTCCATTATATCTACTGTTACCAATATTCTCAAATTAATCCGTTTTATTTTAAGAATTATTCTTAAAATAGGACGATATATAATAACTAACATATTGATAATAAATAAGTCCTTTTTTGGCATACTGCTTGTATATGTGAATATGCCAGAAGAAGGAGTATCGCATGATAAGCATCACCAAGAGAGCCGAAGAGGAACTGGTTTCCATCATCAAGGCGATCAAGGTGGGGCTAAATGCAAATAGTGGAAGCGCTCTTCACATTCGGGGATTGGCCCTTGGGGACACGCTGTTCAATCAGCTCCCCCACCTGCTCGATAAATGGATAGGTGACCCCAACGGGAAAATCTTCGTTTGTGAAGACCGCGACATTTTTATCTTTTCCAACCTTCTGACACCAAAATTTTATGCCCGTTTTCGTGAGATGCTGCATTCCGAGTTGGGCTACGAGCCGACAGGGGAAAACACGGTTACGGCTCTTTACGACTGCCATACCCACATCCTTGCCCTTGAAGCCATTGCAAGTGACAAGCTTGAAAAGAAAATCGAACAGCGAGCCCGCGAAGAAGAAAAGCGCAAGGCCGCAGCCCTGAATGCCCATGCGAATGCCGAGCTGATCACTACGCTCGCACGTCGCCGCAACGCCAGAAGGGCGATGCAGATCCTCGTCATAGAAGATGACCCTTTCTCTCGCCGCATGATCGGCCTCGCATTAAGCCCTGATTTTGAGGCGACGTTTGCAGATAGCGGTATTTCGGGGCTTCGTGATTACGTTGCCCTTGCCCCGGATATACTTTTTCTGGACATCAATCTGCCGGATATATCAGGGCATGGAATTTTACAAAAAATAATAAAAATCGATCCCGAGGCCCATGTTGTCATGCTCAGTGGCAATGGAAACGCTGAAAACGTCATGAAGTCGATCGACGCCGGTGCCAAAGGTTTTGTAGGCAAACCGTTTGCACGAGACAAGCTTCTCCAATGCATCAAAAAAAGCACCGCCTTCAACGTCAAGAAAAAGGAAGCATAAGAAAAATGCATTACGTGACCAACTCCGATTCTCTTGATCTCGCCTCTATCCTCAGCGCGGTTTATCGTGATCCTGAAAGTTGGAGAGACTGGCGCTGTATGAAAATCGAAATACTCATGCAGGCTAATACCGCACGATCAAAAAACCTCAAATCAGGTATTAGGCGTTTTCTTGAAACCTATCTTCAAGGCAAGCAGGGTACGGTTTATATGGGCCTTGCAGGCGGTATTGCCATTTTCTGCAAGGATGTATCTGAGGCGCATCTAAAAGCCATGGGGCGTCAGATCGTCGAGCTTATAAAAAACGGCGAAAATGTAGCCGTCATGTTTCGTGTATTTGAACTACGTGAGGACATCGAAGATTTCATGAAAACCTTCGATAAAAATCATGTCGAGGCTGAAACGGACAAATCACATGATAGCGACACACCTTTGCTTCTGCTGCCGACAGAAAATACAAAATCCGACGGTCTCAGCAAAATCAACGGATGCAAGGTTCTCTTGGTCGAAGATGACCCCGTTACGCGCTGGATGGTCAAGATGGCTCTTAAAGAAGAATGCCGCCTGGAAGTTGTGGCAGATGCCAATAAGGGCCTTGCTGCTTACAAACATTCTCGCCCCGATCTGGTTTTGCTGGATATCAACCTTCCCGGCAGAAACGGGCATGAGTTGATGGCGCGTATCATATCGGCTGATCCCGCTGCCAATATCGTCATGTTCAGTTCAGAAGACAGCTTGGAAAGTATGGTCAGCTCCATGGCCTCTGGTGCCAAGGGATTCATAGCAAAGCCATTCAATAAAGAGCGTTTGATCCAGTATGTACAAAATTGCCGTTAGTAAGCCGGAGAGTAAAATGAACAATTTTGTAAGCATCTATAAGCAGCATGCTCTCAAGAGTGACGGTACGCATACCGAAAAATTCTGGGCTGCCGCCCAGTTGATTGTAACCATCAGCTGTATGACGCTGGGCGCAACTTTCTATAAGAAAATCGATATTTTCAATTTTGAGTTCATTACGGCATGTTTTTTCACAATGCTTTTCCTGATGTGTATGCTCGCGCTTTCATCTGCACGAAAACAGGAAGAATTGCAGGCAAAAAACAAAACCATCGAGCAACAGATTGTTCAGAAGGATGTTTTTGAAAGCCGTATGAAATCCCATATACAGGATGTCCAGAAAGCCCATGAACGTGCCATGAAAGCAATTGTTGAAGCCGAAAAAGCGAACCTTGCAAAATCCGAGTTTCTGGCCACTATGTCGCACGAACTGCGTACTCCGATGAACGGTATTATCGGCATGGCAGGCATGCTGGAAGAGACAAAACTGAATGATGAACAGAAGGAATACAATTCAATCATTGTCAAATCAGCAACCAGTCTCCTTGCGATCGTAAACGACATACTAGACCTTTCCAAAATTGAAGCAGGCGGCATTGAGCTTGAAAAAGCCCCGTTTCCGCTGCGTAAAGCGATCACTGATGCCATTGAGCTTTTTACGCCTGTTGCCATCGAAAAAGGCATCACTTTGGAAGCCGAACTTGGCCGTACATTGCCGCGTTTTGTTGATGGTGATGAAGGGCGCTTAACCCAGGTTTTGCGCAATCTTATCGGTAACTCCATCAAGTTTACGGATAGGGGCAGCGTAAAGCTGCTCGTCAAAAAAATCGAAAAAGAGATTTATTTCGGCATCACCGATACAGGCATCGGCATACCTCAAAACCAGCAGGCTATGATTTTTGACAAGTTTACACAGGCCAATAATACCAGCTCCAGAAAATATGGTGGTACCGGCCTTGGCCTTGCCATCTCGAAGCAGCTTGTCGAACTTATGGATGGCCATATCGGCGTTATAAGTGAGGTCGGAAAAGGCTCAACATTCTGGATGAAAATACCTTTGAGAGAGTGCGAAGACAGTGATGATTCAGTCGATACCTACACACCACGAAACCTTAAAGCCATAAAGAACGAGGAGATCATGAACCGCAAAGCCCATATCCTGATTGCTGAAGACCATCCAACCAACCAGTTTCTGGTTAAGCGTATACTCAATAAGCATGGCTTTACAAACATTGATGTTGTTGAAAACGGCCAGCAGGCCGTCGATGCATACAAGGCATGCGCCTACAACATCGTGTTGATGGATGGCATGATGCCCGAAATGGACGGCTATGAGGCGACAAGGCTTATAAGGCAGGCCGAAAAGGACAAGGCCAAACGTACCCCAATTATCGCGATGACGGCCAATGCAATGGTGGGCGACCGCGAAAAGTGCATTGAAGCAGGCATGGATGATTATATTAGCAAGCCTGTTGATGCCCAAAAATTCCTCAAACTCATGTCTAAATGGCTCTCCAGCCTTGAGGAAAGCGAACTAAAGGCGGAACCTGTCAGTAAAGCGACCGCCTCAGTCGATTGCCCGATCAACATCCCCCATCTTGAGAGTTTTACGGAAGGAGACCCTGCCATTGAAAAAGAACTTTTCAATATCTTTGTTGATCAGATGGGTCTTGGGCTCTCAAATCTTGAAGCGCATATGGGCGAACATGCAAAAATCGAATGGAAAGCGGCGGCGCACCGGTTTAAGGGCGCTGCTGCAAATCTAGGGGCTGAAAAACTTGCAGCCCTGTGTTTTGAGGCTGAGCAAAAATATGATGACAGCGAACCCAATAAAAAATCTCTGTTTTCAGCCATTATTGTTGAAACCGATAAGCTGCAGGATTTTATACAGGATCGCTTGGGTTCACACGCTACCGCTTGAAGTGCGCCGTTCCATATTTTGACAATTTTATGATGTTTCCTTTACTCCTGTTGCGGATGATCAGGAGTACCTGTGCCCATACGCGCTAAGAACATTTTTGATGTGGTTAATCCAACCAGACCCCATCGCTTCCAGGCTGTGATGATGCCCGCCTGTAGGGCCAGGTTTGACGCGCTTAAGTTGGAAGTTGAAGCGGATAGTTACAGTGAGGTTTTGGCCCGTGCGCTTTTTCTGCTTGAAAAGCATATTGATGAGCCGGTTGATACCGCTGTCTTCCCGACACCACAAAAAGGTGACGGATGCACAGAGCGTTTCAACATCTTGCTCCAGCCTCGGACGATTGAACGTTTCCAGCGGCTTCGCAAGGTTTACCTTGAGCGTGGTGAAAATTTACAAGCCATGGAAATTGTACGCCGTGCGCTGCGTCTGTTTTACAAAGCGAATGAGGAGCTCAAGAAGCACACCGCAGGCGGCCAGAAGCTGAGATCAGATAATCCTGCCCACAGACTGGCACTGCTAATACTTTAGGTTAGTTTCGTTTCAGCTATTTTTTTGCCGTTCGCTTTTTTGTATCTAAGCGTTATATCCTTCGTTATGGATCCATTTTCTCATGCTCTTGTAGGCGGTACATTTGCTGCTGCCAGCCGTTATACGCCTCATATACGGGCAGCCGTATTGTGCGGCGTTGTAGCGGGCATGATGCCGGATATTGATGTTTTGCTGAGGGAAACAGGTAATCCGATGTTGGGCCTTGGTCTTCATCGGCACTTCACGCATGCGCTTGTTTTTGTACCTTTTGGTGCGCTGATAATCGCATCGTTCTTATGGTTATTTTTAAAATCACTGCCCATGAGATTTCTTTACTTCTACAGCTTCATGGGGATTTTGACCCACGGTATTCTCGATTCACTGACCAACTACGGAACGCATTGGCTTTGGCCGTTTACCAATAGGCGCGAGTCGTGGAGCGTTATTTCTATTGTCGACCCCATCTTTACGTTTACGCTGCTTGGACTTTTGATTGCGAGTGCCGTTCAGAAAACGCGGCGATATGTTTTAATCGGCGTTGCTTTTGCCGGGCTTTACTTGGGTTTTGGCCTGTATCAGCGCGGGCAGGCGACCGAGGCCATGATGGCGCAGGCACAGGCCCGTGGGCATGATGTGGTACGGTATGAAGTTAAGCCATCCATCGGTAATTTGTTTGCATGGCGTGGGCAGTATGAGCACGCGGGCCGGGTGTATGTGGATGCGTATCATGTGAGCCCGTGGCGCGGGCATGTGGTTTATGAAGGCGGGTCTCTACCGCTTTATAAACACCAAACCGATGTAGGCCCGTTGCAGCAAAAGGATTTTGAGTATTTTGAGTTTTTCTCCGACGGGTGGGTTGCGCGTGCGCCCAGCGACCAGAACCTTTTAGGCGATATACGTTTTTCCATGTTGCCCAACAGCCTTGAGCCTATCTGGGGTATCAAGTTCCAGAGTGACCCTGCCAAGCATGTTCTGTTTGAAAATGTGCGTAGCCGTAAGGAAGGCGATTTTGCCCGCCTGTGGGCGATGATTAAGGGCGAACCGCTTCCTTAGCCGAAGTAGCTTTTATACCAGTCCACAAATATGGGGATGCCCGTATCCAGTGTTACCTTGGGTTCAAAGCCTAGAATTTTCTGAGATTCCGTTATATCGGCGCAGGTTTCATAGACATCGCCCGCCGCCATGGAGGATAAATCCATAATCGCTTTTTTGCCTGTCGCGTTTTCAATGGTCGCGATAAAATCCATTAGTTGCACGGGCTTGTGATTGCCGAGATTGAACAGGCGGTGGCCTGCGGCTGGCCTGTCGATGGCCGCCAGAATACCAGCCACAATATCATCAATGTAAGTAAAATCGCGGCGTAAATCCCCGTTGTTGAAGACCTTGATGGGTTTGCCTTCGGTGATGTTTTTTGTGAAGGAAAAATACGCCATATCCGGCCGGCCCCACGGGCCGTACACGGTAAAGAACCGCAAGCCCGTAGCCGGAAACCCGTAAAGCGATGCATAGGAGTAAGCCAGCATTTCGCCTGAGCGTTTGGTTGCGGCGTATAGTGACACGGGTTCATCGCAGCGTTCGGATAAAGCAAAGGGCGCGGTCGAGCTGTTGCCATAGACGGAAGACGAACTGGCATAGATAAAATTTTTCAGTGATTTTAAGTGCCTTGCCGTTTCGAGCATCACCAGCTGGCCTGTCAGGTTGCTTTCGGCATAGGCATAAGGGTTTTCAAGGCTGTAGCGCACGCCTGCCTGCGCTGCCAGATGCACAATGTGTGTGATGTTCGGGTTTTGGGCGGCCAGGGATTCCATGGCCGTGCGGTCGGCGATATTGATTTCACGGAAGGTAAAATTTTTGTTGTCCTGCAGCTGCCGGAGGCGGGCTTTTTTAAGATTTACATCGTAATAGGCGTTCAGGTTATCAATACCAATGACCGCGTGGCCCGCTGCGAGCAGTTTTTGTGTCACGTGAAAGCCAATGAAGCCGGCTGCGCCTGTCAGGAGGATCATGCCCTGTATTGTGCGTAGGTGTTACGGGATTACAAGCGCAATCCGGTAAATTTTACGCCTTCCAGAAGCGGATGAAGGCCGGTGCGGTGTTCCAACACTTCCAGGGTATCACCCGGGTGGATGATACCGCCTTTGATGATAAGGGCGTTTTCGCCAAAGTAGCGCGCTTTGCCTGCGCGTCTGAATTCGTGCAAAGAGGCTGTGGGTTGTTTGTTATCGCGTTTTACGCCCGTTGATTGAACGATTTCAGGGATAATGCAGCGGCTACAGGGTTTTACGAATTCAAGTTCAACTTCGCCGATGCGAACGCGTTTCCAGCCATCTTCGGCAAAGGGTGCGAAATCACCGTCTATTTCGATATTGGGCCTGAAGTCGGCCATTGTGATCGTGCCGTCGTTTGACCAGTGCCTTACCTGTTCGAGCGAGGGGGTGGTGGCCAGCATCACGGCAAATCCATCCGCAAAGCCAACACGGTCAACGGGTCTTGCGAAGTCCGGGTCTACCGCGCGCGCATTATCGTCAAAAAGCTTCATGAGGCGCAGTTTGCGGCCAAAATGGGCTGATAGCTCCTCGGCTACTCTATCGCCCGCATCAAAGGCGCCGATGGGCTTGCCATGCACATGGACGATCTGGGGCTGGGTTGCGACATCGTTCGGGTCATAAGCCGCTACAAAGCGGTCTGTTTTGAAATCCCGGAAATACGTCCCCGCTTCTTGCGAGGCAATATCGACACCGACCGTGGCCATACCTGTCATGCCCGGCGTGCGCTGGGTTACCATCAGTCGCTGGTCATCGTGCGCTGTCACCAGCATGTAGCGGCGGTCAAACTCGACGCCTCTTTCAGTCGAGAGGATCATCCGCCGGACGAGGGGGAGTGCGCGGCCTGATTTCAGTGGGAAAATATTGAGTTTGGAGACGGTTGCTTGCATGGGCCGACTGTATCAAACCGTTTCCTTATGTCAATCTGCGGGCTGATACCCATGCAGCCAGTGTGAGCCATGCCCATAAGGCCTGTGCCTGCGTATTGTCGCCTCCAAGAAATTTTTGCCAAGTTGATAGTATTTTTTCACTATTCTCTATATGTAATAAATCAAAAAACACATTATTTAATGTTTTTTGCATACGTATTCGCAATGGCCCCCTCAGCCAGCCGGAAATATCTGCCTTGGAACGATGAAAAGCGGGGATGTGGTAATCAAGCAAGCGATGGTCAACCAAAGGACTTCTAAGGTCGAGGTTGTAGAGTGCCGATACGGCGTCCAGCATGGGCATGCGCGCATGGCGCATTGGCCCCTCGAAACCAAAGAACAGGGCGCAGTTTTTCTCGGAAAGCGGGATGCGCGGGCGGTCAAAGACCGGCCTGAACCCTTGAATTGCAGGGTTTTCCGGCCCCGGCCAGTAGCCGTAGGCACCCTGTGTCAGATCGATTGCATCTTCTGCAAGAAAGGCAAACCGGCTTGGCATTAGTTTGGCCGCGGCTTGCCTGAGCGGGCGCGGGATTGCCATGCCTGTGGTTTTACCCTCCGTATCATCGAGAGCTGCATGGGTGCTGTGGGCCAGTAGCACGCTGCCTGCAATGTCTGGCTGGGCCTTGAGACTGTGGGCCAGGAGACAGGCATCGGGATCTGCCGTTGGCATAGGCAACGCCGAAAGCGCCTCGAAAGCCGTTTGAATACCAGCTGCGTCGGGCATCTGCCAAGGCAGGATACGGATGTTTTTGTCGCTCCGCCTTACCAGCAAAGCCTCGTGGTTTTTAGATTCGAGCGAAGCATCGCTTAAAATATAAAACGGGATGTCTATTGCCGTGGCTTCCGTTGCCAGAACATCCATGAGGCGGTCGAAACGGCCGGGGTTAGCATTGGCAGATGTGCCCCTCAGGGCTATTTCCTCAAGGGCGCTTGCCGGGTTCCACCAGCTTTCAGGCTGGGGGAGGACCGTATCATCGGCCTTTAGCATCAGGCGGTGCCCCGGGGGCAGGCTTGTGACGTTTTTTAACAGGCAGGTACCGCCACGCCAGTAGCCGCAGGCGAGATATTCGGCCACAGAATCAGGGTTTAGGTTTTTTTGATAGTGTTCGAGCGCTTCAAACGCATCGGGGCTTGAGGCGAAGACGGTGGTATTACCCAGTCTTGCTACAAAAAGCGGCTTTGCACCCATGCGGTCACGTACCAGATGCAGGGCCTGTGTCTGCCCATCCCAGAGCGCGAATACAAAAGCGCCCTCCAGTTTTTGAAGAAGGCGGTTGAGGCCGTATTTGGCTACGGCCTCGGCCAGCAGCTCGGCGTCACCGTAGCCGCGTGGTTTTATGCCCTCTTCCTCGAGGTCGCGGCGGATTACGTTTGCGTTGCTGATGATGCCATCCAGAATCACCGCGATCGGTTTTTGCATCGATAAAGCCGGTTGGCGGCCATCGGGGGTAAGGTCGCGCGTAATAAGCTCACGGATACCGAGGCCTACGGGCTCGTTTTCCAGGGTCCATGAAGAAAAGGGCTCGGCCCCGCGGCCTTTGAGGGCGCCTGCCATGGCAGAAAGCGCCTTGCGACGCCCGGTTTGCGGCCAATCCGCAGCTAAAAGCCCTACAAGCGCCGACATCGGTTTTTACCGCTCCTTGTTCTGGTCAAAATCGCGGAAGTACGCTAGATTATAAGGGTAACAAAAACCAGAGCTCATTCATGCAAATCGACCTTCTGGCCACACGCTCGGGCGAACTCGGGATACTGGCCAACGGCTCCTTCAGCTCCGATGTTTCGGGCGTTATCTTTGATGTGGCAGAGCGGTCACTGACACTTGAATTCGGCGCGTCCATGGATTCGCTCAAGCTCAATTGCCCTGTCGGCGAGGACTTTGTGCCCTGGCTAAAGGCACGTGAATTCATGCATATATGCTGCATTGAAAAAGGCCGGATGATCTATGCCAAGCAGGTACCGGTTGTCAAAGTATCCATCAATGATGATGACTTGGTTTAAGCGGAGGCGTTATGGGCGTACGTGATGTGCAGATGTGGCTTCAGGGCCTGACAACGGGGCAAACCATCCACCGCGACAATCTTGGCGATACGTCATCAAATGGCGGCATCATGCATCGCGAGGGCCTGTCGCCTGCCACGCTTCAGGCGGCACCGCAGCTTGCAAAAGTACTGGTGCAAGAGCGGGCGCTTGCCAAAGACAACGCACCAAAACCACAGAATTATATTGCGCCACCTTCTCTCGGGCCCGGTTCTATATCCCCGATCCCTGGCCTCGGCGGGTTGCAGCCGCGTACACCGCGCACCCCGACTGACGGCCAAGAATAGGTTTCCTCATGGGCGAGACCATTACGCCCGAGGATGTTCTTGATGCTTATTGCCATGGCCTCTTTCCCATGGCGGAGAATGCCGATGATCCCGACATATTCTGGGTATCGCCTGAAATGCGCGGGATCATCCCGCTTGAGGGTTTTCATGCATCCAGATCTCTTTTAAAGCTGGCCAAAAAGCAGCCGTTTAAAGTTACCGTCAACAAGGCTTTTGATGCCGTGATTGACGGTTGTGCCGCCACCGGAAAAGGCCGTCACGTAACATGGATCAATCAACAGATACGCGATCTTTATACGGCGCTGCATCGCATGGGGTACGCGCATAGCGTTGAATGCTGGGGGCAAGACGGCGTGCTTGCAGGTGGGCTTTACGGGATAGCAATCAACGGCGCTTTTTTTGGCGAGAGCATGTTTTCAACAGCCACTAATGCAAGCAAAATCGCCTTGGTTCATCTGGTTGAGAGGCTTAAAAAGCAAGGTTTTGTGCTGTTGGATTGCCAGTTTGTAAACTCGCATCTTCTGCAATTCGGGTGCGTTGAAATATCACGCGATGATTATCGCTCAAGACTATCTGAAGCACTGTTGCTGGAGGGGGTTTCGTTTGCGGCATCATCTGCGATGTATTCATCTATCGCGGCATCGGTGGCTGAGCGTGTTTCCTCCTCCGATGCGGCGTCAGCCGGTTTGGATTCGGTTTCTGATGCGGCTTTAGGGTCGCGGCAATCGAGCACCGTTACATCGTAAACCGCGTGATCCATGGCTGAAAGCGACGGTGATGAGGCGAACATCCAGCCCGAAAAAACCCACGTGCTTTTTCCGTCCGGCAATACTTCCCAGATCTGTAGAAAACTTGCGCTTTCCGGGTCATCAAGGGGGGATGATTTGCGGCAACTACGCGGGCGTATGCGGATATTGGCGTAGGCCACGGTGTGGCCAACCTCGAGGTCGTATGTCCGGCTTTCGGCACGTACTTTATCAAGGATACGCAGCCTCACCTGCGGCATATCCGTGTATTCTTTTTTCTTGGGTGTTTCTGGTGCTTCTTCCGTTGCGGGGGGCTCGCCGGCAGGGGCGGTTTCAGTCGTGTTTTCGATCTTTACTTCGTCTGTCGTGTTGCCGATGACGGGTTCATCCTGCGCGTGCGCGGCGCTCACGCAAAAAAAGCACACCAGAATTACGGCATAAAGTTTTTTGAACATCACATCTGAGGCATTTCAGCCGGAGCAGGCGGTGTCATGGAAGAAGGAGATTGACCGCCCTCGTCCTTTTTCTTGTCTGCCTGCGAGAAGATGAACTTGCCTAAAAGCTGCTCCAGATTTTGGGCATCCTGGGCAAATTTGATGGAGCCGCCCGGGCGGATGTTATCCTCGTCCGCGCCGACATCAAGCGCCACATAAGCCCCGCCCATCAGAGATTCGCTGGAAACGCGTGCGGCGGTATCTGTCGGGATTTTTACGTTGTCCTCGATCGACATCGTGATACGGGCCTGATAGGTCGCCTTATCAAGTTCGATGGATTTGATGGAGCCGATTTTAACGCCGCCTATACGGACATCGTTACCCTTTTTAAGGCCGCCGATTTCATTGAAACGTACGATGACCTCGTAACCGCTGACAGCGCCCGCTTTTGTCGCTGTCGAGCTATAAATCAGAAAGACACCCGCAATCAGGAGGACAACTGCGCCCAAGACAGTTTCGATGATGTTGCGTTTCATGGAGGGGTCCTTTTACTCGGGTTTCCAGGCTTGATAATCACCAGTTGCCTTGGCACGGTTGCCGCCCATGAGCTGGTGGCCGGGTGGGCGGTAGGCCATATCCGTGCCGGTCATGTTCGGGCGATGCGGAGCCTGCCAGCTTTTACGGAAGCTGAGGCCAGTGCCTGAAGGCACGATATCGGTTTGATGATGTATCCAGCCGTGCCACTCAGGCGGGATAAGGCTTGCCTCGGGTTCGCCTTTGTAAAGAACCCAGCGCTGTTCACGTTTGTAGCCCTTGCGAGGAGCTGCCCTGAAGTAGCGGTTGCCTATCTGGTCTTCACCCACAAATTCGCCGCGCCGCCATACCGTCAGGAGAAAAGATACGGGCGATAAAACGGAGAGAAGGTTTTTCAGGAATTTCATGTCTCCAAAAATGGAGGAAAAACATGTCGAAATCAAGGCTGTATCGTTGTTTTTCTTGGGTCAGGCAACCATGCGCATGACGGCCACGGCGGCAGACTCCCCGCCACGGTTGAAATGCGGGCTTGCGGAGGCCTCTGGCCCATAACCGCAAAGCATAAGGTTGGTGTATGGCATTGTTGCCCCCAAACCGTGGTGGCCAAAAAGGCCGCCAAAGAGCTGGGTTAATGGGTGCCCGCCGCCCAGAGCCTCGCGATTAATGGGGCCAACTGTGCGCGTCATGTTCTCGCCCATGTAGACGGCTGCGGTATCCACGAGTTTTGAAAAGCCAGGGGCCACGGTTTCGAGTGCGCCGTAAACCGAATCCGCAATAGCGCCCCAGTTGTCGGGGTCGTTCGGAAGGCCCGGCTCATAATACTGCGCGATAATGGAGGCTACGTGCCGCCCCTGAGGTGCCAGCTCGTTGCTGCTGAGTGAAGGAATGACCATCGAGATAACAGGGCGGTGAGAGCCGCCTTCAGCCTTGGCGTCCGTGCGGGCGGCTGAAATGTATTCCGGTGTCGGGGCTACCAGAATCTCGCCCGAGAGGTAGCTTTCCGGCTTGGCATCCGCCATAGCCGTGAATTTTGGAAGATCGGTCAGGGCGACTTTCATGCGGACAAAACCACCGCCCTGCCGTAAAGGTGCCAGCCTTGCATTCAGGTCGGAGGGGATTTTGGTGACACCGATCATCTGGTCAAAGAGCGTGAGCGGATTGATGTCCGCAATCACGATGCCGGCCTCGATCGAATCGCCTTCATTGAAGTTGATCGCTGTAATGCGGTCTTCGGCGACCGTTAGAGATGTTACGACCTGCCCCGGAAAAAATGCCACATCGCGGTCAATTGCCCCTTGGGTGAGGGCTCTCAGATAATGGTGCAGGCTTCCGCGCAGGGGCTGCCAGTCTCCGCGGTAGGGGCGGTGGCCACCCAAGCCCAGCATGTACTGTATGAGTGATGCCGCCGATCCCTTGCGGTTAGGCACCGTCATGGAGGCCATGGTTGCCTGAATAGTCAGAAAAGCCCTGACCGACGGGCTTTCAAACATGTCGGATACTGCCTGTTCAAGCGAACCGTTCATCAGGCGGGCGAACATCAGCTGTGCGGCCTCGCCACCCTCGGCCAGTAAGCGCCCCGTTTCAAAGACGCCCCATAAATCTTTCCAGCCATCCTGCGTGTAGTTCGGTAGTGTCTGCCCTACCTGATCAAGGATGGTGGCCAGCGTATGCACCTCGTCTGAAAATGCCATAAAGGTATCGGCATCTTTTTGAGAGAACTTTGCAATTTCGCGCTGGGTTGCTGCCCTTGAAGATGTCGCAAAAAGATATTTGCCTTCGTCTACGGATGAAGGGGCGAAGCTGCATGTCTGCTCGGGCTTCATGGCAAAGCCGCGTTCTTCAAGCCCTAGCCTGTCAGCCAGATTTTGGTCAACCGGCACGGGTGCGTGCGCGCAAGGGCCCGTGCGATACCCTTCAGCAAAAATATCGTAAGAAAGGCCGCCGGGCACAGGCGAGGCAATATCAAGCACGGCCACGTTCAGCCCCTCTTGTGCAAGAAGATTTGCGGTAATGAGGCCCTGATGGCCCATGCCTATGACGGCTGCGTCAAAACGTTCGGTCATTGGGCCTGATTGTGTTGGGTTTCGCGCCACGCAGCAAGGGCTTCCTGCCAGGGCCTGGTATCTATCGTGACTTTTTTGATGTGAGAGTCTCTACCGGAGAGCGTTATGGTTGCTTTAAAAATATGACCTGAGCTATTGCGCATCATTTCCTGCAGGTCGTAGGCTGCGTGCTCGGGCACATAAAAGCGCCCGGATACAGGCAAGTTTTTAATGCCTTCAGGTTTTTGACTTTCAGGATGATCCCAGTCATAGCGGAACATGATGTACTTGCCGTAGACGATATCCCGTGGGTCGTAACCCGCCATGACCACATCGTATGTCGGGCTATTGTAGTAACGCCATGAAAGAGCCCCCGACCATCCCGCCAGAAAAAGTACAGGTAAAAGCAGTGCTGCCAGATGTAAAAACTTGTGGCGATCCATCATGCGGCCCCTCCTCTCAGGTGCTTTTGCACACGACGTGCAGCCAAACCTATCCCGATCATGACAAGCCCGATGGCAATGAACCCGAAGCCTGAAAGCATAAGGCCACCGAAGATCTCAAGGAAGCCAATGAAGAGCCGGATGCTGATCACTGTAATGGCAAAGCTGACAGCGCGAGCGTGTCCCTGCTCTTGCCAGAGGGCACCAGCCAGTGCCCAGAAGGAAATGAAATGCAGCATGGCCCAAAGATCGCTCTCGGCAAGGGTAAGGAACGGAACTGTCACAAAAAGCCCCGCAAGACAAATAAGGTCAATCGTGCGTTTGTCGTTGCTCTGAATGTCTGGGCGCAGGTTGAAATAGTACCGCAATCCGATCGCCAGTCCCGCAAACGAGATAGGCACCAGGGCCGAGTACTCAAAGACAAACGAATGATAAAACTCAAGACTGGAGAAAGAGGCAAAACCCAGTGCCATCACTACAGATAGACGCCGCAGCGTGTTTGCGATGGCTTCCCGTGTTGCTGCAAAGTACGGCCAGCTACCCAACGTCCATACACCAAGAGGCAGCAGAAGGGCAGTGCCCATAAGGGTTGCCTTGCGGATGTTCCAGTCAGCCGTCGAGTCCCAGACCGTGCTGATGAGATCGTAGGGAACATAAATCACAAACACGATAGCCCAGAGGCGCGAGATGTAAGTGCCTTTGGCGTAAAGGAGGATCATGGGTGTTGTGAGCCAGAACCAGAGACGTATCGCCTCGTAAGCTTCGCCGCTCAGCTGGAAAATTTGGCCGATAAGGGCGATGAGGGTAAGGGTTAGGCCCCACAGGAAAAAGAGTGCGCCCTCGCGGTGCAGTAGTTTTGTGCTGTCATCGCGCCATTTCCAGATACACCATGCCAGAAGCGCATTGATGCCAAGGTGGCTATAGAATTTCAGGCTATTCGGAATTTCCTGCCAGTTGGCGGCAACAACAAGCGACAGCCCCAAGAGGATTGAAAAAATGCCTGCTGATGCCATGCCCAGTTTCAGGCGGTTGCCCGCAAACTCACGCTCATGATTCTGGATCGCATCGCGCTGGGAGGCGGTGATGAGGCCGGCCTCAGTCCATTTTTTAAGCTTGCCGTTTATGCTCATGCGTTTTCGGTTTCTTTGGATTTTGGCAGGGCTTTAGGTGCGGCATCAGGGAAGGTGAAAACGATTTTTTCGCCGTCGTGATCGATACGGACAGCGCCGCCCGTGCTCAGTTTGCCAAAGAGCAGTTCATCGGCGAGTGGTTTTTTGATCTTCTCCTGAATGAGGCGCGCGAGCGGCCTTGCGCCCATTGCGGGGTCATAGCCTTTGTCTGCAAGCCAGGCGCGCGCGGCATCTGACAGGTCAATCGTTACGTTGCGGTCGGCCAGTTGGGCCTCCAACTGGATCACGAATTTATCGACCACGCGTGCGACGATTTCCGGTTGCAGGTTTTTGAACGGCACGATCGCATCGAGCCTGTTGCGGAATTCGGGCGTGAACATGGTGTTGATGGCCTCGACATCCTCGTCCGTCCGATAGGGGCGTTCAAAGCCCATGGGGGCTTTGGCCATGGCGGCCGCGCCCGCGTTCGTTGTCATGATGAGGATGACATTGCGGAAATCGACGGACTTACCATTGTTGTCTGTCAGTTTGCCGTAGTCCATGACTTGCAGAAGGATGTTGTAAATATCGGGGTGGGCTTTTTCGATTTCATCGAGCAGCAACACGCAATGCGGGTTCTGATCGATGGCATCCGTCAGCAAACCACCTTGATCGTAACCGACATAGCCTGGAGGCGCGCCTATAAGTCGGCTTACCGCGTGGCGTTCCATGTATTCGGACATATCAAAACGTTTGAGATCGACGCCCAAGGTTTTTGCGAGCTGTTTTGCGACTTCGGTTTTGCCGACACCTGTTGGTCCAGAGAACAAATAGCAACCAATCGGTTTGCCCTCGTCACGTAGGCCCGCGCGGGACATTTTAATGGCGTCTGAGAGGACAGCGATTGCTTGATCCTGCCCAAAGACAAGCGTGCGCAGATCGCGCTCCAAGTTCCGAATCACCTCGCGGTCGTCTTTGGAAACGGACTTGGCCGGGATACGCGCCATGAGGGCCACGACGGCCTCCACTTCTTCAACACCTATCACATCTTTGCGGTCGGCCTCCGGCAGCAGCATTTGCGATGCTCCTGCTTCGTCAATCACGTCGATTGCCTTGTCGGGCAATTTGCGGTCGTTGATGTATTTGGCTGATAGTTCGACGGCCGTGCGTATCGCTTCATCCGAAAAGCGCAGCTTGTGATGTTTTTCGTAGGTCTCCTTGAGGCCGTTCAGAATTTTGATGGTGTCGTCGATGCTTGGTTCCACCACGTCAATTTTCTGGAAGCGGCGGACAAGGGCGCGGTCTTTTTCAAAGTGCTGGCGGTATTCCTTGTAGGTGGTTGAACCAATGCAGCGTATCGCGCCGTTAGATAGCGCGGGTTTAAGCAAATTCGATGCATCCATCGCGCCGCCTGATGTAGCGCCCGCGCCAATGACGGTATGGATTTCATCGATAAACAAAATAGCGCCTTCCGATTTTTCGACTTGCGTGATGACGGCCTTCAGGCGCTCTTCAAAATCGCCGCGGTAGCGTGTTCCTGCTAACAATGTTCCCATGTCGAGCGAGTAGATTGTGCAGCCTTTGAGAACCGGCGGCACCTTGCCTTCGGTAATGCGGCGGGCCAAACCCTCGGCAATTGCGGTTTTGCCGACGCCGGGATCGCCCACGTAAAGCGGGTTGTTTTTGGAGCGCCGGCAGAGGATCTGGATTGTGCGATCAACCTCCTTTTCACGGCCGATGAGCGGGTCTACCTTGCCGGCTTTGGACTTTTCATTGAGGTTGATGCAGTATGCGCGAAGCGCATCTGCGCCTTTTTTGACTTCCTCGTTTTCTTCATCAACGCTTGATCCGGATGCACGGGGTGGGCGTGGTGCATCGGCACCCGCTACCTTGGCAATGCCGTGGGATATGTAGTTGACGGCGTCAAAGCGCGTCATGTCCTGCTCAGTCAGGAAGAAGACCGCGTGTGATTCGCGTTCCGAGAACAGTGCCACGAGCACGTTTGCCCCTGTCACTTCCTCACGTCCTGAAGACTGTACGTGGATAGCCGCGCGTTGAAGGACACGCTGGAAGCCCGTTGTTGGTTTTGATTCCTCTGCTGCCGGGTTGATCAAGTTCATCAGCTCGGTATCGAGGTAGCGTGTCAGCCCTTCCTGCAGGGCCGGTACATCGGCGCCGCATGCGCGCATGACCGCAAGCGCGTCAGGATCATCTGTCAGGGCCAGCAGCAAGTGTTCGAGGGTTGCATATTCGTGGCGGCGGGCGCTTGCGAGATCGAGGGCGCGGTGGAGTGTTGCTTCAAGGTTTTTAGAAAGCATTGGTGCTCACTCCTTTTCCATGGTGCATTGAAGGGGCTGCTCGCGCGCGCGGGCATAGTCCATCACTTGCGTGACTTTGGTTTCAGCAATTTCGTATGTGTAGATACCGCAAATGCCAACGCCGCGCCGGTGGACGTGAAGCATGATATCCGTCGCCTCGGCACGGGTTTTGCTGAAAAATTTCTCAAGGATGTGAACTACGAAGTCCATCGGCGTAAAGTCGTCGTTCAGCAGTAGGACCTTGTACATGGACGGTCTGCGCGTGCGCGGGCGTGATTTGAGCATCACGCCGGTATCGGATTCGCGTTCTTTGTTCGGGCCCTTGTCGGGTCCTTGAGGTGGGGTTGGATTGTCTTGATCCATGGGTGATCAATATACTCTTAAACCGCAGCTTTTCCTAGGGTCAGGCAATAAAAAAGGGCCGGATTCACCGGCCCTATATTTTTCGTAATGAATAAGGTCAATCAGTAGGCCCAGTTATTGCTGAAGTACGTGGTGCGGCCCGTGCCGGAGCCGCTGCCGATCATCGCCATGATGTCAGTGCTTTTTGGTAGCTCATAATCCACGCCGGTAATCACGTTGCCTGAACGAATGTCAATCAGGCGCAGATTGACGAGCACTTTGTTGGCACCGATCGAGTATGTGCCTGTAATGGCGGCAGCTGCCTTATGCTCGGTTGAGATGTTACGGACATCGCGTGAAAGCAGGTATTCGCCCGAGGCTTCCGGCGTCATGCCGCCGCGCTGGACGCTGATACCCTGGCGAAGCTTGAGCTCGGCCACTTTAAATCCTTTTTGTGCGAGGCGCGAGCTGATCTGCTCGGTGATCGTGCGGCCCAGGGTCGAGGAGGTTTCGACATCGTTCACGTCACCTACTGTGCCAACCAGCATCGGTGTCTCTTTGGTTATGCCCTTGCCTGATTTTGACATCAGGGAATCCACAGCGTCATAGGTGTATGTTTTGAATGTGCGTGCCGAGGGCGGGGGCGGTGATTCGAGGTGGCCGCAGGCGCTGAGACCAAAAGACAAAACGAGAGCTAGCAGGAGAGCGTGTATGCGGGTCATGAACCCCTCTTTGGAGTGGTGACGGATTGATATCAAAGGGATGATAAAGATGCCTTGCCGCGGTGCCAAGTGGTTATTAAGCGTTGTCAGCTAGTTTGCGGCCTCTATCGGTCAGCCAGCAGATGCAGCGTTCGTGTCCGTCGCGGAATGGCAGGCGGCGGTGTTCGAGAATGCCGTCATCGATGGCCTTCCAGATGTTTTTCTGGCCGTGGGCTTCGATGAGATCCGCTTCAAACATGACAGCGTTCTCCGGTTCAAAATATTCCTCCATCAGGCGGAGGGTGCGCAGGGCTTCGATGGGTAGTGATGTCATTGGCGTCCCCGATTTTGATGTCTATTCTTATGCCTGAGAACGATTCTCAGGTGATTCTTGGGGGAGGTCAACATCTAGTATGTGTTTGGTGCCGGACCTACGATATGTGGTTATTTTTATCGGAAAGTCCTGCGATCATGGTCTCAAACTGGGTAGATGGCGATGCCTTACCGTTCCAGACGGGTATGCTACCTGCCATGCGAGCGGTTTCCGTTTTGCGTTTTCCAAGCGTGATGGGATCTCTATCTGATGCTGAATCATTTTTCGTATTTAAACTGACTAGATTTAATGCCTTCTCGCCTACGGTCGATCCCGTTTGTTCCTTAATGGCAACATCTGCCAGCGCCAAAGCCCCACCGACCGGGCCTCCAAAGACAGTGCCTCCAATAACACGAGCTACTGAACTTATATCATCTCCGGTCATTTCCCGATAGACAGTGCTGACGATGGGGATGTGCTGGAGCGGGTTTATGACGTCGATCAGGTCTTTAAAACCCGGTGCCTCTGGACCGAGACCGGTATTAACGGCCACGTTTTCTTGACCTGGGGCGTAGCTGGCGTGCAGGTTCTCCGGCCTGAAGACGGGCATTGTGCCTGCCGTCCGTGATACGGAAAACCTGTTCTTGTGGCCAGATAACGCTGTTGCGCTGGCAGTGGCATCAAGTCGCTGTGAGGGATAAATCTCTTTCATTGCTCTGGATGAGTTGCAAGGCCCATGCCAGACTAGATTTATGCTTCTGACCCGAATCCCCGTCCGTATTTTTGCGAACGATCCTCATGAAATGGCAGCTTTTAGCGATATCTTGGCCAGTGGTCAGGCGGGTAACCTGACATTGCCGGAGCCGCAGGAACAGGCCCTTGTGGCGCTTATCTGCCCTTCCGGACAGCTTGAGGACGCGGCTGGGTTGCCTGCCGTTTCATTGGGAGGGGTCGCTGAAACGGCCCATGTTTTGCCTTTGCCAGCTAGACTCCATGACATTTTCGATGCTTTGGAAACAATTGCGCAGGAGACGACCAATCTTTCCGGCCCGCGTGCCCATGGTGGCTGGGTGCTTGATTACGGGCGGCTGACTTTAAGAGACCCTGATGGTCAGGCTATTTCCCTCACAGATACTGAAGCGCGGCTTTTGGCGATGCTATTTGATGCGGGTGGTGTCGAGCTTGATAAAGAGGCACTTTTACAACGTGTCTGGGGGTACAGACCTGGGCTCGATACGCATACGCTTGAAACTCACATTTACAGATTGAGACAAAAAATCGAGCCCAACCCGACCAGCCCCCGTTTCCTTATGACTACTGAAGCCGGATATCGGCTGGCTTAACCCTCTTATGATAGAGTTGTAACGATGGATGCCTATACCCCAGAAAGATGGTCACAATCATACGCCCCCGGTGTTGAGTGGGATGCGGCCATCCCTACCTATCCGATTTACCATCTCCTGGATTCCGCCCGCACGAAGTACGGCGAAGGCAGGGCTTTTGATTTTCTGGGTAAGCGTTACAGTTGGAATGACCTTGCCATGGCGGCTGACCATGTTGCCAAGGGCTTGCAGGAACGTGGCCTACAGAAAGGTCAGCGCGTTGCCCTGATGATGCCCAACTGCCCCTTTTATGCGGCATTTTATTACGGGATTTTGAAGGCGGGCGGCGTTGTCGTTAACCTCAACCCGCTTTATGCCGCGCGGGAAGTAAAACATTACATTGAGGATTCGGGCGCGGCGTATCTCGTGTGCCTTGATCTTGAGCCCATGTTTTCAAAAGCGGTCGAGGTGTTGCACCAGACCAAGCTCGAAAACCTCATCGTCTGCCGGTTTACGGATGTCCTGCCCTTTCCTAAAAACCTCCTGTTTCCGCTTATCAAGTGGAAGGACATAGCGGCGGATGCCCATAGCGGCGATTATTTGGCGTTTGATGATCTTGTGCATAATGACGGCAAGCCTAAAGAGATCGACATCGATGTCGATGAGGATGTGGCGTTGTTGCAATATACGGGCGGCACGACCGGTATTCCCAAAGCGGCGGCCCTTACCCACGCCAATATTTCATCCAATGTCGAGCAATGCCGCGCCTGGTTTCCGGAGGCGGTCGAGGGGCAGGGACGTATGCTTGGGGTCATACCTTTTTTCCATGTTTTTTCGATGACGGCTGTGCTTAATTTTGGCGTGCGTCTTGGATGGGAAATTATTGCGACGCCGCGCTTTGATGTCGAAGACACGTTGAAAATCATCTCCAGAAAAAAACCGACGCTCTTTCCGGCAGTACCGGCCATTTACAACGCTATCAGCCAGAATGCAAACGTATCCAAATATGACTTATCCTCTATCCAATACTGTATTTCAGGAGGAGCGCCACTGCCGCCTGAAATCAAAAAAACATTTGAAGCGCTGACAGGTGCCGTTGTTGTTGAAGGGTATGGGTTATCCGAAACATCGCCGGTCGTATGCGTGAACCCGACCAAGGGCAGCAATGTATCGGGGTCGATCGGTTTGCCAATGCCGCAGACGATCGTTGAAATCGTGTCTCTCGAGGACGGAGCTAGCCTTGTGCCACTCGGTGAAAAGGGCGAGCTGTGCGTACGCGGGCCGCAGGTGATGAAGGGGTATTGGAATAACCCTGATGAAACCGCAAAGGTTTTAAAAAACGGGCGTCTTCACACTGGCGACGTGGCCGTGATGGACGAAGCGGGCTATGTGCGGATTGTCGACCGTATCAAGGATATGATTATCGTGAACGGCTTTAAGGTGTATCCGCGCAATGTCGAGGACATCATCTACCAGTTTGACGGTGTGGCTGAATGCATTGTAGCAGGTGTGCCTGATGCGCAGCGCGGCGAGATGGTCAAGGCATGGGTATACCCGAAACCGGGTGCTGCGGTTGATACGGCTCAGCTCAGGACTTTTTTGAAAACGCAGCTTTCGCCTACCGAGGTGCCGCGCGTCATTGATGTGTGGGACAAACCACTGCCCAAGACATTGATTGGCAAGCTCAGTCGTAAGGATCTTGTGGCGCAAGATTTCGCCAAGAATCAGGCCGGCTAGGGTTTTAATTTTTTTCGATCTTGTAGCCAGCCGATGACCAGACGGATTTCGATGGCAAAAAGAACAATGGCAAACAGGATGAAACCCATGGTCAGGGGCTCGGTTATGTTCTGCGATTGCTGGTAGCGCAGGAAACCTAGCACACAAGCGCCAAAACCCATCAAGGCGCTTACCTGAGATAAAATAAGCTTTCTATGTTTTTCGAGCATCTAGGTCATTCTAAAAGCGTGTTGTACACCTGTAGACGGCGCCTGATATTCGGCGGCCGTTCGGGGTAGGATAGAGCCTACCTTCAGTTGCGGCACGGGGGAAGCCGTTATTTCAGGGAAATAACGTTCACACCCCTTCCAAAGATTTTCAAGATAGGCGCGTTCCGAGTCCGTCCATACACCCATGTTACGAAATTCCCTGAAAACGGGAATCACGATGCGGATGTCCTCTGCCACAAAGCACCATGCGAAGTGTTTGCCGTGTTCTTCCCATGTCATATTCTGTGGCAGTACAGCTTTACAGCCTTGCTCGATGTTGTCTTTCATGAACTGGCGTAAATCCCAAATCTCTTTGATGACGAGCTCGTCGCGGCGGCCTCCGATACCTTCGCAGTGAGTTTGGATGCGTGCGATAGTTTCGTAATCCTCGGAGTGGCGGTAAAGAACGCCCTTGACCGCACGTGCATGGCGAAGGCGCTCGAAAAAGTCTTGTGAGAAACCGAAGGGGTTCCGGGTTTCATCGGTACTGTATGCTGCCAACATCAACGGCCAATCATGTTCGACCATCTGGCGTAGAACCGGGTAACTGAGAACGCTTCCAAGTTCCCTGATGCTGTTGTGTGGCCCCCAGCCGCTTGATGAGCTTTCTTCCGTGCGTGCGCGTGTATAGAAAGCGGGCGACCAGTAATTACCTCTGTCACGGTTATCATATTGATGCTGGTTTTGCAGTGCGTAGATGGTCTTGCGGATGGCTTCATAAGCGCGGATTTCGTGAGGCGCTACATCCCAGTTCGAAGCCAATGGCATCAGTGAAAGGCGCTCGTTACCGTCCTGCTTTGGGTGGTTGACGTTGTGGAAATCCCTGAGACCTCCGAAGAGATATTCAAAACGGCCTTCCGGGGTTTTATGATTCTTGTCGTCATATACGATGACCGTATGCGGGGGTGAGGCATTATTAGCACGCAGGGTTATGTGCCCGACTTTTAGGATCGAGCGTAGTTCGGCGTCGCTGATGGAGGCCATATCGCGGTCACGGCCTGTAAGGTATGCGCGCAGGCTTTTGTTGCGGGCTTGGGTGACGAGCGGCAAATCCCACGATGCTATCGAGTGGCCTCTATTGGCTTTATGCCAGGCATCGACCGCTTTTTTTAGAGCCCGGCCTTCCCTCGTGTCGCCCCCTTCTTCACCGAAGAGCGCGTTCTCCGGGTCTTTCCAATCGCGGATGAGAATGATGCGTATGTCGAAATAGGCGGCGAGTTTGTGTTCGAGGGTGTCGTAATTACCTTTAAGAACGACAGGTTTGGCTGTGCGCGGCATAAATGCTTCCCCTTTTTATAACGTTGTGAATATTATAGAAAAAGATTGCTATGACAATAGGGTATAAAAAACCCCCGCGATGGAGCGGGGGTTTTTTGCTTGATCAGAACGATAATTATTCTTCGTCTTTTTTCTTGGCTTTTTTCTTGGCAGCTGGCTTTTCAGCAGCATCTTCACGGCCAAGGGCCGCACCCAAAATATCACCGAGCGAAGCGCCTGAATCCGATGAGCCGTATTCGGCCATCGCTTTCTTGTCTTCGTCGATTTCACGGGCTTTGATGGAAAGGCTGACTTCGCCTTTCTTGCCAACGGAGAGGATTTTTGCATCCACTTTCTCGCCAACGGCAAAGCGGTCGGGGCGTTGCTCCGAACGTTCGCGGGAGAGATCGTTGCGCTTGATGTAGCCTTTCGTGCCATCGGACAGCGTCACATGTACGCCGTCCTGTTCGACTGCTGAAACCGTGCAGGTGACAACGTCGCCTTTCTTGGTTGATCCGGCAGCAGAAGCGGGTTCTGCGTTTGTGCTTTCCGAAGCCTTGCTTTTGCGGGTGGTTTCAACCGCATTGGCCGGTTTTTCGGTCAGCTGTTTCATGCCAAGGGCCACGCGCTCTTTCTCGGGGTCCATTTCAAGGATTTTGGCCTTGACGGTCGAGCCTTTTGCGATGGTCTTGATGGCTTCTTCGCCTACCATTTCCCACGAGATATCCGACATGTGAACCATGCCGTCAATTTCGGCATCAAGGGCCACAAACACGCCGAACTCGGTCACGTTGCGGACTTCGCCCTCAATCACGTCGCCAACAGCTTTGCTGTCGGTAAACGCTTTCCATGGGTTTGGCTGGCATTGCTTGATACCCAAGCTGATGCGGCGTTTTTCCATGTCGACATCGAGAACGACCACTTCGACTTCCTGGCTTGTGGCCACGATTTTGCCGGGGTGGACGTTCTTTTTGGTCCATGACATTTCGGAGACGTGGACGAGGCCTTCAACGCCGTCTTCCAGTTCAACGAATGCGCCGTAATCCGTAATGTTGGATACGCGGCCCGTGAAGCGCTGGCCAGCCTGGTAGCGTTTTTCGGCGCCTTCCCATGGATCTTTTTCCAGTTGCTTCAAACCAAGTGAAACGCGTCCCGTTTCCTTGTTGTAGCGGATGACCATGACTTCGATGGACTGGCCGATCTGCAGCACTTCGGATGGGTGGTTGACGCGTTTCCACGAAATATCGGTGACGTGGAGGAGGCCATCAACGCCGCCCAAGTCAATAAACGCACCGTAATCGGTGATGTTTTTGACAACGCCTTGCAGAACACGGCCTTCTTCCATTTGGGACATGAGGTCGGTCCGGGCTTCGGCGCGCGATTCTTCCAGTACCGCGCGGCGCGAGACAACGATGTTGCCGCGTGCGTGGTCCATTTTCAGGATGAGGAAAGGTTGCGGTGTGCCGAAGAGAGGGCTGATGTCCTTGACAGGACGGATATCGACTTGCGAGCCTGGCAGGAATGCGACAGCGCCGTTGAGGTCGACCGTAAAGCCGCCTTTGACTTTGCCGAAGATAACGCCGTTGACGCGCTCGTTTTTAAGGTGAAGTTTTTCAAGATCGCTCCACGCCTCTTCGCGTTTTGCTTTTTCGCGGCTGAGAACAGCCTCGCCCTGACGGTCTTCCACGCGCTCGACGAACACTTCGATGATGTCGCCAACGTTCATGGTGCCTTTTTGGGCGGAGATGCCGAATTCCTTCATAGGAACGCGGCCTTCGGATTTCAGACCGACGTCGATGATCACGTCGTCCGGTGTAAAGCCGATGATGCGGCCTTTGACGACGGTTCCTTCGAATGCGGTCTGAGGTTTAACGGTTTCGAGAAGAAGAGCGGCAAATGTGCCTGATTCTTCGCGGTCTTTGAGTTGTGCTGCTATACGAGCCATTTGTTAGGGTTTCCTTTGTTGTTATAGGTGGCGGCTTTCAAAGTAATCGTCATTCCAGCGAAGGCTGGAATCCATAGGAATACAATTCCGAATATCGGGTTTATGTCACAGTGGATCCCTGCCTGCGCGAGGGATGACAAAAGAAAGAAAAAGGCCACCTTTTTTGGTGAAATACCACGACTTATCGCGCTTTTCTGCCTAAAGAGGCTCACGCTAAAGAAGGGCTGTCAGGCCGTTTTTGTAAGGCGTTTGCGTACAAGGTCCAGTACATGGGCCAGTGCCGCATCCGCATCCATTCCGCTGGTGTCTACCGTTGCCGCATCTTGTGCCGGTCTCAAGGGTGCCACTTCGCGGGTGGAGTCACGCTCATCGCGTTCCTTCAAATCCTGCAGGACGGCCTCGTATGTAGTCTTTTCCCCACGGGAAAGCAACTCTTTTGTGCGGCGCTGGGCCCGCGCTTCGGGTGAGGCTGTCAGAAATATCTTCACATCGGCTTCCGGGGCTACAACCGTACCCATGTCCCGCCCTTCCAAAACAGCCCCTTTGAACGGTGTAGGCGGGGTGTGGGCTACTTTGCGTTGGATCTCCATAAGTGCGCTCCGTACGCCTGAAAAGCGGGAGGACCGCGATGCCGCATCCGATACCTGCTGGGTCCTTATATCGGGGTTTGCAATCTGGCTTGCATCAAATCCGCTGATGAAATCTCGCGCGGTTTTGGCTGCGGCAAGTTCGTCATCGGGGTTTAGCCCTGCTTGCAGCATTTTCAGCGCAACAAGGCGATAAATTGCACCGGAGTCGAGGTAATAAAAGCCCAGTTTTTCAGCAAGGCGCTTTGCTAATGTGCCCTTGCCTGAAGCGGCGGGGCCATCGATCGTTATCACAGGTGTTTTCATGCGAGTTCAAGACTAGACGTTTTGCCGCCTGAAGGAAAAGCCTAAAACATCAACTCTATAAGGCGCTGAGGGTTGGTGGGGATGCCCCACCGGGTAATATTGTACTTACGGGCTTCCGTTTGCCATGTTTCGGCGGTTGCATTGGAGGGTACGGAAAAGGTCTCAATGCGGATCGAATTTTGGCCCAGTTGTTTTTCAAGCAAAAGCCGACTGCGGGGCACATGAAAATCGGATGTTACGAGGATGATGTTCTCGATGCCCCGGCCGCTCAGCCAGATGCGTGTATTGACTGCGTTCTCGTAAGTTGTTTTGGCGTGCTTATCGATGTAAACGCCTTCCAATGAGCGCGCGGGCATAAAACCTGCATTTTGATACAGATCTAAAAGGTCAATTTTTGCTGCTTCCATCCCTGTAATAAGCAGCCTGTCGGCGACACCATCCATATATAGGCGCAGGCCCTCGATAATCCGCCGGTCATCGCCGGTAAAAACAACGATTGCGGTATTGGATGTATTTCTTACAAAGGCCGAATGAGGCATTGAAGGGCCATAAGCGGGCGTGGTCTGAGCCAAAGTCAGGCCAATAAAAAGGGCAGCAAGTTTAAGGCTTGTCCTTTTTGGCCTCATTCGATCTTTAGTCCTATTTTGTTCATCAGGGTCACAAAATCGGGGAAGCTTGTTGCAATTGCGGCGGCGTCATCGATTGAAACAGATTGTTTGCTCACAGCCCCCAAAACCAAATGCGCCATCGCAATACGGTGGTCAAGATGTGTGGCTACGGTGGCGCCACCTTCGGGCGGGGTGCCTGTGCCGTAAATACGCAGGCTCATTTCGCCTTCCTCGCATTTGACGCCGCAGGCTTTCAGGTTTTCGGCCATGGTTTTGAGGCGGTCGCTTTCCTTCACGCGCAGTTCATCAAGGCCGTCGCAGAAGGTTTCCCCTTCCGCGCAGGCGGCGGCTACGAACAAAACGGGGAATTCGTCAATCATGCTGGGGACGCGGGTGACCGGTACCGTGATGCCTTTGAGTTTCGAGTGCCTTACGCGCAAATCGCCAACAGGTTCGCCGCCGATATCGCGGCGGTTCATGACTTCAATGTTGCCACCCATATCGCGCAGGGTATCCAAGAGGCCTGTGCGGGTTGGGTTCAGGCCCACGTTTTCGATTGTGATGTCGCTGCCTTCTACCAATAACGCAGCAACAATCGGGAACGCCGCGGATGACGGGTCACCTGGTACGACGATGGTGCTTAGAGGGGCTTTCAGCTTTTGCCCGCCTTTGATGGAGACGACGTTGCTTTCGCTCGTGCATTCAACGCCGAAAGCACCCAACATGCGTTCCGTGTGGTCGCGGCTTGGCTTGGGTTCGCGTACCGATGTGGTACCGATGGCATTGAGGCCGGCGAGCAGCACGGCGGATTTCACCTGCGCGGATGCCACGGGCATGTCGTAGTGCATGGCTTTGAGGGCAGCGCTGCCGTGTACCGTCATAGGCATTTTGCCGTCATTCGATTCAAATTTTGCGCCCATTTGGGTGAGCGGGTCCATCACACGCTTCATGGGGCGTTTGGTGAGCGATGCATCACCTGTCATGGTCGCCTTGATGGGGTGGCCCGCAATAATCCCCGTTATAAGGCGCGCGGATGTGCCGCTATTGCCGAGGTCGAGGGTATGCGCGGGGCTGTGAAGGCCCTTGGGGCCGACGCCCGTTATGGTCCAGACATCGTTGTTTTTTGTGACGCTTGCGCCCATGGCGCGCATGGCTTCTGCTGTTGCCAGCACATCCTCGCCTTCCAATAGGCCGGTTACCTTTGTGGTGCCTTCGGCCAAGGCCCCAAACATGACCGCGCGGTGGGACATGGATTTATCGCCTGGTACCTTGATGATGCCTTTCAAGGGGGCGGCTTTGGAAGATGTCAGTTTTGTCATGTCACGCTTTTACTAAACCTTGGCAAAAGGTACAATGACCGTATGGAAAAGCTACTTCTGTTTATTGATTATGCGGGGATTGCCGTATTCGCGATCACGGGCTGCCTTGTCGCGGCCAAAAAGCAGATGGATATCGTGAGCTTTGTATTTCTTGGCACCGTCACGGGTATTGGTGGTGGTACGGCGCGGGATTTGGTGCTTGGCAATCTGCCGGTCTTGTGGGTTCAGGAGCCTACTTATCTTATGACGTGCGTCGTGACGTCCATCTTCATGTTTTTTGTGGCGCGGCATGTGGCATCCTTTCAGAAGTGGATTGTGTGGGGCGATGCCATCGGTACAGCCGTGTTTACGGTATCAGGTACTAAAATAGCCTTTGATGCAGGCGCGCATTGGAGTGTGTGCATCACCATGGGTGTCATGACCGCCGTTGTGGGCGGGATCATCCGCGATTTGCTCGCGGGCGAGCCGAGTCTCATTATGAGGAAGGAGATATACGCAACCGCCTGTGCCTTTGGCGCAGCCGTGTTTTTGCTGGTGCAGCCTTACGAGCCGCACATTGCCGTGTATATGGGGATTGCGGCGTGTTTTGCCCTCAGGGCCGCGGCCATTGTGTGGAGATTGCATTTGCCGGGGTATCGATGGGCGGAAGACGCACATGAAAAGCGCCGCGCGTCCGACGGATCAGCCCCTTAAAAAACGCACAAAGTCATCAAGGGTTGAAAACGTGTGGGCCTGCATGGCACCTGCTGGCTTGGCCTTACCTTGCGGGATGAAGGCTGATTTGAAGCCAAGTTTTTCGGCTTCCTTCAGGCGCAAATCTGGCTGTGGCACGGGGCGGATTTCACCCGAGAGGCCAATTTCACCAAAGATGATGGCATCACCCGCAATCGCTACGCCAGAAAGCGCGCTGCAAAGGGCTGCTGCAACCGCCAAGTCTGCCGCAGGTTCCGCAATTTTGAGGCCACCTGCGATGTTGAGGTACACATCCTGCCCTGAAAACATGATGCCGCAGCGGGCTTCGAGGACAGCCAGAATCATGGATAGGCGGTTGCTGTCATACCCTACAACCGCGCGTTTGGGGGCTGAATAGGTGGTGGGGGCCACAAGCGCCTGTACTTCCACCAGTACGGGCCTTGTGCCCTCAAGCGCTGCTAAAACAGCACTGCCTGAAATGCGTTCGCGGCGTTCGGCCAAAAACAGTGCGGATGGGTTTGGTACTTCGGCCAATCCCTTGCCGCCCATTTCAAAGACGCCGATTTCATCGGTAGGTCCAAAGCGGTTTTTGACCCCGCGCAAAATGCGGAATTGATGCCCGCGGTCGCCTTCAAAATAAAGCACCGTATCGACCATGTGTTCTAAAACACGGGGGCCTGCGATTGTTCCCTCTTTTGTCACGTGGCCCACAATAAGCACCGTGATGTTGTGGGTTTTCGCAAGGCGTATTAGTTCGGATGTTGCGGCCCTGACTTGCCCTACTGTGCCGGGAGCAGACTCGATGAGGTCCACGAACATGGTTTGAATAGAATCGATGACCACGAGGTCGTATGGGTTTTTCTGGCCTTTCTGGGGTTCGAGCGTCGCTACAATATCGCGCACCGAAGTCGCCGCCGCCAAATGGACGGGTGATTGTTCAAGGCCCAAACGCCGAGCGCGCAGGCGGACTTGGTCTATCGCCTCTTCGCCTGAAATATATGCACAGTTGAGGTTTTTGTGTGCAAGTGCTGCCACCAGCTGCAACAACAATGTGGATTTACCGATACCGGGGTCGCCGCCAATCAGCGTGACCGAACCGGGTACGAGGCCGCCGCCTGTCACACGGTCCCATTCCCCGATGCCGCTGGATGCGCGCGGCAGGGGCGCGTTCTGGCCCTTTAAATCGACAAATTCAACGACGTTGCCGCGAACGGGTTTGGCCTTGAGGGTGTTGGCGGGGGCTGAAGCCTGAATTTCCTCGGTAATCGTGTTCCAGCCGCCGCAGGCATCGCAATGCCCCGACCATTTGTTATGGACGGCACCGCAGTTTTGGCAGGCGAATGAAAGTTTTGGTTTGGCCATAGGAATGAGTATTCACGTTTTGTTCTCATTCGTCAATGGCGGGTTTTAGTAATCGATGCGGACGAGGTACAGCCCTTCCGCAGGGGCGGTGGGGCCGCCTTTGGTGCGGTCGCGGGCATCGAGGGCTGTTTTGACATCTGCAGGTTTCCATTTGCCGTCGCCGACCCATGTGAGGGTTCCGACCATGTTGCGGACCTGATGGTGCAGGAACGAGCGGGCCTCTAGATGAAAGCGTATTTCGGTCAGGCCGTAGCCGAGATCGATGGTCTCGATATCCAGTCTATCGAGCGTTTTTTCAGGTGATTTCGACTGGCAGTCCGTATCGCGGAACGTCGTGAAATCGTGGTGCCCGAGCAGATGCTTTGCTGCTTCACGCATTGCATCCACATCAAGGTCTCGGCGCAGATGCCAAACCCTGCCACTTTCCAGCACGGGTGGACCAGACCTGCGGTGAACGCGGTAGGTATATAACTTGTTTGTAGCTGAAAAGCGGGCGTGGAAATTGTCATGCACTTTTTCCGCGCTCAGGACGCAGATGGGATGCGGCATCAGGTGTGCGTTGATGGCCTTGTGCAACTCAAACGGAGTGATGTCACGCTCGGGCAAATCGACATGGAATACCTGCCCGCGCGCGTGTACGCCCGCATCCGTGCGGCCGGCCGCGTGGATGGTCAGGCGCTGTTGGCAATACCCAAAAATGGCGTCTTCGATGCAGCCTTGAATGGTCGGCGATACATCGTCTTGACGTTGCCAGCCGTAAAAAGGGCCACCGTCATATTCGATGATAAATTTCCACCGCTGCATCATGAAAGGACGTCACCGATTTTGATGTAGTTGCCATTGAGGGCGGCTGCAAAATCCATCGGTTTTCCACCGTCAGGCTGGACTTTGATGAGCTTTAGTACATCGCGTCCGCAGGCTACGTGGCCTACCTTGTTTAGTACCATACCAGCCTTGCCGCTGCCGGCATCGGGCACCGCCTCCAGTACCTTGAGGCGTTTGCCGCCTGAAGTTGTGAACGTGCCGGGCCAGGGGTTCAGGGCCCGTATCTGGCAGTCGATTTCAGTCGCACTTTGCGACCAGATAATTTTACCGTCTTCCTTTTTGAGCATGGGCGCGTAATTGCTTTGCGCGTCGTTTTGCTTTTCGGGCTTCAGGTTTTCGAGGTTGCTTAGCACGCTTACAATAAGCTTGCCGCCAATGGCCGAGAGCGCATCGTGAAGTTGGGCGCATGTCGTTTGCTGCGTTATCGGTACCACGCCTTTTAGAAGCATGTCGCCAGTATCGAGGCCCACATCCATTTGCATGATGGTGATGCCGCTTTCATGGTCGCCCTTCCAGACGGCGTGCTGAATGGGGGATGCGCCGCGCCAACGTGGCAGCAGTGAGGCATGGATGTTGATGCAGCCGTGCTTTGGGGCATCCAGAACGGCCTTCGGTAGTATCAGGCCGTAGGCTGCAACCACGGCCACATCGGCTTTATGGGCGGAAAATTCAGTTTGCGATTCAGGTGTTTTTAGCGTTTTAGGTGTGAAGACGGGTAAGCCGTGTTTTTCGGCACAGTCGTGGACGGGGCTTTTTTGCACCTGCTGGCCGCGACCTGCCGGGCGTGGTGGCTGCGTGTAGACTGCTGCGATTTCGTGGCCCGCCGTCATCAGTGCTTCAAGGGCAGGCACGGCAAAGTGCGGTGTGCCCATGAAGATGATGCGGCGGTGCGTGCTCACAGCACGTGCCCTTCTTCGCGGCGCATTTTTTCGTATTTCTTCAAGATCGTTTCGCGACGCAGGCGGGAAAGATGGTCGATAAAGAGAATACCGTCGAGGTGATCAACCTCGTGCTGGATGCAGGTGGCGGCAAGGCCGCCCGCGTCCATTTCCTGCACCTGATTGTTTTCGTCTACATAACGGACCTTGATGAATTTCGGGCGTTCGACGTCCGCGTACATCTGTGGGATGGAGAGGCAGCCTTCCTTGTAATCCCAGCGTTCTTCGGAACGCCAGATGATTTCGGGGTTGGCCATGGCTATCGGTTTTTTGACATCCGATTCACGGCGGGCGGTGTCGATTACGATAATGCGGTTCAATATCGCTACCTGATTGGCGGCAAGGCCCACACCTTCGTAGGCGTACATCGTATCCAGCATTTTTTTCATTTGTGCCCGTATGGCATCGTTCACGGTCTGCACGGGCTGGGCCGTGGCGCGAAGGACGGGGTCAGGCAGGGCTATGACTTGATAGATTTCCATGGCCGATTAGATGGACTTATGCAGCCTTTTCGTCAAGTTCCGCGATACGGGGCTCGACTTCCACTGCTTCCGGGGCTTCCAGCATCTCGGCGTCCTTGAGGCCGCGCAGGGCATCAAATTCGCGCGCTTTGGGCAATACCATACGCTCCATGGAGCCTACGGACTTGTTATAGGTGTCCACTGATGATTTGAGGGCGCGGCCCACCTTATCGAGGTGTTCCATGAATGTCCTGAGGCGGTTGTGCAGATCGGCGCCTACTTCGGCAATCCGTTTGGCGTTGCGGGCTGTATCGGCCTGCCTTGCTGTCATGACGATGATTTTGAGAAGGCCGATCAACATCATGGGTGAGGCCACAAGCACCTTTTGCTTTGCCGCATAATCCAGCAAATCGCGGTCGTGGCGGGCGACAACGGCGTAAAGATGGTCACCCGGCAGAAAGAGCACGGTAAAATCGGCATTTCCTTCCGCACGGCCATAGTCGCGTTTTGCCAGCGCCTTTACGTGTTCACGTACCTGCGCCACGAGGCGGATGGCCGCCTGCTTGTGCGTGGCGTCGTCATCGAGATCGTCGATGAGGTCGATGATGGGTGCCTTGGCATCGATCGCCACGCGCAAATCATCGTGGATGCGGATCAGGATATCCGGCCTGCTAGTACCACCGCCGTCTGAAAGGCTGGTCTGGGATGCGTAGTGCTGGCCTTCGATAAGGCCCGAATTATCAAGGATGGTTTTAAGGATGTATTCGCCAAAACGTCCGCGTTCGGCCGGGTTGTTGATGGCGCCAGCCAGTTTCGAGGTTTCTTTTTGCAAGTTCAGAAGGTCGCGGCGTACGGCGTCATCCGTGCTTTTGAGCTGATTTACGGCACCCGTCAGCACCTCAAGGTTGCCTTTGACGGGTTTCAGCATTTCGTCAATTGATTCACGTTTTTGGGCGAGATCGGCATTCATGGAGGCTCTTGTACGCTCCATGAGTTCGCCCAGAGTCTCCTGCGAGAGGACCTTGAACTGGTTTGTCATACTGCCGCGTATGAGCGCCATCAGGGCCAAGCCCAAAACGAGGCCACCCGCAAAGGTTAGGACAGGAAGTAGGGTCGGATCGATAACCATGCAAGGAGGCTAGCACGCCCCTCCAGAAATTTGCTAGACTTTCGCTAGACAAAAAGGAAACCTCCCCATGAAATCGCAGTCCGGCAACGTACTTTTATATGTTCTGATCGCCATCGTTTTGTTTGCGGCGCTCAGCTTTTTGCTTAGCCGCCAGCAGGATAGCGACAGCGTGGTGGGTAGCCTTGATGAAGGCAAGGCCCGTCTTCGGGCTGAAGATCTTATAAATTATGCAACCACCATGCGTACCGCCCTTGAAAATATGGTGGTGATGCAAAACGTACTTCCGACCGAGCTTAACTTCGTGAAGCCGGGCGTTGCCGGATACGATACGGCCCCGCATACAGCCAAGCCTTACCATCCTGTTGGTGGCGGCATATCGCAGTTTTCGAATAAGGATGAGTATTTTACATCCGGCTCCGCAAAGCGCGGCTGGGTCGTGCAGCAGGGCACGAATGTGGTGTGGACGCAGTCATCGGCGAGCGATGTGGTTTTCACATTTCTGGATGTCGAGGAATCCGTCTGCCGCGAGATCAACAAACGTCTTTATAAAAATACATCCATACCAACTACGACTGTCAGTGCGAGTATCGTTTTTATCAATGGTGGCGGGGATGATGCGGACTTTACAACCACGGATTGCCCGAGCTGCAACCAGCGTACCAGTTTTTGCATCAAGGATAATGCCGGGGTGAACGCGTTTTACAACGTTGTTTTAGCGCGTTAGGCCAAGCGTCTCGGCGATTGCGAGGCGTAGTTCGTCGATCCCCGTATTATCGCGGCTGCTCGTCAGAATGGGGACAGGATGGCAGGCGGGGTGTTTTTTGGCAACCTCTGCCGTTTTCATTATCAGCATGTCTATATCACGCTGCGGCATGTCATCGGCTTTGGTGAGCACGAGGCGTGTGGGTACGGCTGCTTCATCCAGCAGTTCCAGCATCTCCTCATCGCTTGCCTTGACGCCGTGGCGGGCATCGACCAGCACGCAGGCAAGGCGGAGAGGCACGCGCCCGCGCAAATACGACCTCAAAAGGTGCTGCCATGTTTTTTGGTCGGCCTTTGAGGCCTTGGCGTAGCCGTATCCCGGCATGTCGACGACGACCAATGTCTCGGCCACATTGAAAAAATTAAGGGCGCGGGTCTGGCCTGGCGTTGAGGAGGTGCGGACGAGGTGCTTGCGCCCCAAAAGCGCGTTGATGAGCGAGGATTTCCCGACATTCGATCGGCCGGCAAAGGTTATCTCAGGCAAGGCTGCCGGCGGCAGATCGTCCGGCGTTTCAGCACCCCAAAAAAACTCGGCTTGTCCGTGAAAGATTTTCTCCATGCCCGTTTATACGCATAAACAGGCATGGAGGGGAATATTATTGAGGGGCCTGTGTAGGAGCCGGACCAGGTACTGCCTCAGGGGCATCATCCTGTTTTGCTGCAAAATTGGCTGCTGCGAATGAGGCTACCGTGCTCTTACGCCATTTGGAAAGTTTTTCCACATTGGCTTTGAGTGTAGCTTCGGGAACGCTTGCTGCGGCTTTGAGGTAGAGTTTTTCGATCTCAACAATCGCATCACCAAGCGCTTTTGCGGCAATTGAGTGGTTGGCCGAATAAAGTTTTTTAGCCGTTGCGTTGACAACACCGTCTCCTGCAACATCAGAGAGACCTTGAAGCTGTGCGCGCATGGTTGCAAGACCTTGCACGAATTGGTCGCCCTGCTCTTCCGGTGGTGTGTAACCGTCCAGAATTTCGATTGCGTTTTTAGCGCAGCCATAAACGATTGCGGTGCATGATTCCTGAAACTGGGCTCTATCTGGGCTTCCGAGCGGGAAGGAATTGGCAATGCCGCGGATGAGCAAAGCCGCATATTGTGCCGTTGCCGCTTCCTGTAGCACGAAGTTCTGACGTTCATTAGTTTGTGGAATGACCGAGAACGGGGCGTGCTGAAGCTGATCGCTGATTTTTGCAGATTCGAGTGCTGCTTCTGGTTTTGCAAAAATTCTATAGAGCGCGATCCATGCCTGCCCAACCTCATTCGGGATATCTACTTTTGAAGGGGTGCCTTCTTTGGTGCCGTCCGTTTTTGTTTGAGCATGGTCCGTTTTGACGCTGTAGCCAAATACGCGTTCGCCTATCACGCCTACATCCGGTGATACAAAGTCACCTGCAATCATTTTTGAGGCATTGTTGATGAACGTATCGTCATTCAGCAGCCTCTCAACGATGTTACTGGTGCCAAAAAAGTGTTCCTTCACACCACTGACCGGATTGTGCTGGCTCTCAACAAGCACTGAGAGTGCTTTTTTGACATCCGCTGGCAAGCTATGAAGGTTTTTGAATTTACGTGTTGTGCCCCTGTCATCGATATCGATGTCATCGAGTGCGTCAATAGCTGCCTTAAGGGGCGCGTGGAGTGTATCTGTAAGTTCCTTGGCGCGGGCGGGTTCAACACCTTTGGATAGTAAGAATTTCTCAAAATGATCGCGGTCGGATTCGGTGCCTGGCACGCCTTCAACAACTGGTGCCGTTGAGTGTTTCACGGCAGCCTGAATGGCACGCATCAGGATCTGGCCTACGATCATGTTCTCCTGTTTGTCTACGCCGCGCAGCAGGCCCGTAATGGCTGACGCACGCATGTCGTTCAGCTCGCCTGTATAAGTACCATCTTCAATGGCTTGAAAATCTTCCGGGCTGAGCGTTGGCGCAAGTTTATTGAGCTCTCTGAAATCTTTTGTGCCAGCCGGCATATCTTCGGTGCCGTACTGTTTAAGGGCCTCAAGAGACGCAGCTAATGTAGTAGTAGCTGTTGCTGCGGGTTGCCCTTCGCCTAGCTCTGCGTCAGCTGGCTGTTGTGGTGCCGCTGCCGATGCTGGTTCAAAGCGGGATTTAAGTTCAGGGAAAAGCTCCAAAGCGGCCTTGAATGCGGGTTTTCCGGACTGCTCGGTCCATGCGCTTGCAGCGTTGTTGGCTTCAGTGTTGGCTGAATTAGCAAGTTTGGCCTCGATCTCGGCTGCGTTTTTAACAGGAAGGCCGGCAGCCTTGAAAGCGGCATAGGTAAAAGCAACCAGATCTTCATCACCTGTGATGGTGATCGGCTTGTCTTTGAAATTCGGGTTTTTGAGTGCAAGGGCGATGGACGCCAAAACGCCTTCTACTGGGAAGTCAGTAATTTTCAAGTCGTCATTCGAGGCATTGATGTCTACCTCAATCGTGATTTTCGATGGCTCAATTGTCAGCTTGTCGCGGCCGACCTGAAAATCGGTGAGTTTGAAGCCGTTTGAAAATGCGGTTGCTGCGTTAAATGTGTCTGCTGCGTCTGGCGTAATGCCAATCAGCGAGAAGTGTTGTGCGGGGTTGCCAAAGAACTTGTCGAAATTTTCGGTTTCGGTATTAAGCCATCTCATGAACTGTTCCCAGAAAGCTTTTTCCTGCTCTTCTGCCATAAGAGCGTCGATGTCTGGTAGCCCTGCTGCAAGTTGGGCGCGGCGGGCGGCGTTGTTGTAGTTGAAGTAGAAACCGCGGGCTGATGCACCGTTACGTGCCAGAGAGGCTACGAATACGGGAGCGGCTGGTGCTGCTTCAGGCGTCTGGCCTTCATCAAAAGCGAGTTCAAGGCGGTTGGTTCGTTCTGTCGTCATGGTAAAGCCCCAAGTTAAAAATAGAGTTCCGGCAATTTATGCCCTAAAACGGCCCTGCGCGTCAATGTTTTATGAAAATTATTAAAATCCCAAGTTCTGGCCTTTTGGCTATGCGTTTGATGGGCCGATTTTAGCCTATCACCGCTTAAAAAAGAGATAATCGGAACGGGGGGTGACGGCAGGCATTTTTGTTGGTCTAATACGCTTATGAAGATTGAGCACAAAATCACCGATTCCGTCCTTGAGGACCTCATTCACCGTTACTGCCGTGATCTGACGGCGCTTGCCCGTGAAAACCGGTTTGACCCGATAACGGGCCGTGATGCGGAGATAGAGCAGTCCATCCTTATACTGCTCCAGAAAGGTCGTAAAAACGTAATGCTGCAGGCGCCTGCCGGGGTTGGCAAAACGGCGCTTGTGATTGGCCTTGCCCAAAAGGTGGCGGCAGGGAGCGTGCCTGACTACCTCCAGAATTCCCGTGTGCTGGAAATCGACCTCGCGTCTATGTCGGCGGGTACGGGGAGCGTGAGCGAATTTCAGGGGAGGTTTATACCGTTGGTCAAGGGCATTGCCGAGCGGTATCATGACCCAAAATGTCCAAAATACATATTATTTATAGATGAGATACACACAATTATGCCCTCCTGTGATGGCTCGGCCTATAAAGGTCTATCGGAGGTCATGAAACCGTATCTCACCGTTGGGGATATTAACATCATCGGCGCGACCACCAAGGACGAGTACCGGATTTACGTCGGTGTTGATCCTGCGATGGATCGCCGTTTCCAGAAAGTCGAGCTTGCTGTGCCGGATGATGCCGCGACGGTTCATATCCTTAAATCTATTAGATCCGGGTATGAAGCACATCATGGTGTGCAAATTACAGATGATATCTGCAATCTGATTGTCAAACTGACCTCCGAGCACATGCGCAAACGCAATCAGCCGGATAAATCCATCATCGTAATGGACGGGGCGGCAGCCAAGCACGTACTGGACCATGGGCGCGGCGGTGTCCTTACCAAGGAGTCCGTGTTCTGGATAATCTCCGCCGAGACGGGCATCCATAAAGGTGCTTTTGAAGGTTAACCGCCTGACGTAACTTATTTTTTACATATTTTCTGTAGAACGGGGGGATGGATGCCGAACCAACCCCAGGGCGTACTGATTTTAATCAGGTTGCGGGTGCTATGCACGCGCAGGTGCTGCTCTATGGGCTTATCGATCCTACGACGGGGCTACATCGTTCTTCCGAACTTATGGAAGCGATTTATCAACGTGCGAGCCCTGATTCCACTCTTGTTCATATCGACATGCATAATCTGAGGCAGGGAACAGAGGCTATCGGGCGTGACCTTGCCGACAGGTTTATAGCGGTGTGCATGAAGGTCATTCATAGTGAACTCAAAAAATATCATCCATCGGTTTGTTTTGGTCTGCGTCAGCATGGTGACGAGATGGGACTGCTAGCTGATGGTATTGCCAAAGAAGATGCAGAAAAAGGGCTTGAGGCAGCTAAGGCGCAGATAGATGCGCTTACTCAAAAATGCGGGCTGCATTTGTTGGCGCACCGCAAGGAAGGCCGCCTGCCTGGCTTTGGCTTTGATTATATATCTACATCCATCAACCGTGATTTGAGCGCCGCCCAGCTTTTGGATAGCCTTGCCGGCGCTTTGCAGGGGCAGAAAAAGGGATATGAAGGTACGGATGCAACGCTCAAGCAGCCGGCTGATTTTAAGGAGGCTGACGGGCGTTTGCCTGTTGAAGCCGCGATTGCCGCAATCGAGAAAGAGCTGGAGGGTGTGGAAGCACCCCTTACGGTGCTTCACCGTATTCTTGATGATATCGGCATCATTCATAGCCAAATCATGGACGATAGAATGCGGAAAGAGGTTGCGCTTTTCAATGCGCCTTCCCACGGGATGCTTCTAAGGCTTGATGTACGTGGGCTGAGCGTCCTCAACAGTGGCGGGATCAGATGCTTGCCGATTTTTTGGGCGAGGCTTTCAAGGTTTTGAAAACCTATTATCCTAACGACGGAAGTTTGAGTTTGCTACGAGAAGATGGCGGGATTTTTGATGTTATTCTGCCTGACCGCGATATCACCAACAGAGCTGCAATCCATATCCGCCTGCGGCAAATTTATAAAGATACGGCAGAAAAACATGGCTTTAGCGGGCAAGTGGCAAGTGGCCTTACAGGGCTTGCCATTTTTGAAACGGGCATCTGTGCGCGCGACCCTGCGGCTACGGTTGAGCGTGTGCATCAGCTTAAAGATGCCTATAAGCGCAGTGGCATTACGGATGTTACGCCTACAGAAAACGGTACCTATAAAGTGCGAGGCGCTGACGGAAAATCGTTTGAGATGGGGTTCTCGGAACTAGCGCGGCAGCCGCATGCTATTTTGCCCACCTTGCACCGTACGCTTTTAACGCAGGAGATGATATCGCGCGATCACATGATTGGGCTGCTTGCGCTTCCGAGCGGGATGGTCAGCAGCCAATGGTTCGGGGTTGATATTGCGCAGGCGGTATCGGCCAACACGACCATCCAAAAGCTGTTGCGGGCCGGTAAAATTACGGAGGAGCAGGCCGTTGGTTTTACGGAGAGCCGCGAGGCGTTTTTGCAACATCTTGAAAAAGGCGGGCACGAGTACCGTGACATCAGCATTACGGATGCGCCCATGCTGACAAACGGTGTGAAGGACGGGCGTCTTACCACGCTTGCGCTTGCCAAGCGCTGGGGGCTTATGGCACCAGCCGTAAGCCCGATGATTTTACGGGCGCAGCTTTCTGCCCGCGCTGTTTTGGCTGTTAAAGAGAAAGTACCCAACAAAGAAGCGGCACTTGAGAAGCTGGCGAAAAACATCAAGCTATCCATCCATGAGCAGGATAGTGAGGATGTAAAGTTTGCGAGTGCTCTTGATCAGGCAGCTAAAATCCTTACCTATGCGCGTGTTGTTGACGAGGCTCTTCCTGATGCAGGCAGTCAAATACAGAGTGCCGCTTTTACGATGCTTCGCAGGACGGCGCTTGCGGCGCAAGAGGCTGGTGTTGGCCCGGATTTCAGTGCGGCTATGCTCGCGTTTACGCGGCATACGCGTGAGGCGGATCTTGTGAAAGATGGCGCTACAATCATCAATGCACTTCAGGCTGCGCAAAAAAGTATCTGCGCTATGGATGCTGCGCTTGGGCAGAAACTAGAGAGCGCTCTCCTTGGGTGTTGCAGGATAATCGGCGCTTATACAGAAAAGGCAGCGCCAAGAGTTGGCACTGCCCCTTCCGTCAAAAATTCCGCCGCGCTTTAGTAGCGGTAATGATCCGGTTTGTAGGGGCCTTCTTCGGCAATGCCCAGATAATCAGCTTGTTTTTCTGAAAGTTTTGTCAGTTTCACGCCGAGTTTATCGAGGTGCAGTGCCGCCACTTTTTCATCGAGGTGCTTTGGCAGCGTGTAGACGCCCACTTTGTAATTTTTGTGGTTATTCCAAAGCTCGATTTGCGCGATGGTTTGGTTTGTGAAGGATGCCGACATCACGAAGGATGGGTGGCCCGTGGCGCAGCCAAGGTTTACGAGACGGCCTTCCGCGAGTACGATCAAGCGCTTGCCATCGGCAAACTCAACTTCGTCCACCTGTGGTTTTACGTTGTGCCATTTGAGGTTGCGTAGGGCCTCGATCTGGATTTCGGAATCGAAGTGACCAATGTTGCAGACGATCGCGCGGTCTTTCATCTGGCGCATGTGGTCGAGTGTAATGACATCCACATTGCCGGTCGCGGTGACGAAGATATCCGCTTTTGCGGCTACGTTTTCCATCGTGTTGACTTCATAGCCTTCCATTGCGGCCTGAAGGGCGCAGATAGGATCGATTTCAGTCACGATCACGCGTGCGCCTTGTGTGCGCAGGGATGCGGCTGAGCCTTTGCCAACATCGCCATAACCGCAAACAACGGCGATTTTACCGGCAACCATAACATCGGTCGCGCGTTTGATGCCGTCTACGAGCGATTCACGGCAGCCGTAGAGGTTATCGAATTTCGATTTCGTGACGCTATCATTGACGTTGATGGCAGGCACCTTCAGCTGGCCTTTTTTGTGCATCTCGTAAAGGCGGTGGACGCCTGTCGTTGTTTCCTCAGAAATACCTTTCACGTCTTTCAGCAGTTCAGGGAATTTGTTGTGCATCATCATGGTGAGGTCGCCACCGTCATCCAGAATCATATTGGGGCGCCAGCCGTTGGGGCCGATGATGGTTTGCTCGATGCACCAATCGGCTTCCTCGTTTGTTTGGCCTTTCCAGGCGAAAACGCCGCCGTGGGTTTTGGCAATGGCGGCTGCTGCTTGGTCTTGTGTTGAGAAAATATTGCAGGATGACCAACGCACTTCAGCGCCGAGGTCAATCAGCGTTTCAATCAGGACGGCCGTTTGGATGGTCATGTGCAGACAGCCAGCGATGCGGGCGCCTTTGAGTGGCTTTTTGCCTTTGTATTCGGCGCGGAGAGCCATCAGGCCCGGCATCTCGGTTTCGGCAATCGTGATTTCCTTCCGGCCCCAGTCGGCCAGGGTTATGTCTTTGACTTTGTAGTCGTTTTCGACAGCTTTTGGGGCGGCGGCGGTCATGGCAACAATCTCCTAAAATGTCGGGCATTTTTTAGGCCCGATTAACGTTTCGCTGGTAGAAATAGAGTGAAAATAAGATGAAATCAAACGATTAAGGTTGTTTTTATGAGTTTTGTATCTCTCCCGCATGATTTTGATGTCCAAACAGGTGTCTGCCGCGGCTATCAGATAGCACTTCAAGCGGAGGGCGAGTTGCATCCTGTCGGCTTTTTGAGGGGTGACCGCGACCTGCCATGCGATTTACGCAAGCTGGCTGAAGATTTTACATCGATACTCAACGGCTCACAGCCGCTTTATAAAGAAAGCTGCTCGCATGAAATGTTTTTTGAACGTCATGCCAACGGCATCAATTTTCGTTTCAAGAAGCCCTTTGAAGATGGCGTAAGCCAGACGGGGGCCATGTTTACAATTTTGCCAGGTGTGGAGCTGGAATACGATGAGCATTAAACTAACAGTGCCTGTGGAAGGCCTCACGGCTATGTCACGTAACCGTAAATCTCCCGGTCAACAGCCATCGGGTACGACGCCTGTGCGTGCACCTACGCCCGCTTAAATTTTATTAATCGAGATCGCGGTGGCGGGTGGATACGCTGTATCCCCAGCTGCTTACTGTTTTTGAAACTCGTTCTGCCATGTAGACCGAGCGGTGACGCCCACCTGTGCAGCCAAAAGCCAGAGTGAAATAGTATTTACCTTCTTCTGAATATCGCGGCAGAAGCATTTTCAGCATGGCTTCCACGTGGCCTAGAAAACTTTTGAAGTCGGGGTCTTTTGCGACGTACTCCTGCACGGCTTTATCTTTGCCGGTTTTGGGGCGAAGCTTTTCATCCCAATGCGGGTTTGCCAAAAAACGGACATCGATCACGGTATCGGATTCCCGCGGTACCCCGTTTTTAAAGCCGAATGACATGATGGTGATGGTGAGTTTGCGTTTTGTGGAATCCGGGTGGAGCGAGCTTTCCACCTGACGGCGCAAGTCGTGGACGGAAAGTTCGGATGTATCGAGCAGTAAATCCGCCACATCCATGAGCGGTTTTAGCCATGTGCGTTCCTGCCTGATGCCGTCTAGCGCGGGTCGGTCCTTGGCAAGCGGGTGGCTGCGCCGCGTTTCAGAAAACCGTTTGCGCAGGGCCAGATTGCTGCACGTCATGAAGACCAGTTGTACGTCGAGATTCTTGTTTTTACGCAGCTCTTCAATTTTATTGATGATGTTGATTGGCGAGAACCCGCGGGAGCGCGTATCAATTGCCATCGCGAGCGGTGTGTCGGTATGGCCTTTTTGTGCGATCAGGTCGCTTACGAAAATCAGCGGAAAGTTGTCGAATATTTCGTAGCCAAGGTCTTCCAGAATTTTAAGGGCGGATGACATACCCGCCCCTGAAAGCCCGGTTACAATCAGCACTTTGCGTTTCTGATGTTTGGGTTTTTTAACCGAGGGCATTGAGAGCTACCGTAAATCTGGCGCCTTTGCGCACGCCTGTTTCATCCGTAATGTTTTCAGCATAGATGCTGCCCTTGTGCGCGTCCACGATCTGTTTTGCAATCGAGAGGCCGAGGCCGGAGTGTTTGCCAAAAGCCTCGCCTTCCGGCCGTTCCGAATAAAAGCGGTCAAAGATAGCTGCGAGCTTGGCGTCAGGGATGCCGGGGCCGTTGTCTTCCACCATGATTTTCCACTGGCGCTTCACGTTGTCGCGGCTAATACGGATACGCACGGGCACGTCCGGCGGGGAGAAGGATAGCGCGTTATCAATCAGATTACGGAAGACTTGCGCCAAGCGGCCTTCAAGGCCGTGGACAATCACGACCACGTCCTCCGGGGGCAAATCAATCAGCACACGCGCTTTTGATTGCCCGTCATCCGACACGCGGTCGAGTGGCGGTGTGTATGAACCGGCAAGATTGGCAAGCAAGGGCCGTAAATCAACAAGCCCCATATTCTCGCGGCTCAGTTCGGCATCAAGGCGGGATGCGGCAGAAATGTCGCTTATCAGCCTGTCCATTCTTTGCATGTCATGCAGGATGATGCGCGTCAGTTTCAACTTCGCTTCCTCGTCCTTAACCATCTGCACGGTTTCAAAAGCGCTGCGCAGGGAGGTAAGCGGGTTTTTAAGTTCGTGTGCTACATCGGCCGCAAAGCGTTCGATGGAATCAAGCCGTGCTGCTAGCGCCGTCGTCATGTCGCGCAGGGCCAGCGACAAATCGCCGATTTCATCACGCCTGCCTGTCAGGTCAGGAATTTCAGCCTGCCCCATGCCTTTGCGCACCTGCTCGGCCGCCCGTGCGAGGCGCTTGAGAGGCCGTGCGATGCCGGCTGCGAGATAGATCGAAAGTATGAATGTGAGCGCCAAGGCAACCATGAAAAGCTTTATAATATCGAGCTTCATCTGGCGTATTGATTCTGCGATTGTTGCGCCGTCACGAGTTACATACACAACGCCTAAGACCTGCTTTAGGTGCTGGATGGGGACTGCTGCCGAGAGCATGATATCACGGTTATGCTGGCCTGATGCCCATGCGGTTGAGGAGATACGGCCTTCAAGGGCTTCGGCCACGTCAGGATAATCGCCACCTTTGCGTGATGGTTTTTTGCGCGTATTTTCCGGGTAATCCTTCAGCCTCAGGCCCGAGGGCAGCATATCGACTGCAATATCCGTCAGGCTGCGGTTGCCAAACAAGAGCCCCTGCCCGAGGGTGATTGGCGGCAAGGGTACGGCGCGGATGATGCCGCCTGCCCCACCCAGAATATCCGAGTCGCCCATCATGCGGCCTTCATCAGAAAAGACACGGATGCGGTTTACCGTTGTTTCGCCAAGGCGTCTAACCATGTTTCTAGTGCGCTCGCGGGAGAGAGAGTCTTTTACCATCACGCCCAAAGCCGGGTTCGGTGTCTTGATGGTGGATGAGTAACGCGCAGCCTCGGCCAAGGCACCTGCGTAAATCGAAGCCTGTCTTTCAAGGCTTTCGAGTTCGCCTGCCACGAGTTCCTGCTGGTAGCGGCTGATGTACAAAAGGCCAAAAGCAAGAACAACTAGCGCCATCACGTTGACCGCAAAAATACGCAAAGAGAGGCGTGAAACCCATCGTTGACGTGCCGGCGTTGCCGCCAGTTTCAGAAGTCTTTTTAGCTGTGCTTGTGAAAGCAGGTCCATGGGGCCTGACTATAGCCCGTTATTCCTTGTAACGGTAGCCAACGCCGTAGACCGTTTCGATGTGATTGAAATCGTCATCGATGACCTTGAATTTTTTGCGGATACGCTTGACGTGGCTGTCAATCGTACGGTCGTCCACATAAATGGTTTCGCCGTAGGCTTGGTCCATCAGGGCGTCACGGTTTTTGACGTGGCCTGGGCGCGATGCCAGCGCTTTTACGAGTAGGTATTCGGTCACGGTTAGTGCGACTTCCTGCGCTTTCCATGTGCAGAGATGGCGCTCGTCATCCAGCACCAGTTCTCCACGCTTCATGATTTTGGAGGCATCACCTGCGCTTGCGGGTTGGTTGCGCAGGGATTCACGTCTCAAGATGGCGCGGATGCGCTCAATAAGTAGGCGCTGGGAAAAAGGTTTCGTGATGTAGTCATCGGCGCCCATTTTAAGGCCGAGGAGCTGGTCGATTTCATCGTCCTTTGATGTCAGGAAGATAACCGGCATGTGGCTGGTTTCACGCAGCTTGGTCAGGACTTCCATGCCGTCCATGCGGGGCATTTTGATGTCGAGCACGGCCAAATCAGCAGGTGTCGTTTGCAGGCCTTTCAGGCCCGTTTCACCATCGTTGTAGGTTTTGACATCAAAACCCTCGGCCTCGAGAGCCATGGTTACTGAAGTCAGGATGTTCTTGTCGTCGTCCACAAGGACGATTTTTGTGGCTGTCATGGAATAAGCCTCCTTTTCCAGCCTATACCATAGCGAGAAAATATGACTTTTGTAGGGTTTTTTCGCGTTATGAATAAAGCTGCGCGTATAGATAAAGAGATCCCGCAACGATAATGATTCCTTCATCGGAATCGGCGGTTTTCAGGCTCTGGAGAGCTTCCCTGAGCGTAGGGGCCTCGTGTCCCTGCTTTCCTGATTTTATTGCAAGCTGTGCCGCTGTCTGCGGCTTTCGGGATGTCGGCAAATCGATGAATGTGAGCTGGTCATAAAGACCTTCCAGTGCATCAAAAAAAGCATTCGTATCCTTGTCGGCCCCCATGCCTACACAAAGATGGATATGCCTTTTGGGGTTAGTCGATTTCCAGGTACGCAGCTGTGATGCCAGTGCCATGGCGCCTGAGTCATTGTGCGCGGCGTCAAACCATAGCTCCCACCCCCTCGGCATGAGAGGCGATATCGGGCCTTCGGTAATGCGCTGGAGGCGCCCGGGCCATTCAACATGGCTTATGCCGTGCCCTTTTGCCGTATCGGGTACTTCGAAACCGCGCTTTTCAAGCTCGTGTATGGCGGCAAGGGCCGTTGCTGCGTTTTCAATTTGATGGGCCCCAGCAAGGTTCGGGCTCGGATAGCCGGAAGGCAGAGAATTCAAGGCATCTTTGCCAAGAATACATAAACTGGCACCTGTTTTTTTTGCTGCGTTTTCAAAAACGGGCAAAACAGCATCCGGGTCCATTTGAGGGCCGATCACGCAAGGAACACCTGCCTTCATGATGCCCGCTTTTTCGGCAGCTATTTTAGGAAGTGTGTCGCCCAGAAACTCCATGTGATCAAATGATATTTTGGTAATAACGGTGGCAAGTGGAGCCTCGATCATATTTGTGCAGTCCAGACGGCCACCCATGCCAACTTCAAGCAGGACGATGTCAGCAGGTGTTTCAGCAAAAGCCAGAAACGCCATGGCTGTCGTATACTCGAAAAAAGTAATCGCGGCCCCGGCATTGGCGGCCTCTACCCGGTCGTAGAGAGAAATGAGCTTTGTATCGTCAATCAGGTTGCCCGCCAGCCTGATGCGTTCGTTGAAGGTGATCAGGTGTGGCGAAGTGTATACATGGACACGGTATCCCGCCGATTCCAGAACCGCCCGCATGAAAGCGATAACTGACCCTTTGCCGTTTGTGCCCGCCACATGCACGACGGGCGGCAGTTTTTTATGAGGGTTTCCTAGTTTATGCAGCAAAGCCGCGTAAGGGGATCCGCCTAGACGAAAATCGATATCGGTCCTGTGCAGGGTGTAGATATGCTCAAGGCGCCGTGCGACCTCCGGATTCGGGTGCGCGGCGTCTGCGCCCACTTATCGTGCTGCCTTTTTGCGGAAGACCTTGAGAGGGTCATTGGCGGGATGGGCTGCGACCGATCCTGCCGCGCGCGCCTTGTTCAAAACCGTGCTGGCTTTGAGGTTCGAGTTACCACGAACGCTGCCGCCATCGGCTGTTTTGCGGCTGCCTCTGCCGTCATTTGTAAGAATGCCGATCAAGCGTGCAATCATCTGGCGTTGTTGGTCGCGCGGGACCACCATATCCACCATGCCGTGTTCGACCAGGTATTCGGCGGTCTGGAAGCGTTCGGGCAGGGCCTCGCGGATGGTTTCCTGGATCACGCGCTTACCGGCAAAACCAATCATGGAACCGGGTTCTGCGATATGCACGTCGCCTACCATGGCAAAGGATGCCGATACGCCGCCGGTTGTCGGGTCAGTGAGCAGCACGATGTAGGGTAGCCCCGCCTCCTTCACCATTTGTGTTGCGATGATGGTGCGCGGCATCTGCATGAGGCTTAGCGCGCCTTCCTGCATCCGGGCGCCGCCTGATGACGGGATAACAAGCAAAGGCAGGTTGCGTTTGACGGCTTCGGTTGCGGCCATCACGATGCTTTCACCCACAGCCGTACCCATGGATCCGCCCATGAAATCGAAGTCGAAGGCGGCTACAACGCATTCCGCGGAATCGATGGTACCGACGGCCACAATCATGGCGTCTTCGCGGCCTGTTTCCTTGCGGGCATCGTTCAGGCGGTCCGTGTATTTTTTGCGGTCTTTAAATTTAAGCGGGTCAACGGGCACGCGCGGCAGTTTCAGGTTTTCGTACTGGCCGCGGTCAAAGAGGTGTGCGAGGCGCTCAGCCACGGGCCAGCGCATGTGATAGTTGCAGTGGTTGCAGACCGAGAGGCGTTCCTTGAGGTCGCGCTGGAAAAGCATGCCTTCGCAGGACGGGCATTTGGTCCAGAGGTTATCCGGTACTTCCTTCTGGGAAGAAACCATCGAGCGGATTTTAGGACGAATAAAATTAGAAAGCCAGTTCATGCGAGGTATCCGGTGCTGTTGTTTGGGTGTGATTAAAGCGCGGCGCGCAGGGTTTTGACAAATGCCGTGGCGTCATTTGCCACAGAAACCTTTTCAACGCCAATCCTGTCAATAATAGCCGACCCTACCACAACTGCATCGACAGCTGATTTGAAGGCGGCGACATCGCCGGGGGTCTTTATACCAAAGCCCGCCGCAATGGGCAAACCCGTATGCTTACGTATTGATTCTATGTGTTTTTTTACGGCAGGGAAGTTGGCGGATGCAGCACCCGTAATCCCTGTTATGGATACATAATACAAAAAGCCCGAGGCCTTCGGCAGAATGGCTTTCAGGCGGTCTTCCGTTGTTGTGGGCGTCACCAGCTTGATGAGGTGGAGGTTTGCAGGCGTTGTATAGACCAGCAGCGCGTCGTCTTCCTCCGGCGGGAGGTCGACGATGATAAGCCCGTCCACGCCCGCTTGTGCGGCATCACTTGCAAATTTTTCAAAGCCGTACTGGAAGCATGGGTTGGCGTAGCCCATCAGCACAATAGGCGTTGTGGTGTTGTCCGCCCTGAAGTCGCGCACCATCTGCAGCGTTTTGTGCATATCGGCCCCGCCAGTAAGGGCGCGTAAGGCTGAGGCCTGAATGGTCGGCCCATCCGCCATGGGGTCGGTAAAAGGCATGCCAAGTTCGATGATATCCGCCCCTGCTGCGGGTAGGGCTTTTAGCACTTCCAGTGATTTTGTTGCGTTCGGGTCACCTGCCGTAATAAACGTCACCAGCGCCGCGCGGCCTTCTTTTTTTAATGCAGCAAAAACGGTGTCGATACGGTTGGTCATAGCTTCACCCCGAATTTTTCGGCGACGGTGAAAATATCCTTGTCGCCACGGCCACACATGTTCATGACGATGATGTCGGATGGTTTCATTTTAGGGGCCACTTTCATGACCTGCGCATAGGCATGGGCGGGTTCAAGCGCGGGAATAATACCTTCAAGGCGCGTGCATTCCTTGAAGCCTTCCAAAGCTTCTTCATCGGTAATCGATACATACTGCGCGCGCTTTTGGTCATGCAGCCAGGCGTGTTCGGGGCCTATGCCCGGGTAATCAAGCCCTGCTGATATGCTATGGCCTTCTTCTATCTGGCCGTCGGTGTTTTGCAGCAAATAAGTCATATTGCCATGGAGGATGCCGGGCCTGCCGCCGTTGAGCGATGCTGCGTGCGATTTATCGAGGCCGTAGCCGCCAGCTTCCACGCCCATGATTTTAACAGACGCATCGTCCAAAAACGGATGGAACAAGCCCATCGCGTTTGATCCGCCGCCGATGCAGGCAACGAGTAAATCAGGCAGCCTGCCTTCGCGTTCCAGCATTTGCGCGCGGGTTTCGCGGCCGATGATGGATTGAAAATCCCGGACCATGCTTGGGTATGGGTGCGGCCCTGCGACGGTGCCGATAATGTAAAAGGTGTCATGCACGTTGGTTACCCAGTCGCGCAGGGCTTCGTTCATGGCGTCCTTCAAGGTGCCGGCGCCACTGGTCACGGGCCGCACTTCAGCGCCCAATAGCTTCATACGAAATACGTTCGGTTTCTGGCGCTCTATATCCGTTGCGCCCATAAACACGGTGCAGGGCAGGCCAAAGCGGGCGCAGACGGTTGCGGTTGCAACACCGTGCTGGCCTGCGCCGGTTTCCGCGATGATGCGGGTTTTGCCCATGCGCATGGCGAGTAAAATCTGGCCAATGGTGTTGTTGATTTTGTGGGAGCCAGTGTGGTTCAGCTCATCACGCTTGAAATAGACCTTCGCGCCGCCGAGTTTTTTGGTAGTCGGCTCGGCAAAATAAAGCGGGCTCGGGCGGCCTACGTAATCGCGCTGCAGTTCATCGTACTGGGCCCAGTATTTTGGGTCTTTTTTTGCGGCGTTCCACGCCTTTTCGACCTCCAATATCAAGGGCATCAGGGTTTCGGCCACATAGCGGCCGCCATAGGGGCCGAAATGCCCGCGTTCGTCAGGTTGTTGTTTTAGGCTGTTTTGCATGAGCGCACAGTTTCAAGAAACGCGGTTATTTTGCAAGGGTCTTTGACGCCCGGTGCGGATTCGACACCGCTTGATACATCTACTGCGTCTGGGCGCAATTTTGTTACCGCGGAAGCCACGTTTTCGGCGTTAAGGCCACCCGCGAGCATCCATGGCCGTGCGGATTTGAAGTTTGCAAGCAGTGTCCAGTCGAAGGCCTGGCCGGTACCGCCTGGTAAAGTATTCATGTCATTCCCGCGAAGGCGGGAATCCATCGTGCCATAGGCTGAATGTTCGTCATTCTTTTCCATGGATCCCTGCCTTCGCAGGGATGACAATGCTGTTTTTGAATCGAACAAAAGCCAATCGGCGGTTTGTTCGTAGTCTTTGACGGCGTGGAGGTCGGATTTATCCGCGATACGCAGGGCTTTCATAACGGGTAGTCCGTATTGCGATTTGATGGCGGCCACGCGGGCAGGTGTTTCAGACCCGTGCAGCTGGATCATTTTAAGCTGTACCCGCGCCAAGATGCGGCTGAGCGTTTCGTCATCAGGGTCAACAAAAAGCCCTACCGTTGTAAGTGGCGTTTGTTTTACCAATTCCGCTGCTTTTTCAGGTGCGATATTGCGCGGGGATTTTTGATAGAAAACAAATCCGGCAAAGCGTGCGCCTGCATCAACGGCTGCCTTCAGTGCTTCGTTTGTTTTAATGCCGCAGATCTTAACATCGGTCATGCCGATGTTTTAGCCTATCGCTGCGGTTTGTGGAACAGGGGCCTGAACACGAATGACCGGTTTTCCGGCATTTGTTTTGATCTGGGATGCGTAGCGGCACAGCTCGCCCATTACTGGCGACCATGTATCGGGGTCATCTTTTGCACGGGCAATCATGTAGCGGCGGGCGACTATGTCGGTTTCGGCCAAATGTTTTGCGGCCTTCATAACGGCATCCAGCTTTTGCGGGTCAGGAATTGTGTGCGGGTGCATGGCTGTTACAAATTCAAGCCCTGTGAGGCGGACGCCCTGTTGCGAGTCGGAAAGTAAACTCAAGGCCAGATCAAGCGGATCAGACAGAAAAACCTCCGAAAAACGGGGTTTAAAGAAGGCATCGAGCTGTGCCTTGGCGCTTTCAAATATGGCCGCTGGCACAGCCGCATCGTTGGCTGTGCGTTCAAGATTTCTGCCTTTGCATACCAGCGTTTCCTGCGCAGATGCGGCACTATCGTGCAGGGGTTTATCTGGCAGCCTGAAGTAGGCTCCGTGTATCCTGAATTCCAATGTGCCGTCCGGCTCCTGATAGGCGGTCAGAATGAGGCGCATGGTTGGGGCGTATGGCTGTCCGTCCACGATGACCGTATCGGGAATTGTAAGGGATTGGGCTGCGATTGTGGGTGTCGATAGCTGTGCTTGGTCAAAGGCGGGCAGTGCTTGCATGGCCGATATTTCGCTTGAAGGGTCATGAGCCTGGATGTTCGCCAAATAGACGCCTTCACCACGATTGATGACGGGGTTTTTGAAGGCAACTCCCTTGGCATCCTTAAAATCGGCTCGTGCGGCTTTATAAAGCTGGGCTGCATCCATCGCCGGATATATGCGTGTCTGTGGCATGACCTCGGGGCAGTGCTCGCCAAACAGGGCGTAGAAAATGTTTTTGTTCAGGGTTGCGAGCCGCAGGTTGCCGTTGTGTACCGCGGGTTCTCCCAGGCGGTAAGGGCTTGCTCTTTCGGCAAATGTTTCGGCGACATCCCTTACGCTGAAGCCGTATACTTTTTCAAAGCCCTCAAGGCCGCATTTTTCGGCGTAGCCAATTTCAAATATCTGAACCATGCCATGGCTTACGGCCAAATCTACGGCACAGTTGAAGGGGGCAAAGCGTCTCATGACGCAAGGTTATATTATATTTACATAATATGTCAATTTTTAGAAGGCTTTAGGTCGGCTTGAAGGGGTTGGCGCGCTTTGCAAAAAAGCCCTGAAATCAGGCAGCAAGGCTTGCCAGAATATCGTGCGCAGCTTGTGCGGGGTCTGCGGCACCCGTGATGGGGCGGCCGATGACCATGTGATGTACACCGGCGGCTACGGCATCACGCGGGGTCATAACCCGCTTTTGGTCGTCATTGGCGCTCGCGGGGCGGATGCCAGGTACCATGGTCGTAAAACCAGCGCCGCAGCTTGCACGCACGATTTCAATTTCAAGCGGTGAGCAGACGACGCCATCTAACCCGCATTGCTGCGTTAGAAGTGCTAGACGCTTTACCTGATCGGCGATCGGGAGCTGCCAGCCAACGCTTGTAACCGCCTTTTCATCCATACTTGTCAGGACCGTTACTGCAAGAAGCTGTGGTGTTTTGATGCTGCGTTTTGAGGATTCATCCAGCAGTGCATCCTTGGCGGCTTTCATCATATCCGGCCCGCCCGATGCGTGGATGTTTAAAAAGTCTGGCGCGAGGCGGGAGATGGAGCGAACAGCACCCGCAACCGTGTTGGGTATGTCGTGATATTTCAAATCTATGAAGAGAGAGATACCGGGGGCCGATGCCTGTACAGCCTCTATACCCTGCGGCCCGTTGGCGTTGAAAAATTCCATGCCGAGCTTAATCCCGCAACCTGCGGCTTTTACGAGAGACGTTATTTTTTTTGCAGCATCCATCTCGGGCGTATCAATAGCGACGTAGATTTTCGGGAGGGTCATGAGATTTTATCCTTTATCCATTGCATTACTTGGTCTTTGCCTGAAAAGCGCAAAAGCTGAGGGCGAAAGTCGGGCGGGAATGCGCCTTCCCCGTAAAGGCAGATCGGCTTGTTGTATTTGACGGCAAGGTTGATCTCGTTCTGGGTACCGCCGCTGCCGGGCAAGGCTACCACGGCATTTGCCGTCATGATGTTTATGAAATTGCGACTGATGATGTCTGTGCCTTCGCCCGCGTAAGTGCCAAGCGGCGTAAAGATCGGGATTTCTATATAGGGGTTCGGGTAGCCGGGTTTGCTCGCAAATGTACCATCCGGTTGTTTTTCAGTCGGAATGATGCCGATGGTGCGACCTTTGCGGTTCGGGATATTTGTAAAAGCCTTGCAGACACTTGTCATGACGCCAGCGCCGCCGCCTGTGAGGAGGTGCACGGGCAGTGTTGCCAGAGCCTCGCCGATTTCAGTCGCAAGGGTTTCGTGCGCCTCGGTGCCAGAGCCCATGACGCCTACAATCGCCAGTTTTTCAAGCATTTTTAGAACTTGTCTTCTGCGTTCTTATCAACCTGTTTGCCGTTAAGGCGGTCACGCAGCAACTTGCCGGTTTTGAAGAATGGCATTGTTTTGGCGCGAACCTGTACGGCTGAGCCTGTGCGTGGGTTGCGGCCTGTACGGGCTTCGCGCTTTTTAACTGAAAACGCGCCAAAACCGCGGAGTTCGACGCGGTCGCCACGTGCGAGTGCTTTTGTAATCTCATCGAAAACGGTGTCGATCACACGTTCAAGATCGGATAGGTAAAGGTCCGGATAGCGTTCGGCCAGGCGCCTGATCAGCTCGGATTTGGTCATGACCACATAACCCCTTGTTTCTTTTTGATTTCACTCATGACACTGCCCCAACCTGGGCCCCCTCGTCAAGTTTCAACTTTCATGTTTTTTCAATGCTTTCATACCCTTGCCAAATGCGCCGCCTGCCTTCATTCTAGTCGGCATGACTTTCGGATCATCACAAAAGCCTCGCGGCCAGACCGATTCTGGTTTGGAAAAGCCCCTCATCATGACAATCAGCGGAGATTTGGGCTCCGGCAAAAGCCTTTTGGCAAGCGCGCTCGTTGAGCGCTGGAAGGCCGACAGATACTCAACCGGCATGGTCCAGCGACGCCTTGCCGAAAAGATGGGAATTACGACCCTTGAGCTCAACAAGCGTGCCGAATCTGACAAATCGATTGATGATCAGATCGATGCCGTTTTTAAAAACCTTAAAAAAACCGCCAAAAACCTGGTTGTCGACTCGCGGATGGCGTTTCATTTCCTGCCCGAGTCGTTTCGTATCAAGCTTGAGGTTCACCCCAAGGTCGCGGCACAGCGTATCCAAGGCGATACGGCTCGCATCGGCGAGGGAAAATATGACAGCCTAGACGATATCGAAACCGCCATCGTGGCGCGAAAAGCCAGTGAACGAGAGCGTTTCAAGCGCTACTATGACGCCGATATCGAGGATCACGCGGGTTACGACCTTGTCATCAACACAACGAGCGCCAAGCCTGAGGTTGTTGCTGAAATAGCCAATTCCTGCATCGACCTTTGGAAAAAGAAACAGCTTGGCGGCAAGCTTTGGGTTTCGCCCGCGCATCTTTACTGCGAGACGGATCCCGAGACTCTTGATCCGGCTGTTGTCGAAAAGTGTAAAGTCAGCTGGCCTATACCGGGCAGCTGGCCTGATGCTGCCGTCAAAGCACATAAGGTCGGTCACAGTTACGTAGTGGTTAGTGGCGCTGAGTGGGTGGCGGCAGGGCTCAAGGCCGGCAAGTCATTGATGCCCGTGCGCATCATCGGTCAATCTGACCAGATGCCGAGTGCCGAGCTCATGCAAAAATGGGAAAATTCCTTTAATTACAAACATATATAATAAAATGAGTTATAAAACTTGTTTTATAGAGCATCATTTTATTTACATAATTATATAATATCGTTATAATCCTTGGGCCGTGGATACTGTGACTGCCCTCGACGATTTTTTTGGTCTGCAAACGCTTCAGGCTGCGTTTGAGAAGGGTGACCCTGTTGCCATAGAAACCTTGCTGGTACGTGCCTATGACGGCCTTGAAGGGCACGGCCGTGGTACGGCCCATGTCAATGGGCGTTTGGCGGCCCTCGCCCGCATTATTGCCGATGAGTTGCTGAAGGCCAATACCCCCATCCATGACCTTTCAAGAGCCCATCTGATTATGGCGCTTTGCCCGGACGGCATAGAAGACATCCCGCCCGCGGATGTTAAAATGATCTCAGACCTTCTGGTCGGTGTCGATATCGGGGCTCATCTGAACGGGCTCGACCGTATTATCAAGCAAGAATTCTATCAGGAAGTGGCAGTCTCACCGCTTGTGGACAGTGCTTCGTGCGATTGGGAGAGCCCGGAATGGACGCCCCGGCGCAAGATTGATTACGCACAGCATCTTGCGGACATTTTTTGTGATGTTCTGGGTATGCCCAAAATGGTTGTCAGGGGCGTTTCCATACCTGTCTATAAGACAAAGACCGGCGCGCTTGCTGCCGGTGTTGCCGATGTCTTTTGTAATGCGACCGGAATCAAAAACCCTTTCAAGAAAAGGCCCGTTATGGGCTTTTGCAGCCAGAGGGCCAATGGCACCACAGTCATTGGGCTTAATATCGATGCAGCACTTGGCGATTACGAAGAGTTTCACGTCACTCTCCACCACGAAGTCATGCACGGTGTTCATTTGTATCTTGGAGATATGATCAAGAATGGGCGCGCATCGGAAGTACCGGAAGCGCTGTTGCCTGCGGCCGTACTCCTTATGGCCATGATGGATCCTCGCATTTATGCCCATAGCACGCGCACCCACAGGCTTTATGAGCGTTTCGGCGTTGAAACGCATGCCGAGCGTAACGGGCTCGACTTTGCCCGTACCATGCAAAACGTATATGCGCGCTATCAGTTGGCCGAGCGGGCAGGGTTCAAAAGCGCGCTCAGGGTCGGCTCATCAGCGCCTTAGTCTTTTTGGGCCTGCTCGCTCATGGCGCCTGTGAAAAGCTGGCGCAGGCGGATGGGGTCGTAATAACGCACAAGCGGCAGTTTTAAATGCGGTATGCCTGATTTTCTGAGGGCACGGGCTATCATGGCCTCACCCGATGTATCGCGGCCTTCCATGAGCATCTCGATGCAGAGCTTCGGCTCGGATGTATTGCGGTCGACTATAACGAAATCTACGCTGTAATCCGCCAGTTCCCTATCCATGTTTTTGCCGCTCGTGGCGCTTTTGCATGCGACAAGATCAAGAAGGCGGACTTTGAAAGTCATAATGCTGTCGGTTGGCAAGGCTAGCAGGGCTGCCGTTAAAAAGCGCAGCTCGTTTACCAATAAAAGCTGCCCCTTTTTCTTGAAGACAGTTTTTTTGCCGGACGAAAGTATGGCCAGTATCGCAAAAAAGCTCGTGAGCCCTACACCGATCGACAGGTAAAGAAGTTCTTGCTTGTCCAAAATAGCCTCGAATATGTCAACGGGAGCCGCTGCCGTTAAAAGACTATCATAAAAAAGGGGGGATTGGGAAAGGGGGCGTTGCGGCGCACGGGCTTTTTTGACAATATGTCGCCTCATGACCGATCCAACCGAAAAAGCCCTTATTGAAATCCGCGCTGGTCGCGATGTCGGTTTTTTCGATTTGCACTCGATTGATCAGGTTTCCCTTTCCGACCTTGATACGATTTTCGATATTGCTCGCGCTTTCCGTGCTCACCAGACCTACAAGTTCTCGTTCAATAAAGGGTGCAGCATGGTCAACGCCTTTTTCGAGGCATCGACGCGCACCATGTCGAGTTTTGACCTCTCGGCCAAGCAACTTTCAATGGATACGAGCAATGTGGGCTCGGCTGCCAGCTCCACCAAAAAAGGTGAGAGCTTCCTTGATACGGCTGAAACGCTTGATGCCTATAACCTCAAAGTCATCGTCGTACGTTCCAAGGAATCGGGCGTACCTGAAATGCTCTCGCGCCATGTGAACGCCAGCATCATCAACGCGGGTGACGGCTGGCACGAACACCCGACGCAGGCCCTGCTGGATGCCCTAACGATTCTTGACCATTGCGGAGGTAAAACCCTTAAGGGCAAAACGGTCGCGATTGTCGGCGACATCATGCATTCCCGCGTGTTCGGGTCGCTTGTCAGGATACTCAAAAAACTGAATGCCACGGTGCGCGTGGCGGCGCCTGAGACGTTTATTCCGTCAGGCGTCGAAAATTTCGGCCTCACCGTGCATCACAAGGTTGAAGACGCACTGAGCGGCGCCGATGTCGTGTATGCTTTGCGTGTACAGGAAGAGCGCGGGGCGGGTGGCTTCATCCCGTCGCTTCGTGAATATTCAAAAATGTACGGCATCAGCAAAAAGCGCCTTGATATGGCCAAGAAAGACGTGATCTTGATGCACCCCGGCCCTGTGCGCCGCGATATCGACGTGCACTCGGCTTTGGTTTCTGTCGATGAACGCTCGCACATCCTAAAGCAGGTTGAAAACGGCATGGCTGTGCGCAAAACATTGCTGTGGCTGATGGCCAACCGCATGGACGGAAAAAAGAAAGTGATGGTACGCAAATGACATCACTGCTCATCAAAAACGGCCATGTCATAGACCCCGCCAATAAGATTGACGGGCCAGCGGATGTGCTGGTCATTGATGGGAAAATCGCCAAAGTCGCCAAAGCTATTACCGATAAAGCCGATGAGACGATCGATGCCAAAGGTCTCGTTGTGACGCCGGGTTTAATTGATTTGCAGGTGCATGTCCGTGAGCCGGGGCGCGAAGATAAAGAGACGATTGAAACAGCATCGTGGGCCGCGCTTGCGGGCGGTGTTACCAGTATTGTGGCCATGCCCAATACGCGCCCCGTGGCTGATAACCAGACTGTTATTGAATTTGTTATCAAGCGCGCACGCGAGCTTGATCTTGTGAATGTCTACCCGACTGGGGCCATCACAAAGGGTGAGGCGGGGCACGAGCTGGCCGAAATCAACGAACTCAAAAACGCAGGCGCCGTTGCCGTGACGGATGACGGCGTTGACGTGCAGGACGAAGGTTTGCTTCGTCGCGCGTTCCAATACACGAAAACCTGCGATATTTTGCTCATGAGCCACTGCGAGGTAAACAACCTGACGGATGGCGGCGTGATGCACGAAGGTTGGGTTTCAACGCAGCTTGGTTTGCCTGGTACGCCTGCGGCAGCTGAAGACCTCGCTGTGCAAAAAAATATCATGCTGGCCAATATGTCAGGTGCGCGGCTTCATTTGCTGCACAACTCCACCAAGGGTGCGACAGATGCTATCAGGGCCGCCAAAAAAGCGGGTGCAAAAAATGTAACTGCCGAGGTATCGGTACAGCATTTTGCCCTCTCGGACGAGGAATGCATCGGCTACAACACGAATGCCAAAATGTATCCACCGCTGCGTAGCCGTGATCATATTGATGCGATTATCGCGGGTATCAAGGACGATACGTTCGATGCGTTTACAACCGACCATGCGCCGCATATCGAGCCGGAGAAGCTGGAGCCGTTTATTGATGCGGCGTTTGGGTCCACAGGGCTTGAAACAAGCTTTGCCGTGATGAACACCTATCTGGTCGAGGCGGGGCACATCCCGCTTTCCAAAGGTATCTCCAAAATGACTGTCGAGCCCGCCAAAATTGTGCGTATCAACAAAGGCACGCTGAGTGTAGGCGCTGATGCCGATATCGCGATTTTTGATACCAAGGCCGTGTGGGTTGTCGATGCTAAAAAGTCACTGTCCAAAGGCAAAAACTGCGTCTTTGACGGTAAAAAACTGACGGGCCGTGCGGTTACGACCATCGTTGGCGGGTGTGTGAAATACACAAAAGGCCAGATCGTTGGACGTTAATTCACTCCTGCTAGTCCCTGCCGGATTTATCCTTGGCGTATTCGCCGTTGTTTTTGGCGGTACGATGTTTTTTACCATTCCGCTTATGCAGGTATTGTTTCCTGCGGCATCGTTCGGGGTCATTATCGGCAATGCCAAAGTAGGGTCGTTTTTCCGCAGCATCGGGTCCACTATTTCAACGCATAAACAGATTGCCTATAAGGACTGTCTGAAGCTTTCGGTGACTGCTTTCATTGGTACCGCGATTGGCGCATCGTTGATTGCAGATTTGAGCCAGATGTGGCTCTTTCCTGCCGTTTGCATGGCTATTTTGTTTTGCGTTCTATGCCCCAAAACTGGCGGCCATGGTTAGCCCCAAATCGTTCCATGCCGTATCGTTTGCAACGGGGGTTTATGCAGGCGTGTTTGGCGCTGGCATCGGTATATTGCTGGTGGCTTTATTGCGCCTCAAGTACCCTGAAGACTTGCAAATCGCGTTCGTTAAAATACAGGCGCGGTTTGTTGAATTTTTATTGGTGCTTACGGCTGTTGCCATGCACTTTCTGCACGGCAACCTTGTGGCCGCCATCTGGATACCGTGGTCCGTAGGGGCGCTTATCGGCGGGTATGTCGGCGGTATCGTGCTTAAAAAATTGGGTACTATGTCACCCCAAGTCCAGAAGGCGCTTTTATATGCCAGTTTTGTGCTGGCTTTTGTATTTGCGGGGTGCAAGTTTCTGGAATCGCTTTAGTATCCTGCCATGATGCCGCAAACCGTAACGAACGAACCGCTTTATATGCAGGGCCTTAACCTCCCGCAGCGCGAAGCTGTGGAGGCGCTTGAGGGCCCTGTTTTGGTGTTGGCTGGTGCTGGTACCGGCAAAACGCGGGTGCTGACCACGCGCCTCGCGCATATCCTTTCCACAGGGCGGGCGTGGCCATCGCAGATACTGGCAGTTACGTTCACCAACAAGGCTGCGCAGGAAATGAAGACCCGTGTTTCAGCGGCGCTGGGCGGGCAACCTGTTGAAGGCTGGTGGCTTGGTACCTTCCATGCCATTTGTGCGCGTATGCTGCGTGCGAATGCGGATTTGGTCGGACTTAATAGCAGTTTTACGATCATCGATGAGGATGACCAGATCCGCGTTTTAAAACAGCTGATGGAAAGCACCGGTATTGATGTCAAAAAGAACCCGCCAAAGGCATTGGCTGCCAATATCAGCCGCTGGAAAGACAAGGGGCTAACGCCCGAGCAAGTTAGTGCGGGTGAGGCGGGGGATAAGGCTCTGCTGCTTTACCGCCAGTATCAGGACCGCCTTAAAATGCTGAATACCTGTGATTTCGGGGATCTGCTTTTGCATGTCATTACCATTTTGCGTGACCCTAAAAACGCTGCCGTATTGCAGCAGTATCACAAGCGTTTCAAATACATCATGGTTGATGAATATCAGGATACGAACGTCGCGCAGTATCTGTGGCTGCGTTTGCTGGCGCAGGGGGCAAACAACATTTGCTGCGTTGGTGACGACGACCAATCGATATACGGATGGCGCGGGGCTGAGATAGGCAACATATTGCGTTTTAGCCAGGATTTTCCGGGTGCTAAAATCATCCGCCTTGAGCAGAATTACCGCAGTACGGGGAATATTTTGGCGGCTGCAGGCGGCGTGATTGCCAATAATGCCAATCGCCTCGGCAAGACGCTGTGGAGCGACAAGGGCGCGGGCGACAAAGTATCCATCCATGCCCTTTGGGATGGGGAGGCCGAGGCACGCTGGGTCGCCGAAAAAATCGATATGCTGCACAAAGGCGGGGTTGCGCATGACGGCATTGCCGTTTTGGTGCGCGCCGGTTTCCAGATGCGGGAATTTGAAGACAGGTTTCTAAAACTGAATATCCCCTACCGTGTTGTGGGCGGCCCGCGTTTTTATGAGAGGGCTGAAATACGCGATGCTCTGGCTTACTTACGCGTGGTTGCGCAGCCATCGGATGATCTTGCGCTTGAACGCATTATCAATACGCCCAAGCGTGGCCTTGGCGATACAACGGTCGAACGGCTTTATGCCCATGCACGCATGGCGGGTATCCCCTTGCAGGCGGCTATTTTACAGTTGCTTGAAACAGATGAATTACGCGGCAAGGTCAAGGAAACCTTACGCGGGCTTATGAATGAATTTGCAGGCTGGCGTGCGCAAATCGGTGTTACTTCACATCCGCAGCTGGCGAATACTATTTTAGAAGATTCAGGTTATATCGCGATGTGGCAGGCGGAAAAAACGCCCGATGCGCAGGGCCGTGTTGAAAACCTGCGCGAGCTTGTGTCGGCGATGGCGGAGTTCGAGAGCCTGCCCGCGTTTTTAGAACACGTGTCGCTCGTCATGGAAAATGCCGAGACGTCGAACGAACCTAAAGTGACGCTGATGACGCTTCACGGTGCCAAGGGGCTTGAGTTTGATACGGTATTCCTGCCAGGGTGGGAGGAAGGGTTATTCCCCTCCCAACGCAGCATGGATGAGAATGGTGCTGCCGGCCTTGAGGAAGAACGGCGGCTTGCTTACGTAGGCATTACACGCGCCAAAAAACGTGCGTTTATCAGTCACGCGGGTAATAGACGCATTTACGGCAACTGGACATCGGCGATCGCTTCGCGGTTTATCGAGGAGCTGCCTGATGACCATATTGAGGTGTCATCCGATATAGGGCTTTATGGCGGCGGACGATCCGTGCATTGGGATTCATCCGGCGTAAAGCCCGAAGCCTATAAACCTGCCGTTGTAACCCCTCGCAAAAGCGCGGCTGGTATTGCCGTCGGCACACGCGTGTTCCACGAAAAATTCGGGGGTGGTAGCGTTATCAACATCGATGGCAACAAGCTGGACGTCAAATTCGACGGGCTTGGTATCAAGCGTGTACTTGATAGTTTTGTGACTGTCGGTAGTTAGGCTGCACGATGTACCTGTGTACCCGCGACCAGGCGGATACCCGGGGTGCGTTGGCCACTATCAGCGTCATCCGTGCCGGGAACGGCCTGCCCATGTGCTTTTGCGTGAGCGATGCCTTGCGCCATTTTAAGTTGGGCCGTGCATTCGTACATACGTTCCCGCAGCTGCGCGATATCTGTGCTCCGTCGGTCATTGGGCCACTCAACCGTGAGCAGGTCCTTCAGAGGGCCGCGGCCCTGCATGGTTGCAATGTACAGTGCTGCGCGACCTTTTTCGGACACCATCAAGGCACCGATTTCTTTGAGTGCGTCGCTCGTATCAAAGCCAATGCAGCGGTAGCGTGTTTCTAGAAAATCAGCGTTGTCGCAAGCGACTTCACGCGCTTTCCGGCCTTGGGTAATATCCATGATATCCCAGCCAAAATCACGGACTTTTCCAGCCAGAAATTTTTTATGCAATTCTCTTAGAGCTGCTTCAATTTGATCGATGTCGGGGATGGATGTCCTGCCGATAGATGCCTTAAAGGTGCCAAGGCCGCCGAGATATTGATTGAAATCCGGCCCGCCTATTGGCTGCAGGGATTTGACCATGACCGTATGAAGCCGCACGATATCGGCCTTCAGGGCAGGCAAGAAAACATGGTTATAAATGCGGCGCAGTGTTGCATCCTCAATCCGGGGGGCTCGCCCATCCGGCCAGATGATACCGAGATCGCCACAGGTGTAAGTCGCTGGTTTTGTAGGCATCTTGCTCCCTATCGCTTGCATTTTTTTCTATATCGCATCATTCTTGCCGGTGCCGTCAAGTTTATGGAAGATATGCAACAGAAGATCGTTACCATTTTTGGAGCTACCGGATACCTTGGACGCCATGTTGTCCGCGCTTTTGCGGATGCTGGATGGGTTGTAAGGGCTGTTAGCCGCAGTGCAAAAAAAGCCTATTTTTTGAAGGTATATGGCGATGTGGGGCAGGTCGTTGCCATGCAAGCCGCTATTTCTGATCCTAGCGGGATCGAGGTTGCCATTAAAGGCGCTGATGCCGTGGTTTATCTGCCCGGTGCTCTCCATGCCTCCCGCAAGGGATTTGAGCGGGTGCACGTGGATTACCCTGCCAGCGTGGCATCCTACAGTGCCCGTGCTGGTGTTGGCCGGTTTGTCCTTGTGAGTGCTCTTGGTTGTGACCGCAGCCAGTCGGTTTATGCGCAGACAAAACGTGCGGGTGAAAAGGCGGTTCTGGCGGCTTTCCCCAAGGCGAGTATTTTGCGCCCCTCCATTATTTTTGGGGCCGAGGACGGATTTTTCGGCCGATTTGCCCAAATGGCACGTGTGGCCCCGGCCCTGCCGCTGATTGGCGGCGGTAAAACCAAGTTTCAGCCTGTCTATGTTGGCGATGTAGCAAAGGCGGTTTTTGCGGCAGCTAATTTGCCTGTATCCGGCGTTCATAATCCTGAAGGGCGGATTTATGAGCTTGGTGGGCCGGCCATCCACAGCTTTAAAGAGCTTCTTGAAATGATGTTTGGTTATACGCGGCAGCCGCGCCCCCTTGTGCCGGTGCCGTTTGCGATTGCAACCCTCAAGGCGTTTTTTTTACAGCTTTTGCCTGTACCGCCTTTGACGGTTGATCAGGTGCGCAGCCTGAAAACAGATAATATTGTGGCTAGCGGCTCTTATGGCCTTCCGGATCTTGGTATAGCCCCCGTGTCGCTTGAAGCTGTTTTGCCGCAAGCCCTTGCCCGTTACCATGAAGGCGGCCCTGCCGCACAACAAAAGGCGACGTAATGCGTGGTTTCTCTTTACTGCTGGTTTTGGTTTTTTTTGCGTTCCCTGTCATGGCGGAGCAGCGCAAGGAGAGTATTGCGGCAGTCGTTAACCAGGACATCGTGACGACAACAGACCTCAAAGACCGCGCTGAAATGCTGCTTAAATCATCTGGCAAGGCACCCAGCAGCGAGATGATGGAGCGCGTTAAAACCCAGGTTCTTGAGGGCTTGATTGCTGAAACCATCCAGATACAGGAGTCCAAAAGACAGGGTGTTGTCGTTACCGATGAGGAAGTCGAGGGTGGTTTTAAAAAAATTGCCGAAGGCAATAAAATGACGGTCGAGCAATTTAAAGGGATTTTGAAAAAACAGGGTATCCGTCTTTCCTCGATCGAGCGCCAGATACGCGCCCAGCTCGGATGGGGCAAAGTTATTCAGCAGGTATTGCGCCCTCGGGTTGTGATTGGCCCCTCCGAAATTGCTGCTGAAAAATCACGCATGCAGGCCGCTTCAGGTAAGCGCGAGTATTTTGCGGCAGAAATATTTATCCCTGTATCCGCGCCATCGGACGATGCGCGGGTCAGGGCTCTTGCGCAGACACTGGCCGCGCAAATCCGCAAAGGCAAGCCTTTCCCGCAGATCGCCCGCGAGCAATCCCAGTCGGCGAGTGCCGCGCAAGGCGGGATGATGGGCTGGGTTGCTGAAGGCCAGCTAGAACCCGCTCTTGATAAAGCGCTTGCTGCTTTGCCAGAGGATAAAGTCAGCGACCCTATAAAAGGCGAAGACGGATATTATCTTTTGTATGTGCGTGATGTGCGTACGGCTGAATCCCTCTCTGATGCGGGCGATGCCGTTTTAAGCATTCGTGAACTGATGATTGATGGTACTGGCCTTCGTGATCGAGATATGAAGGCCGAGGCCGAGCGTATCTCCAAGGACCTCACAGGCTGCGTGGATATTACTAAAGTCGCGGCGTCAGACAAACGCTACAAACTTGCGGAGCGTCAGGTATCGATCAGCGAGCTTACGGACAGCGAAAAAACCCGCTTCGGTTCATTTGATATCGGTCGCGCGACTGCGCCTATCTATGCCGCCAATAAGGCTATCATCAGCATGGTGTGCGCCCGCAGCGATCCCAAGGGCCCGATGGCGAACGACTCCGCTATTGAGCGCAAGCTTGGGTTACAGCGGCTTGATTTGCTACAGAAACGCTATCTGCGCGACCTTGTTGGAGCCGCTTATATTGAACGACGTCTATAAAAACGCGATTGCCGCATTGCCACCCTTGCGGGATGTGATACAGGCGCAAGGGCTTACAGCTACTAAGGCGCTTGGCCAAAACTTCCTGCTCGATCTAAACCTGACCACGAGTATTGCGCGGCTGAACGGTGATCTCTCTGGCCTTGATGTGATCGAGGTGGGGCCGGGCCCTGGCGGTCTTACGAGGGCACTGCTAATGGCCGATGCCGACCATGTCCATGCCGTTGAATACGATGCCCGCGCCGTTGAAGCCCTTCAGCCGCTCGTGCAGGCTTCTGCCGGTAGGCTTTTCGTCCATGAGGGGGATGCGCTTGATATCGATCTTCTGGCGTTTGGGCGGGAGGGGTGCAGGTCCGTCATTGCCAATTTGCCTTACAATGTGGCGACGCCGCTTTTGATACAGCTTCTAAAGGGTATCCATGCGCGCGGTTCTGAGGCTGCAAAATTTATGCTCCTGATGTTCCAGAAGGAGGTTGCGGACAGGATTGTGGCTTCTCCGCATTCCAAAACATACGGGCGACTTTCAGTCATGGCTCAGTGGCTCTGCCAGACAAAATCCATGAAAACACTTCCGCCATCCGCGTTTACGCCGCCTCCCAAAATCCATTCCGCTGTCGTGAGGTTTATCCCCAAGGCGCGGATGGATACGGTGCCTTTTGCCACGATGGAGCGTTTGCTTGCCCAGGCTTTTGGCCAGCGGCGGAAAATGCTGCGCTCCTGCCTTAAGGAGTACGCCCCGCTTTTTGAGGCGGCTGGCATAGAGGGTACTTTGAGGGCAGAGGACGTTACGGTTCAGCAATACATTACCCTTGCAGGTCTTATTGAGGCTGCGTCATGAATATCGTCATCACTGGTGCCAGCAGCGGTATTGGCGAAGCTCTCGCAAGGTACTATGCAGCTTCCGGAGTTACCTTGGGAATAACAGGGCGGGATGTGCGCCGTCTTGAGGCTGTGGCTGACGCCTGCCGCGGATTGGGTGCAGCTGTTGAAGCGCGCGTCATCGATGTTGCCGACAAGGTGGGCATGAGTGTCTGGCTTGATGATTTTGATAACCGACATCCTATCGATATCCTTTTTGCCAATGCCGGTATAGGCGGCGGTGGTGCCAAAGCAGCGACTGACCAAAGTTTTGCTGCGGCCGAAGATATGTTTGCCGTCAACATAAACGGCGTTTTTCATACCATTCATCCTGTGTTGCCGCGCATGGCGGCCCGTGGTTGCGGGCAGGTGGCACTTGTTGCCTCGCTTGCCGGATATCGCGGCTTATCCGGCGCTCCGGCTTACAGCGCATCCAAGGGTTTTGTGAAGCTTTACGGCGAGGGGCTGCGCGGGGCTATGGCACCTTACGGCGTTAAAGTAAACGTTATCTGTCCGGGTTTTGTTGAAAGCCGGATCACTGCCAAAAACAATTTTAAAATGCCTTTTCTGATGGATGCACCGGAGGCTGCCAAAACGATTGCCCTTGGGCTACAGCAAAACAGGGCAAGGATTGCCTTCCCTGCCCCTATGGCTTTTGCCGTCTGGCTGTTTGCAGCACTGCCCGCCACGCTCTCGGCGTGGATAGCGGGCATGCTTCCCAAAAAATCAGACTGATTACATCTGCGATTCAACCCACTGTGTGAGCTGTGCTTTTGGCATTGCGCCTACCTTGGTTGCTGTCAAAGCACCACCTTTGAAGAGCATCAGGGTCGGGATGCCGCGCACGCCGTATTTTGTAGGTGTGTGCGGATTTTCATCGATGTTGACCTTAACCACTTTCACGCGACCTTTGAGGTCGTTTGCGAGTTCATCGATAATCGGCGAGAGCATTTTGCAGGGGCCGCACCACTCCGCCCAGAAATCCACAAGAACAGGTTCGGATGATTTCAGGACTTCGGCTTCAAAGTTGTTGTCGGTTGCGGCGTTGGCCATGGATTTTTCCTTTCAAAATGTCTTTCTTTAATATGGCGTGCCTGATGCGCCGGTCAAGGCTCTAATATTTCTGTTATGTCCATGAGATTAGGCCCATCGGTCCATAAAAGCGCGCAATGGACGGGTTTTTCGGGCCATATTTTTTTCAGGATATCACGGTAAGTCTGCATTTGACGCTTATAGGCTTCCGGTACATCAGCCAGAAGCTTTGGGGCGGGGCGGTTGGTTTTATAGTCCAGCACCATGATTTTTTGAGGCGTTATTACCAGCCTGTCTATCTGACCCGAGACAATCCGGTTATGGCCGATTAACCCGGTCAGCGGCACTTCCGCCCGCGCGTTTTCGTCGAAAAGCTCACTAAAGGCCGGGTTTTCAAGCACGTTCATTACCGATGAAAGGATCTCGGACTGAACTTCGGGGCTCAGATCATGTGCTGGTTCTGCCAGCCAGTTGGTTGCCTTCGCGCGCCGGCTTTGGGCCGGTAAAGCCGGTAAAAACTGGAAAAGCGTATGGATGATACGCCCGCGGGCAAAGCGCCAGGATGTATCGCCAAATAGCGGGGATAAGGCTGCGGGTTCATCGCCATCCGGCTTTGAGGGCGTAAGCGGGCGCGGCGGAAATTCGGGTGCAGGCGCGCGCGTTGTTGCCCAAGCAGGTAGGGATTTGACCTCTGTGCCCTGCGATTTTGACCTATCCGAATTTTTTGTGGCATCCGTCTGGCGATTTTTTACAATCATCGTGCCGTCTTCAAGCGTTTCTATATGCTTGATACGCCCGTCTTTGAAGGCGGCCATCGTGCGGTCATACCAGCTCTTTGTCCGGTCAGCGCCCGCTTTCACGTAATCGGCACCCCCGATGTACAGGCGCTCACCTGCACGTGTAAGCGCGACATATAAAAGGCGGCGATATTCTTCATCCGCTCTTTCTTTGGCCTCCGTAGCTCTTGCGAGCATCGCATCGGCCCTTCGGTCGCTGCTGGGTGCCCATAAAGGTATGTCATTCATGTCGTTGCGATCCGGCCATAGTATGGGATCGGTTTTTCCGGCTGACTGCGATGTCCTGATTGTATCCGGCAGAAAAACGATGGGGGCTTCGAGCCCTTTTGATCCATGCACAGTCATGAGCCTTACGCAGCCGCCGCCTTCATGGATCTGTCGTTTGATTTCGCTTTCGTCCTTCTGGGCATCGTCAAAAAACCCCTGTAGGCCGCGCGTGTCTTTCAGGTCGTATGTATCGGCCCTGCGCAGCAATTCCTGTAGCGGGTCTGTGATATCGGTTCCGAGGCGTGCCATCAAGGCGCGCATGCCGCTGCGGCTGTCTTTTGGGCACGGAGAAAACAAAACAAAATGCAAAAAGGCCGATACCGAGGCGCGGCCGGCATGCTGCAAAAGTGCGGCAAGCCAAGTTGCGACCAGTTCGTGTTCGGGATTGTCCTGAAGTGTTTTCCAGAGCGTGTCCGTGCGGTTGTGGCAAATGTTAAAAAGCGCGTCGTCATCCCAGCCTATGAACGGGCTTTTGAGAAGGGTTGCCAGAGCCAGATCATCCTCCGGCTGCAAAATAAAGGCGATGCATGCCATGGTATCCATGACGCTGAGCTGTTTTGTGACAACCATACGGTCGATGCCGCTTACGGGGATATTCTGGCGGCGCAATGCTTTGAGCAAGGCATCGGCAAAAGGTTTGCGCTTGGCGAGCAAGATCATGATATCGCCTGCTTCAATACGGCGATCCTGAGAATTTATTTTTTGTGCAGGATCATCCAGCAGCATCCGAATGGTAGCCGCTACTTTATTGGCAAGCAGTGTCACCGGATTATCTTCCAGTGTCTGCGGGTCCAGCGGGTGCCAGCTGCTTTTTTCCTGTTCTTTTTGGCGTTTGATGGCGGGCCAGATTTCGACATGGCCAGCCTTGCCGCTAAGGTATGCCTCGTGTTTCATGACAGCCGTGCTGCGGCTTACACCGGCCAGCATTTCAGGACTTTCAAAGACGCCATCAACAACCTTCAAAATTGAGGGTGCCGAGCGGAACGAGGTCTGTATGGGCACATCATCAAACTTCAATTGTGCGTCACGCACCTTTTTGGCGAGTCTTGTCTTGATGGCGTCAAAAACGCGCGGATCTGCACGCTGGAAGCTGAATATGGACTGTTTTTCATCACCGACGACAAAGGTCGTACGGTCCTGTTTTTCACGGACTGAGGTGCCGTCGTAAAACTCGTCACTCAGGGCGTTGATGATATCCCACTGATCCGGGTTCGTATCCTGCGCCTCATCCACCAGAATATGATCGATGCCTCCATCCAGCTTGTACTGAACCCAGTGTACGCCACCCTCCCCCAAAAGCTGTTTTGTCTTGTGAATGAGGTCTTCGAAGTCGAGTCTGTTTTTCTGTCTTTTTCGGGCTTCGTAATCCACCAGTACTCTTTCGGCAAACCGCAATAACGAGGATGTGGCTGTTGCCGTTGTCAGGTTACGCTGGGCCGTATCCAGAGCGATCGACCTTGCCGTTTCATTGGCAAAAAGTTTTGCAAGCGCATCATTTTTGATGACGATGCTGTAGGTATCCCTGCCAGTTCCTTTCTGGGTCAGGAAAATTCGTTTATAGGGTTCGATCTGTGCGCGGCGGGCGTTACGATCTGCCGCCAGAAAAGGCGCTAAAACCCTGAAATGGGCGTTGTTTTTTTTTGATGTATCGGCTTCGAGCAGTGGCAGGGCCGATCTTAGATCGGCTTCAGGGAGGCTATCCAGAAACCTGTCTATCTGGGCCTCGAGCGTCTCGTTTTCGTGCGTATCAAGATATTGATACAGTGCCCGACACAAGGCATCGATCCCTCCGTAGCGTGCGAGCAGCGTCTCTAGGCGGGCACGCTCAGAGGCGATGGAGGCCAGAAGTTTTTCCAGGTCATCCACGTTTTTGTAAGATGAAAGATAATCAAAAGCGCGCCTCAAGGCGGCGTCATGTTCGCCCGCCTGCAAACTCGTGATGAGGTTGTGGCGAACATCCGTCATGAGGCTTTTTGCCTCCTGCTCTTCCATAACTTCAAAACCGGCAGGGAGTCCCGCCTCCATCGGAAAACGCCCGAGAACGGACTGGCAGAACGCATGAATGGTCAAAATTTTCATGCCGCCTGGTACATCCAGAATGCGGGCAAACAAAGCCCTTGCCGCCTCGCGCTGATTTGGTTTTGGCGGTGTGCCCAAAATTTTTTCAAGTGATTCGTCCAGTTTTTCGGACGGTTCGATGGCCCATGCACGCAGATATTTCATTACCCTTTCCAAAACCTCGCTGGCTGCGGCCTTGGTAAAGGTAATACATATAATTTTTGCAGGGTCGGCCCCTTTGCGGTCACCTTCGGGTAGCAGTAGGCGCAAGACACGCTCGGTTAGAACCGTAGTTTTGCCTGATCCTGCGGATGCGCCAACCCATACGCTCTGCGCGGGGTCTGTTGCCCGGGCTTTGAGGGTTTCAGGTGTCGCTTGCGCTGAAGGTCCGGGTGATATTTTACGGGCGTCTCTCATGCCGCATCCTCCCAGTCTGATTCGGCATCGGCATTTGACCACTCGGCAATACGGGCAAGATGTGCGTACTCATAGCCATCACGGAGTTTCATCGCGGGGTCTGGCCAGCAGGTGTATGGCGTTTCGACTTCAAGATAGGTCGAGGCCATTTTTGTGATGCCTTCATAGGCATCCTGTAAAAGCGCTTCAACGTCGTCTATGTCGGTTACCTTTAAAGTGTCGCTGTTGCCGCTAATTTCCCAATAGGCGAGGCTCTCAATTTTTTGGGAAGGTTGGCCGATTTTGCTGAAGGCGCCGCGCGCCAGCATCGCAGCGAGTAAAGCCAGTTGCGGCTCATCGCCTTTTTTTACATCGGACTTTGAAGGTGCCGCGCCTGATTTGTAATCAATAATTGCCCAGCCGCTGCGCCTGTTTTCAATGCGGTCGGCGCGGCCTTCCAATACAAACTTGTCGCTCGTAAGAGGTATTTCAAGACGGCCATCGATTTCGGCGTAAAGCTCAGTTGTACTTTCGCGCCACAGGGCCTCGTATGTTATGAGTGCCTTGATCATCCGCTCAAAGCGCGGGCGCCAGTGCCCCACGATATCCGGGTGTCTATGGCCATCCTTGAAGTATTTTTCGCCAATCGATCTCAGGCTTTCAAGAGGGTTCTCCGGCAAGGCCGCCGGAAAAGTTTTTCCAAATTCCTTGAGGATATCGTGCAGCATGGTGCCGCGTTGCGCCCCATCCGGCTCGCCCGCGATCGGGTCAAGCGGGCGCAGTTTCAGGACGTGTTTTGCAAAGATGAAATACGGATCACGCCGCCACTTTGCAATTTCAGTGACGGAGAGTTTGCGGGGTCTTGATGATAAGGGCGGGTTTGGCGCAGGACGGAGCGTTGCCTGGACAGTGTCAGGTTTATCAAGTTGCTGGGCAAGAGAAAGCCAGTAATTGCCATTTTGACGTATATCCGGTTTTTCTGGCTGTGCCGCCAGAAGCGTGTCCATACGCTGTATCCAGCGAGAGGGTGTAGTGGGCGCGCCGTCACGATTTTTACTGCGTGTGATGAAAACCGTTTTTGAGCCAAGGCTTTGTGCAAAATCGTGAGCTGAGAGTGTGATCGCGCGCTCGGGGGAGGGCAGCTCAAGTTTTTTGCGCATACCGCGGGATAGCCATCCATCGACTTCCGGCAGGCGCGGCCAGGTGTTTTCATTCAAGGAACCTAGAATCATTTTCTCTGCCTGATAAAGCCTCGCCTCAATCGGCCCCAAAACAGACAAATACGGGTGCGTGCCGTAACGAGGGCGTACGCTGATGCTAGCCATTGCGGTTTCCAGTATGGCTCTCCAGTCCGTCCAACTTTGGGCGTCTATCACATCCGTCTGTTCCAGAAGGGAGGATAGAAGCCCGGCCATGGCCTCCCCATCTTCACCTGACCAGAGGCGGTTGCCGCCGTGTATTGCTGGTGTGCTCGCGAGATTTTCGGCAAGCTCGATAAACCCCCTCAAGGATTGATGCGGGTCGACAAAACCTTTTTCAGCTGCTTCAAAAGAGCGCGCAAGCACCTCGAGGCCAGAGACCACATCAGGGTATTTTTTTGCGGCGTTGATGAGCGGTTGAAAACCTTCCTCAAGGCGTGGGCCTCGTAGTACCTCGCGGTCTAGTTTGAGGACAAAATCTTTGAATGGCCCCGCAACCTCCGGCCATAAGGCACTGCCGGCTGCAAAGTCGTGTTTTAAAAGGGCAAGAAGCGATATGGGCTCAAGCCCACCAGCTACAACATCGCATAGCAGCAAGAGCCAGTGGCCAACAGGTGTCTGTGGCAACGGCGTACCACCGGAGTCGTCGAGCGTTATGCCCCAGCGTTTTAACAAAAATGATACACGCCCTGCTAAAATGCGGTCCGGTGTTACAAGAACGCAGGGTCCGGTTACTTTTGTGTCTTCCACGTGCTCGCGCATGATGAGGGCGATGGCGGCGGCCTCCGCATCCAGTGTCTCGGCTTCGATCAATGACAACCCATCGAGCGCTTTTTGAGGCAGTGGTTCCGTAGTCCAGCTTGCAATTGCGGCTGCCGGGCGCATCAATTGGCTGATAAAAATTTCACGGGGTGATTTGGGTACGTCGTCCAGCCAAGGCATGACCTGCGCGCGCGTAACATCCATATGCAGCAACAGCCTTGCAAGGCCGGCTTGCGGATGCCCCTCTTCAAGGGCGTCTGTCCAGTGTTCCTCTTCAAGATATGTATCAAGCCCCGGCAAAACCACACTTCCCTCTGGCATTGAGGCAACGGTTTTCAGCAGCTCTGCTGTCGCGGGTATTGAGCCTGTGGAGCCTGCCGCGATCACGGGCCCCGAAACACCGCCCTTTTGCAGCATATCGGTATAGGCCTCGATCAAGAGACGACGTCTGTCACCGGCATCCATCAGTCCTTCGTCTAAGAGATGCTGCGGCCAAAAAACACGTAATACGTTTTTTAAAAAAACGAGGCTTTTTTGCCAGTGCTCGGCGTATTGCTCGGGTACGAGGGTATCGAGCGCGTCAAGAGAGACGCCTTCCGTTTGCACGCTATCAAGGAAGCGCGAAAGTTCGGAAGCCATGGAAAGGCTTTGCGCTGTCGTATACTGCGTACCGTATGCGGCCTTGAGGTAGCGGCTTAATACCAGCAGGCGCCTAATGGGTGGTACAGGCTGTGGTAGTCCTGCGCCTCCTTCCACTTCGTTGAAATAGACGCCTTCCTCATCGACATCGCCAATCGGGCGGATTGTCGGCAGCAATAAGGGCTTGCCATCTGTTTGTCTTAAAAATGCTTCCTGCAAGGCGCGGCATGCACGGCGATTGGGCAACAGGACTGTAACTGCCGCAAGGTCCATAGGGCCAGCCCCGTGGCGCCTCAGTATGCCCTTGGCCAGCGCATCCACAAAGGAAACCGTGGGCGGAATTGAAAATACATTCATGTATTCCACCCTGCATTTACGGCCATGACATCCTGCGGTGTCGTTAAATGGTGCCAGTCCCCTTTATGGATGTGGGCTGCCAGCCTGCCGTTTTTTTGTGCCTGATCCATCAGGGATAAAAATGAAAAAGGTTCGTCCGGCGTGTTTTTGAACAGGCGCGGGTGCAGGATACGCGCGCTGTTCCACATATATTTGCCCGAGTGATCGGGCGTACGTATGGGTTGCCCGTTTACAAGCTTGTAGTCGCCAACAGCGGGTGTGAGGGTCATGGTTTCGAGCGGCTGAAGGCTCAGGAGAAGATCCATCGTGTCCGCATCCCAGGCGTTCTCGAGGGCGGGAAGTGATTTTTCATGAGGGGCATCAACCAGAATAGAATCGCCGGAAAGTACGAAGACCGGTTTTTCGGTATCCAGATACCGAAGTGCATTTTTGATGCCGCCGCCCGTATCAAGTAGTAAGGGTTCATGGCTGATGATCATACCTTTCGGTTTCAGATAGGTTTCAAGCTTATCTGAGAGGTAATGCGTATTGACGACGATTTTATTTATACCGTGGCTTAAGGCCATATCGATCGCGTAATCAATGATGGGTTTGTTTTTTACGACTACAAGGGGTTTTGGCAGCGTGTCTGTCAGCGGTTTCATACGCTGGCCGAGACCGGCTGCCAGAATAATGCACTGTGTTATCTTGCTCATGCCTTGACCGTGATGGTTCGTGTGCCATCAGCCTCCGGTTTTATGACCACGCGTACGCAAAAACGCGGCAAGAGCGGGCTTATGCGCTCTGCCCACTCGATCATGAGAATCGTGCCTGAAGCCAGTGCGTCCTCCCACCCCAGCTCATAGACTTCTTCCGGGTGCTTCAGGCGATAAAGGTCGAAATGCCATATTTCACCGTCCGGAATATCGTAGGTCTGGACAAGGGTAAAAGTGGGGCTGGGAACCTCGCGTTCCGTATCGCCGGATATATGGCGAATAAGGGCACGGGCAAAAGCGGTTTTACCGGCGCCCAGATCACCTTCCAGCACCAAAACCGTGCCGCGGGCGAGACACGGGGCAATATCTGCTGCCACTTTGGCCAGCTCTGCCTCATTTTTGACGTGAAAAACCTTGTTAAATGCCATGGAACATGGGTATCACAAGGGGGCCATGATGCAAACAGATGTCGCCATCATAGGGGCCGGGCCTGCCGGACTTTTTGCCGCGTTTCAGTGTGGCATGCTCGGGCTTTCAACCCATGTGTTTGATGCCTTGCCGGATATAGGGGGGCAATGCACCGCGCTTTACCCTGAAAAACCCGTCTATGATATCCCGGCGCTGCCAAAAATATCGGCAGGCGACCTTATCGCCAATCTTGAAGCACAGGTGAAGCCGTTTTCTCCCGTCTATCATCTGGGTTCCCCTGTCATTGAGGTGGCTAAGTCGGACAGGCGTTTTATGGTCAGCAACGCTGCGGGTGTGGCTATTGAATGCGGTGCCGTCATAATCGCCGGTGGTGCGGGGGCTTTTGGGCCTAATCGTCCGCCACTTGCAGGTATTGAGTCTTATGAAGGCAAAAGCCTTTTTTATATGGTGCGCCGGCGCGAGGATTTTGCAGGCAAGCGTGTCGTGATTGCAGGTGGCGGCGACAGTGCGGTTGACTGGGCACTGTCTTTATCGGAGATCGCAAGGGTATCGGTCGTTCACAGGCGCGACCAGTTTAGAGCTGCCCCGGAAAGCGTGGCGAGGCTTAAGGCCGATCGCAACATCGCACTTGAGATTCCCTACCAGCTAAAAGGTCTGCAAGGCCATAACGGGGTGCTGACGGGCGTTGAAATCGCAACGCTTGAAGGAGAGACCAAGATACTTGGGGCCGATGTCCTTCTGGCTTTTTATGGTTTGGCAGCCAAGCTTGGGCCTATTGCGGATTGGGGGCTTACGCTTTCTGGCACATCCATCGTGATTGATCCGGCTACGGCCGAGACCAGCCTTACAGGCGTTTATGCCGTGGGTGACATTGCAACCTATGACCAGAAGCTCAAATTGATATCCGTCGGGTTTGCTGAAGCCGCGAAGGCGGCGCATGCGGCGTACCGGTTTATTTATCCGGATCGTGCCTTGCACATGGAATACTCGACCTCCAAAGGCGTGCCCGGGCAGGCAGGGATCAACATCAAGACGATTGCCGCGTAAACTAGAGTTCTTTCGGTCCTGTACGCGGAAGAGTGACTGTGACCGTTGTACCTGCACCCATGGTGCTGGCAAGTTCGGCATCACCGCCATGCAAATGAGCGATGTTGCGAACAAGCGAAAGACCGAGCCCCGGGCCCGCGGCCTTGCCGAGAGCGGTTGTGGTGGCCGAGCGTTTGAAAGGCGTAAAAAGTTTTTCGATATCATCTGGGTGGATGCCGATACCCGTATCGCTTACGGTTATTTTGACATCATTTCCCGTGCCTTCTGCCTTGATGTTGATGGTGCCGCCTCCGGGTGTGAAGCTGATGGCATTGCGGATAAGGTTTATGAGTATCTGTTTGATACGGCGCGCATCCGCCCTTATGAAACCGATATCGGGCGGGCACTCAAGCGTGGTTTGCAGGGTTTCGCGACCGGCCCATTCGCGAGTCAGTTCATGGACCTCCCGCAGCAGTTTTGCAACATCGACTGTTTCAAGTTTAAGGCCAAGATAACCGGCCTCGATGGTTGAGAGATCAAGGATATCATCGATCAGGATCATGAGGCGCTGGCCGGCTTCAAGAATGCCTTTTGTATATTCATCCTGCTTGGGATTGAGATCACCAAAGTAACGATTACCCAAAATCTCGGCAAAACCTGTCATGGCATTGAGCGGCGTGCGGAGCTGGTATGAGACGTTGGCCAAAAAGTCCATTTTCAGTTTTTCGGCTTCTTCCAAGGCCTGCGCTTTTTCTCGAAGCGCAATCTCGGCGCGCATTTTGTCCGTGATGTCGCGGTATGTCACCATCACGCCACCATCCGGCATGGGCACAGAAATACATTCCAGTACCGTGTCATCATCGCGGTTCAGTTGCTGCATTTGCTCGCGGCGGACAAGGCCCATCTGCGTGAGCACTTCCTCGACATCTTGCCAGCCGAGCTTGAAAAACTTGCGGGTTTTTTCGATGACTTCCGCTACGTGCGGTTCGCCTTCAAGGTCTTCAGGGTTCAGATCCCACAGGGTCATAAAGCGCGGGTTGCAAAACTTGAGCTTGCCGTCGGAACCGAAGACGGAAACACCTTCAGCCAGATTTTCAAGCGTTTCGCGCTGGACGGCCATCAGTGTGTTGTAAGATGTTTCAAGAGCAAGGCGGCTTGTGACGTCTTCAAAGGTCATCATGAGGCCGCCCATGGGGTGCGGCGCTGCAAGCCAACGTATGGCCGTGCCGTTTGGCAGGTACATCATGTCTTCATGGGGGTTGAGAAGACCTGTAAACATATCGATCCAGCTTTTTTTGAAAGTCCGAAAATCGGCCTGTTCCGGCAGGCGGCGCAGTTCGCGCAGCTTTTCCATGAGGTCGCCCAATTTGGGGTGATCGTTGAGATAGGTATCTTCAATGTTCCAGAGTCTCGAAAAGGCGCTGTTGTGAAATTCCAGGCGGTGATCCGCTCCAAAAATGGCAACAGCCGTGTGCAGCTGTTCAAGCAGTTTGCCTTGTGCTGCCACATAACGTTTGTGCTCGGCCGTCCTTTCCTCTTCGATTGTGACATCGGAGGTCTGGGTGATAACAAGATCCGTACCCTCGACGGGAAGGCACACGAATTCCACAACGCGGCGCTGGCCACCCACGATAAGGCGGGCCCTGATCGTTTGCTGAGTCTTTTGTTTTCTGGCCTTATCTATAAGGCCGCGCAGTTTTCCGGTAGATTCCTCGTTTGATCCGATCAGCGTGACCGGTAGCCAGAGTTTTTTATCCGTCACTTCCTCTTTTGTTTTGGAAAGGGCACGGGCGTAAGCCGCGTTGACCCACGCAACGTCGGATAATGAATCCGATATCCAGACGGGCATGGGCAGGGCATCGAGCGTTTGCTGGAGGCGCGCCGCGTCATCCTGCAAAATCTTAAGGTCCCCTTTGAGATCGACGGTTTCAAGGGCGAGAGGCGTAATATCCTGAAGCCAGAGAATATCATAGCTGTCCTCGCCACCGAGGTTGCGCCCGCGGGAGCCCGAGAGTTTTAAAATGCGGTCTTCCACCTGTGTGTGGACCGTGATCGAAAAAGCCTCACCCTCGCGCGTGAGAGCCAAAAAACATCCCTCAAGGGCTGCGGCATCGGATGGTTTAAGCGCGTTTTCGATATCGTGGATGGAATTCAAGCGGTCAATACCCAGAAGCTTTGTAAATCCCCTTGAAAAGAGCAATGCGCCGGCACGGCTCCAGCCGCAGTACTCCAGCGGCAGAGCCGAAAAAAACGCCTCAAGCCTGCGCTTTTCAGCACGTGCTTCAGCACCGCCGAAGAGAAAGGAGAAAAAGCCTGACATGCCGCTCAGGATAATGCTTCGCGCCCACCCTGCAAAGGGGCTTCAAAACTTGCCAAACCAATGCCTTGCAGGTATTGAGGGGCGCCATGCCTGAAACCCTTCTCCTTCATGTCCGCGAGGCACTTGTCACTTTTGGCAAGAAACCGCTTTTCGAGGATATGGAATTTTCCATTCTGGAAGGCGATAAAATCGCGCTGGTCGGTAAAAACGGTGCAGGCAAAACCACGCTTATGAACCTTATTACGGGTGCAAGACAGTTGGATGACGGCACGCGCTGGCAGCTGGAGGGAACAACGATCGGATATCTCCAGCAGGAAATTGTCCTCAAGCCCGCTCAGACTATCCGTGACTTTGTCAAAGAGCACGTAAAAGCCAGCGAACAGACGGAGGCGATCGATTACCGTATCGATGCTGTTCTGCACCCTCTTGATCTTGATCCTGAGGCTACGATGGGAACGCTCTCGGGCGGGCAGCTCAGGCGTGCCGCGCTTGGTCGCGCTTTGGTCGAAAACCCTGATATTCTATTGCTGGATGAACCGACCAACCACCTTGATCTGGACATTATCGAGTGGCTTGAAAATTATTTGCGCGGGTTCAAAGGGGCTGTTGTGTGCGTGAGCCATGACCGCGCTTTTCTATCGGCTATGTCCGACAAGGTTTTCTGGCTGGACCGCGGGCGCATGCGTGTGTGCCCTAAGGGCTTCAAGGATTTTGAAGACTGGCAGACCATGATGATCGAGCAGGAGGGCCGCGAGATCAAAAACCGCCAGAAATGGCTTGAAATGGAAGTCGAATGGGCGAGCCGCGGCGTGCCTGCCCGCCGCAAACGTAACCAGAAGCGCCTTGAAACCATGCGTGCGGAGCGCTCACGCCTTAAGGCCGATGTATCCGCCTATAAACGGATGCTGGCTAAAATTGAAATCTCGCCTGTCGATCTCGAGCCCGGGGCCAAAATCATTTCTGAATTCACGCGGGTGCATAAGGCATTCGGGGATAAAAAAATTCTTGATGGTTTTTCGCTGCGCATCATGCGCGGGGACCGTATTGGGGTTTTGGGGCGCAACGGCTCCGGCAAAACCACGTTCTTAAAACTGCTTGTAGGCGATATCGAGCCCGATATGGGCACGGTCAAACGTGCGCGCGATTTACAGCTTTCCTATTTCGATCAGGCACGCAAAGACTTGAAGCCTGAATGGTCCTTGTGGCGGAACCTCTTGCCCAATGGCGGGGATTATATTGATGTCATGGGCAGTACGCGCCATGTGTGCGGGTACCTGAAAGATTTTCTGTTTGACCCGATGCAGGCCACGCAGGCCGTGGGGTCGCTTTCAGGCGGGCAGAAAAACAGGCTGATGCTGGCCAAAGTGCTGGCAAATCCGGGCAATCTTTTGATTCTCGATGAACCTACAAATGATCTCGATATGGAGACGCTCGATATGCTCGAGGAGATTCTCGCGGCCTACACCGGCACGCTGATTGTCGTTTCCCATGACCGTGATTTTCTCGATCAGACGGTTTCAAAAATACTGGCCTTCGAAGGTGATGCAAAAATCGAGGCCTGTGTCGGCGGATACACGGATTATCTTGAAATGAAGCAGGGCAAAATGCCTTCCGGTGTCAGTAAGCTCAAAGCGGGAAAGCCTTCGCCGGATAAAGTCGAGGCCCCCAAATCGGCATCCAGAAAACTGTCTTTCAAGCTGCAATACGAACTGGATAACCTGCCCGCAAAAATCCAGGCGATTGAGGATGAAATTGCCGGATACACAGCCAAGCTGCAGGACAATGAATTTTATATGAAAGACAAAGACGGTTTTGCCCAGGCGCTCCGGTATATGGACCGCGCCAAGAAAAGCCTTGAGGAGGCGCTCGCGAGATGGGTTGAGCTTGAGGCCATGCGCGAGGAAACAAAAAGCCAATAAAAAAGGGCCCTTTACGGGCCCATTTTACTGGTTTGTTTGCGGCGTTACTTATTGCAATCGCCGTCACACAGGATGTTTTTATAGATGTAGGCGCCGATAGCGGCCCCGATGCAGGGCGCGACCCAGAACATCCAGAGCTGGTCCGTAGCCCACTGGCGGCCTATGAGGGCTGTTGCCATCGAGCGTGCGGGGTTAAGCGAGGCGTTGCTCACGTGGATTGCCATCAAGTGCAAAAGCGTGAGGCCAAGGCCGATGCAGATAGGCGCAAAGCCTGCCGGCATTTTTTTGCAGGTGGCACCAAGGATGATGATGACGAACATCATCGTCGCCATAATCTCGGTCATCATGACGGCATCCTGCGAGTAGCCGCCGGGGGAGTGTTCACCAAAGCCGTTGGAAGCAAAGCCACCGGCAATCATGGCCTGCAGATCCGGGCCGCCCTTGGCGATGACAAAGAGAGCGAAGGCCCCCGCAGCGCCGCCCAGTACCTGCATCACGACATAGCCCAGTACATCGGATTTCGGGAAAAGCCCGTTAACCCAAAGGCCAAATGTAACAGCCGGGTTGAGGTGACAGCCCGAGATAGGCCCCAGAACATAGGCCATCGTCATGACGGCGAGGCCAAAAGCCAAGGATACCCCGAGAAGACCGATGCCGACACCGGGCACAGCGGCTGTCAAAAGGGCACTGCCGACCCCTGCAAAAACAAGAAAGAATGTGCCGATAAACTCGGCGAGATACTTTTTAGGCATTACGACCTCCAGTATGTCTCATTTGTGATTATGGATAGAGAACTTGCGCGACAGAATGACGCACCGACGTCACTGATTCTACGCGTTTCGGAAGTCTTAAAAAGCTGCGCTGCAGCAATTACCCCGAACGGCGCAGCAAACGTCTGATTACCTTCTCAACACCAACGGCCAACAGGCCCGCCAATATGCCAAAAACACCGGATATGGCCATGCCCGCAAGTCCGTGGCTAAAGGCTTCAAGGGCGTGATGCAGCGCTGGTATGCCGTGCCATAGTATTTGGCCGCCAACCAGGAACATGGCCGCGGTGCCAATAATGCCAAGGGCGCGCATGAAATGCGGCGCTCCCCTTAAAATCAGTTCGCCGGTTTTTTTTGTAGCGCCCGTTTTCTGGGCAAGGTGCAGGCCAAAATCATCCAGCTTCACGATGGCGGCTACCAATCCGTAAACAACAATTGTCATGCCAAGGCCCACCGCTACAAGAACGGATACACGATTGATCATGGGTTCGTTTGCGACAATCCCAAGTGTGATGACGATGATTTCGCCGGAGAGGATGAAATCGGTCCGGATCGCGCCTTTGATTTTGTCAGCTTCCGTTTCAATCTTGCCGCTATGGGCATGAGGTTTTGCGTGATGATGCAGAATTTTTTCCGCGCCCTCGTAACACAGATACAGCCCACCCAGCATCAGCAGTGGTTTCACTAGAAAAGGCAGAAAGACACTCAAAAGCAGGGCCGCGGGGACAAGGATCACTTTGTTGACAAGTGATCCTTTGGCAACAGCCCATACGACTGGCAGCTCACGCTCGGCCGGTGTGCCTAAAACGGATTTTGCGTTCAGTGCAAGGTCATCACCCACGATACCTGCCGTTTTGCCAGCAGCAACCTTGGTCATGCTTGCTACATCATCAAGCATGGTTGTGATGTCATCAAGAAGTGTAAGTAAAGTTGCGCCAGCCATTCAGGCCTCCGTTCCAGTGCCGTAGTAACGCACGCCCAGCTCTATTTTGGGGTGGCCTTTGGCCATGCGTTCGCGGTTGGTATCCCGCCATGAATAGACGCAGCCGCAATATTCCTGCTGATAGAAATTTTCGCGCTTGGATATCTCTATCATGCGTTCGCTACCGCCTTTTTTGCGCCAGTTGTAATCCCAGTAGGACAGGCCTTCGTAACGGCTTGCGGCCCTTTTGCCGCAATCGTTGATCTGGTTCATATCTTTCCAGCGGGAAATACCAAGGCAGGATGTAAAGAGTTTAAAGCCGTGTTCGTGGGCATAGAGCGCCGTGCGTTCAAAGCGCATATCAAAGCATTCGGTGCAGCGTTTGCCCTTTTCGGGTTCCCATTCCATGCCTTTGACGCGCGCAAACCAGTTGGATGTATCGTAGTCGTTGTCGATAAAGGGGATGCCCATTTTTTCGGCAAAGCGGATGTTCTCGCTTTTTCTGAGGTCGTATTCCTCGCGCGGGTGGATGTTCGGGTTGTAAAAAAAGATGGTGAGGTTGAGGCCGGATGCGACCATCGCCTCCATCACCTCTCCCGAACAGGGGGCGCAGCAGGAATGCAGTAAAACGCGGTCAACGCCTGCGGGTACGGGCAGGTGCATACGTGTTTCAGGCTTTGGCGGGGTCGTCTCGGTCATGGTGTGTATCAATAACCAATTTTCTCAAGGAAGGCGAGAAAAACGCAACGCCCAAAACGACCAAAAGCGACATAACGCCGCCGAATACGACTGAGGGCACAAGCCCCATCAGGCGCGCGGCCAGTCCTGATTCAAACGCGCCTATTTCGTTGGAGGAGATGATAAACATGCTATTGACCGATGAAACGCGGCCTTTCATGTCAGGCGGTGTCATCAGCTGGACGATGCTTGTGCGAATGACGACGTTAACGCAATCAAAAGCGCCGCTGGCCGCCAAAAACACCATGGATAACCAAAAGTTTGTGCTGAGGCCAAACCCAATCATGGAAAACGCAAACCCACCAAAAACAAACAGCAGCAACCGGCCCGATAAATATCGGAAGGGCCATATAGCAAGGCAAAGCGCCGTTACAACCGACCCCACAGCAGGGGCGGCCCTTAAGGCTCCCAGCCCTTCCGGTCCCACGTGCAGGACATGGTCGGCAAAGGCAGGTAGCATGGCCACAGCCCCGCCAAAGAGCACGGCAAACATATCGAGAGTCATGACCGAAAGAATGATTGGATTTTTAAAAATGAATCGCCAACCGTTTTTGATGCTTTCAATAGCGGGCTCCCGTTTTTCAACGGGGTCGCGTTTTATCTGTGTGAGCGTGCAGGCAAATACGGTTGCCATCACAAGGGCCGCTGTCGGCATCAGCCAGGCGCCGTGTGGCCCGAAGCCTGCATAGACAAGGCCTGCAATCGCGGGGCCGCCTATGGCGGCTGTCTGAAACCCCGTGTTGAGCCAAGCGGTTGCGCCCGGCATGTCTTTCCTGTCGACATAGCTTGATAAAAGCGCGAAGGCCGAGGGCATGACAAAGCTCCTTGCGATGCCCGAAATAAAGACGCCTACGAAAAGCGCGGGTACTATCCAGGCCTCCGGCGCATCGGCATAACCACCTGCCAGCAGGGCCAGGACAAGGGTGTTTGCGGCCAATACCCCGATGCAAAAACGATAGATAAGGCGTGGATTACCGACATCGACAAAGTGGCCTGATACAAGCGCGCATAAAAGGGCGGGAACTGCCTCGGCCAAACCTGTCAGGCCCAATAAAAACGGATCTTTGGTGATGGAATATATCTGCCAGCCAACAATAACCGCCTGTGCCTGTAGGGCAAAGGTGACAAAGAAGCGGGTAAACAGAAGGCGGCGAAAATTGGGTATCTTGAGGACATCGAATGAGAGCATGCCGTAGACCCTGCCTTGTCAGGCCCACTTTGGTCAAAGAGATTTTTAGGGAATCTTGCAGCCGGTGAGGCTCAAGCGGCAGCCATCCACCAGCGGGGTTATGATAACGCCTGTTTTGATGTTCCGTTCCGGTAGTTCGCGTCCGCCGCTCATATCGTAAAGTTCAAGACTGAAGCCATTGTTGAGGCGGCTCGGGATCTGGATATATTCAAAGGCAATCATATGGTAGGGCGGGTTGTTATCGGGATTTGGTATTGGGCTTACCGTGCCAGTGTGCAGAGCCACGAGCATAAACTCGCCTTTGGGACCTTTTTTGTATAAAGCACCGCCGCTGCTGCCGCCCTTGGTCGGGCATGTGTGGCTGATGACCATATCCAGATACGGCGATTTTACGATTTTGCAATCAAAGGTGAGCAGGCGCGTACGGTCGGTATTGCGCGGAGCTGCATCGGGTTTAAGCATGCGGACGCCGTTATGAGCCGCAAATTTGATGTCCGCTACCATGAGGTTCGTATCTGCAAGCGGCTGCCAATCGAGCTCAGAGGCGTAGGTCACCTGCATGATCGCGCCTTCGTCGGCAATGGGCTTATCGAGCTTTAAGATCGCTTGATCGCTTGCCAGCTCGGCATGACCGGCTTTGTAGATATCGGGAACGTTTGTGCTGAAGGCAAGGGCAAAGGCTTCGCTGCCTTCCATCATGACCTTGAAACCGGATGTGGCCTGAGTGCCATCTGGTTTGTAAATGGAGACCGTTAGCGATGTGTCTTTACCTTTGATGCAATGCACGTCTGTTGCGGCGATGTCTGGTGCCAGCATCACGACGTTGCAAATATGGTGACCCTTGGAGTCTTTCATGCTGCCGACGGCACGGACACTTAAAGGATCGGCTTTCAAGGCATCGGATGGCTCTGGTGTTTCGGATGTGCAGGCAGCCGTGCTCCCTGCCATGACGAGGGCAAAAAGGATGCGGACACTCATCGGAGCTGCTGCGTTTTTGGACATACTTATTTTTACATCTTATGTAAAAATAAAGCAAGTTTTTAATATTTGCTAACTATATGATTTTAAACGGGTTTCCCGCCCTTTACGCCTGCCGAGGCTGCCGGCTTTTTAGCAGCCTTTACTTTAGGCGTCAGGACCGAGTCTGCAAACGCTGCGGCATTGGTTGTGGCTTTGCCCGCGTGCTTTGCGACCTGGGCTGCAAATTTGCCGCCTTCGCCGTCCAGCGTGGGGTCCATGATGGCGGCAAAACGCGCTTCCGGGGTGATCGTTTTTTTGCGCAGGGCCAGGGCGTCGATTGCGGTACTTGCAAGGTCCATCCCCTTTTCGCGGCGGAGCCACGCTGCGCGGGCGACTGTCACGGCGTATAACAGGGCATCGACATCACTTGCGCCTTTTACCAGCGTCTCCGTGAAAACGGGCAATGCATCAGATGGACGTTCAACACCTTCAGGCAGGCCGCCAAGGCGAATATCGGCAAGTGATCTCCAGATACCGGCTTTATCGACCACTGTTTCCGTTGCGAAAGCGTCATCAAAGCCGATAAGTGCTGCGTATTGAGGCTCCGTGCCGTCTACAGGCGGGAGGACCGCTACGCCCCAGTCGGAGAGTTTTTTGGCACCCTTGGCCGTGATACCGGCTTTTGCCAGCGCTGCCGCTGCAAGGGAAGTCCCGCCGTTTGCATATGTGTTGAAGGGAAGGCCGGTAACATCGCCTTGGGCGAAAGTATTTCCAGCTACCTGATCGGTTGAGAAGCATATCTGTTGACCAAGGTTTTTCGTGAAGACTTCGATTACGCCTGCCTTGTTGATACGCAAGGCAATCACATCAAGGTTCGTCGCGGTCTTTTGTTGGGCAGCCATGGGGCGTTTCTCCGTCAAGAATTTTGGGGAACCTATCAAAAGCGATTTGCCACAGTCAACATTATAAAAAATATTGCTGGTTTACATATTCTTGTTTTAAGACAAGGGTGTGGACAACGCCCCTTTTCTACCAAACGACCTTTTAAGAACCATGCCGTTCTCGGAGACGGTGGGAACATGGCCGCTGAACGATACCTATTTGAGCGTCATTCAGCATCTTGAGGGGCAGTGGCGTGCACGCGGCTTCCAATGGTGCTTTGGCACCGAGATCAATTTTACGATTAAGGAAGCGTCCGCACTTGAAAAAGCCGCGGCACGGGAAAGCAGGCTCTTGGGTCTGAAAAGCCGCCGCAGCTATGAGCGGCTGAACAGGTATGAGCAGGGTGATATGACACCCTATTTTGCGGCGCAGGCCGAACTGCCGGATGCGGATGCGCCTTTTTTACAGGCGATCGCCGAGGTTGAAGAAATGCTGGAGATACAGGGCCGCCGCATCGGGCTCCAGCCACCGCATGTCCGCGAGCAGTTTCAGGCGAACCAGCGGGAAACGCAGAGAATTTTTAAAAGCTATCTTCATTCGGAGCGGACTCGTCGCGATCATGAGAAGCGCGCCAATGTTTTTCTCGCGTGGCTGCATGTGATGCCATCTGCCTGCGGCGGGATCGCCGATATGGTGGATATGCGTTTTGGCAACGAGCGCCATGGCCGCGGTTGGTGGGATTGCGGGCACGACATTGAGCTCAGGTTTTTCAATCGCGGTGCCTTCGATATTATCCAGTCCTATAATCGGGCCGGCTTTCTGTTTTTCGAGGCGTGCAAGCGGTTCGGGTTTATTCCGCGGATCAAAAATAATCTATCCCAGCTGCATTTCAGTGTGCTCGAAGGTGAGGCGCGCAATATCATGTCTACCGAAGATGCGGCTGCCATCGAGATGCGCCAAAAAATGACAGATGGGCTATTTTCGGCATGTACGTTTTTGCCGTTCATGTATATGGGCTCCGCCCGCGACAGCGGGAATATGGTTATCGATTTTTCATCCGGGCCAACGCGCCTCAATAACATCCGGTTCTGTGATGAGAGTTGGGAGTTGCGTCGCTTTTATCCCGATACGCTCGGGCACATAGCCCAGGATGTCGCGTTCGCCCTGATCGGCTGTTCAGCCCGTGTTTTTACCGACCTAACAACAGAGACGCCCTGCGCAGGTTTTATCATAAACGAAAAAACCGCGATTGATCTTGTGACAACAGAGATCGCAAATTTTCAACATTTAAGGGTGCGTGACCACTCCGACAGAAAATGTGCTGCAATCAAATCTTGCCTAGAGGCGGCGCATGTCAAAAGCGATGGGTATCTTGATGTGCCGATGCCCGTGCTCTACGAAAACCACGAACTTCTGGTGGCCGAAATCGGCACCGGTGCCGTTGATCAATATACCATTGTTGAAGACGGTTACGTGCTGAACCTTGGCGATATTGAGTATGCCCGTGTCTGGCAGTCGCTTTTTTCAAAGATCAGATACGATCGAAACACGGGTGACCTTGATGTTTCAAAACTGCCAAAGGTCGTGCAGGCGTGGTTCTTACCCTTTGAAGTCTCGGCTTTACGTACGGATTTTATTGAAGAAACGAGGATGATTATTGCACCTGAGTATATTCACCGCGCTTCAAGCCATTATGAGGCTGGTGATTTCAGGATCAATCATGTTCCTGTCGAGGATACGATGCGCATCGGTAACTTTTTCAGGACCTATATAGCTCGGCAGGGAGTCAAAGACAGGACGTATGTTCGCGTTGGTGCCTCTGCAGTTGAGAATGGTATTTCTTTAAACCCAAAGGAGGCAGATGCGTGGCACGCAAAAGCGCTTTCTGATGCTGTTGTACCTCAGGCAGCGCTGGCGGGCCGGACTAAAGACGACGGTGTTAAGGGCCTCGGGATCACCGAAAGTTTGCACACTTCAAATGATATCTATCTTACTGAAAACGCTGCTTACAAAGAGGCCGATACATATCCTGAAACAAAAGCATCTGCCTTGTTTCGGTTTGAGTATGATCTGTATTCCGATAGGGCGCGCTTTTTTGACCTGAGAAAACTGACGAAGTCACTTGCGCGCACCGCGGCTTATCATCAGCGCTTAGGTGATATCACCCTCGATAAGCCAGATACTGCCGATGTCGTTGAATACATCATCCAATTTTGCGCCTTTCTCAAAAAAGATTATGCGGGTGCCTGCATGGAAGCGGCCTGGCTCAAGGATAACTGGCTAAATGCGGTCAAGACTGAAATCGCCCAGATGCGCGCTGACGAGGCGGAAGAGGAAAAAAAAGATTCAAATTCCTTGAAATTCTGGGGCCTTCCTACACCGGAAATATCCGATGAAACATATCAATTCATAGATGCGGCCGTGCGTCGGGCCTGCGAGGCTCTGCCGACTATGAAGGATGAATGCGCGGCATGGGCCAAAAAACTTCCTGATTGTCTTGAGGTGCCGATTGTCGAAAGAGAGCTGCAGGGCTTTGGTAGCGACATTGCGGCAAACATGCCTGTGGTACCGCATATTTAAGTGGATTTTCCATCCATTTGCTCTATGTCTCAAAGTATGAAGTCTAAAAAAATTCTATTGGTCATTGCTCTTACACTTTTTCTGGGCGGGATATTGGCTGCATGCGGAGGCACAACCTTGGGTTTTTACGAAACGCCACAATACGTGACCGAGGTATCTGACGGACGGATAGAAATACGCAGCTACCCCCCGCTTCTGATAGCCGAGGTTGAGAGCGCGGGCACGCGGAAAGAGGCCGTGAATGCCGGTTTCCGGATGCTGGCCGATTTCATTTTCGGAAATAACGGCCCCAGCGAAAAAGTATCGATGACAACGCCTGTCATGCAAGGCGACAAACAAAAAATCGATATGACGACCCCTGTCGTGCAGACCGAGAAAAAAGGCGTCTGGGTGACCCAGTTTGTCATGCCTTCAAAATACACGCTTCAAACACTGCCGAAGCCCAATAATCCTTCCATAACCATAAAATCGGTTGAGGCAAAAAAATATGCGGTGATTGTTTTTTCAGGGGTAGCTACGGATACAAGTGTGTCCAAATACGAGAAAAAACTGCGTGATTACCTAGAACAAAAGGGCATCACGGCTTTGGCGCCTGCAACATACGCCTATTATGATCCGCCCTGGACCCTGCCATTCATGCGGCGCAACGAAGTGATGATTGAAATAAAATAGATTTACATCGTGCGCAAAAGAGAATGAGCGCCCGAGAGTTCGATATCAGATACTTCGCCGTGTTGCTTTTTAAAGATGACTTCCGAAAGATCCGCAAAATCGGAGCCTATTGTCTCGATGCCCGGGTTGGTGCCGACGAACTGATCGCTAAGTGGATCGAAAGCAACGCCTCGCCATGTTTCGCCCGTGGCCTTAATAAATTTTCCTTTATTCATATCTATCAAAAGTATCGTTTTTCCAAGAGGGTTTGTTACGGCGGCCCTGCTTTCACGCTTGTTTAGAGCAACGCTTAACATCTCGCCCTTGATATTTTTCAGGACATCATCAGGCAAAACAACTTCTTCTAAGTCTTGTTTGCCGTCAGGGCTGTAATAGAGCTTTCCCGGCTTGTCTATTCCTGCTGTGTAACTTGGTCCAGATAGGGCTAAAATCTGATTTTTTTGTGTGACGGCAAAGTGCCCTAATACCTGATCTTCGTCTTTGATTTTCATTTCGTTCAGAATTTTTCCATCACCGTTTACGTCCACCTGTACAAGAGATGACGTAGCTATTTTCTCTCCGTTATGGATTGGAGGGAGAAAGGCTCTGGTGCGTATGCCCGAACACGCCACTAGGTAAGAGCCATCACTCATCTGATGGCAGTCATGAAGGCCGCCAGCAGTAACTCGGTAGTCGTGCTTTTTCTCAAATGTTTCTTTGTCAAAACCGGTAAGATGGCCGCTCCCGTCATATACATCAACACGCGTTATGAAGAAGCAGCCCTTGCTTTCATGATAAAAGCCATGGCCGTAAAACTGAGTTTGGCTGAGAGAGTCTATTTGCGTAATTTTACCGGTCTCAAAATCAATTTCTGCGCCACCGGTACCCCATTTTTCAATGCCAATAAATCGTTTGGGGTGGTGGGGATGCTGTACAAAGCTGTGAGGCGCAAAGTTAAGATCTATTTTTTGAATTTCATTTGTTGTGAGGTTGGCGAGCGCGGCTCCTTTTCCTGACCCAACGATGAGGCATTGGGAGGGAGTCATTCCAGCAGATAAGGCTCTCATTGGTTGAAAAATTATTCCGGATGCAACTGATGCCGCGAGAAATGATAAAAAATCCCGTCGGCTGCATTTGATTTTCTTGAGATGGCTACTTTTACGCATGGAGTTGATTCTACCTCCAAAACGTAAAAATTAGGAGAAGAAAACCGTTGTCTTTTTACGCAAAAGTTCCGGTTTTTGTAGCCAGAACCACTTTATCGCCCTCGCTGATCACCGTTTGCGACGATCCGTCCGAGTAGGTGGCAACTGTCGTGACTTGTCCTGTGATGCTGGTCGTACTGAAGCGGCTTATCAGTGTGACCGGCTGCTGGCGTGCGTTGTTGTTGGCTACTGCCAGGCGTGTCGCGTTCTGCAATGTCGATACCGACGCCGAGGGTGCAGGTATCGAAGGGTTAAAGGTCGTGACCATCGCGTCCTCCCTTCTTGCGGAAGTTTTGCCAACTAAGGGTCAGCCTCCGTCTTTATCGGGGGTGTAATCAATACGTGGTTTTTAGGTTATGCACCGATTTTCGTTTTTCGTCTGTATTATAAAAAACGCAAAAGAACTGGAAAGTTAATGGCGGAAGGGATGAGATTGGCTTCGCCGCCACTCGCCATTGGCCTTTATTTGCGCTGCCGCGTACACGTGCGCGGCATTGTATTGAATGGCTCGTGGTCGAACTCACTTTTCTCGTGAGTTGGAATCTAACCCCATCACTTTTATATACAAAGCCTACAAAGGGGGCTTTGTATATAAAATGGCGGAAGGGATGAGATTCGAACTCACGATACGGTTTCCCGTATACACACTTTCCAGGCGTGCGCCTTCAACCGCTCGGCCACCCTTCCGTATTTAATCACTTTATTCGCAAGGTTGGCCTCGCTATTGGTTTGTTTGCCATCTGCAAACGGGGCCACCCTTCCGTACCAAATGACTTTATTCGTAATTCGGCCGCACCATAGCGAAAGAGTTTGGTTCGTGCAACTCGGGGTTAATCTTCCGCGGCGCGGGCCGTGCGGACGGGTTGGTGGCCTTGGGCCCATAGATTTTCAAAAAGTTTGCGCTGTGTTTCGGCGAGGCCCGCGTTTTTAAGGATAACCACTTCCTGCTGGCTCCAGAAAACATAGGCCACACGGTCGGCATAGATAACCGTATCGACGGTGCCAAGCGCGGACGGGTCCACGACGCGGAAATTTTCGGAATACCGCGGGTAAAAACCAGGCATTGTGCGGGTAATCAGGCGTTCCTTAAAGCCGCGAGTCGTGCGCTCGTCGTCATATTTTTTCTTGGCGGTGGGGTCGAGGGCGCTGTCGTTGCGTATATCGAAGACAATGTTCAACACTTCGTGGTCTGGGCCCGTTGCAACCGAGAGGATGTCCTCGGTAAAGGCCCTTATAAACAAATCCCCTTCGATTTTCTGGACGACGACTGCCTGTTTCGTCAGTTCAACACCACGGGTGCCCAAAAACACGATGCCGCTGTTTTCCAGCGCCTTTTTCAATCGTTCGACTGTTTGTTGGCGGGGGTTGGTTGTACCACGTTCGATATTGTTGATGACATTGAGATGCATGCCAGCGGCTTTGGCGAGATCCTGTTGCGTCCAGTCCAGCAATGCGCGGGCAGCTTTAAGTTGGTGTGTTGTCATCATGGTGTTAAATATACCTATTTAGGTGTATTTATTCAATGGGTGAAAGCTTTGTTTAACAAAAAATCTATGAATGTTTATTAATCATACTTAAAAGTGTTTTTTCCAATAATGCCAAATCCTCTGGCCTTTTTAAAGTGTGGTTACCATCGTCCACGTATATAATTTCAGCATAATTCGGGTTTTTTAGCTTATTTTTGATGGATTCAGCAGTTTCCCAGGGCACTTCTTCGTCCATTTTGCCTTGAAGCAGGGTAACTGGCCCTTCAAAATCCCAATTTTCGTCCATGACATACTGGTTTTTGGCCTCAGATAGCAGTAAATCTGTGAATCCAGCCTCTAAACGCTGCTCTTTTGTATGGTTTTCTTCAATCCATCTTGTAAAGTCGGGCGCGGCGGCAATACCAATCAGGCCTGCTATCCTTTCCGCCCTTTCTTCCATTAATTTCAGGGCTACCCAGCCGCCCATGGAAGACCCGATGATGATTTGGGGCCCCTCTGTCAGCAGATCAATGGCCAGCAGGGCATCATAAAAAGCACGGCCGATTGTAAATTCATCCCAATTTCCTGTGCTTTCGCCGTGGGCAAAGAAATCAAAGGCCAAAAACGGTATGTTTTCGCGGGCGCATAGGTCGCGTACGAAGGTTACCTTTGTAGCTGCCTTATCGGATTTAAACCCATGCATGAACATAACGCCTACAGGGTAGGCGGGCTTTTCGGGCGTATCCTTCACGTAGGATAAAGCTGTGCCATCTGGGCGGATTAGTGTTTGTGTCGCCATGTATCTCTGCTATCAGATTCAAACCCATGCTGCATCTGAAAACCCAAAAGACACCCGTTGTCATGCAAATCATTCCCGAGCTTGGACCAGGAGGGGCGGAGCAGGGCTGTATTGATGTTGCGGCCGCGCTTGTAAATGCCGGTGCCCGCTCGATTGTCGTTTCTGCCGGTGGCCCCCGTGTGGGGGAGATTATCCGCGCCAAGGCCGAGTTTATCCCGATGCCCGTCCATTCCAAAAACCCATGGGATTTATACTGCAATATCGGGCGTATCCGCAGGCTCATCAATACGTGGAATGTCGATATCGTACATGTACGCAGCCGGGCGCCCGCGTGGTCCGCCTATTATGCGTGCCGCGGTACGGCCGCTAGGTTCATGACGACTGTGCATGCCCCTTACAACATGGGGAATAGCTTTAAAAATACCTATAACAGCATCATGACCAAGGGCGAGCGGGTTATCGCCATATCCGGCTACGTCGCCAAATACATCACTGATAATTATAAAACGGACCCGAACCGTATCCGTCTCATCCACCGCGGCATTGCGATGGACCGGTATCATCCGCACATGGTGGGGATGCAGCGTATGGCGTCGCTGTTGCGCGACTGGCGCATTGAGGACGGCGCGCCAATTGTGATGATGCCCGGGCGCCTGACGCGCTGGAAAGGGCACCATGTGCTTTTGGAGGCGGTAGCGAAACTCAATCGCCCTGATGTGTTTTGCGTTTTACTGGGATCCGACCAAGGTCGGGTTGAATACCGTGCCGAGCTTGAAGCGCAGATCGAGCGTCTGGGGTTAACGGGACGCGCGCGCATTATCAGCGACTGCAACGATATGCCGGCGGCTTACATGATTTCATCCGTTGTCGTTTCGGCCTCGACCGACCCTGAAGGCTTTGGCCGTGTGCCGGTTGAAGCGCAGGCCATGGGCCGCCCCATTATTGCGACCGACCATGGTGGCGCGCAGGAAACCATTTTGCGCGGCGAGACGGGCTGGCTTATTCCGCCCAATGATTCCGGGGCTTTGGCCACGGCTATTGCACAGGCGCTTGCGCTTACGCCGCAGCAAAGGGCTGTGCTTGCCACCAAATCCATGAACCATGTGGCCATGAATTTCACGCGCGAAAAAATGTGCGATGAAACGCTCGCCGTATATGCCGAGCTTCTGCAGGAAAAATACGGCCAGTGAGAAACATTCTTGTCATCAAGCATGGCGCATTCGGGGATTTCATGCAGTCCCTCGGGTGTCTTGCTGCCATACGCCGTCATCATGCTGATGATCATATTACCCTTATGACCACGAAACCTTTTGAGGCGATGGCGCGTGCGTCAGGCTACGTAGACGAGGTTTACGTTGACGGCAGGCCCAAATGGTACCGTATACGCCGCTGGTTTGCCTTGCGCCTATGGCTTATCGCGCAAGGTTTTGATCGTGTATATGACCTTCAGAACAGCGAGCGCACATCCGCCTATTTCAAACTCTTCTCAAAAAAGCCCGAGTGGAGTGGGATTGCCAAAGGAACAAGCCATGCCATAGCTGATGATGCGGCCCGCAAGAACAAGCATGTGTTTCAGGCGCTGGTCGAACAGCTGGCGGTTGCGGGTATTGCGCCTGTAACACACGACGAGCTACGCTGGATAGAAGCCGATGTGTCGGCGTTTTCATTACCAGTGAAGTATGCGCTGGTGGTGCCCGGTTGCTCGGCCAAGCATAAGGCCAAACGCTGGCCCGAAGGCAGGTATACGGATGTGTGCCGCTGGATGGTTCAAAAAGGTGTGACGCCTGTTTTGATAGGTACGGCTGACGAGGTTGAGGTGACTTCCGCCATCAAGGCGCAGTGCCCTGAGGCTGTTGACCTTACAGGTAAGACCAGCCTTATGCAGATTGCGGTTCTTGCCCGCGGGGCTTTGTGCGCGATTGGCAACGATACAGGCCCGATTCACATGATAGGTCCTACGGGTTGCCCCACTCTTGGTTTATATCCGGGTTTTTCCAATCCGGTACGGCACGGCCCTTTAGGCGCGCGCGTTAAAACTATCCAGAAAAAAACGATGGCGGATATTACGACGGACGAGGTTCTAACCGGTCTTTCCGTGCTCCCCGGGCTCTCTTAGGTGTGCCCTTGCCTGCGGTTTTTGCCGCAGCAGGGCTCGTTGCCACAGGTTTTATTTTTGCTCTTTCTGCGGCCTCGGCGGCGCTGCGTGCCTGAAGCAGTTTTACTTTTTCGCGCATGGCTTTCATTTTGTCTTCCATGACAACAGAAATATCTTCAACCGTGCCCTCATTGCCTAGCTCTATATATTTTCCGGTTTTCGGGTTGTAACCAATCCAGCGGCCTGCGGTTAAAATGAGGTCGTTTGCGGGTATGGCACGGCTTGATTCCATGGTCTTGGTGCCCGCGTCAAACCATGGGCGCTCATCGGACGAGAAACCGAATGCATCGCTTTTTTCAAGGCGGCGTGCGCGGGCTTTTGAATAGAAACTCCAGCGGTCGACGCTTAAAACCTCATAAAGCGGGCACCCTTCGTATACGCGGGGTTCCAGAATACGCACGCGGGTTGCGACACCGTTTCGTACGTGGTCGGCCCTTGATCCCGGTGCCATGACACGGATGAAGCCTTCAGGCAGTGCCGCATCCGTTTTTTTGATTTCTTCATCCTTGGTTGCGGTCACGCCGAGGCGTTTATCAAGCTCGGCTGTCGAGACAGTCTCGAGTTTTTTAACTTCGTTCAGCATCCACTGTGCGCAATCCATCAGATATTCGGCCTTAAACCGCTCGCTCATTCTTTTCGGGTCGTCTGCCGTTTCTTTTACCGTAGCTGCTTCACGCTTGATGATACGGCCAAGGATGCGTTTTATGTTTTTGGGCAGGTGATGCGTTAGGCGCAGTGAACCCGCTATGCGGTCGTAGATGACAAGGTTGTGACTGACATGGGTCTCCTTGTTACGAGCGCTGAGATGGGCGCGCTCGTAGATGTATCCGATATCGTTTTTATCCACGTTAAAGAGTTCGCAGTATTCACGCACGATCGCCTGACCCAAAACCTCCCGCGCATCTTTGCCAAAGCGGTGGTGCGGCAGGTGTATGACGATACCCGTTGAATCAATAAGCATGCGGCGCTTTGGCCCGTAATCGTTGATAGGTCCGTCGTAATCATGGGGGTCTTTGCCGGTTAGGTCTTCGTCATCCAGATAGGCGATGGTTTTGGTCCGCCAGTAGCCTTCCTCGCCCGCCTTGAAAGTCTCGTTAAAGCCATAGAGAGCGGTATGCAGGCGGAAGCGGCATTCGGCTATAAAGGCGGGATTGATATTGTCTTCAGGGCTTCCAGCTTTTGCATCCGTCATAACGGTATCGCTGATCAACGCGTCATCTGCCGTCTGCGCTTGGCCAAACTGTACGACCTTATGCTGCGTGTGGCTTGTGCCATCGTAAGGGATAAGCCTTACAACGGGTGTTCCCCACTTATCCGTGGTCCAGCCTGCAACGCGCCAGCGGCGTTTCATGTGCCTGATAATGGCGCCCGGCTGAAATTCAAAAAATGCCTGAATAGCCGTGGTGGTGCCAAGATTTTTGAAGTCCTGCCGTGTTCTATCCCACTCGCCGACCTTCCATGAAATGCCGCCAATATTGCGCATGGTGTGGTAGTGGTGCGGGCTGCTGCCGCGCGGCGGAAGAACGGTGCGCAGGTGCCATGGCCAATTGGTCTGGTCACCATCCAGCAGTTTATAGGAATTATTAAAGCCAACAGGGAATGTGACGCCACTGAACTTCATCGTTTTTGCGTAGGCGGCTCCCATCGCTTCGGTGATCATCCGTTTTTCACGGCGCATGCTCATGGCTGCAGCCAGCTGAATGAACTGGTTGCCGGGGTGCAGTATCTGCGGTGTTAAGGGTGATGCCAGATAGTTGAGTGCGGAGTGTTCGTAATCCTCCAGCATGCCCGCTGGGTCACAGAACATGATAAAGCCCGGGCCATGACGTCCGCCGCGGCCAATACGCTGGTGGGCGCTGCCGAGGTTTAGAGGGAGACCGAGGTTGAACACAAAATCAAAATCGAGGTCGACGCCAACCTCGAGTGCTGATGTGGCAACGACGATGTTTTTATCGCCGTTACGGATTGCAGCCAGTGAATCTCTTTGAAAGCTGCCGGAGATACCCGACTTGATCGGTATTGCACGCTCGCCCAGATCTTCGGCCATTTCTTCGACGCCGGTGCGGCTGTCACAAAAGACCAGGAATTTTTTTTCAGGATATTGAAGGGCAAGGTTTTTGATTGCGGATATAACGCTATGCCTGCCCATGCCTGAAATACCGACAAGGCGCGGATAGCGCGAGGCACCGTTGTACTCCTCACCGACTTCGACGAAATCCTGACCTGTCAGGCGTTTCATGAAGGCTGTTGGCTCTGCGATCGTCGCGCTGGTTGCGATGATCCGGCCATGGACCTCACGTTTGTATCTGGGGTTGAGATATTGCTGCACGATATCGCTGCGGCGCTGCTTGAACATCATGTGCGTTCCAAAGCCGCCGCTGTATAGCTGCGCTTCTTCAAGGATCATGAGGCGCCTATTTGCATGAAAGGCGCGAACTTCGGGTATATCGAGGTGGCCCAAAAAATACGTGTGATCGACATCGGGCGTGACCGCAACAATTTTGGCATTACGCAGGCGCATCGCGCGTTCGGCCACAGGCACCGTGCCGTCTATCGCCGTAACTATCTCCGGCGGAAGGCCGGCCATTGCCACAAGCTCCTGCCATTTGTACAGTTGATCCGCATTGAGAGCGCGCGTTACGTACTGCGCCATCACGGTTGCGCCCGGATGCGCGAGGATCGTGTAAAGAGCCTCCAGCATGAAGACCATGCTTTTGCCTGAGCCTGTTGGTGTTGTCAGGATCGGGTTCTGGCCGGCTTCGAGTATGCTGTTTGACTCACCGTGGTGCAGGCGTATGCCACCCTGAAACCTGTAGTCCTTTGCCAAAAGGTCACGGATCGGTTTTGGTCCAAAACGGAATCGAGCTGGGATTGGCACGCGGCGTTCGGTTAAGGCAGGGAGATAGGCAAAGAACCTGTCCTCATGATGGGGCATCAGGCGTTTGCGAACATCGTTCAAAAATGCATCGTCACATAGATGTGCGGGTTGATACACGTTCCCTCCGCCTTGTTTTAAGGCGAGGGCACGTTACAAAAAATTTGTGATTATGTCTATGATTTCGACGTCTATGATTTCGGCAAGGGCATCAAGACCATGACAGCCTGCTTGCCTTCAGACTGGATGTCCTGCTCGACTTTCGAGATATCGGCTAGGTCTTCCTTGGCGCGGCGCATGACTTTGAGCGAGAGATCCATGTGGCTTTGCTCGCGTCCTCTGAAGCGCAGGGTAAACTTAACCTTGTCGCCTTCGGTCAAAAACTCGCGGGCCTGACGCAGCTTGATCTGGTAGTCGTGATCGCCGATTGTCGGGCGGAGTTTCAGTTCCTTGATGTCGATAACGCGCTGCTTTTTGCGCGCCTCGTTGGCTTTTTTCTGCTGTTCGTATTTGTATTTGCCGTAGTCGAGAATTTTGCAGACAGGGGGCGCTGCGTTGGGTGAGACCTCGATCAGATCAAGGCCAGCTTCGCGCGCAAGTTTGATGGCTTCGTAAGGGGCCATAACGCCCAGCATATCGCCATTTTCGTTGATAACGCGCACTTCACGCGCGCGGATTTGTTCGTTTACTCGGGGACCGTCTTCGTTGACGACGGGGCGGCGCGGCTCGCTCACTGAAGGGCGGCGGGGCGGAAAAGGTGGTCTGGTAATGGTGCAATCTCCTAGCGTTATTGGACGTAACCATGAGTCATACGTTGGCTTTGCCTTGTGTGCAAGGCAAACCTTTCAGGGGTCGCCAGCAGATCGCTTGACATATTGTTTTTCATATCTATATCTGATGGCCTGCCACTCTAACCAAAGATACAGCATGCGTATTCTTGCCTATGTACCAAGTAATGCTGCCAACGAGGCGGATGTCATTCAGGCGATTGATGACGATCTGCCCGACCAAGAGTTTACGGTTGATTACGCAAGCGACGCGCAGGAGCTTTCGGGCCTAGTAGGCACACACCCTTTTGATGTGATGCTGCTTTTTGTGGACGGGAAACTCCCTAACCCCGCGGCTTACATGAAGGGCATCAACTTCGAGAGATTTGATGGGCCGGTTGTCTGCCTTCATCAACATCTTGATACGCACGGCCTCTTTGGTGTTTTGGGCTACGGTTGTGTTTCAGCTACGCCCTTAGCTGCAGGTTTCAAAAAAGGCACGATTGGCCTTTTACTGCGTAACGCTTACTACGCCTATGGCGGCCGATCCCGCGTTAAACAGTTTGGCGCCCTGAGGATCGACTACGTTAACAAAACCTGTGATGTAAACGGAATGTCCGTCGAGTTCACACCGCAAGAATTTGAAGTGTTTACATGCCTGACTGAACGCACGGGCAAGCTGTGTACCAAGGATAACATCCACGATTATCTGTATCAGCTGGGCGATGAAGACATTGATCTCAAGATTGTCGATGTGTTTGTTCACAAGGTTCGTAAGAAACTTCGTGAGGCAGCGCCTCATCTTGAGCTTGATAGCTGCATCGAAACGGTTTGGGGCAGCGGTTACAAATTTGTTCCCGCGGGAGAGCGTACGAACGTTCATGTCATCGGCTTTGGGCCGCTTGTCATCAATTTTACGGAGCAAACGGTTTCAATCGATAACCAGCCGATCCCGCTCACGATTGGCGAGTTCATGGTTTTAAAGACGCTCGCCTACCACTTTCCAAAGCCTGTTGATGCAACGCTTCTTGCCGATGAGGCCAGCAAGTTTGGTCGCGTTGCCGACGAGGCCAGTATCCAGCGCTATGTTGCGCTATTAAACAAAAAACTGTCTGATTACGGCGATGCCTATAACCGCCTTATTCTCGGAGACGGCGATGGTAAATACTTCCTCAACCTGTCCCAGATAGCACCAAAAATCGCGAGTGCGCTTGAGAGCGATATTTATACGCTCGGGCCAATTCGTATCAATCATACGATCGGCGAAACCTATTTTAAGGGCGAGCGTCTTGATCTGACATCGCGCGAGATGGATGTACTGGTTGCGTTTATCGAGACGTATCCGGGGCTCATGACCATCGAACAGATGGCAGAAAAAGTTTATGGAGATGAAACGCGTACCGGCGCCGCCATGCAGCAGTTCAACAAACTGCGCGCAAAACTAGCAGAGGCCAATGGCGGCATTGACCCTATTATTACCCGCCGCAGGCTTGGATACATGCTCGATATCAAGGATGCGCGCGCCCTTAAAAAAGCGGCTGCGGATATTGAGATTACAAATGTGGGCCGCTGGACCCTTAATGCCACCCGTGCGGAAATCAGTTTTAAAGGCAGCGACGGTAAAACGGTTCTCGTGCCGCTGCCGCGCCAGCCCTATGTTTTGATGAAGGCGATACTCGAGAGCTATCCAAACGCCTTGAAGCGCGTTGATGCTTTGAAAGTGCTTTACGGTGATGATGCCCCTGACAGGCAGGCTTCCCTTGTATCCGTGTACGGGCAGCTGGGCATGAAATTGAAGGAGGCAGGTGCCGAGAATGCCGGCAGCCTACGCCGGTTCAAAGATGCACTTTTCAGGCTGGATCTGCCGCAGGAAGATGTGGCACCCAGCGTGCTTGAAAACTGCAGTATCACCGATATCGGGGCCTGGAGCATCAACCATACCCTCCAGGAGCTGCAGTTTGACGGTACGCGCGTTGATGTCAGCGATACCGAGTTTTTTGTGGTCGAGTTGCTTGCAAAAATGTATCCGGAGGTTGTTTCTGCCGATATCATGACCGATACGCTTTTCAGTGGCAGTCGTCCTGCTCTCAATGCGTTTTTGACAAATCTGCGCAAAAAGCTGCGCGAAGAGCACAACATCACCGAGCCGCTTATCAGAACGATCCGAGGGGTCGGGTTTGTGCTTGCGGCCAACCGCGAGGAGCTTGAAGATACGATTGTCGATGAGTTCAGAACAGCGGTTGTCGGCGATATTGAAATCAACCTGAGCCTCTGTGAGCTCAGGGTTGACGGCAAGTCGATCGCCCTTGGCAGTTCCGAGCTGTTTGTTTTGGATACTCTTTCAAGGGCGGATGCGCCTTTATCGGCAGCCCAGATTTCAGAGGCAAGCGACGGCAAGTATTCTGAAGCCGCTGTTATCAGTGTCCTTAATGCGTCGATACCTAAAAAACTTGAAGATGCGGGGATTAAAAACTCACGCCTGTTCGAGAACGTGCGCAGCATCGGCTACATGATGAAAGGGCGCCGCCAGCATATCCTTGAGCGCAGCCAGATACAGGAACTCAAGGGCATGCGTCTTAACCATACGCTGCGGGAGCTTACGGTTGAGGACAAGACTATTGATTTGGCTCCTGTCGAGTACCACTTCCTAAAAACCATGTTCGATACGCCGCGCGTTCCGCTCTCGCCTGAAAACGTGCAGCAGCTTATGCTGGAAGACGATACGATCTATTCGGATGCGACGATCAAGCTGGCTAAGGTGAATATTACCGGCAAGCTTGAGCAAGCTGGTGTCAAAAAATTCGATATCATCAAGGCCAAGAACGGCGTCGGTTATTACCTTGCTGTCATGGAGAAGGACCTGAACGTCTCGCGGCTTCAGGGCGTCCGCTCGACAGCGGTCACAGGCGCAACGATCATTAACGCAGGCCGCTTAAGCCTCAATACGGTCGGTGAAAAGGTTACGCTTGATGGCAAACCGGTCGCGAGGCTCGAAGGCAAAACGTTTGACCTTTTGTGCTTTTTTGCCAAATCTCACCTCGAAGCCGTTACGCCCGAGCAGATTGCCCGTCAGCTGTTTTCTGATATGCCACCATCCAAGGCGCTGACCAATGTTGGGCTTGGCATCAACGGCCTCAGAACAGCTCTCAATCGTCATGAAGAGGGGCTAGGCAACAGGCTCATACGCGAATACAAGGCGGGCCGCAAAAAAACGGATCCTGTGATTGCGTATACGCTTGCATTTAACGAGGACGAGTTTGCGTTTGTCAGTGAGCTGCTCGTTGAAAGCAGGGGCAGCGAAAACGTGTTTGTACCGGCTGCTCCAGCCGCCTGAAAGCCCTAAAACGGGGCTTTGCAATTGCTTACAAGTTCAGCTACGGCATCGGTTAGGGGCATGACCGTTTGGTCCTGTGAGCCAAGTCTGCGGATCGCGACGGTTTTGTCAGTTGCTTCCCGCGCGCCTACTACATACATCACGGGTACTTTGCCGACTGAATGTTCCCGCACCTTGTAGTTAATTTTCTCGTTGCGGGTATCGAGCTCCACGCGCAAGCCTGCGTCCTTCAGTTGTTCGTAAACTTCGCGGGCGTAACCATCGGCTTCTGATGTGATGGTTGCGATCACGCACTGCGTTGGCGCCATCCAGAGCGGGAGTTTGCCCGCGTAGTGCTCGATCATGACGCCGATAAACCGTTCCATCGAGCCGAAGGCGGCGCGGTGTAACATCACGGGGCGGTGTTTGTTGCCGTCTTCACCAATGTAGTTGGCATCAAGACGTTCAGGGAGAACGAAATCGAGTTGTAACGTACCGAGCTGCCACGAGCGGCCGATGGCGTCCCGCAAATGGAATTCGAGTTTCGGGCCGTAAAAGGCGCCGTCACCCGGGGCTTCCGTGTATTCGATGTTGGCGGCTTTGAGGGCTAATCTCAGGCCGTTCTCGGCCTTATCCCATACGTCGTCTGATCCCGCGCGGGCATCGGGTCTGAGGGCCAAGCGTACACGCACATCGGTAAAACCGACATCGCGGTAAATGTTGGAGAGGAAATTACAGAAGGCGACGGCCTCGGATTCTATTTGGTCTTCGCGGCAGAAAATATGCGCGTCGTCCTGAGTCATTTGTCGGACGCGCATGAGGCCATGCAATGCGCCGTGCGCTTCGTTCCGGTGGCAGCAGCCGAATTCCGCCATACGGATGGGCAGGTCACGGTATGACTTCAGACCCTGATTAAAAATCTGAACATGTGCGGGGCAGTTCATGGGTTTGAGGGCCATGAGGCGTGCTTTGCCGCTTAATACGGGTTTGTCGTCCTCCGTGCTAGGCACTTCATCCGGCACTACAAACATATTCTCGCGGTACTTGCCCCAGTGGCCGGATGCGACCCAGAGTTTGTTGTCGATCAGTTGCGGTGTTTTGACTTCCACATACCCGCCTTCCTTCAGGCGGCGGCGGAGATAGGCTTCAAGGGCAAGCCAAATGCTGTAGCCTTTCGGGTGCCAGAAAACGCTGCCTTGGGCTTCGTCCTGAATGTGGAAGAGATCCATCTCACGGCCCAGTTTGCGGTGGTCGCGTTTTTCGGCTTCTTCGATTTGGGTCAGGTAATCCTGTAACTCTTTTTCCGTGCGCCAGGCGGTTGCGTAAAGGCGGGTCAGCATCGCGCGGTTGCTATCGCCACGCCAGTAAGCGCCGGCGACCTTCATGATTTTGAAGGCGGTGCCGACATGGGCGGTTGTGGGCATGTGGGGCCCGCGGCACAGGTCAAACCAGTCGCCCTGTTTGTAGATTTTGATTTCTTCCGTCTCCGGCAGGTCCTGTATCAGTTCAACCTTATAATTCTCGCCTTTGGCTTTGAAGGTTTCGATCGCTTTTTCGCGGTCCCAGACCTCGCGGGTGAAGGCCTCGCCCTTGGCTACAATCTCCTTCATCTTGGCTTCGATTTTGGCGAAGTCGTCGGGCGTAAATGGTTCGTTGCGGGCAAAGTCGTAGTAAAAACCGTTTTCGATGCAGGGGCCGATGGTGACTTGCGTGCCGGGGAAGAGGGCTTGCACGGCCTCTGCCATCACGTGGGCGCAGTCGTGCCTGATCAGTTCGAGCGCTTCGTCGTTTTCGCGTTTGATGATGGCTATACGCGCGTCTTTTGTGATGGGGAGCGAGAGGTCACAAAGCTGGCCGTCGAGCTTGATTGCGACCGCTGCTTTGGCGAGCGATTTTGCAATGGATTCGGCAACCTGAAGCCCGGTTGTGCCGCTGGCGTATGTGCGCGTCGCGCCGTCCGGCAAAGTCAGGGTAATTTGCTGTGCGTTCTGGGCAAGGGCTGCGTTTGACATGGTTCCATCCTTCAATAGAAGGCAGTTTTAACCATGGCGCGGTTTCAAAACAAGAGGTTTTCCGTGTGTTAGCGTACGGTCAGCCAAGGACGTGACTGGAGGGTTTGCGCTGTAAAGTAGCGCGTGTCGATAGGGGTTGCGCCCATGTAAGTGCTTGCAAACTTGACCTCTGGTCTGCCGTTTTGTCTGAAGATGATCAGTATTTTTTGGCCCTCACGAATTGTAGGCGCTACTTCAATGCATGTCGGGCGTGACTCTTGGCGAGCTACAACCGTGCAGCTTGCCGTGTAGCCGAGTCTTTCAACGGCTGCGATCCGTCTTTGCTCTTCTTCACGTGCTTCGCGTTCTGCGCGTTCGATTGCCACAAGCCTTGTTGCAGCTTCTGCGCTGCCTCTGTCTTTGGCGACGACAAGGAGGGCGCGGCCAATTTGCGCCGCGTTTAATTTATCGATCAGCTGTATGCCTAGGCTGGCCATGGCATCGTTGTCACCGGCAGCTGCATTTGAAATAAGTTCTTCGTTTGCGGCTGCAAATCTTTTCGCCGTTCTTGCATGTGTGACTGCTGCCGTTACAACCCGCGTTTGCGGGTCTGTCAGTAGATGTTCGGCCTCGTACTGGGCTTTTCTGACACTTATCTGATATTCTTCTGCGTCTACAGCGTCATTGGCTGCTTCATGCTCCGTCATATCTTTGACGAGTGTATCAAGCTCCAAGGAGAGAGTATCAGTCTCTGCCGTGGATACAGAAAAAACCTGCCGACGTATCTGCTGAACCTGCTCAATGGTCATTTTCTCAAGTGTGAGAGGCAGGGTCGTGATATCCGCACCTCTGTTGTTGGCGTGCAAAACTTCTATGGCCGTCGTTAAAAGTTTTATCTTATGTTCAGTCAGCGTTGAGGGAGGGATGCGTTCAGCTTCTACTGCAACGTGTTTATCCAGCTCAAGGTGTCTGCTTATTTCATTGCCTACGTAAGCGACGACAGCTTTGCCTGTATCGGTTTGAAGACCGGCGTTTACGAGGCTGAAGGTACCAACCAAAGAGGGTTTGGCGATGAAGTTGCCGTCATTGGTTGCAATGTCCGTTATCGTGGCACCGCTAAGTGCCAAAAGGCCGACCATGCCGCGGGTGAAGAACCGCTTTTTCTCTATGGCTGGTTGGCTGGTTGGCTCGCGCTCTGCCGTTCTCTCCGGTACTACTAATGTCTCGATTGGCTGTGCTGCTTTTGGGGCTGCCTTTGCTGCTGCGCGGGCATACGAGCTTCTGGCCGGAAGGCTGCGCGGGCGGCGTTGCGGTTGCCGTAATGGAGAGGCTTCTCTAGGGGCTTCAAAATGTTGGGCTGGAGTTGCCGGTGTGGCTGCTGCCGCGCGGGCTTCCATACGCGATGGGCGTCCTAGCCTTGAAGGCGGGGAGCGGCGTTGTGGTTTTCCCTGAGGTGCTTCTGACACCGAAGTCATGCTTTTTGGGCCTGTGGCTTGCGTTGATCTCGGGGGTATTTATACAGATGAAATAATCTTATGTCAAATATAATGGTTCTTTCAGGGGTTAACCAAAGTTAATAAAAAATGAAAAATTATTTGTTGACATAATTATTTGATTGGGGGCATAGTCACTCCAATTCCCATTTATGAAATTATACAGGAGAGAAAAATGAGCGGTCTTTTGAGAGTATGTGTTGTCCTTGCTGGTGTGGCGCTTGGTGCATTTAATGCGGAAGCACAGAACCGCCCAGGTGGCTGCAATGGTCAACCAACTTGCCCTGGTGGCGGTGATACAACTATTAATAACAACAACAATGCTACGTCTACGGCTACGAACATCCTGACGCTCAGAAGCGCAGCCCACGCGCCTTCCGTTATGGCAGCTGCGAGTGGTTGCCAGGTTGGTTTTGGTGCCTCCTTTGGTGTTATTGCAGTTTCTGCAGGTGGCAATCTCCTTTGGATGGATAAACAGTGCCTTGCGACGCGCTTGGCTGAATCAGCTTTTGGTGCAGCCGCTTCTGGGCAAGTTGGCTTCTTCTGTGTTGCTGCCCGCATGGCTTCCATGGCGATGCCCGAGTACTACTCAGACCTTATGAATACGCCTGAAGTAACAGCGCTGTGCACTGCCCAGCCACGTGACGTCGTGGTTTGGAGAAAAGGCATCGTTGATGGCAGGGGCCGTCTGCTTCGCCTCAGCTACAACGCAGATTCAGGCAGCACAGATGTTGCCGTGTTCAACGATGACAAGTCGCTTTACATGGGTGCTGTTGTGAACCGCCAAGGTCAAGTGTTCTACGACAACGCAAGCCAAGTTAAAGCAGCCGGCTTTAAAGCCCCTGCACTTGTTGCCGCCGGCTAAGCCGCATCAACAGACATTAGGAATTAAAAAAGCCGCCTTTAAAGGCGGC
>RFNZ01000005.1 GCA_009926935.1 Pseudomonadota bacterium | reverse complement strand
CAAGACCTTATGAATTAAGGAATTGGAGACCTTGTCTGCATTTCTGAACCTTCCCGTTGTCTTGCCCCGTGCTTCCGCCGAAAAAAGGCCTTGCTGGATCCGTCCCGATGCTTAACTTTGAGTTATCACTCCCTATGCGCAGGCCTCCTCAACCCACCCCCCAAAAAAACGCCTAAGTCATGAAAAATCGCTATTCCCGACACCTCATCGCCGTCTTGGCAGTATGTTCGCTTGCGGCACTCTCCAATCAGACTGTTGGTCAGATTGTCATAAAAACCAACTCTCTCGTGACGTACAGTTACGACTCCTCAAATCCTTTCGTGCCCGGCGAGCCGACTGCTTCGGCCCTCGATCCCATTTCCAGCCTTCTGTACCTCGTATCAGGTATCTGCTTTATTATGGCGCTCCGTGGCCTTTCAGGGCCAGAAACGGCTCGGACAGGTGTACTCTACGGCATGGGCGGTATGGCTATAGCCATTGTAACCACCTTTGCCCTTCCTACCGTTTACGGCCTCTTTCTGCCCATTGTCGGCATAGCGCTGGGCGGAACGATAGGTGCCGTTATTGCCAAAAAAGTTGAAATGACGGCCCTACCTCAGCTGATGGCCGCCTTTCACTCTCTTGTAGGTCTTGCCGCAGTCTTTATTTCTCTCGCTGCATTTTATAATCCCTTGGCCTACGGCATAGGTGCACGCGGTACTATCGCTTTGTCCTCATTGGTCGAGATGGGGTTGGGTGCCGCGATTGGTGCCATCACATTTACAGGTTCTGTAGTTGCGTTTGGCAAATTGCAGGGCCTGATTTCTGGCAAACCTTTATCTTTTGCGGGCCAACATCTTTTAAACGCAGCCTTGGGCGGTACGCTAATTCTGCTGCTGCTTGCCTTGTGTGCAACCGAGTGGGATATCGTCTTTTTTGGTATTATTCTGATCGCGCTCATACTGGGTATTACGCTCATCCTGCCGATTGGCGGGGCTGATATGCCTGTTATCGTATCGATGCTTAATTCATACTCCGGCTGGGCTGCAGCGGGTATCGGCTTCACATTGCAAAATCCGCTCCTCATTATTACAGGTGCGCTTGTAGGTGCTTCCGGTGCAATTCTTTCCTATATTATGTGCAAAGGCATGAACCGTTCGTTCCTTAGCGTTTTGTTAGGAGGCTTTGGTGGTGACACTGGCAATGCCGTAACAGCTGCCACGAGTGACAAGCCTGTTAAAGTGGGCTCTGCTGATGACGCTGCTTTTATCCTCAAAAACGCATCTTCGGTCATCATTATTCCAGGATATGGGATGGCAGTCGCACAAGCACAGCACGCCCTACGCGAAATGGCAGACGTTCTAAAACACGAAGGCGTACAGGTCCGTTACGCGATTCACCCTGTAGCCGGACGCATGCCCGGCCACATGAACGTGCTTCTGGCCGAAGCCAACGTGCCTTATGATGAAGTACTGGAACTTGAAGACATCAACCGCGACTTCGCCCAGACGGACGTCGCCTTTGTCATTGGCGCCAACGACATCACAAACCCAGCCGCAAAGACTGATCCAAAATCACCTATTTACGGCATGCCGATACTGGATGTTGAAAAAGCCAAAACAGTTCTTTTCGTCAAACGCTCGCTTGGTACTGGCTACGCAGGTGTCGATAACCCGCTTTTCTTCAACGACAACACGATGATGCTTTTGGGAGATGCCAAAAAAATGTCCGAAGACATCATAAAGGCACTTGAATAGTGGATATCAAAAGCCGCTTTACCGAACCACAAGGCTGGCAGTGGGGCACAATATCTCCACGGGATGGGCAGCACCTGCGCTACGGTTGGCTGGCCCCCCACAACGCAAAGGCACTATGCGTCATCTTCCCCGGGCTTTCTGAGTACTGCGAAAAATACTTTGAAGTCGTACGAGATCTTGAAAAACGTGGTTTTGCAATAGCCGTCATAGACTGGCGTGGCCAGGGCCGTTCATGGCGCCACTTGCCTGATGACAATAAACGTCATCACGATGATTTTTCTTTCGACTTGGAAGACGCAAAAACTTTTCTAAACGTGCTGGATAAAAACCCGCAAATATCAGCTTTGCCAAAAATAGTGCTAGGCCATTCTATGGGTGGGCATCTGGCCATGCGCTTCATGCATGATCTTTCAGGTGTATTTAAATGTGCCGTATTGACAGCACCCATGTTTGGTATCCTGCCGACCCTCACCCAAGGCCCCGCACGCATGACGGCCGAGGCAGCCTGCCGTATCGGCTGGGCCGAGCATTACGTACCCGGCTACGGACCATGGTCATTGGCACGCTTTGCTGCCAATCTGAACCTCCTTACGTCCGACCGCATCCGGCGCGATATCATGTTGACCCAGATGAGCGACAAAAACCTGCGTATGGGCGGGCTGACTTTTGGCTGGGTTAGGGCCGCGCTCGCTACCACACGCCTTACAAACGACCCTGTTTGGCTGGCACGCATAACCACACCTACACTTCTGGTAACTCCCTCGCGAGATATGATCGTTTCCAATCAGGCGACTAAGCAAGGGGCCAAGGCTATGCCACATGCCGAGATTGTGGATATCAAGGGCTGCCTGCATGAAGTCCTTATGGAGGCAGATACATACAGAGACGCGTTTTGGAATGTTTTTGACGGCTTTGTTGCCAAGCACTTACACCCGAGGTAAAATCACCCCATGGCTATGCAATTCAAAAGACTATCAGACCGCATCCTTTACGCTCTCCAGCTTGCACTGGAACAAAAGGATCTCAAAATCTGTGAGCTTCTAAACAACGCTCTTGAGGCATCACTCACACGCAAAGCAGGCGGCAAAGGCTTTGTCGAACGGCGTGAGTTCACGGCCGAGTACGACGCCGCTATGGAAAAGCTGCACGAACTTCGTACAAAAATCTAACCGATCAAATTAATCCATTCATCTTCACTTAAAACGGCAACGCCAAGTTCGCGTGCTTTTTTAAGTTTTGAGCCGGCATCCGCACCAGCAACAACATAATCCGTTTTACCGGAAACACTGCCGGATACCTTTGCGCCCAGTCTTTCCGCCTGTGCTTTCGCCTCGTCACGCGTAAGTTTTTCAAGACTGCCCGTAAAAACAACGGTTTTTCCAGCAACCGGACTGCCTGAAACATCAATCCGCACATAATCCGTCGGCTGCACATGCTTAAGCAGATCCTCAACAACCGTAATGTTATGAGGTTCCGTAAAAAATGCGATCAGATCATCGGCAACACTCGGGCCAACATCCTCTATTGAAAGCAGGTCGGCATAAGCCTCGCTTTCGCGATCATTTGCACGCTGCAAGGCATCCATCAAAGTCCTGACGTTCAGGTAGTGTGCGGCAAGCTTTTTCGCTGTTGCCTCTCCAATCTGGCGGATACCCAAGGCAAAAATAAAACGCTCAAGAGGTATGGTTGTGCGGGCTGCAATGGCATCAAACAGTTTTTGGGCCGATTGTGCACCCCAGCCATCTCTTGCGCTTATGGGTGTAAGGCTGCCCTTATTACGCGCCTCAAGAGAAAAAATGTCGGCCGGTGTACGTACGAGCCCCGCATCCCAGAATTCCTGAATGACTTTTTCTCCCATGCCTTCAATATCCATGGCACCGCGGGATACAAAATGCCGGAGGCGCTCGACAGCCTGCGCAGCACACACAAGACCGCCCGTGCAACGCCTTGCGACTTCTCCGCTTTCTCTAAGCGCGCGCGATCCGCATACAGGGCATAAATTGGGAAAAACGTACGGAAGAGCATCTTTCGGACGTTGTTCCTCTAGATACCCTAGCACCTGAGGTATAACATCACCCGCACGCTGTATGATTACCGTGTCACCAATACGTATGTCTTTGCGCGCGATTTCATCTTCATTATGCAGTGTTGCGCGCCCGACCATAACGCCGCCGACATTGACCGGTTCAAGCTCGGCCACCGGCGTTAGAGTCCCTGTACGCCCGACTTGTACTGTAATGGCCAAAACTTTTGTAAAAGCTTTTTCTGCCGGGAATTTATGCGCAACTGCCCATCGCGGTGCGCGTGAAACAAACCCAAGGCGTTCCTGCAATGCAAGGTCGTCAACCTTGTAAACCAACCCGTCAATATCATACGGCAGCGAAGCCCGAGCTGCCTGAATTTCACCGTAAAACTTTTGCAGCGCCTCTCGATTGTCCGTGCAAATATGAGGCTTAGGCACACTAAATCCCCAGCTTTCAAGGCGCTCTCTAATGGCACTTTGGGTCGTTGCAACAGGCGCAGAACAATAACCGATGGCATACCCAAAAAACTCAAGTTTTCGCGCAGCTGTGACTGACGCATCAAGCTGTCTGAGACTCCCTGCCGCAGCATTTCGAGGATTTGCAAATAAAGGCTTGCCTTCAGCTTCTTGCTGCATATTCAAAGCGGAAAATGCGCTCTTAGTCATATAGATCTCACCGCGCACATCAATTGTTTCAGGAGCTCCGGAGGGGAGTGCTTTTGGAATACCGGATACAGACATGACATTGGCGCTCACGTCTTCTCCCTCTTCGCCATCGCCGCGCGTTGCAGCCTGTACTAGAGCACCTTTCTCGTAGCGTAAAGACAACGAGAGTCCGTCAATTTTTTGCTCGGCAAGCAACCGAACTGGCCTATCAGGTGATCCGCCCAAAAACCGCCTGATCCGCGCCAAAAAATCCTCAACATCCTCATCCGTAAAAACGTTCCCAAGCGATAGCATAGGTACACGGTGCCTGACTTTGCCAAATCCGGCCGCAGCCTTAGCACCTACTTTACGTGATGGGCCTGCACCCGGGTTAAGTTCAGGATACAACGCCTCCAGCTCATCAAGCTCACGGCACAATGCATCATAGGCTGCATCCGAAATTTCTGGGCTATCCTGCTGGTGATATAACACATCATGCCGCGCTATTTCCTGCGCAAGCCATGCATGCCTCGCCTTCAAATCAGGTGCGCCCATCTATGATGCCTGTTGTAAAAGTTTACCGGCAGCAGCCAGCGCTTCAGGCGTTACAGATGCCCCCGAAATCATGCGTGCAATCTCCATCTGCCGTTCTTTGCCGCCGGGCAACCGCTCGAGGTTTGTATGCACGATACCTCTGTCGTTGGCGGCCTTGCTGACAACCCAATGATGTCCGGCCCTTGCCGCAACCTGCGGTGAATGCGTGACCACCAGTACCTGTCGGCCCGCTTTGGAAAGTCGGGCAAGCCTCTCGCCAACAGCATCGGCTGTGGCACCGCCAAGACCGGCATCGACTTCATCAAAAACAAGAACCGGCACGGCAGACGTACCAGCCAGAACAACCTTGATCGCCAGCATAAAGCGCGACAGCTCTCCGCCCGAGGCAATCTTGCTAATAGCACCGGCAGCAGCACCTGGGTTGGTTGCCACAACAAACTGCACATTATCGATACCATTTGGCCCCCATAAATCTTGAGGCAAAACATCAATGCAGGTTTCAAATCTGGCTTTATCGAGCTTCAACGGCGGTAGCTCTGCCATGACCAATTTATCCAGTCTGGAGGATGCCTTGTAGCGAATCTGGGATAACGCGCGAGCCTCTGTTTCATAGGCGTTTTCATTCATCTGAACAGCATGATCAAGCTTTGCAAGAACCCCGTCATCGTCACGAATAGCGGCAAGTTTATCTGAAATATCCGCAAATTTTGCCGGTAAATCACTTACGCGGCACTGATATTTGCGGGAAACGGCGCGTAAGGCATGCAGCCTGTCATCCACGGCCTCAAGCGTATCAGGCCCCGAGCCGTCTTTGTCAAACCAGCTATTTAAAACATCAAGCCCGGCCCGTAGTTCCGATAGGGCACGGTCCATAGCTTCAATAGCAGGATTGAGACGTTCACCGGCCTTGGGCGCGATGCGGTCAAGCATCTTCCATGCGCGATTGATCTGGGGTATCGCGCCGCCTTCATCCTCCAGAAAAACCTTGGCTTCAGCAAAGGTCGATGAAATCTGTTCACGTGCCGCCAGCATCGCGCGGCGTTCCAGAAGGACTTCTTCCTCGCCCTCCTTGGCATCAAGCTTGGCAAGCTCATCACAGGCATTTTGCCAATAATCCTGATCGCGCTTGGCCGCTTCGATTTTGGCAAGCAGTGCATCTCGTGCGGTGACAGCATTTTTCCAGGCTTCATAGGCACGCTCTACCTTGCTCGTATCAGCACCTGCAAAAGCATCCAGCATCTCTCTATGCGTTTTCGGATCAAGCAGTCCGCGTGTCTCAAACTGGCCGTGAATATCAACCAACCTGTCTCCCGTTTCGCGTAAAAGCGTAATGCTGACAGGCTGATCATTAATGAATGCCTTGCTGCGGCCATCTGCCGTCAGCACCCTGCGCAAAATGAGATCGCCCTCGCAAACAACATCTTGTGCTGTAAGAAATCTGAAAACATCATGTCCGTGAGGAAGTTCAAAAGAAGCGGTAACTGATGCCTGTGAGGCCCCTTGTCGTACAAGGCCAGAATCCGCTCGCGCCCCAAGCGCAAGCCCCAGTGAGTCAAGGAGAATCGATTTTCCTGCCCCCGTTTCACCGGTAAGCGCACATAACCCCACATCAGCCTCGATGGTGAGAGCCTCAATGAGTACGACATCCCGAATCGCTAGCGTCCTTAACATAACCTGATTCCTAGCACAGAAATCACAGCCAATCGAAGGCCAAAACGCCTTTATTCAGGCTTTAGAAGCGCATCAATGGTCTTGTCTGTAAAACTGCGCTCATCCAGCAGCTTTTCACGCTGTTCTGGTGAAAGAATTTTGTAGGAATCCTCATACCATGGGCTACCGGGGTAGTTGTAACCAAGCACTGCCGCCACGCGAGTAGCTTCCGAAAGCAGACCCAAATGCATGTAAGCTTCCACAAGGCGATGCAGCGCCTCTGGGGCGTGCGTCGTCGTCTGATAATCCTTTACAACCACCATAAAACGCTTGATGGCTGCCGTATAAAAGTTACGCGTGAGATAATAGCGCCCCACATCCATGTGCTTGCCAGCAAGGTGGTCAAGCGTCAGGTCACGTTTCAACTTGGTATCGCGAGCATATTTGCTTTCGGGAAACAGGCGCAAAAGCGTATCGAAATTTTCAAGTGCCTGTTTTGTCATGTCCTGATCACGCGTGACATCGGTGATCTGGTCATAAAAGCACAGACCTTTTAAGTAGTAAGCGTAATCGATGTCCTTATGACCGGGATGAAGGCGGATAAACTGCTCAAGCGCAATCGCCGCCTCGTCATAACTCCCCCCTTTATAAAGGCTGAAGGCACCCATCAATTGCGCCTGTGTGGCCCACTGCGAGTAAGGATGCTGGCGGTCAACTTCCGAAAAGAGCTGTGCCGCGCTACGAAACTTGCCGGCATCCATGGCATCGGCAGCCTCGTTGTAAATTGTTTCGACCGGACGCTCGGCGGTAATTTTTTCGTCTTCTTCTTTTTTGCTCGAAGTACCGCAAGCCGAAAGCAGCAACGCCGCCGAACAAGCAAGAATTACGAATGAACGCATGAGGATACCCTGTGAAATGTTGGTCATATCAGAGGGTAGAATATCAGTGGGCCTCAGCCCCTGCCAGTCGTTTTTCAACGCCTGAGATTGGGATTCCCGCAATATCACGTACGATGGAAAAAGCATCAGGACGATCAAAAAGCGCTCTCAAAAGGGTGTTTGTAAGCGCGTGCCCACCCCTCTCTGTTACCAGACGCCCATAAATAGGCATGCCGGCCAGAGCCAAATCACCAACCGCATCAAGGATTTTATGGCGTACAGGCTCATCCTGCCAGCCGTTCATAAATTGGCCCTGATAGGGTGTGCCGTCCTCGTCGTTCAGCACCAGCGCATTCTCAAGAGAACCGCCCTTAACAGCTCCACGCGCCTTCATGGCCTCGGCTATACTGCGCAAAGTAAAGGTGCGGGCAGGCGCAATTTCCGATGTAAACGTTTCAGGCTCGTCCAGTACAAACTGGCGGCGCTGTGAACCCAGCCCGGGAAATTCAATGGAAAAATCGATTTCGAGCAGAGGTCTCTCGGTAGGTATGAATTCGGCTTTTTTATCGCCGTCTACGACCTGAACCGGCTTCAGGATACGGATAGCGGCCCTCGAACCTGGCTGGATTTTTCGGCCTGCCTGCAAAATGGCCTCGGCAAAAAGCTTTGAACTTCCATCCATAAGGGGCACTTCAGGGCCATTGATCTCTATCAGGGCATTATCAATACCGCACCCGGCAAGCGCCGCCATCAAATGCTCGGGCGTCTGTACGGTGACGCCGGTTGCATTGCGAAGCATGGTGCATAACCGCGAGGCAGATGTATCTACAGCGTCATAAATGGCTGGAACATAGCTATCCACGACCCTAAGATCCGTGCGAACAAAGCGGATTCCCGTATCCGGCACGGCAGGCAAAATCCGTAACGCAACCGTAGCGCCGGTATGTAAACCAACGCCTTCAATCGTCGATGTAGCGGTCTTAAGTGTATGTTGCACGGGCGAATCCCTTGTTTTCCAGTATCTATGGTAGAAAAACCGTAGCGAATACGTGAAATCACGCCCTGTTGCGCTCTGTAACACTCACAATGTATAAGGATGCTATGAAAACGCTCACACCTGTACTTTTGTTGATATCCGTCCTCTGCCTGTCCGCATGCGCAACAGGCAGTTCTGAAACGTCCCGCAGCTTGACGGAAATAGTCCGTGCCGAGCGCGGTGCCCAGCACGATCTCCCTGGCTGTCAGGTCCCGCCGGAAATGGTGGGAAAACCCCATACGGAGATCCAAAAGCTAAAACTTACATCCCCTGTACGCGTTATATTCCCGGGCAATGCCGTTACATCCGATCACATTGCCAACCGTCTGAACTTCAAAGTGGACAAAAAAGGAAATATTACTTCCGTGACCTGCGGATAGCGTTCAGATCGAGCTCATAACAGAGCTCATCTTCCTGAATGCCGTCGTGCCAGATTTTTGTTTTGCTGCGTACATATTTAAAACCATGCGCAAGCGTCGCTTTTTTGGATGTCAGATTAGTCGCACGGTGAGAAACGTGTATTTTCTGCCAGTGCTTTTTTGTTAAAGCAAAATCAATAAGCACCTTGTAAAGAAGGCGGGATAACCCATTACTTCGAAATTGTTTTTTGATATACGTGCCCCATAGAATCGCACTGCTGCCGGACACATCATCACGCATCGTAGCTATGCCCACACATCCGACAACCGCGCCTTCGTAAAAAACTGCAAACATAGTGCAATGATCCGACGATGCTGTGGCACGCCAATAAGCTTCATCTTTGTGTTCTTCCAATGAGTATTGGCTTGAAAAAACCGAAGGTTCTTCAAGTAACGCTTCAAGTCGTATATCCCGGCAAAGCTGCCACTCATCCGGAACGAACGCTCGGCATAAAAAACTTTTATTATCATCATGTTGCATGCATTTTCTCCGGATAAAGAAAAGGGCGGCTATGAGAGCCGCCCTTAAAAAATCGTTTCAAAAAAATCAGCTGATCTGACGGCGGAGAAATGCAGGAATTTCAAGATCAGGCTGCCCCCCCTGCGCTTGCGGCTGAGGGGCAGGAGTAGCTTGACGCTGCACATACATCTCAGGCTCGGACACAGGTTGAGCTGCGACCGGTGCGCCGCGGCGTGGCGCCGCGAAACCCGAGAACAAGCCACCCCCAGCGGATGCAGAACCAGAAGAAGATGACGACTGAGTCTCATCATCTGACTCTTCGGACTCGGTAAACATGCTGCTGATCTTATCAAAAAGCGACGGAGCGCGCTTCTTGGAACCGGGCACAGGCGGATTCAGTTGCAAACCCTTGGGCTGAGGCGTGACCTGAGGCATAAAAGCCGAATCATCTTCGTCCAAGGCGGGGGCACGTTGCGGCTGCACAACAGGCGCTGCACCATAACCACGCACGCTTTCAGCATCGACAGGACGAGGTGGAATAAACGCACCTGCATGACGGATACCGCGGTTGAGGTCAGCAGCGCTGGCAGCCTGAGCAGGCTGCGCCGAAGGCATGCCTAATTCAGATTGATGGTAGCCGCCACCCGTTTCGATTTTACGGATGGTAGCACCCTCCTGAGCGTAAACAGGCTGCTGGGCGACCGCCGGTGCCGAAACACGTGACATGGGCGGAACAACGAGCTGCTGCTGAACGCCAGTAGCAGAACCGTATATCCCTTCCATACCACCGGTAGGCGCATTATAGGCCGATTGTGCCTGGAAAGGCATTTGTTGCTGCTGTACAGGCGCCCCTTGGGCTGTCGTATTGGCAGGACGCACCGGGCGTGCCCGGCGGCTGGATTCAGCTTCAATACCAGTTGCCAATACCGTCACGCGCATAACACCCTGAAGGCTCTCATCAAAGGTAGAACCAAAGATGATATTGGCATCAGCATCCACCTCATCGCGGATACGGTTACAGGCTTCATCAACCTCAAAGAGCGTCATATCGTAGCCGCCCGTGATGTTAATGATAACGCCGCGAGCGCCCTTCATTGAAATATCATCAAGCAACGGATTATTGATGGCACGTTCGGCCGCTTCAATGGCGCGGCGATCACCCGTGGCTTCGCCCGTGCCCATCATGGCTTTACCCATTTCCATCATCGCCGTGCGGACATCCGCAAAATCGAGGTTGATGAGGCCAGGCATGACCATAAGGTCGGTAACTCCACGAACGCCTGACTGCAGAACACTGTCAGCCAGTTTAAAGGCGTCCGCAAAAGTCGTTTTCTCGTTAGCGATGCGGAAGAGATTCTGATTCGGAATAACGATCAGCGTATCCACGTACTGCTGCATCTCGGATAAACCGGTCTCGGCCATGCGCATACGGTGCGCACCCTCAAAATGGAATGGCTTGGTCACAACACCTACAGTCAGGATTCCGGCTTCTTTGGCAGCGCGCGCGATAGCAGGTGCGGCTCCGGTACCGGTACCACCGCCCATACCGGCTGTAATGAATACCATGTTAGCGCCTTCTATTTCGGCCATAACCTGTTCGATTGATTCTTCAGCAGCGGCGCGGCCAATTTCAGGCTTCGAGCCGGCACCAAGGCCCGATGTAATGCGCGTACCCAACTGAATGCGTGTCGGTGCAAGCGAATGTTTAAGCGCCTGAGCATCTGTATTGCAGGTAATGAAGCGCACACCCGAGAGGTTGCTCGCAATCATGTTGTTGACGGCATTGCAGCCGGCACCCCCAACACCCACGACGGTTATTTGTGGCGCAAGATCCCTGTCTTGGTCAGGTATAGAAGCGGTCAGGTTCAGCATGTCCTGTTGTCCTTGTGCGATAGCTAGATCGCGGTTGTTTGTTGGTGGTTTGGGGCAGGCGTCTGAAACCCACCGCAACAAATCACTATTGAAAGTCTAAGGGTGGCGATTCATGTGGCGCAAGAGTCTTGGTAGCAAAAAGCCTATCCATCCCCCGTTTCTCCAAGGGTTATCCACAGGTTTGTACTTTTGCACACCCGACATCGAACAGGAGAACGACGAATAGCCACGGCCCAAAAAATACTCGACGTAAATATTTTCATAACTTGACTTCTAGCGTTTCGTGAGTTTATGTATCGCTATATTAAATCCACCAAAAATAGAGGTTTCAATGGATTTCGCTCAAGCACTCGCTGCCAATGAACAACAACAGATGGCTTTCCTCAGGCCTAGCCACGGTAATCATTTATATCTGCAGACTGTATGCGCCCTCTATATGGAAGGAAAAAGCGAGGCCGTCCGTAATGAAGCCGCCAAGCTGGTAGAAAAACTGGCAATTCACATTGTTCATGCTGGCCAAGGCGATAAAGCATCCCGTGAGTCCCTAGAGAGAGAACACGACTATTTGTTCCGCTTTTCGCGCGGCGCCATACGTGAAGTACAAAACGATGACCACATAGGTATCGGATCAATAATTTTCCCGAGCCCCTTTAAAAGCTCAGGTAACATGGAAGACACCATGCATCTTAGCTTTCTTGAGGAGAACGGACTTGCTGGTAGAGTGCACAACAATAGCATCAGAGTTTTAGTCACAACGGGATCAAAACCCGACGCTATGGGCTTTAGAGAGACTGCCGTCTATAAGACCTTCACGCTCCCATTAGATACCGCGTCCCTAGAACACATTAAACGCTCGATAGAAAATGATACCTCAGGTGCTTTCAACTTGCACTCTGAAGCCAGCAAAAAAAGTCTTTATTGTCTCACGCCGGCAGGCCGTGCCGTACTGATGATGCTGGATAAAATTTTTGGCCCATCAAATGAACAAAGACGGATTGTCGCCTTAGCAGGCCAGGCAAGTGCTGAAAGACACCCCTTTCAGATTAGAAAATAGAGTTTCGTCTCACCAGTTTTCGCGCAACCAGCGACGGGCACGCTCAAAAATTGTGCCCTCAACCACTTCTCCACGGCCATAACGGGGCAATTCGTCTACGCGTTCGCACACATAATGCAAAAGCCCGACCGTAGCCGAAAAAGCAGGGCCACTGACAGCATCAGGCAACCCTTTAATACGGACAGGGCGGCCAAGGCGCACCTGTTTACCCAAAATCATACCCGCTAAATCGCGCATCCCTGGCGTTTGTGCCGCGCCACCCGTTAATACCACGCGCCGCCCCATGGCAGCACCAAGCCCACTATCGTCAAGTCGGGCACGCACCATTTCAAAAATCTCTTCCAGCCTTGGCTGGATGATGGATACAAGATAGGAACGTGGCACGTGGTTTGGCTGCGTCTCTTCCTCTTCTCCCAGTTGCGGAACATCAATGAGTTCAGAGTCGTCTGTCGATGACGTAAGCGCACTTCCATAAAGGATTTTGATTCGTTCAGCCTCCTGGGCACGCGTGTTAAGCCCTCGTGCGACATCATTGGTCACATGCGCACCGCCCAAAGGCACGGCGCCCGTATGGATCATCGCGCCCTCACGAAAAACGGCAAAGGATGTAACGCCGCCCCCAATATCAATAACCGTGCACCCCAAATCCATTTCATCGGCTACAAGCGCGGCAAGACCGGCCGCATAAGGCGGCACGCACAGTGCTTCTATATCTAGATGTGTGCGTTCAACACAGCGCGCGATGTTGGTCAGCGCAGCAGACTCGGCAGACACGATGTTCATATCCACGCGCAGGCGCTGGCCCGCCATGCCGCGCGGCTCTTCAATACCGCGATGACCGTCAATTGCATATCCCGCTGCGATCGCATGAACGAGGGTCTGACCATCCGCATGTTCTTGTTTTTGAGCGCGCTGAATGGCGCGGCGAATATCGCTTTCACCAACCTCATGCCCAAGCATTGCAACATCTATAGCCGTCTTATGACAGCTTGTGTACATCGCAGGTACCGCAACAACCACATCACGCAGCGGATAGCCTTTCATATCGGTAGCCGCCATCGTCTCGGCGGCGTGCACAGCCTGCCTGATGGATTCCTCAGCTGTCATCATATCTGTAATTGTACCGGCTTTGACGCCGCGGGATGCGACGTGGCCTACGCCTATCGCTTCAACAGAGCCCGCATCATCAACAACACGGCCGATAATGCAGGCAACCTTGATACTTCCGATATCAAGCGCGGCAATTATTGTCCCTTTGGGTTTTGGTTTATGTTTGATCATCAGAATCGCAAGTCTAAACTGGATTCCCGCCCTTCAAAAGCAGATCACGGGTTTTTCCCGGTTCCCCTTCGAGGATAATGCGGTCAGGCTGGCGTAAATCAATGGCTTTCAGATCCTGATCAAGCACCTTTTCCTGTAGCTGCGCCCTTGCGGCACGCGCAAGCGCAAACCCCGGATCATCCTCTGGCAGCTTAATCTTGAGGCCATTTTCAAGCAAAATATCCCAGCGTCGCTCAGAAACGCGTATGCCTTTTTTTACTCTCACGGCAATCTCAGGTTGGCCTTTAAGTAAGGCAATCAAACTGCCTGCCTCTTTTTCACACCCCTTACCTTCAACAGCCAAGAGCGTCCCGAAACTGGCAATATCATCATGTGTCAGAACAACGCCTTCCTCATCAATGACCGCGGGTCCGCCCGCGCCATCCGTCCAGATGGCAACTGGCAACCTCTCGCGAATAGTGATCACGAGCCTGTCCGGCAAGGCGCGGCGTACCTGTACGTCTTTAACCCAAGAGATGGCAGTAAGCTTCCCGTGGATAGCATCAATGTCTATCCCAAGTATGGGCGAGCCGGGCTCAATTCCTACGGCATCCTTGATCGTCTGCGTATCAATACGGTTGCGGCCCTCAATGGTAATATCGCTTACCCTAAGGCCAAACGAGGCAGCGCTAACCGCAACACGCGCCTTAACCCATCGCCCTGCATCAAAGAGATACCCTTGGGCCGATACCCACAAAACCGCACCCAGAACAACAGCAACCACCGCAAGTATTTTGGAGTAATGAACGACACGGCCAAAAAACCAGCCAAACCAGCTCAGACGGCGCGGCGTAAGCCTGCCCTTGATATCAGCGCGGCGCGTTCCCTTTTTCATCACGTATTAAACGGCCGCGGGAACAATCTGGCATCACGCAGCGTGGGGTCAGCCGGTAGCTGCATGCTGCGATGAAGTGCCGAAGCCTCATCGATCAGAGCCGAGAGAAATTCAGTAAATAAAATTGGCTTAGCCGACGCCTCCCAAAGAAAAAACCCGAAGGAGCCAGGGCATGGATTGGCCTCGTTAAACCAGACTTCTCCCGTTTTTTCATTCGATAGAAAGTCCAACCGTGGCGCGCCTGTACCGCCCACTGTTTTAAAAACGGTTTCCGCCCATGCCCTGATTTTTGTTTCAATGCCCGCGGGTAAAACCGGATTGATATCACGCGTAAGGCTAAGCATGCCTTCGCTGCTCTGTCCGGGCGTTTTCGTGCCGCCCGTCTTTTTAGCCCCGCCGCCACTCATGTATTTCTGCTTGAAATCCAAAAGTTCGGAAGCACGTTTCGGACGTTCGATAGCCGATGTAAGTACGCCCTCTCCAAGCGCCGAGCTGACAGCTACATTGTATTCAACAAGATTTTCTACAAACGGCTCGACCATCGCTTGATGATCGAGGCTGAAAATGGCAGGCAAACTTGCGGCAATCTCCTCGACACTCTGGGTACGTGCAACACCGATCGATGACCCCAGATGAGCAGGTTTGACAATCAGCGGGAAGGAAAAATTACCGAGTTTTTCTTTAATTTCAGCTGCACTCACCATCTTGCCACTGGTTGGGCGGTCTATCGTGACATAAGGAAGCTGCGGCACATCCGTACCAGCAAGAGCACGCTTGGTGGCAACCTTATCCATAAGCACGGCAGAGGCCAGTGTTCGCATCCCCGTATAAGGCACGTTAACGGCATCCAGCATCCCCTGAAAACCACCATCTTCGCCAAAAAGTCCATGAAAAGCCAACAACGCCACGTCAAAAACGATGGTCTTTCCACCACCGAACAAGCCTTTTTTCTCAGGGATAAGGCGGCCAGTGCCCATAGGGTCTGCATTGGTATCAAGGCTGACTTTGGTCAGGTTCCGGCGCAATTCAGGGGTCGGGATGTAATTTGATTTATCAGCGAGGGCATCACCCACATACCACTCGCCCGTTAGAGTTACATACACCAAAAACGGCTCAAAACGGCTCCTATCAAGCGCATTAAAGGCCTGCAACCCCGTAACAACGCTGACATCATGCTCGGGGGATCGCCCGCCAATAAACACCGCAATCCGCTTTTTCATGGTTTTGCCTTTTTTGAAGCTAATATATGGTCACATAACACAGGAGTTCGCTTGCTGAATCAAGACACCACGACACCGAATTTTATCGAACTGGGCACGGGCCCTGCCCAAATCATCTGGGCCCATGGCTGGGGCATGGATGGCGCTACCTTTGCGCCTTTTGCCCAAAGCTTTGCCGCGATGGCCACAAATTACCTGCCAGATTTTTGCGGCTTTGGCAAAACGCCAGAGCCCCCCGCCCCTTGGTCCACCAAAGATTACGCCGATAGCATGGCCGGGTGGCTCGCGACTTTGCCTCAAGGCCAAAAACGCATCTGGGTCGGGCACAGCTTTGGTTGCCGTGTGGGGTTACAATTGGCAGCCCACCATCCATCCAGTTTCGATGCGATGGTGCTCATAGGCCCAGCTGGCCTAAAACGTAAACGCCCTTTGCTTCAAAAAATCTGGTTCTGGGCAAAGGTATACGCTTTTAAAACTCTTAAGATTTTCGTGCCGGAAGGCCCCGCCCGCGACAGGCTCCGCGCCCGCTTTGGCAGTACCGATTATAAAAAATCATCCGGCACCATGCGTCGCGTTCTTATCAACACCGTAAACGAGGATTTATCAAACGAAGCCGCCATGGTTGCTTGCCCAACCCTGATTATCTGCGGTAGCCGCGATACTGAAACCCCGCCCGAAATCAGCCAGCGCCTGCATCAAAAAATCGTAGGCTCCACTCTTCACATTTTGGATGGATATGACCATTATTCGGTTCTTGGCATAGGGCGGCACCAGGTTTCAGCCCTTATCAAACAATTCGTGGAAAAACTATGAGCATCGCTTTTATCGCACTCGCCTTCGTTTTTTTTGCATGGCGCCGCAGCCTGACGTACCTGCACATTTTCCAGCAGGATGATTACGACGGCCAGCGCTTTGTAAACTGGGTTCTTGCGCGGCGCATGTTTGACCGCAAGGCAAGCCTGAGCCTTGTTGCTTTAGCTTTCCCGGCTTTTCTACTGCCTCAGTTCGGCATCATTTTTGAGATGGTTGGGGCGTTGTGCCTTGCCATCATTGGCTGGATGGAACCGGACCCCCGCGTATCCGGCAAAAAGAAGCTGGCATTAACCGCAAGGGCCTCACGAATTCTCTGGACGTCATACGGTATCATCGTAGCACTTGCGTTGACAGCCGCATTATTGCAAATGCACATGCTGGCGTGGGTTTTGCTCATCCAGATGGTTCCGTTTTCCTTAGCGATTGCCAACTGGCTCCTCGACCCTTGGGAGAAGAAAGTTCAGGACGGTTTTGCGAAGGAAGCGCACGAAAAACTTCTTGAACTCAAGCCGTTTACAATCGGTATAACTGGATCCTTTGGCAAAACGTCTACAAAGCATATCCTAGGGCACATCCTGTCCCAGTTTGCTCCCACTCTTATTACGCCGGGCAGCATCAATACGCCTATGGGTATAGCGCGCGTTATCCGCGAGAATTTAGCACCACACCACAAATATTTCATTTGTGAGATGGGTGCGTACGGCCCTGGCTCTATTAAACGCCTGTGCGATTTGGCACCACCTGATGCCGGCGTATTGATAACAGTTGGCCATGCTCACTATGAGCGCTTCAAGTCACTTGAAACAGTAGCACATACAAAATGCGAATTGCCGGAAGCGGCCATCGCCAAAGACGGCTGGGCTGTGATGGGTTCCGATGTCGAAGATTTTGAATACACCCGCAATTTCATCATGGCCAATCGCCCTCGTATCATACTGGTAGGGCACCGCGAAAGTGACGATATTCGGCTCACGGATGTCGGACAAAATGCAGATGGTATTTACGCTAAAATCCTCTGGAAAGGAGCACCCCAAACGCTCACAGCACCACTTTTTGGCACGCATCACGCAACCAACATGGTCATTGCCTTTGCAATTGCCTGCCGCATGGGCCTTGACCCAGTCCTCGTCATCAACGCACTCAAGACAGTACCGCAAATCCGACATCGCCTTGAAGTCATCAACCAACCGAGCGGCGCCGTCGTGATTGATGATGCCTACAACTCCAACCCGCAGGGATTCAAAAGCGCACTCGAAGTGCTCTCCCTTTTGGGTCGTGGCCGCCGCCGCATCCTTATTAGCCCAGGCATGATTGAAATGGGCGCAGCACACGATGTAGAGCACCGCAAACTTGGTGCGCAGGCCGCAGTTGATTGCGATGTATTCTTGCCAGTTTTTCCTTCGCGCATTGGATCAATGATAGATTCCTTCAAAGCAAATGCACCCCATAAACCGGTTGTCCCCTGCGCAACTTTTGCCGATGCCCAAAAATGGCTGACCGAAAACATGCGTCATGATGATGTGGTTTTGCTGGAAAACGATTTGCCGGATTTATACGAGCGAAAAATAGCGCTCTAAGCGTTTCCGACACTGACAAATTCACCAATGCGTTTGATTTCCCAACGCAAGGCATAGCCAAACTTATCCTTGACGCGGGCACGAATTTCCTCGCCCAAAGCCTCAAGCTCGGCCGATGTCGCATTTCCGGTATTCAGCATGAAATTGCAGTGTAGCTCCGACATTTGTGCGCCACCGATTGCAAGCCCGCGTCCGCCCACCTTATCAATCATTTGCCACGCTTTCATGCCTTCAGGCAACCCATGTGCCCGCAACTCGTCAGCCGTTGGGTTCGCAAAGGTTGAACCACCTGTCCGCGCCCTAATGGGCTGTGTAGACGCACGTTTTTCCTTGATCTCGCTCATCCGCGCCTCAATCGCAACAGGGTCATCGGGCACAGCTTTAAACTTTGCTGATGTAAAAATAAAATTCTCTGGGATCCCGTTAAAACGGTAGCTCATATCCATTTCGGATGGCTTGTAGTGCCTAAATACGCCCATGCGATCAAGTGTCGTTGCCTCAAGCAAAACATCAACTGTCTCACGGCCGTAGGCTCCGGCATTCATACGGATAGCCCCTCCAATACTGCCGGGGATACCACTCAAAAACTCAAGCCCCGCAAGGCCCGCTCTTTGCGCTGCGATCGATACATTCAGGTCAAGGGTGGCAGCACCTGCCGTAATGATACCTGCCTTTACATCAACATCTATCTCTGCAAACGCACCACCCAGTTTGATGGTAACCCCCTTAATACCGCCATCCCGTATGATGACGTTGGAACAAACGCCCAATACAGTGACAGGGATATCTTCGGGACAACCTTTCAGAAATTGGGCAAGATCCTCAAAATCAGCTGGTTTGAATAACACTTCGGCCCGCCCGCCGCACCGAAACCAAGAGGTCTCACCAAGAGGTGCGCTCTCGGTGTATCGACCACGAACAGGCGGCAAACGGGATAGCATCACGCTGCCTTTGGTTTGCCCATGGTAGTTTCCAACTGCGCAGGCAGTGCATGCGCCCAGTTTGTAATACTTCCGGCACCAAGGCAAACCACCATATCCCCGGCTTTTGCCTTTTCGGCAATCAGGCGTGGCAGATCATCAGGCGTTAACAAAGGAACAACATCATCATGCCCGCGGGCTTTGACAGCCGCAATCAGATGGTCACGATCAGCGCCCTCAATCGGCTTTTCTCCGGCCGTATAAACATCGGCTATGATCACGCTATCCGCATCCACAAAACAGGCGGCAAAATCATCCATAAGATTTGAAAGTCTCGTAAATCGGTGTGGCTGCATAACGGCAATCACGCGACCACCTTTATGTTTCTGGACTGTGCGTGCAGTCGCAAGCACGGTCCTTATTTCAACTGGATGATGCGCATAATCATCAATCACGGTAATGCCGTTAGCCGTACCGGCATTTGTAAAGCGCCGTTTGACACCGGCAAAACTTTCAAGCCCTTTACGAATTTCGGCTTCATTGAGCCCAAGCATCAATGCCACCGATACTGCAGCCATGGCATTTTGAACGTTATGACGGCCAAGCAGTTTGATATGCATGCCTTTCATAACGCTTTCAGGGGTTACAATATCAAAGCGGCTACCATCTGCCGTGCATTCAACTTCAATTGCCCTAACCTGTGCATCAGCTGCAAAACCGTATGTGATGACGCGGCGGTTTGTAATTTGTTCAGCAAGCTCTCTGACATCACGGTGATCAGCACACAAAACCGCAAAGCCATAAAACGGTAGACTTTGCACGAACATGGCAAACGCGGCCTTAAGGGCCTCAAACGAGCCATAGTGGTCAAGATGCTCAGGATCAATGTTGGTTACAACGCCGGCAAGCAAAGGCAGCGAGATAAAACTCCCGTCGCTCTCGTCTGTTTCTACAACCATCCATTGTGACTGACCTTGGCGTACATTCGTACCGTATGCATTGACTATACCGCCGTTAATTACGGTCGGGTCCATGTCACCGGCCTCGAGCATCGCTCCAACCATCGATGTCGTGGTGGTTTTTCCGTGTGTGCCTGCAATCCCGATGGACCATTTGAGGCGCATCAGTTCAGCCAGCATTTCAGCACGATGCACTATAGGGATGCCATGCTGTGCAGCCGCCTGCATCTCGGCGTTATCCTGCTTGATGGCCGTTGATACGACCACAGCCGCAGGCATCTCACCCTTGTCATTGATCAGATTAGCAGCGTGATGGCCAATCATGACAGGGATACCTTTTTCAGATAAGCGCTTTGTATTGGCGCTTTCATTGGCATCAGAGCCCTGAACCATATAACCAAGGCTCTGCAGCATCTCGGCAATACCACTCATGCCGATACCGCCAATTCCGATAAAATGCAGCGCCCCAATGTCGCGTGGCATAAAGCCCATGACGTAAGTCCTTCAAAAACGAGTATTATCTAAAGCGCCAAAATGGCATCTGCAAGGCGCCGTGCGGCGTCTGCGGGCAGAGTGTTTCGGGCAGCTTCAGCCATCTGCCCTAACTGTTGCGGGGTTTGCGCCAGTTTTTCAAGCTCTTTTGCAAGTATTTGAGAATTAAGCCCTTTTTCTTCAAGCAAAATTGCTGCCCCCGCAGCCACCAGCACACCGGCATTAACCTTTTGCTGTTGGTCTTTATGGTAGGGGTAAGGCACAAAAATTGCTGGCCTACCGGCAACTGCCGCCTCCGATACGGTACTGGCACCGGAACGGGCAATCAACAAATGGCAATCTGCCAACTGGGCGGGCACATCGGTCACGAAGGTTTCAAGCCGGGCCTGAACGCCCAAGACGTCGTAAGCGTGGCGCACCTCGGCAATATCAGCCGCGCGGCACTGCTGAACGATGCGTATACGGCTCCTAAGCTCATCCGGTAAAAGCCCAATTGCAGCAGGCACGACTTTTGAAAAAACACTAGCCCCTTGCGATCCGCCAAGAACCAGAAGTTTGAAGTCATGGGTAGGCGGCACATAAGGCAAGCGTCCAACGGCAGCAATTTCGGTACGCACAGGGTTACCCGTAAAGATCGCTTTTGCTTGCAGGGATTGTGGCAAAGACGAAAGCGAGGGCAATGACAAGGCAATGTGCTTAGCCTTGGTCGCAACCAGCTGATTGGCGCGCCCAAGAACGGCATTTTGTTCATGCAAAAATGTCGTAATACCCAACGCTTGCGCTGCAAGAACGGTAGGAAAAGACGGGTATCCACCAAACCCGACAACCACCGCCGGTTTCTGTTTTCTTAAAAGCAGATAAGCTTGCCCAGTGCCGATAAGAAGCAAAAAAATCATTCTGATTTTAGCTAGGAAACCCGGCCTCAAAGTTTCAGCGCGCACAACATGGAATGGAATATCTTTATACTGGGTCTGGTATTTTGCCCCGCGCACATCTGTAACCAACGCAACATCAACGCCCCTGTTTCTAAGCTCATGGGCCAAGGCAAAAGCAGGAAACATGTGCCCGCCCGTGCCGCCTGCACTTAAAAAAACCCGCTTCTCAGAACTCGCTTGCGGCTGCTGGCTTCCATCGGAAGTCATGGCGCTTTGCTCCCTGCCCTTTGGTAAGGGCTAAAATAATTCCCATTGTCATGCCAACGGCAATAAGGGACGACCCCCCATACGATATAAGCGGCAAAGTCATACCTTTGGCAGGAATAATCTGTGTCGCCGACCCCATATGAATGAGCGCCTGAAGCCCGAGCATAAAAAGAAGCCCACCACCCCCCAACATGGCAAACACCGAGTTTGAAGCCCTCAATCGGGCAAACCCACGCAAAATAATAAACCCATATATGCAGATCAGGATAACCGCAAAAACAAACCCCATCTCCTCCGCGGCTACAGAAAAAATAAAATCTGCATGCGCATCAGGCAGCTGCATTTTAACCTGCCCACCACCTGGGCCCGTACCAAAAAGTCCGCCGCTGGAAAAAGCCTCAAGCGAGCGGTCAACCTGATACGTATCGCCCTTACTAGGGTCCAAAAACCGTTCAACGCGTGAGTGCACATGATCCACGGTAAAATAGGCCAGCGTAAACAAGACGGCAAAAAAAACTCCAAACACGGCAATATATCTAAGCGGGCACCCCGCAAGCACGATCATCGCTACAAATGTGGAGAGAAATACAAAAGTCATGCCGTAATCAGGCTGCATGACCAGTAAAGACACAACAAAAAGGCATAGCCCCATGGCAATGATAAAACCGGGGAAACCTTCAGTTGTCTTTTGTCGTGCCAGTAGCCATCCCAAAAGTACGGTTACAAGAGGTTTTACAAATTCAGACGGTTGTATGGACAAGCCAAAAACCGTAATCCAGCGTGTCGCGCCTTTGATTTCCTGTCCCACAAAAAGAGTAAGTATAACCCCTAAAATCGCAGCCATGCCCGCAAAGGTAGCCAAACGCCAAATCTGTTTGGAAGAAAGCATGGAGCAGACACACATCGCCCCAAGGGCCAAAACAAGGTAGCCCGCCTGCCTGACGGTAAAATGCATAGTATCCGCGCCGATACGCGATGCAACCGCAGGCCCCGCAGACATGACAAGGCCGATACCAATAACCGCAAGTGCAAGCATGGCCGCCAAAAGCGCATGATCAAGCGACCACCACCAGCGGCTCAAAAAAGACCTATCTTCGGCAGATAAAAACCTCATGGAGCAATTTCAACAGATTTGCGGAAGACTGACTAGGGTTTAGAAGCCTGCCGCCTTGGCAAAAGCGTGGCCACGCTCGATATAATCCTTAAACAACCCAAAGCTGGGCGCTGCCGGTGAAAGCAGAATGACCCCGCCTGCAGGAGTCAGCTTTAGCGCGGCTGCCATGGCCTCGTCCATATTCGTGGCAGGCACAGCACGGCGCCCGCCTCGTAATGCCAGTCCATCGGCTATTCTTTGCCCGCTCGGACCCAACGCGACGACCGCATGAATGGGTTTTTTGGAGATATACTCGACAATCGGCTCATAATCGATACCTCTGTCGTATCCACCTGCAATCAGGGTTACAGGCCGCCCCGCGTACACTTCCATGGCCGCAATAGCCGCCTGAGGGGTTGTGGCAATTGAATCGTCGACAAAAAGGATACCTTGCCGCTCTCCCAACTCCTGCTGCCTGTGAGGAAGCCCTTTGAAGTCGCGCATCACCTCAAGCGCTTTTTGAGCATCAAGCCCAAGCGATGTTATAATTGCCAGTACAACGCCGACATTTGCAAGGTTATGAGGTCGCCCCAAATAATCATTCGGCACAGCCTGCGCATCCTCACAGACAACAACATCTTCCTGTGCTTCATACCCTGCTTCAATAACCTGCGGGTGAACAATTTTAAGACGCGCATGATTTAAAAGATTGAGCTTATCCCTATAGTATCTCTTAAGATCACCATGCCAGTTCAAATGTTCGGGATAAAGCGATGTCACGGCAGCAACATCACACATTCCCTCAAAATTTGCCGTCTGATAGCTGGACATCTCAAGAACCAAATAATCCATACCGGAAGGCGCCTCGGTAACCGGTACGCCGATATTACCGAGCACGACTGTTTTGTAGCCTAAACCTTTCAGAACATGCCCCAAAAGTGCGGAAGTTGTGCTCTTGCCTTTGGTACCCGTTATACAAATCGTCTTACCCTCAGGTTTATAAGGCCACCAAAGATTAAGCAGGGTGGTGACATGGGCCTCTCTTAACAAAGGGTGATACAGACTGACGCCCGGCGATTTGACAACCACATCTGCATTCTTGATAGCCGATCTCAATTGCTGTGCTTCGGTAATAACTGTTTTGTCAGCCTGCGATACCTCATCGACAAATGTTATCGACTGCGGCTTCCAGCGCTCTTTAATAAACGAATTGGCCGCTTGCCCTTCTTTACCGGTGCCCCAGATTACAATCTTAGCATCGTCAAACCCCAGCGCAGGCAAAAAAGCATCCGGCACGGCATGGTCTTTATGCCTTACAAAAAGACTCTCCAAAGACGATGCATTAATCTTAGGTGCCAGAGCCTGTACAACACGCGTATTTTTCCAAGCAGTGTTTCTTGAAAGCGCTTGAATAACGGCAGCACTTTCCTCGAGTTCACCAACGCACTCGAATGGCTTGTAGGCAGAAACCCCGCATAACTCCGCAAAACCTTCGGTTTGCGTAGCATCATCTAGCATATTCTGGCCAAACACGCTGGTAAGCCGGTCCTTGTTCATAAATGGCGCGAGAGCCAGAAACACAAAGCGGCACTTGGGGCAATTGCAGCACCAGTGCTTGCCACGAAGCAAAGCATCCTGACGGAAAGCGGTATTACAACTACGGAATACACCATGATAGCTTTCAAGTTTTGCAAACCGCCGAGCGATATCGATTTCGCCAAGAGGCCGCAAAAGCGAGAAATATAAAAGATCGGGCGCAACATGCTCTCTAACATATTGAGCCATGTCCTGCTCAAACCCAAAAGATTTGCTGTATTGATGATTGATCTCGATATCGCCGATTTTGATGTTGGGTGCATTGGCTGAATGCTCGTTGGACATGACAACAGCTCGGTATCCGTACAACACCGCAGCAACAAGCGCGATTGCGCTTAAAATGGCCGTGATAGGTACGTGCCCGTTATAAACCCCTGTTTTATTGAGGTCGATCAGTGAGGGCGATATAACACGCGATACATAGATAGACGGTAATCCCGACACGCGGATGCAATCAGCAATAGGCGTGGCTGCACCCGCAGCACCCCCTAGTGCAAAACACGTCACATCAAAACCGGCCTGGCGCAAGGCTTCGAGTGTGACAACTGAATCCTTCCCCCCACCAACAGGTACCAGAATTTTTTTGTCGTTATGCCTACGAGCAGCGCTGTGTATCTTAGGGGTATGCTCAGCGCCTGCAACGAAATGGACGCGGTCCTGCAAATCCAAACCGTTTTTAAACGCAAATTCGCCAAGGCCGTTTTTATATACTTTTTCCATCCAGCGCGCGGTTGCAGCATCCAGCGGAAAGGCTTTGCATTCAAGTCGGGGCGGCACATACGCCTTGTAATAGCTCACACCTGAAAGCAAAAATAAAAGCCGGAAAAGCGAATCAAGCTCACCGTCGTCATAATCGGAAAACGGGGGCTTGAAGGTAATGACTTCTTCAAAAGAGATACCATTGTCATACGCATAACGAAGGCGTAACTCACCCGTGGTCGCATCAAAGCTATATTGCTCAAATAAGAAGGTTGTCGGCTGCATCAACGCAGTTTTAGCGTTGAAAGCCCAATCAGCGCAAGAACGACTGCAATAATCCAGAAACGGATAACAATCGTAGGCTCGGACCAACCCAGTTTTTCAAAGTGATGATGCAGGGGCGCCATCAGAAAAACACGCTTGCCCGTCATCTTGAAATACGCGACCTGAATCATGACAGAGACTGTCTCCATGACAAACAGCCCGCCGATGATGGCGAGAACAAGCTCATGCTTGGTAATAACCGCTATGGCACCCAGTACCCCTCCAAGCGAAAGCGAGCCCGTATCACCCATAAAAACCATGGCAGGCGGTGCATTATACCAAAGGAACCCCATGGCCCCGCCAATCAGCGCTCCGCACAAAACCGCAAGCTCGCCGCTCCCCGGCACGTAATGTAGCTGCAAGTAGCCTGAATATATGGCGTTACCAACAACGTACGATATAAGGCCAAAACAGGCAGCCGCAATCGCAACAGGCACAATCGCAAGCCCATCAAGACCATCGGTAAGGTTTACGGCGTTGGAAGCCCCAGTAATGACCAAAACGGCAAACGGCAGAAACAGGACACCGACATCAAGCAAGACATCTTTAAAAAAGGGTATGGCAATTGTGTCATAAAGCCCATCAGGCAGACTGAACATGATGCCGGCGGCTACGGCAGCCGAAAGCCCAATCTGTGCAAAAAGCTTCTTGCGCCCTGCAAGGCCCAGTACGTTCTTTTTGGTAAGTTTTTTATAGTCATCAATAAAGCCGATTAGCCCAAAGCCAATCATGATCAAAAGCGAGTACCAGACATAACTGTTGGTAATATCCGCCCACAAAATAGTGCTAAGCGTAACCGAGAGCAAAATCATAAGCCCACCCATGGTAGGCGTACCCTTTTTCTTGAAATGGGTTTCCGGCCCATCGCTACGGATTGGCTGCCCATCAGCGTGTTTTCGCTTCAACCAGTCAATGAGGTGAGGCCCTAAAAGAAAACAGATAATAAGTGCCGTTAGTGTGGCACCGCCGGTCCGGAAAGTAAGATACCGAAAAAGATTGAAAAACTGAGCATCATCCGCCAGTGGCGAAAGGAGATTATAAAGCATGAATGGCTTCCTCGGCGACCTTCACATCATCAAATGGATGAACAATGTCGCCGACAATCTGGCCCTGCTCATGTCCCTTGCCCGCAATCACTAGTACATCCCCCGCCAGAAGGGAAGATATAGCTTCAAAAATGGCGATTTTACGGTCATCGATGACTCGCGCGTGTGGCGCGCCTGCCGCAACCTCGGCCCGAATAGCCTTGGCATCTTCCGTACGTGGGTTGTCGTCTGTAATGATAACAACATCGGCAAGGGCTGCGGCAATCCCGCCCATCACAGGGCGTTTGCTTTTGTCGCGGTCTCCACCGCATCCAAAAATAACATGCAGACGCCCGGCCGTATGTGGCCTCACGGCCTTCAACACAGTTTCTAGCCCATGCGGTGTGTGTGCATAATCAATGTAAACGGCCGCGCCCCTTTTATGTCCGGCCACAAGCTGCAGCCGCCCCGGCACAACCGAGAGTTTTTCAAGATGCGGCATAAGTTTTTCAAAAGAAATGTTTTTATCTGTAGCCATCACAAGGCCAGCAGCTACAAGCGCATTTAACCCTTGGAACAGACCGACCAAAGGCAAATTCAGCGTAAAGTTTTTGCCAAAAACGTTTAAATCCAGAATTTGTCCGAAAGGCGTCGGCGTCTGCTTCAGAATAGTTATTTCCGATGCCTGGCGCCCTATGCGTAAAAGCGGGCGCTTCCCCTCAAGCGTTTTTGCAAGTCGTTCACCATACGCATCATCGATATGCACCACAGCGCTGGCACCTTCCGGCAACAAGGTCTTAAATAGACGTTCTTTGCAGGTGTAATAGGCATCCATCGTGCCATGGTAATCAAGATGGTCATGCGTAAGGTTTGTAAATGCAGCCGCCTTGAGAGTGACCCCGTCAAGCCGCCTCTGGTCAACACCAATACTCGATGCCTCCATGGCTAAATGGGTAATCCCCGCTGCTGTAAGATCAGCAAGTTCGGCATGCAGTGTTACCGGGTCTGGTGTCGTAAGGCCGCCCTTTTTCATGGTAAGACGCGAGCTAATGCCGAGTGTACCAAGGGATGCCGCTGAAAAACCAAGCGCATCCCAAAGCTGGGCTGTAAAGGTGACTGTCGATGTCTTTCCGTTTGTACCGGTCACAGCTACGGTCGTTGCGGGTTGCAGTTTATAAAAGGATGCAGCAAGGAGGGCAAACCGCCTGCGCACATCTTCATCTAAAATCAAAACGGCGTTCTGGTCTGCAGGCAAAACAGTGCCTAGCGGTGCCAAAATATGCGTGGCTCCGTTGATAATCGCATCTTTTATAAAATTCACACCCTCGGCACGACTACCGGGAAGTGCCGCAAAAAGCCACCCACGCCTTGCCATGCGGCTATCGGCGGTCAGTCCTTTTATCTGGGATAGGATATCGTTGTCTGTCATCGTTCGTAGGTAGCAAGCTGCGCCTTTGCTGCCTTGTTTTCAAGTGGCATGTATCGGGACATCTCAGCTTCGATATCAGCATCATGCCCTTTATCTGCGATCGGCATGTTTTCAATGACCATCATGGACTTGACGACAGAAGCAACGGCAGGGGCGGCTACCCATCCGGCAGTCGCATAACCGTAACTCTCCTTGGTGCCTTTTGGCTCATCTACGGATATCAGGATGGCGTATTTCGGATTATCCGCAGGAAACGTGGCAACAAAAGACGATACAAGCTGGTCTTCCACATACTTGCCGCCGAGTATTTTCTCGGAAGTACCTGTTTTTCCTGCAACCATGGCACCTTCAACATCGGCTTTTTCGCCCGTGCCGTGCGTGACCACAAGCCTGAGCAAGCGACGCATCCGATCTGAAGTTTCTTCAGAAACGATACGTGGGCGTATTTCATCATGCTCATCTTTAACGATATGGAGCGCCGGTAAATCTCCACCGTTCACAATGCCGGAAAAAGCCCGTATCAAATGCAGCGGCGTAACCGATATGCCATGCCCGTAGCTCGCTGTTACCGTATTGATATCTCTCCAGGGATTGGGAACCAGTGGCTCCGCGCGTTCCGAAAGAGCGACGGGCACAGGCCTGTCAAAACCCAAATCCTCGTAAAACTGCTTCAAAACTGGCGTTCCAATTTTTTCACCCATAAGGGCGGTGCCAATATTGGATGAGTGCATAAATATTTCAGGCACAGTCATGACCATATTTTTTGCATGATAGTCTTTGATGGTAAAACGCCCGCGTTTAAGCGGCTGGCTTGCATCAAACTTTTGGCCGAAATTGGCATCAACCCGGTCAAGCAATGCCGCGGTTGAAAAGGTCTTGAAAGTTGACCCCATCTCATAAACGCCCAGTGCAAAACGATTGAATTTTTGATCATCGCTGGCAGCGTTGACATCCTGCGGGTTGAAATCCGGCAAAGACACAGCCGCAAGTATCTCGCCAGTATGGATATCAACTATGGTGCCTGCTGCCCCTTTTGCCGAAAACTTGGATACGGCCTGCGCCATCGCGCGGCGTAAAGCATGCTGATAGCGCACATCAATACTGAGCTGCAAAGGTTTCGCATCTTTTCTGAGAGCCTCATCAAAACTACGTTCGACCCCAGCAAATCCATCACCATCAACGCCTGTATAGCCAACGATATGGGCTGTAAGTGCTTCCTGCGGATAAAAACGCTTGTTCTCAAACCTGAAATCAAGACCAGGATGCCCAAGCGCATTCACAGCCTCCATAGCCTTGGGCGTAACCCCGCGCTCTATCCAAACAAATCTGCCTTTACCGGACAATTTGTTGTATAGCGCTTCCTCCTCAAGGGTAGGAAAAATTTGCTTAAGATCACGCGTAACAGCACGGGCATCGGCTATCAGTTTTGGATCCGCAAACAACGAGATCGTATCAAGCGTTGTCGCCAGAAGAACGCCGTTTCTATCCACGATATCGGCACGTCCCGCCGCAAGCACAGCAGCATTTCCGGCGTCAGCGCCGACAGATTCAAATCTGGGTTCAGCGCCATCCTGAAACAGGCAAAGCCACCCAACCCTTGCAGACATCGCCGTAAACGCGATTGCAAACATCACACCCATAAACACAAGCCGCCCGCGCGCCGTTTCAACAGCTGAACCGCGTGCACCAACAAGCACGGTCGCTTTTTCATTAAGGGTACGGACAAATGTCATGTTTACTCCAAAATCGGTTTGGCAACCCCTGCACGCACTGGATAAGTGCCCGATGCAAGCTGCGCTCTCTTAGGCTGCGTTGCCTGCCTTTTGATTGACCAGACAATGTCAGGCTCTGCTTTTTTTTGAACGATCTTTTCAGTCTTTTTAGGTTTTACGATCACTGCTTTTACTTCAGCCACTCTGGTAACTGCCGGTTTTTCAACCTTCTTGAGTGCCTTTGGTTTTGCAGTTGTTATTGACGCACTCGTACCGACAGAAGGCTCGATATCGACAACGGTTGGGACTGGCGTTTGTGATGCCTCTTTTTGTGGCGTGTTCGGTGTTGCTTCCCTCATGGCTAAGAGTTCTTCAAGCCTTTGCGGTCTTGTCAGATAAGCCCATTCGGCATCCAAAACACGCATTGTCTGCTGTTCGGCTAAAATTTGCCGATTGAACTGGGCAATAGACGCCTCATGCTGCTTAACTTCTTGTGTCACGATAAACACGCATGCTGCCAGCAGCAGGGCATTAAACGCCAGCGCTATAGGCCAGATTGAAAATCCCGAGCGGCGTGAAATAACCGTTGTCATCAGGCAGCTTTCCTTTCAGCCGTTCTTATTCCCCAGCGCAACTTGGCAGAGCGAGATCGCGGATTGGATTTACATTCAGCCTCACTCGCGGCAACGGTTTTTTTAAACGGCTGCACAAAAAGCGCCGGTGCGCCTGCGATATCAGGCAGATGCCTTGAACCAGCCTGTGCAGGGCCATTTTTTCTAAAAAAGTTTTTTACAATCGTATCTTCAAGAGAATGGAACGAGACGATTACAAGTCTCCCGCCTTCTGCTAGTACATCAATGGCCGCTTCAAGCGCGGCATGAAGTTGATCAAGCTCGCCATTAACAGCAATACGCAGCGCTTGAAAAGTGCGTGTTGCAGGATGGATGGCAAATTTGCGAGAAGCAGCTGGCATAGCCGCGCTAACAATGTCTGCAAGCACAAGCGTAGTTTCGATTTTTTTCTCGGCACGGGCACGCACAATGGCAGAGGCTATTTTTTTTGCGTAACGTTCCTCGCCATAAGTCCAGATGATATCCGCGAGCTCCTTTTCTGAAAGCGTGTTTACAAGAATGCTGGCAGGCTCTCCGCACGTCGTGTCCATGCGCATGTCAAGCGGTCCATCCTTGGCAAATGAAAACCCGCGCTCAGCCTCATCAAGCTGCATGGATGAAACACCTAAGTCGAGCACAAAGCCGTCAACCTGTTGCAACCCCAATGCCTGCAGATGCATAGCCACATCACCGAATGTGCCATGGACAGGGAAAAATCGGTCCGCGTGATCACGGCTCAAGGTTTGAGCGCGCGTAAACGCCCCAGGGTCACGGTCAATCCCCACAACCTTGCATGTCGCAGCAGCAAGTATACCGCGCGTATAGCCACCCGCACCAAAGGTTCCGTCCACGTATATGGCACCATCTCGCGGGGCAAGCGCCTCCAATACTTCGGGCAGCATGACAGGGATGTGAGGTGCGTTGGTCATGCGTCGCTCCTCTTCATTGGCAGAACGAGTCCTTTTGTACGCACTGATTTTTGAGCAAGATCACGGCGCTTGCGCCAGGCCTCCGGCGCCCACATCTGGAACTTCCGTCCGAGCCCCACAAACGCTACTTCATCCTTGAAGCCTGCATAGGCTGTTAGCTCTGTGGGCAGCACAATTCGCCCTTCTCCATCGAAATGGAGGGGCACGGCCTCTGCGAGAGTAGCCGCCGCAAGATCATCCTGATCCTGCGAGAACATGGGATAGGCATCCAGACGCTCGGCAATATCTTCCATCCGGGCAGGTGCAAATCCCTCAAGTGCAATATGGAGAGGTGATTTCATAAGGATAACACCTGAAAAAGGCTGCGCTTCAAGCGCCGCACGGTAAGCCCCCGGCACAGAGATACGTCCCTTGCGGTCGATACGATTGACGATGGTCGATAAGAAAAGACCCATGACCCAAAATTCCAAGGAAGTCCGCCAGCGCTTGCCCGATCCTGCGATGAACGGAGGTGATACTTATGGGATACCATGGGATAAAATGGGACGTCAACAGGATTTGAACGCAAATAACTGAAAATTCATAAGATTTTTAGCTTGTTCAAAATGATTTCTAAGCACCCTTCTTTGCCTTTACTGCGCCAACCAACAAAACAGAGACTCAATAGTTTTATGTTATGAAAAAATAAACTTTAATTTTGATTTTTATAAACCATTGATATTAAACATTTTTTTATTGTTTTTTCATAATAAAAAACATAATGTACCCCATAAGCCCGGTACAACGGGCAAATAAAAGAACACGAGTTTAACAGGGGGAGAATATCAATGATGACGAGTTTGACAGTGGTACTGGGGGCAAGCCTGATGATGTTCGTAACATCGCTGGCTTACGCCATCGTGAAGGACTGGTTGGATGAGCGCTCAGGGTTGCATAAAGCCGTAAGCGAACAACTGGCCCAGACCGGATTTAAACCAAAACGTACATTTGATCGTGCCGCACGCAGACCAGTCCGCATTCTGGGATCGTTTATCTTGTAAAATGTACCTAAACAAAAAAGCGGCCCCACAAAGGGGCCGCTTTTATTAATTGAGTGGGTCAAAGTGTTACGAAGCACCACAGGATGCCGCTGCATTAAGCGCGTCATCTGGATCCGTCGACATGTTATAGGTCGAGGCATTACCCTGCGCCGCATTGTTAACAGCATCCTGCCAGCATGATGCTTGGCTGCCGCCACCGGCTGCAGGCGCAATATTATTCAGTCCGGAGGCGCTATTTCCGCCGGCCGCAGGCGCGATGTCATTCAGGTTACCGGGAAGCCCGAAACCCCTCGTGCCGACGTTGAAACCGGTGCTTGGAAGGCCAAGAATGGTAAATCCTGGGCCAGGGTTATTCGCCTGATAATTGGCAATCGCGTTACGGTATGTATCCTCTATATTAAAGCTGCCGGGAGTAGCAAGCGAACCAAAGAGGAAAAGCCCCAGCGTATTATCATCAATGAAGTGCTGGAACATTGTCTCGAGGAAACTAAACTGGTCGCCGGTAAGGCCACCGGTAACCGAAGGCGTAACCGTACCGAATGGCGTTACATACGTAGCGTTATTTCCATCCAGAATGGTCGGCGTACCGGGGTTGAACAACGCGCCATTGGCAAGCTCAACAAAATACGTGCTCTGACCATCAAACACCGTCGTGCCAATAGTGTTACCCACCAAAGTCAACTCAGGTGAGAATGTGTCCACCAAAGGCTCCGGTGAAAACTCACCATCAACTTCCGGAAAATCATCTTCGATGACTGGCGGGATAAAGAGCATTCCAACTTCACCACCAACAATCGTATTGGTTTCACCCGTCAGATCAATGTTGCCGGTCTCAAAAACCATACCGTAAGAGTTGTCGGTGAGATTGTTGCCCGAAATAACGATGTTCGGTGTAGGGCGATCGAGGAATTCAAAATGCTCATCCTCGTCCAAATCAATAGGCTTCCTTCTAAAGCTTTGGTAGTCAACGAAAATGCCTGCTTGCTCAGACTCTGCATTGTTATTGGCAATGTCGTTATCACTAATCGTCGCATCATTTACGCCGGAAAGCTGGACACCGTATGAGCCCTTGATATTGCCTTGGCCATCCAGATTGTTCTGGCTGATCTCAACAGTGCCGGAATTCGCAACATAAATACCAGATCCCGCATAATTACGGATGATGTTATTTACGATGGTTACATCGCCAGTGTCGTAAACAGAGATACCATCAATCCATGGAGATCCGCTCAAAGTGATTTCACCTTCTGGGTTTGGCTCGCCAAAGTAGAACCCATCAACCGAAACTGAATCCATGCTGTAGAAACTCGCCCCAGTCAGAACGGTTTCCCCGTCGGTAAATTCACCGGCACCGCGGGCATCTTCGCCCCACTGCGCACCATAGAATTCAAGATTACTGATGCTTTCGCCTGAAGCACTGACATACTCGTTCCATTCGCCGGCGTCTACATAGAGTGACGTAAGGCCATCCCCAACGTTGATAACGGCATCCAACGCAGCCTGAACCGTATTACGCGAGTCATATACACGCGACATGACCTGTTCGTAATGGATGCTACCCTCGCCGCCGGTACGGATCGTATGCTCAGCAGCAAGCAGACCATCGTCGTTAGTAAAGTCGATATCGCCACCACCGGCATCTACGATCTGGCCTTCCTCAATAACAATCTGGCCTGCAGCATCAAATGTGATGTCGCCGCCAAAGCTGTCAACGGCGCTCATGAATGGACCCGGAGCAATCTCGGAACCGAACAGGCGAATATCATCGCCTGATACAATATTGACGGAGCCGCCTTCATTGGTCACAACATAGGCTTCATCGCGTATATACGTATCGTTGCGTGAGGTAATCTCGATATCACCGCCACCGACCGGGCCTTCTCCAACTTCGGCGCCGCGGGCATCAAGTGTACCGGCCACGTTCACGCGGCCGCCGGACAGAATAATTTTTCCGCCTTTTACCGTGGCCGAAGCCGTGCGGACAATACCGGTCATGTTGACAAGATTGTTAACGGTAGCAGATGCCGCATTGGCCGAAAGCTGAACCACACCGCCTTCAGCATTGATTTCACCGCGCTGCTGGATGATAGCCTCGGTTGTCGCAGGGTCAGCGGCAAGGCTGATAAGGTTATCGCCGTACATATCAACTGTAATGACTTCACCGGCTGCTAAAGCCACGCGGCCAAGCTTGGCATTGATAACGCCAAAGTTTCGCACCTGCGGGGCTACAAATGCTGCAAAGCCACCTTCTTCTACATTGATAGTACCGCGGAGTGTAATGGTTGAATCCGCAAGATTGTCGATGTCAAAGCTTGGCTGATTGTTTTCAAGAGCAGCCATATCCAATTCGCCAGTCGTAACAACTAGACCAGGAACGTTAACAACGGAATCACGACCAAAGATAAAGCCGTTAGAATCCCTGAGAACGGTACGGGCATTGGAGTTGATGGTTCCAAGTATCCGCGTTGGTTGAAAACTGCTGGAATTGATAACTCCTACAAAAAGTGCGTCTGAGCCTTCGGAGTTGATATTAACCGTACAGACCGTGCACACATTGAAGGAGTCAAAAATTGCTCCAGCTATGTTTGATGCAGCAATATTCTGCTGTCTGGCCGTAACATTTGTTACGTCGACTGTCCCAAAAAGTGTGCTGTTATAAACAGGGAGGTCTTGTGCCTCCGCTGCTGTTACGCCAAAAGCAAGACCGATCAGGCAAGTCGTGCCAAGCAGCGCATTACGAAACGATGAACGTTTGTCTTGAAAAAATCTGTTGGCAGCCATGGAGGCCTCCCTTGTCAGGTTAATAAAAAGTTAATAGACCATAAGCTGAACTTAGACCAGAACGCAATTTATTTATTAGGTAAAATGTTTTTCCGGTTTAGTTCAAAGGCTTTGTATGGCAGTCTCTTGGGGCGGCTAACATAGTTCTGCTTAACCTGTTTAACCTAAGGTCTCTATCGTGCGCCCTTCTTTAAAAGTTATGAAATTCGGCTTCTTGGCCGCTACGATGCTCACTTTTTCGGGGACAGGCGTCTACGCGCAAAGCATCAGAGGCACAACGGACGCAGGCCGTGTCGAGCAACGACTCAACATACGCTCCATGCCCCGCGCAATCCAGCCTCAGGCCATTGACGTGAGCTCGGATGCGGCATCCGCTGCCCCTCAGGGCGCAGAAAACATGATGCTGACGCTCGCAAGTCTTAATCTGGAAGGGATGACAGCCTATCCGTCAGCCGAAATCGAGGCTTTATATGCCGACAAAATCGGCCAGAGAATCTCGCTCGCCGATGTTTATGCCATCGCAGCAGCCATTACGGCCAAATACCGCAATGAAGGTTATATTTTAACGCAAGTCGTTATCCCGCCCCAAACCATCGAGAGCGGTAACGTCACAATGCGCGTGGTCGAGGGATTTGTTGACAATGTGACGGTTGAAGGCCAGTTGTCCGAGTATGAAGCCAAAATTGTAAATGGTTACGCCGATTACATCCGCAAAGGGGGCGTTTCCAATATCAAGGATATGGAGCAAGCGATGCTCCTAATCAACGACCTGCCGGGTATCACTGCCCGCAGCGTTCTGGCTCCATCACCTACGGTTGTAGGCGGCGCCGAGATGAAAATTTTCGTTGAGCGTACCCCTTACGATGGCCAGGTTGGCTTCGACACATACGGAAGTGAGTTTTTGGGTGAATCGCAGCTAAGTGCCGCCTTTGCAACCAATGCACTGCTTGGTCTTGGTGAGCGTATTGGCGTAGAAGCCGTCTACGCTCCTGGCAGAAGCCTCACAAAAGAACTCGCTTACGGCAACATCAGCTACGACCAGCCGGTTGGCCCTTGGGGTACTATCGTACACATCATGGGCTCTCAAGCATTTACCGAGCCCGGCGATACACTGCACGTTTTCAACATCAACGGTCGCTCGACATACGGAGAGCTGCGTGTTGAACAGCCTGTCATCCGCACTCGTGCACTCAGCTTCAAACTATCGGCACAGCTGGATGCCCGTAACACGGAAACAACAAGCAATATCGACATCGAACGCATCGATAACATACGCGCCTTCCGTTTGGGTGCTGACCTCGACTTCACCGATACTCTCCTAGGTGTTGGTATCAACAGCGTAGCCTTCAAGGCATCGAAAGGTCTGGATATCTTCGGCGCAAGCGATGAAGGCGATGCCGGCCTATCCCGTGCATTGGGTGATCCCCAGTTCACGAAATACGAACTTGAGATCCAGCGCCTGCAGCGCTTAGTAAACTCGCTCAATCTCCTTGTCTCCGTCAAAGGGCAACACAGCTCGGATGCACTTCTATCTTCGGAGGAATTCGGTGTCGGCGGTTCAAGCTACGGCCGCGGTTACGACCCATCTGAAATTGTAGGCGAGCAAGGCATAGCAGGTAAGCTCGAACTGCAATGGAACAACCCGTTTGAAAACACTTTCTTTGATGGCTATCAGCTTTTTGGCTTCTACGATGCTGGTCGTATCTGGAATAAGGACGCAACGACATCAGGCGAAAAAATCGACAGTCTGGCTTCTACAGGTATTGGCGTACGCGGCACGTTCCTTTATGGCACAAACCTTGAGGCGTTCTGGGCTCTGCCTCTCACAACAGACGTCGGCAGCCGCACAAGCCAGACACCCCGCGCTGCCATCAAAATCGCACGTCCGTTTTAAAAAAACCAGAAGGCCTGTAAGCCGGATTCTGTTTAGACCGTCATTCCTCTAGGCTGGTGTTTACACACCAGCTCAAGCGTCCAACCCGAAGTCCTCGCCCTGGAACAAGGCTGGCTTGCGCCGCGAACTTCCTATTTGGTCTTGCATCTGGTAGGGGTTGCCATGCCGTCCGTGTTACCACTTACGCGGTGCGCTCTTACCGCACCTTTTCACCCTTACCTTTGTACCCGAAAGCACAAAGGCGGTATCTTCTCTGTGGTCCTGTCCCTGAGGTCGCCCTCGCCGGGTGTTACCCGGTACCAATGTTCCAATGATGTCCGGACTTTCCTCCCGTGCCTTGCGGTACCGGCGGCGGTCCAGCCTTCTGGTGGGGGCACTATGCCTCAACTATGGGCGCTATTTCAAGTATGTGCGGTTTAGGTACGAAAGAGTGGCAGCGACTTCCCATGTCAGCGTATCGGCGTCCGATTTTCCAAAATGATGATTGAAGGATCGGCAAATGTCCTGCAAATCGGCGTCCGGGTTGTATCCCCAGCGTACCAGAGCTCCCTTGAGTGTCGTCTGGGAAGAGAGATACATCTGCGCACGTGGGTAGTCTTCCGACTCGGCCTGGGGCCAAAGCCCGACACCGCCACGTGCAAGAAGACGCCAGTTGAACTTCTCGCCGGGGTCGGACTTCCTGCCGGGTGCTATGTCACTATGCCCCAGCACAAAGGCAGGGTTGATCGGATGACGCTTGCAGATATTCTTGCAAAGGGAAAGCAGAGCATCCATTTGCGCCCGTGGAAATGGTCTGTACTCAAACTCATGGCCCGGGTTAACAAGCTCAATGCCTATGGATGTATCGTTTAAATTTTTTCGGCCTCTCCAGTAGGAAACACCGGCATGCCAGGCACGGTCACGCTCGTCAACCAGCGCAAAAGTACGGCCTTCCTCATCAATCATGTAATGGGCGCTGACGCGGCCGCGTGCCACTGCCGCATCGCTGGAATCGCAAAGCCTCTCAAGAGCCTCTTCTGCCGTCGCCATGCCAGTATAATGAATAATAATTGTATCAATGATCGTCTTGAAAGGACGGTCATCATAATTATCAGATGGGTTAAGGATAACGGGTGATTTCATGAATAAGCTCTACGAGACCGAACGGAGTATACCAGCAACAATCCCACAATCCAAAAGGCAATTATGCTAAACATTCCCACACGCTGACTGTCAAATAAGGTTGTCAGCATGGCAAATGCAAAAGGCCCCATAAAAGCGACGGCCTTGCCCGACAAGGCATAAAGGCCAAAAAACGTAGCTGTTTTCTCAGGCGGCGCTAGTTCAGCAAGCCAAGTACGGCTGGCCGCCTGCACAGGGCCGATAAAAATGCCCAAAAGACAGGTAAGGGCAATGAACACCATCTTGCTGTCGGTCAAAATGACGCACATGCCGATAAAAGACAGCGCGATAAGACTGACGACTACAATACGTCGTGCCCCAAGACGCGCGTCCAGAAACGCAAAACCAATGGCCCCCAAACCGCTGGTCACGTTAATGGCGATAGCGAAAATCATAACTTCAGAAAAACTCATTCCAAGGGTTCCCGCCGCATAAAGCCCACCAACGGCAAACAGCGTCGCAAGTCCATCCCTGTAAAATGCAGACGCAACAAGAAAACGTAACGAATCAGGGTATTGCCGCGCCTCCAAAACCATACGGCCAAGATCGGATGCCCCTTTGGCGACACAATCCTTGAAAGAAATCCCGCTCTTTGGCGCATCCGGACAGACAAAAAAATACGGGATCGCAAATATAGCAAACCACAACGCCGTAAGAAGCATGGTTGCCCTGACATGCAAGGCTCCATCCTTGGTAATTCCTAAAAACCCACCAGTATCTCCGAGGCCGATAAAGGCAAACAGCGCAATAGAAAGTGAAAGAATGCTGCCAACATACCCAAAACCCCAGCCGATACCGGAAACCTTACCCATTTGGCGCGGCGCCGCCACCAAAGGCAGTGTTGAATTGTAGATGTTCTGTAGCAGCTCGAAAGCAACAGTAAGGCACGCCCCTAGAAACAAAGCAGGCAGCACAAAATTATAGGAAGGCTCTATAAAAAAGAGTGACGCTGTCAATAAAACGGACATAGCCGTTAAAAGTTTAAGCGCAGGCTTATGTGGACCATATCGATCGACAGCTGCACCGAGCAGTGGTGATAAAGCGGCAATTACAAGCCCGGCACAACCTTGTGAAAAAGACCATGCGGCACTGCCTGCCGTTTCATCTCCGTAGACCGACTTTGTAAAATAAATGCTGAAAACAAAGGTAAAGACAAGGGTATTAACGGCCGAATTGGCCCAATCAAAGGCCGCCCACGCAAAGACACTCTTTTTATCCATGTGACCTGCCTTATGAAACTTGATTAATTGCAGCCAATTTCCTACTGCTAGACCATGCATGCGCAGACAAAACATATCGGCCAAAGCTTCATGGCCAGAGTAAAGCCTGAAGACGTGGTTGTACATACACCGCTCGCCAAAGCAGATGCCATTTTAGTCCTCGGAAACCGCAAGAAGGGCAGCGCCGTCATATTGGCCCGCCGCGCCGCAGAACTTTATCGGGATGGTCTATCCAAGTGCATTATAGTGAGCGGCGGGGTTATCAATGAAGAGGGCCGAAAAGAGGCACATCACATCCGTATGTGCCTACGTGCACAAGGCATACCGGCGCAAGCAATTACGGTTGAAAACCGCAGCACAAACACCAAAGAAAACATCGTCCTATCAAAAAAGACAGCCTCGCATGTAAAGGGATTTCCAAAGCGGCCTGCAATCATCGTAATTGGGCAACGCTTTGCCTCAAAGCGCATCCTCATGACCATGGCCGCTCAGTGGCCTGAAGCAACTACCATGCTCGCCCCCGTATGCATGACGGGTAAACCATTGCACAAGTGGCATGAGCACCCCTGGGCGATGCACGCTGTTTTTCGTGAGGTCGAGAAACTGCCTGAATATCGCGCCAAGGGCGATGTAGCGCACATAGATATTGGGCGCCACAACCGTGCCCTGAATATCTACAGAGCTCGCCGCTTACACCCACGCCCAGTCCGTTAAATCAGGACGTCCGCGCAACCATCAGCTTCTTGATTTCTGCAATGGCCTTGGCTGGGTTCAAGCCTTTGGGGCAGGTCCGCGTGCAGTTCATGATGGTGTGGCAGCGATACATGCGGAACGGATCTTCAAGGTAATCAAGGCGCTCGCCCGTTGCATCATCACGGCTATCGGCAATCCAGCGATACGCTTGCAGCAGAATGGCAGGCCCAAGGAAACGGTCGCCATTCCACCAATAGCTAGGGCACGCGGTCGAGCAGCAGAAGCACAGGATACAGCTTGAAACCTCGTCAATCAGCGCCTGTTCCTCGGGGCTTTGCAGGCGTTCGCGCGATGGCGGCGTGGTCGATGATTTAAGGAACGGTTCAATCGATGCCAGCTGCGCGTAAGTATGGGTCAGGTCAGGGACCAAATCTTTAACAACCGGCATATGGGGCAGCGGATTGATTTTGACCTCAGCCTTCATATCGGCAATCGGCTTGATGCAAGCCAGCGTATTGGTGCCATCGATGTTCATGGCGCAAGAACCGCAGATACCCTCGCGGCACGAACGACGGAACGTCAGGCTGGAATCCACTTCGTTCTTGATATGGATAAGCGCATCCAAAACCATCGGCCCGCAGCGTTCAAGGTCGATGTCATAGGTATCGCGCCTTGGCTGCCCGCCTTTATCAGGCGACCAGCGGTAAATGACAAACCGCTTTACGCGCTGCGCCCCTTGAGGTGCTTCAAAATGATTGCCCTCAACGATCTGGGAATTTTTGGGAAGGGTAAATTCGGCCATGGTATCCTCTTTCAACCTTAATAAACGCGCTCTTTGGGCGGTATCGCTTCAACGTCTTTGGTCAGCGTGTATAAATGCACAGGGCGATCCCCCATCTTGACGCCACCGCGGTCATTGACCCAAACGGTTGAATGTTTCATCCAGTTTTTATCATCGCGTTTGGAATAATCCTCGCGGGCGTGGGCACCGCGGCTCTCCGTGCGGTTGGCCGCGGAATGGATGGATGCAACGGCCTGGCCCATCAAGTTATCAAGCTCGAGTGTCTCGACAAGATCGGTATTAAAAATCAAGCTGCGGTCGGTCACGCCCAATTCAGCCTTACGCTGGAACAGGGCATCGATTTTCTGAACACCTTCGGTAAGCGATGGACCATCCCTGAAAACGGCACAATGCGTCTGCATCGTCTTCTGCATATCAAGACGTAAATCCGAAGGGCGTAAGCCGCCCTTCGCGTGGCGGTAATGGTCAAGACGGGCAATCGCACGCTCGCCTGTATCGGCACCCAAGGCACGGTGCGGCGTGCCAGGCACAACTGTCTGCGCGGCGCGGATAGCGGCCGCGCGGCCAAACACCACCAGATCAAGCAGCGAATTGGTCCCAAGGCGGTTTGCACCATGGACTGATACGCAAGCCGCTTCCCCAATCGCCATAAGGCCGGGCACGATGCGGTCTGGGTCGCCTGTCACTGGGCTCACCACTTCCGTCATGTGATTGGTAGGAATACCGCCCATGTTGTAGTGCACAGTCGGCAGCACGGGGATGGGCTCGCGCGTCACATCGACTCCTGCAAAAATTTTGGCCGTTTCGGCAATGCCGGGAAGGCGCTTGTGAATGACATCTGCACCAAGGTGTTCAAGATGCAAGTGGATATGATCGCGGTTTTTACCAACGCCGCGGCCTTCGCGCACCTCGATGGTCATCGCGCGGGAAACAACGTCGCGTGATGCAAGATCCTTGGCGGTCGGCGCATAACGCTCCATAAAGCGTTCGCCATTGCTGTTGGTCAGGTACCCGCCCTCGCCGCGCACACCCTCGGTAATGAGGCAGCCAGCGCCGTAAATGCCTGTCGGGTGGAACTGCGTAAATTCCATGTCTTGCAGGGGCAAACCGGCACGGAGAACCATACCGCCACCATCCCCCGTACAGGTGTGTGCGGAGGTACAGGAGAAGTATGCGCGGCCATAACCACCTGTCGCAAGCACAACTTGGTGCGCACGGAAACGGTGGATGGTACCCGTCATCATATCAAGGGCCATGACACCAACGCATGACCCGTCATCCGCCATAATGAGATCAAGCGCGAAGTATTCGACAAAAAACTCGACCTTGTGCTTCAGCGATTGCTGGTAAAGCGTGTGCAGCATGGCGTGGCCCGTACGGTCAGCAGCCGCGCAGGCGCGCAGGGCCATACCCTTGCCTTGATGCGTTGTGTGGCCGCCGAAGGGGCGCTGATAGATTTTACCATTTTCAAATCTTGAGAACGGCATGCCGTAATGCTCAAGCTCGATAACCGCTGGTATCGCCTCACGGCACATATACTCAATGGCGTCCTGATCGCCCAACCAGTCAGAACCTTTGACCGTATCAAAAAAGTGCCAGCGCCAGTCATCCTCGCCGCCATTGGCCAGCGCCGCCGAGATACCGCCCTGCGCTGCAACCGTGTGCGAACGGGTCGGAAATACTTTTGAAATACAGGCGGCTTTCAGGCCCCGCTCCCCCATACCAAGGGCTGCGCGCAAGCCGGCACCGCCAGCCCCCACAATAACAACATCATATTCGTGATTGGTGATTTCGTAAGCTTGGGTCATTGGCAAACTTTCAGAGGGCTATTTTTAAAACGGCAAAAACGGACGCAACGGCCAAGCCAATCATGATAAGCTTCATGGCAACCAGCTTGAACATTTTCAGGGCTTCGTTGTGGAGATAATCTTCAAACACAACCTGCAAACCTTGGGCTGCATGGTACGTAAAGGTAAGGACCGATAAAATCATCAAAACGGCGTTCATGGGCTGCGCGAGCCAGGCCGTAAACGTGGCATAATCGGCATGGACGTGCCCCGCAACAGCCGCGCAAAGCCAGAAGGTGAGCGGCACCGCAAACACGGATGTAATGCGCTGCATGACCCAGTGGTGCACGGCCCCGCCGCCGGCGCCAAGCCCGCGCGCGCGGGCCATCGGGTGCTTCAAGCCCCCCTTATTCCATTTTAGCAAAGAAGCAGGTTGTTTCATGACAAATCCTTAAAGGTAAGCAATCCAGAACATGGCCGTAATCAAGGCCGCAGCAGCCAGCGTGGCATAGCCACTTTTATAAACTTCTGGGATGCTGAAAAACAGGCCCGTATCCATCAGCAAATGCCGCACGCCCGAACACAAATGATAAAACAGGGCAAACGACCAGCCGACTAGGGCAATGATACCAATAGGGGAGCCCGCGACAGACTGGAAAGTCGCATAAGCCTCTGGGCCTGAAGCCGCCGCCAAAAGCCACCAGCCCAACACAAAAAGCCCAAGGCACAAAACAACGCCTGTAATGCGATGAAGAATGGATAAAACGGACGTAATTTGCGGTTTATAAACTTGAAGATGCGGTGATAAAGGACGCTCGTGAGTCATAAACATACCCAAGTAAAGTTTGACGAATAGGAATTTACAGCCTGCCATCCCACTTGGCAACCGCCTGAATTCTTTTGAATTCTTGAGGTAATTGCGCTTCGGCCACAATAGCAGGCTTATTGGCATAAAGGGGCACCACAATACGCGCCGCATGCAAATATAACCTTGGCTGCTGGCGGGCGGTCTCATCGCCGTAAATGGTATCGCCCAAAATCGGGGCTCCAAAAGCCGCCATACTATGCACCCGCAATTGGTGCGTTCGGCCCGTTTTGGGTAAGAACGCAATAAGGCTTTGCCCCTCAGCCTCCGATAAAACCTTATAATCGGTGAGGGCAGCCTGAATATCGGCATCGCCTTTTTCGGCCACCTTCATCTTCCAACCCTTGTGCTTGTGCACTTTGGCAAGCGGCGCATCAATGGTCCCTTCCCGCTCTTCAGGCACAACAGGCAAAACCGCGAGATACGTTTTTTCAATCCGCCCTTCCTGAAACAGCTTGCCAAGCCGCGCAAGCGCCTTGCGGTGACGGCCCAAAATCAGGCAACCCGATGTATCGCGGTCAAGCCGGTGCGCAAGCGCAGGCGGATTGGGAAAGCCATAGCGCAGGGCGTCGAACCCATCTTCAAGGTTGGGCCCACCCCCCGGCCCCGCATGGACGGGAATGCCGAAAGGTTTATCAAGGATGAGCATCAGCCCATCCCGGTAAATGAGGCGTTCTTCAAGATTCACAAGGGCTTGAATGTCATAGCTACGCCGTTCATGCAATAGCGTTTGCCCGTTGGTGGCGGCCCGTCATCAAAAACATGGCCCAAATGCCCGCCGCAATGGGCACAATGGACCTCATCCCTTGGATAGAAAAGCCTGTGATCAACACTCAGCCCGAGAGCCTTATCATTGATCGGCTCAAAAAAAGATGGCCAGCCGGTACCGGATTCAAACTTTGCATCCGATGAATACAAAGGCCAGTCACAACCTGCGCAATGAAATACGCCTTTACGTTTCTCGTAGTTTAGCGGGCTGGTACCCGAAGGCTCTGTACCATGCTTCCTAAGCACTTTGTAGGCTTCGGGGGTTAGTTGGGCTTTCCATTCTTCATCGGACTTAGTCACGGCAAACTCCTTGAAACTGTCGCCAGCCACAAGAAAGCGGGGAACGGCGGCAATGGCAGTGGCCGCAAGCAATGTGGCTATGAAAGTGCGTCTTGTCATACTTTATATTACGTTTGTGGCTGCGCTTTGGTTACGCTAACCATATAGGCATGAAACGCATTTTATCCATCCAGTCGCACGTAGCACACGGATATGTCGGTAACCGTGCCGCGGTTTTCCCTTTGCAGCGCATGGGCTTTGATGTAACTGCCATCAATACGGTACAGTTTTCCAACCACCCAGGTTACGGAAGCTGGACGGGGGATGTATTTTCGGAAACGCATATACGCAACCTTATCAATGGCCTGCGCGCCCTCGGCGTCCTTTACTCTTTCGATGCCGTGCTCTCCGGCTATCTCGGGGACGCCAGTCTTGGCAATGTCATCCTTGAGACAGTAGCAGAAATCAAAGCGCACAATCCCGCCTGCCTCTATTGTTGCGATCCGGTCATGGGCGATGTCGGGCGCGGGCTTTTCGTAAAACCCGATATCCCCGCGCTCTTTCGTGATAAAGCAAGCCGCATAGCCGACATCATGACGCCCAACCTGTTCGAGCTCGAACAACTGACGGGCACAACCATCCTGTCTTTGGAGGAAGCTCGTAAGGCATGCGTGGAGCTCCACACAGCAGGCGTAAATACCGTGCTGGTAACCAGCCTTATGCATAACGCGGGGCCCAGTAACACTGTCCAGATGATGACATCCAGTAAAAAAGGAGATTTATATTCAATTACAACACCTTATCTAAACTTAACACCCATGCCGAACGGTACGGGAGATCTGACAACAGCCCTCTACCTAGGCTATATTCTGGGCGGCCACTCTGATCAAAAAGCGCTGGAACGAACCTGCCATGGCATCTACAGCGTACTTGAAGCCACAAAAGGCCGAGAGTTGTGCATTATTGAAAATCAGGACACCCTGATGTTAATAGAGGACGATTCTCGAAAACCCCGCTTTTCTGCGACTGCCATACCCTAGAAACTTTGTTTATTCTTAAATAGATGTCGGTTTTCCTGTTAAGTAAACATTAAGCCGCCTAAAAAATGCCCTATGCATAGCCGCGTGTTTCTATTGCGCTGCGGGAGACTGGGCTCTATATAAGAGGCCCGAAAGCAACATCGATCCATAGGAACATGTCATGGCCCTTGAACGGACCTTCTCCATTATAAAACCAGACGCAACCAAGCGTAACCTGACCGGTGCCATATGCGACCGCCTTGAGCGCGCAGGTCTGCGCATCGTCGCGCAAAAACGTATTCAAATGTCACGTAAGGACGCTGAAACATTTTATGCCGTCCACAAAGAGCGCCCTTTCTTTGGCGAACTCGTAAGCTTCATGATCTCCGGTCCTGTCGTCGTACAGGTGCTGGAAGGCGAAAACGCCGTTCTCAAAAACCGCGAAGTGATGGGTGCCACCAACCCGGCCCAGGCAGCCGATGGTACCATCCGCAAAGATTTCGCACTCTCGATTGGCGAAAACTCGGTCCATGGGTCTGACAGCCAGGAGAACGCAGCCATTGAAATCAGCTACTTCTTTGCAGGTGCTGAGATCGTTGGTTAAACGAACAAGCTTTGTGATAGCGCAATAATTCCCCAATTGTTGCCAGTGCACACAAAGAAAGCCGCCGTGCCCCCACGGCGGCTTATTTTTTGGCCGATTGCTGCACCTGCCCAAACCTGCTACAGAACAGGTAACGATAAAAAAACAGGGAAATAGGAATGCAACGACACCAGGCGAAAAGTGTCGCTTTGGACGACCATCTGCGAGAGATGGCGGAACTCCCTATGAGTCTTCCTCTGCAGGAAGACAGCCCTCAGGCTTACTACGAACGCATGCTTCTGGCCCTGACCAAAGCCCGTCTCAGGATCGAACATCTCAAAAAATCCGCCAAGCCTGATTTCAGCCTCATCCAGGACTTGGAGACGCATGACGAAGAGCTGGATGCGGAAATGCGCCGATTCTATGCAAGGCTTTACACAAATGCCACGCCAGAAATGTACGCCGTAGCCGACCGCTTTGGTTTTGCTTACCTCGAACATATTTTCAACACCTATCAGGATCGCGGACTCTTTCGCGTGATGGCGAGACTGCAAAAAAACATCAAAAATCTAAAGCTCGGTAAACAGCGCGAGATGCTGGTCAGCATGTACCACAGCAGCTTTGTTGGCTGCGGGGTCAAGCTGGACGCCAAAGGCCGCAAAAGGATACGGGATATCAATACCCGCCTAATGCAGCTCTCTCTGGACTACGAAAACAATTTAAAAAGGCACAAGGCACAGACAGTAATCATCGTCAAAACTGCGGATGAGCTCGACGGCCTGTCTGAGGAAACCATCGCAAAAGCACAACAGGAAGCCGAGAGCAGAGGATACGCTGGTAAATATGCCCTGACGTTGGAAACCACCGCGGGTGGTGACTTTTTCATGTCTTCATCGCCGGTGATGCCACGGCTCAAAGACCGTAAACTTCGTCGCAGATTATGGACGCGGTTTACAGAAAGAGGCTCTACGGAAGGGGCTGACAACACCCCGCTAGTCATGGAAATAGCGCGCCTGCGTTATGAACACGCGCAGCTACTTGGGTATAAATCCCATGCGCATGAATGCGCAGGCAACCGCATGCTGCTCAAGGTTACCGATGTAAAACCGTTTCTGGATCATCTTCTTGAAGCAACAAAAGCCGCGGCCGAGTCCGAATTTCAGGATATTACCGCCTTCGCACGCGAAACAGATGGTATCGAAACGGTCGAGCCATGGGATATCGCTTACTATATCGAGAAAATGAAAGTCACTCGCTTCGGACTAGATACCGAAGCCGTAAAAGAGTACTTGCCTGTCGAACAGGTATTAAAAGGGTTCTTTGAACATTGCAAAAAACTCTTCGATATCTCATTCCATGACCGCACGCCAGCAGGTCAAGGCCCGCTTGAAACACGCGTTTTTGAAGTTTTCGATAGGGCAACTGGCAGTAATCTGGGAACCGTCGAGTTCGATCTATTCAGCCGTGACGGGAAAGAGTCAGGTGCCTGGATGATGCCGCTCCGCAACCGCCGAATCCTGCGTGATGGATCCGAAGGAAAACCAATAGCGAATATTTCCTGCAATTTCGAACACCCCAAAGGCGGAAAACCGGCCCTTCTGACAATAGAAGACGTCAAGGTTCTTTTCCACGAGGGCGGCCACGCCTTGCATGAGCTTTTGACAGAAGTAAAATCACCAACCATCAGCGGCACAAACGTCGATACGGATTTGGTTGAACTTCCCTCAATCATTCAAGAAAACTGGGTGACGGAACCCGAAACGCTCAGAATGATAGGAAGGCACTACGAAACAGGGCGCCCGATGCCGCGTTCAATGGTGAAGGCCATCTCTCAATCCCGCAATTTTATGGCAGGGATAGGCCTTCTACACCATCTCCATCGCTGTTATTTGGACGTCGCATGGCATCTGGATTTTTATCCGCGCCTGCGCAGCGTAAGCGCGTATGAGCGATCGGTTTTAAGCGGCAAGACAGTTTTGCCTCAGCATGGCTCTATCCTCTCAAACAGCTTCACGCATATTTTCTCTGGCGGCTACTCGTTCGGCTATTATGGCTACGAATGGTCACAACGCATGGCGGATCACGCATTCGCCATTTTCAAAAGGAAGGGCCTGTACAACAGGGATCTTGCAAAAAAATTCCGCAAGGCTCTTTTGGCCCGCAATACGGGGTGCGGCTGGACTCAATTCAGATCCTTCAGCAAACGCGACCCTCATCCCAATGCCTCGTTGCGGGCCCGGGGGATAGACGCGGCAAGCCTTCGCCGCAGGCTTAAAATTAGCTGATTTTTTATTCCAGTATCGAGCGCTCGGGCTCGTCATAATTAGCGGGCTCAAGCTTCCCGATACCCTCAAAATAGACGGCGTCTCGGCCGCCCTCTTTTGCTTTGTAAAGCTGCTGGTCCGCGCGTTCGAGCACTTCGTCCACGGTTGCAACATCAGTACCAATGTAAGCACCACCAACAGAGGTTGTAACTGAAAGTTGTCCATCCGGTATGTTGACCTGCATAGGGCGTTTGCCAATGGCGCGGCGAAGACGTTCAGCTACGAAGCAAGCCTTTTCAGGACTTACGCCTACAAGCACGGCCACAAATTCCTCCCCGCCGGTTCGGGCCAGAAGATCAAATCCCCGCATGCGGGTCTTGATGCGGTCTGCAAAGCTTTTCAAAACTTCGTCACCCACGCCATGGCCGTACGTATCGTTGATAGACTTGAATTTATCGAGATCAAACATCAAAACGGCAATTTGCTTGCGTTGATCGCCTGTCGATTTCAGGAGTTTTTCAAGGTGAACGTTTAGATATCGCCGGTTATAAAGGCCCGTCAAAGTATCTGTAAGCGCCATATTAAGCGACGCCTCATAGTTGGTTTTCAGCTTTTCCTGAAACCGCTTGCGACGAATTTGCGTACGCACGCGCGCCAAAAGCTCGTTACGGTCCAGTGGTCGTAAAATATAGTCGTTAGCACCTATCTCAAGCCCGCGGGCTACTTTAGGTAGATCTTCTTCCTGACCGATCATAAGGATGGGCACCGCCCTCGTTCTCTCGTTCGAGCGCAGATGAGAGCAAAGGCGCAAACCGTCCTCTTTCTGGAGGTTAAGAGATGTAATAATCAGGTCACAATCGGTCACGCTGGCGCGCTCAAGCGCTGCCATGCCGCCCGTAACCGCAAAAACCTTATGCTGGTCACGCGTAAGGGCTTCCTGGCATTTTTGCGCTTCAAAAGCCTGATCCTCAACCATAAGGATATTGGCCTTTTCTATTGTCTGGGTCATGATGCCGGCACTCTCGCCGCTAACACCAAGCGTATTGGCTGTCATTTCACGGGCGCGCCACTCATCGACGGTCATTTTAAGCCGCACGAGAGATCTGACGCGGGCCATCAGAGCCACATCGTTGACAGGCTTTGAGAGAAAATCATCAGCCCCCGCTTCAAGCCCCCTTACCTTGTCCGTGGCATCGGTCAGGGCAGTCACCATGACAACAGGGACATGCGCGATGGCAGGGTTTGATTTGATGCGGCGGCAAACCTCAAACCCGTCCATACCAGGCATCATCACATCCAGAAGAACGATATCAGGACTGTCCGCAACAACCCGCTCGAGCGCCTGCGCACCGGAAGTGGCCGTAATCACATCGTAGTACTCGGAGGTCAGCTTCGCTTCAAGAAGCTTAACGTTAGGAGCGATATCATCAACTACAAGCACGCGTGCGGACATGGCGTCTGGATCCTGTTACTTTCAGATTTTTTCAATATGCTTTTTTATGGTTTCAATAAATCCAAGCACGGAGATCGGCTTGGAAATGTAGTCCTCGCACCCTGTCTCACGGATGCGGTCCTCATCGCCTTTCATGGCAAAGGCGGTAATGGCAATGACAGGTATTGTTTTCAGGTCCTGCGCTTCCTTAAGCCAGCGGATCAAATCAAGCCCCGAAACTTCAGGCAACTGGATATCCATCAAAATGAGATCCGGCTTATGCTCGCGGGCAATTTCAAGTACACGCGTACCTTCACGGGTTTTAACAGTCGCATAGCCGTGCGCTTCCAGAAGATCATTGAAAAGCTTCATATTGAGCTCATTGTCTTCAACGATCAGAATGGTTTTTTTCATGGCTGCCTAAATCTTGAAATTATTGACTGGATGGATTGTAGGCAGAGTTTTCGGTGCACGCAGGCAAATCAACCTTCTGCAGGGCTACAAGCTTCTGTGTAATCGTAAACGTGTCATAAATGACCGTAATATCGCTGACCACACCATTATCAAGTGCCACCAAATCCATTTCGTATTCAGCGGCAGCTGAATCATCCTCGGCCGAAAAGAAAGCGAGCCTCATGTGATGGGCTGGCGACTTCAAAAGCCCGAGGTCAATATCCTTATTTACCTTCAAACCCTTCATAGGGTCGGCTTTGCGGCCTATAAAAACATTGACAAGCTGAGGCCCCTGATCATCGCTCCCATCAAAGAGAGCGGCATTGAAAAAACGTTCGCCTTTATTGGCACGAGCCAGAATTTCGTCCGTATGCTGCATGGGAAAGAACGTATTCTTAGGCAACTTGAAGTTAAGCGTATCCGGAACCGAATAAACGGCATCACCCTCGGCATCGACGGCACGTTTGGCATGCCCCCTGAACTCTTCAATCAGGGCGCCATTATTTTCACGGCGAGAGGAAAAACTGAGGTCTTTACCATCCAGCGTTTCATAAGAAGCGAAGTCGCTGTTGATACGGGTAGATGTGCCATCGGCATATTCGTATGTCAGGACCGATCTGTGATCCGTCGTCCAGGACTCGCATGATTTCTTCCACTCGAAATACATCTTTCCGCGAATATCAACCAATTGCCCGCCGCTTTGAACGGAGGAAAGCGAGACCTCATAAATAGCTCTGTGCGGGTGCATGCCTGACATACCGGCAAACGCACAGGTCGTGCTTGCAAAAAGCACGGCGAGACCGAGGCAGAAACGGAAGGGTGCGTTTAGTGTCATATATCTTTCCATTTTAAGAAAAAAACGGCGTTTCTGAAAGGGGTTAGGCTTTGAGATAGGCAAATATTTCCCGTGACATTTGCTTCTTTTTGGGTCTAGCGCCTATACCGACGCCCACAGGCAACAAGGATTTATCGATAAATATATGATTTTAAATGATTTTATAACGAATTAAGTTTGGCACGGCTTTCGCAATAACTCTTTCCGAAAGAAAAAGGATTGCGACCATGGTTTCCGATGCAGTGCTCAAAAGCAAAACGATCAGCATAAGCTCGCCCGAGGCTTTTACGGCTATACAGCTGCTGCGTGAAGATGCGGGTTCGCACGAAGAAAGCCTGAAATCAAAACTGCATGAACTGAAGGATGACGCCTCCCTTCGCCGTATCGCCACCATCGCTCTTGATATGCTGCGCGAGGCCAATAGCGCCCTTGATGAGGCGCATCGCCAAATAACAACACAGCGCACCCGCATTGAGCATCTGGAGGCAATAGCCACCACGGACGAACTGACCGGCGTTGCCAACCGCCGCGGTTTTGTCGAAGCCTTTGACCGTGAGTTGGATCGTACGACACGGGGCCTGACCAAAGGTGGCCTCCTGCTGATGATTGATCTTGATAACTTCAAACTCATCAACGACACCCACGGCCATGCAGCTGGCGATGCAGCACTGCGCCTGGTTGCTGAAGCCCTGAAAGGCACAATCCGCCGCATGGACTTGGCAGGACGCCTGGGCGGCGATGAATTTGTACTCCTTTTCTCCAACGCCGATGTGATGGCAGCCGTCGATCGCGCGCAACAACTGGCCATGCGCCTGAACTCCCTATCCTTACGCTGGAAAGGCGAAAAAATCGCTATCCGCGCATCCATCGGTATGCGGGCTTACGCCGCAGGTGACACTGTCGATGGCGTTCTTCACGGCGCTGATTCAAGTATGTATGCGGTCAAAGCCAAACGCGCTGCCCGCAAGGATGCCAAGGCTCACGAAAGGGTCCGCGCATGATACGAGCTTCGTCCGCCTGAAAGCCGGACGCAAAGAACGGCGATTTGTCCTCCTCCAACCCAAGCCTCAACCCCAAGGGCAAGTCGCTTTCCAGAGGCCCGGGTCCGGACCCCAAGCCGGACCCGGGTTTTCTTATTATTGACATAATAAAGAAAACCTCCTACTTTGGCCCCTAGTCAGCCTTAGGAGAAAAATATGACTGCGAAATTTGACGTGAAAACAGCTTTTAAAGCCGCGAGAACGAAAGAACGTGCGGAAGGCAGTCTTCTCTTGAGCGTCAGGGCTGCAAGGTTCACAGCAGTCACAAGCATGTGCGCGGCATTTTCACGTGAAGGCGATGATAAAAAGAATTTGGGTCCTCGACCTTGGTTTAACACCATCATGACCGAAAAAGGTCTGTTTATGAATGAATTCCTCTCTCGCGTTATGCTAAGCCTCGAACAGGGTAACGGCGAAATCATTGAATTGCCGCCACACATGTCAGCAAGAGGCGAAAGACAGCGCCTTCTAAAAGAACTCGAGGAAGACGGATATATCTTAGTAAAATCAAATGGCCGTACCTTGAGCGCAACGGTCACCGATGCAGGCTTGGAAAAAATTATCGTTCTCGATATGCGTCGCATCGTTGAAGAAGGTAATCGCCAAGACGCTAAATCTGCAGCCTCTTTGCACGCATAAAAAAATTTCTGCGCAAAATAGATACATTTACGCCCTATCTCAGGTGGCTGATGGCCTTACGCTCAGTTATGTTGCACTATAACTTGAGAGGGCACCGCTAAAGATACAATCACCAACGATGCAATATCCGTAAACGCCTTCGCCTGTTGGCTTTCAGGCGCAGCAATCACAACAGGTACACCTGCATCGGATTGTTCGCGGATACTTGCGTGCAGCGGTATCTCGCCCAAAAATGGCACACCAGCTTTTTCAGCCTCAAGTCTGGCACCGCCATGACCAAATACATCTGAACGTGTTCCACAATTCGGGCAACAGAAGTGGCTCATATTCTCGACAATACCTAAAATCGGCACATTGGTTTTACGAAACATCTCAAGCCCCTTGCGCGCATCAATCAACGCAATGTCTTGTGGTGTGGATACGATAATAGCGCCTGTCAGCTGCACCTTCTGGGCAAGCGTCAATTGCACGTCACCCGTGCCGGGTGGCAAATCAAGAACCAGAACATCAAGGCCCGACCAATCAACATCGCGCAGCAACTGCTGCACGGCGGACTGCACCATCGGCCCGCGCCAAATCATGGGCGAAGCCTCATCAACCAGATACCCCATGGACATGAGACTGAGGCCACAGGCCTGAATGGGAATGATTTTTTCATTAATACGCTCAGGCTTTCTGTCTTTGGTGGCGGTAAGTCTGGGCAGGCTGGGGCCGTAAATATCGGCATCCAGCAATCCAACCTTCAACCCCTTCAAAGACAAGGCAGCGGCTAGGTTGACAGCAACCGTCGATTTACCGACTCCGCCCTTGCCTGAGGCCACGGCAATAATGTTTTTAACGGGTATGTCGATGCCATGAGACGGCTTTTTGCTCTTAGGATCAACTGGGCCCGATCTCTGCGCCGTCATGATAACGGCAACATTCTTGACCCCTTTAACCGTTCTAGCACGCGCTTCGGCATCTTTTTCTATGGCGGCCTGCGGCATATCGCCAGAAACGGTCAAAACAACGGTAACACGGTCCCCATCCACAAGAACGGAGTCAAGAATTCCGCCCTCAATGCCCTGAAGAGCTTTTTTGAGTGCGTTTTCATTCGGTTTCCGGTTGCCAATCAGCCCTAACAAGCTATCTTACCCCTGTCGTATGACACCTAATATCTACCACATCTAATGGGCGCGCGCATGACTGGCAATGACGACAACAAACAACCTCGTAGAAATCCATGGGGCCAACCGCCACAAAACCGTGGCCCGTGGGGCCAAGGACCAACGCCCGATAATGGCGGACCTGATATAGAGTCTCTGCTACGGCAGGCGAAAGGGGTCATAGGCGGCGGCCCGGATAGCAGGTTCATACTCTTTGCAATCATAATCGCAGTACTTGTATGGCTCGGTAGCGGCGTTTATCGAGTTGAACCGGGCGAGAACGCTGTCATTAAACGCTTTGGCGCAATTGACCGCACACAGGGACAGCCTGGTCTCGGCTACGCTTTGCCTTGGCCGGTCGAAACCGTCACGAAGCTCAACGTGATGTTGGACCGCCGGACCCAAGTCGGATTTTTGGATGGCGGCTACCCAGGTAGTAACAAACGTGACGTCACAGAAGAAAGCCTGATGCTGACAGCCGATGCCAATATCGTCGATATCGATGTCGTCGTCCTCTGGAACATCACCGAAGCCGAAAAGTTTCTTTTTTCCATCCGTAACCCTGAGCAGACAATCAAACGTGTGGCTGAAAGCGCGCTCCGTGAAGCCGTGGGGCAGACAAACCTGCAAACCATCATTACCGAGGGGCGCGATGATGTCGCCGTACGCATCCAGAAACTGATGCAGAGCGTACTCGACTCCTACAAGTCAGGCGTTGCTATCAAGCAGGTTCTAATACAAGAGGCAACGGTCCATCCCGAAGTTTTGGCTGCTTACAACGATGTAGCTGCCTCCCGTCAAGATGCCGAGCGCTATCAGAACGAGGCTACAATTTACCGCAACGACATCATCCCGAAAGCCCGCGGGGAAGCGATCCAGATGAAACAGCAGGCAGAAGCCTACAAGCAGGATGTAATCGCAAGAGCAACAGGTGATGCCAAACGCTTTACCCAGATACTTGAAGCCTACCGCACCGGCAAGGAAGTAACTCGCGATCGTTTCTACATAGAAACTATGGAGCTGGTAATGCTGAACGCAAACCGCGTTGTGCTTGACCAAAAGGCCGGCACACAAGGCGCCGTATCTATTCTGCCGCTTGATATCAAGCGTGCGCCACTCCCACAAGACGCAACACAGTAAGGAAAGCCATGCAGATGAACTTTAACAATCTCTTCCTTTTAGGCGCGGCTATCATTGGTATCCTTGCAGCCACGATCTTTACCGTGGATGTAACGCAGCAGGCTATCGTTTTACGATTTGGCCAGCCTGTAAAAGTGCATTCGACCGCAGGCTTAAAAGCAAAACTACCCTGGCCCATTGAAACCGTTCAGTACTTTGATGGCCGCGTCCTCGACGTTGATCCGGCACCCGAGCGCGTCAACCTTCGGAGCGAGGAAACAAGAATAACAAAAGCCTTGAAAGAGGGTGACCCCGACCTCCTCCAGCACGCAGGCTCAATCCCTATCGTTGTCGACACTTTCGCCCGCTACCGTATCGTTGATCCTTTGCTGTTTTTGCAGCGCCTGAAAGGTGAAGCCAATGCACAGGCACGCATTGAAGTCGTGATGAATGCCGCAACACGCGATGTTTTGGGTAAAGCAACTTTACCCCAGTTGTTATCATCACAACGTGCCGTGTTCATGGGACAGATACGCGACCGTGTTAACCGCGAAATGAAAGAGCGCGGCGTAGAAATTGTGGACGTACGCATCGGCCGCGCTGATCTGACTGAACAACTGAGTGACTCAACCGTCAGCCGCATGATCACCGAGCGCCGCGAAGAGGCCACGGAAACACGCGCCAAAGGTCAGGAAAAAGCACAAGAAATCAAATCCACCGCAGAAAAAGAGCGCACTATCATTCTGGCTGAAGCCCAGAGAGACTCCGAGATCATACGCGGTGAAGGCGATAAAAAAGCGATCGGTCTTATTACGTCAGCCGCGAATGAAGATCCTGAGTTTTACGCCTATGTAAAAACGTTGTTTGCCTACCAGAACACTCTGGCTAGCCCGGATACAACGCTGGTGTTGAGCCCCGAAAGCGATTTTCTCAAATACATGAAATCCAACGCCGTAGACGGAAAGTAGGTTAAGGCCGGTTATTTGGCAGGCGACACAACGCCCTTTTTTTGTCAAAATCCTGTCCGAACCTGCAAATCCTACATCAACAAGGAGTCTTTCCATGTTTCGCAAATTACTTCTGACCTCAGCCGTACTAACTACGGCCGCGCTCGGCACCCTTGCGTATACCGGTTTTTCGACCCCTTCTTGGGCCGTATCCGATGCATCTATAGGCACCCCAAGCAGCTTTGCCGATCTTGCAGACCGCCTTTTGCCAACCGTCGTCAATATTTCCTCTACACAAAAGCTGGATCCGGAAAGCCAGCAGCCTATGCCTGAAATGCCGGAGTTTCCTCAAGGATCCCCTTTCGAGGATTTCTTTAACGACTACATGAAACGTCATCAAGACCAGATGCAGGCCATACCGCCCACATCACTGGGATCAGGCTTCATCATTGATATTGAAAAAGGCTATATCGTTACAAACAACCACGTCATTAAGGATGCACAGGAAATCCGCGTAACCCTTCATGACGACTCGATCGTCAATGCCAGCGTCATCGGTAAGGACGAAAAGACAGATATCGCTCTCCTGCAGGCCGATCTCAAAGGGCATGATGTCAAAGCCGCTTCCTTCGGCAATTCGGATGTATTGCGCGTCGGTGACTGGGTCATAGCCATTGGTAACCCGTTCGGCCTCGGTGGTACTGTAACTGCAGGTATCGTTTCGGCCCGTAAGCGCGACATCAATGCGGGGCCGTATGACGATTTCATACAGACCGATGCTTCGATCAATCGTGGCAACTCGGGCGGCCCGATGTTCAACGTAAAAGGCGAGGTGATCGGGATCAACACAGCTATTTTCTCACCTTCGGGTGGATCTGTAGGCATCGGTTTTGCCATCCCTTCAGCCATGACCAAATCAGTCATCGATCAGCTGGTAAAATACGGCAAAACCCGCCGCGGATGGCTTGGGGTCCGTATCCAGACCGTTACCGAAGAAATCGCAGAAAGCTTGGGTCTTAAAACACCGCGCGGAGCCCTTGTGGCATCCCTCACCGGTACAGGCCCAGCCGAAAAAGCCGGCATCAAGGCTGGCGATATTATCATCGGTTTTGATGGCAAACCTGTAGCCGATATGCGCGCTCTTCCAAAAATCGTTGCCGAAACAGAAATAGGCAAGACTGTTCCGATGACAGTTTGGCGTGAGGGCAAGGAAGTAACGTTGCAGGTAGCAGTAGGTGAACTTGAAGTCGCCGAAGAAAAGGGCCTGATTGAAAAGCAGGACCCAACCGAACCCGGCAAACCAGAATACGGTGAGCTGGTGCCCGAACTGGGTACAAAGCTCATGCCGCTGACGCCGGACATCCGGACTCAGTTCAACCTCCCGTCCGATGTTACGGGCCTTGTCGTCATGGATGTGGACGGCAACTCGGATTCAGCTCGCAAGGGTTTGATGGAGGGCGATGTCATCGTAGAACTCGGTCAAAGACCGGTTAAATCAATAGATGAGGTCAAAAAGGCGATTGCTGATGTCAAAGCTGCAGGAAAAAGCTCGGTCTTAATGCTCGTCAACCGTCAGGGTGACATACAGTTTATCGCTGTCAAACTTTCGGCGGCAAAACCTGCAACAACGCCGCCACCGGCAGAGCCTGCGGCACCAATCCCCGAGGCTCCCAAGCCTTGATCATCAAGGTTATCATCGGTCCAACCGCGAGTGGTAAATCAGCCCTCGCGGTTGAACGCGCAAAATCGGATAACGGCACGATCATCAACGCCGATGCCATGCAATGCTATGACGCGTTGCCGATCCTGACCGCCCAGCCGACACAAAAAGAAACGGCGGGCATACCGCACGTCCTCTATTCGGTTCTGGCATCGACTGAAAGAATGTCCGCGGCGGACTGGGTCGTCATGTCTACCCGTGAAATACAATCCGCATTTAAATTAGGCCGTACACCATACCTTGTTGGCGGTACAGGCATGTACATCAAGGCCCTCATGGACGGGCTTTCTCCCATGCCCGATATTTCTCCAGAGATACGTGCAAATGTAAGATCACGTATTGATACGGAAGGTTTGCCATCTGTCTATGCCGATCTTCAAAAACGTGACCCAACCATGGCCGCAAAGCTCAAAGCCGGTGACACACAACGCATTTTGCGTGCAATGGAAGTGCTGGAAGCTACAGGCAAAAGCCTGGCGGAGTGGCAGGCGATCCCATTACAAAAGCCGCCGGCCGACTGGCGGTTTCATGTAACAGTCATTAATCCACCAAAGGAAATTCTTGAAACCAAAATCAGGAAACGTCTTGAAGCCATGCTAAACAACGGCGTGATGGATGAAGTTGCATCTCTCAGCAAACAAATAGAAGACGGTAGCGTGCCTGAAGATGCACCCATTACAGTCGCCCACGGCTTCAAATATCTCCGCCGCGTATTGAAAAATGAACTCCTTTTACCTGATGCCGTTGAGGCCACTGCAATCGAAACACGCCAATACACCAAGCGCCAGCGCACCTGGCTCAGAAACCAGATAGCACCTGATGAAGTCTTATAAAAAACACTTCATTTTTGGCTTCAAATTAACCTTTTCCTGATACCATATAACAATGGTTAGCCCTGTTACCATCGCACTTTCTGGCCTAAACGCCACCTCTACAAGAGTAGCCGCATCCGCTTCAAACATCGCGAATGCGCATACGGTGGGCGCCCGCGAGGGCACTGAAGGGCCGGATGCCTACACACCCGTAGATGTCGTACAGGTATCAATAGGTGCCGAAACAGGCGAACTTCAAGGAACTCAGGCTGAAGTGGTTGAACGGGATCCAGCAACAACACCGGCCTACCAGCCGGATTCACCTTATGCTGACTCTCAGGGCCTTGTGGAAGCACCAAACGTCGATTACGGCGCCGAGCTTATAAATGCCCGTACGGCAGCCCTTGCCTACAAAGCAAATCTTGCTGTCATCAAAGTCGCTGATGAGATGGAACGAGACCTCCTTGACCGCCTCGCCTGATTTGCCTTAACCACGCCTTTTCTTTGCCATTCACATCGTTTACCTTAGGAACACCATAAAGGTTGGAGGTTCCAAAACATGCGCATCGCTCTGCTCTCAGCTCTTTTAGCATTAGCCGTCGCTCTTCCGGCAAAGGCCGAAGAAAACGGCCTAGACTTGCCGCCTGCCGGTCACAGCATCCTCAACATTACTGTCACCGAGCAAATGAAGCTGTCGCAAGACACGCTTTCGGCTTCTCTGCGCTACGAACTTGACGGCGGTTCCGCCAATGAAATTCAGGATCGCATCAACAAAGCCGTTGCGGAAGCCGTGGCTGAAGCAAAAAACTATTCAACGGTAAAAGCAACAACGGGTAGTTATTACGTTTATGTCTACGACGAAGGTCAGATTATAGACCCCCGCACGGGTCAGGCCGTTTCATCCAGCAAAAAATGGCGCGGTACCCAGACCATTGATCTCGAAAGCTCGGATTCCTCAAAACTTTTGGAACTTGCCGGAAAAATCCAGACCAAAGGATTCATTATGAACGGCATGAATTACAGTCTAAGCCGTGAAAAGTCTGAAGGCGTTCAGGACCAGCTCATGCAAAAAGCTTTAAAGCAGCTTGGTGACAAGGCAAAAATTGCAGCCTCGGCCCTGGGTAAAAGCAGTTATGATGTCATCGATATCAACATCAACGGCTCGGCACCAAGTATCTATCCGGTCTATGGTCGCGCCAGCATGATGGCCATGGAAAAAGGAGTGTCTGACGTAGCAACCCCCGTCGCCGAAGCAGGCGAGTCAGAGGTAAGCCTTAGTGTCACGGCACGTGTCCTCCTCAAACCGTGATAGATGCGCTTTACAAACGTTTTATCGGTCCTGCGGATATTACCCGCTGGACCGATAAATATTTTAGCCGCACACGTAAGGTGATTGAGGCTGGCAAGGATACACAGGTAACCTACGCGGTTTTTCTGCGCCGCCCTAGCGTTATGGCATGCGATCTTACATTTGATTGGCTTGAGAAAGTAGCCCATGAACAGAGCTTCAAAGTTACAATCCAGCCTTCCTTCAAGACTGGTGAAATCGTAGGAGCCGGAGACCCGTTATTCTTTTTCAGCGGCCCTTTCTCGAAACTGGTCGAGCTGGAAACACACATCCTTCAAAAAACAGGTCCTGTATGCGTAGCGGCCCATAACGCCCGCACCATGATTCTGGAGCTGCCTGTGACCCCCATGATTGATATGTGTGCAAGACATTGCGCTGGCGCCGAGATGGCAGAAATGATGTCCTACGCAGCACATGCTGGTACATTGGGTGCCCGCCTTGCAAACCCAAAAGCCAAAGGTTTTATTGGCACTTCAACCGATGGCGGCGCCCGTTTTTTTGAAGGCACCGTAGGCATGGGTACCATGCCTCATGCACTAGTAGGATACGCCGGCTCCACACTTGAAGCAGCGCGCCAATATCGTACAAACAATCCGGATGCTGATTTTACGGTGCTGCCTGATTTCTTCGGCCGTGAAATTTCGGATTCAATTGAAGTCTGTAAATCTTTCCCGAGCGAGGCTTCGGCAGGCACTCTCAAATTCAGGCTGGATACACATGGCGGTCGCTACATGGAGGGGCTTGATAAACCGACCTCCTACGCAGTCATCGAACGGAACGCGCCTCAGGCACTGCGCAGCTACCTAACCGAAAGTGATCAAAGCTACCTTTTGGGTGAGGGTGTCAGCGCAGCCGCCATTTGGCATTTTCGGGAACAATTAAGTAAAGCCGGTTTTCCCAACATTAAAATCATTGGTTCATCCGGATTCAACCCTGATAAGTGCCGGATTATGGCTTTGGCCAAAGCTCCTCTCGATCTCATAGGCACAGGTTCTTTTTTACCGGACCGCTGGCCCGAGACATACGCAACAGCCGACATCATCCGCTATGGCGATATGTTCCGCGTAAAAGAGGGGCGCGAATGGCTAATTGAGCGCTATAAAAAACTATCGCGTTAGACGCGTTACCGTGGCCTCAAAGTCATTCATGTTAAAAGGCTTGGCAAGAACCGCATCAGATCCAGCTGCCTGTGCTCTTGCGAGAATATCCCCCACGCGTGTAGCGCCACCGCCCGATATAGCCAAAACCTTGACGTGGGGATGCTTGGCACGCACCTCTTCAATCATCTCGATACCCTGCTTTTTTGGCATCATGATATCTGTCACAATCAGAACAGGTGTATGTCCTTTATCAAGGTAATGGATTGCGTCTTCCCCATTTACGGCAAGGGCAACGTTATAACCGCAATCTTCAAGATTCTCTTTTAAGAGTAATCTGATAAACTCATTATCATCCACGACAAGCACATGTTTTCTTTGGGGCGGCATGTCATTCTCCATCAATGATGTGATTCATTTTCTGTAGTAAGATGTCTCGGTGATAAGGCTTGCTGATAACACTCTCTCCCGAGTTCAAAATATAATCCGGGATCGCACACTCGGAATATCCGGATGATAAAAGAACCTTGATATGCGGCAGCATATTGCGCGCTTTTTTTGCAAGCTCAATGCCGTTAATGTCTCCAGGCATGTTGATGTCCGTAAACAAAACATCAACATGAAAGCTAGGGCTTTTTAGGATTTCAAGGGCTGTCCTGCCATCTTCGGCTTCCATGACCTCAAAACCAAGCCCTTGCAATGTTGCACTCGCAATAGTCCGCATGACTATATCGTCATCCACCACAAGAACATTCTTTTTAATATCACTCTCTGCCTCGAACGAATTAGTCAAAGGCTTCGCGCTTTCTGACACATGTCGCGGAAGATAAACTCTAAAAACTGTACCGTTTCCGACCTCGCTATAAACATGCAGATATCCGCCACACTGCTTTACAAAACCGTAGGCCATACTCATACCGAGGCCCGTGCCTTCTCCTGGGGGTTTTGTAGTAAAGAACGGCTCAAATACGTTTTTCATCACATCTGGAGTCATCCCGATGCCGGTATCGGATATGGCGATCATGATATACGGCCCAGTCTTCATATCAGGGTGATACATCGCATGTTTGGCATCAATTTCGACATTGTGTGTCTCAATCGTAAGCTTGCCGCCACCCGGCATGGCATCGCGTGCATTGACCGCAAAATTAATGAGCATGTTCTCAAACTCGAGAGGGTCAAGCACAACATCCCAAGCCTCTTTATCCAACAGAACCGTCACTTCAACAGTTTCGCCAACCGCTCTTTTGAGCAACTCATAGGTGTCCTCTATGGAGGCATTTACGGACACAACCTCTTGAGTGAGCGGCGTTTGTCGTGTGAATACCATGAGCCTTCTCACAAGCTCGGCACCCTTATCGGCTACACTTTCAATGGCCTCAATCTTAGTCATGATGTCCGCAGGGTCATAATTTGAAACACCGTTGATAAATCTTCTGCGTAATAAATGGATATTCCCCATAACCACCGTCAGAAGATTATTAAAATCGTGCGCAACACCACTCGTCAGCCTGCCTATCGCCTCCATTTTACGGATTTGCTGAAGCTCTTCCTCAGCCCTGTGGCGGCTTTTTCTGTAGGCGTAAGCCTCTTTGGCCTTGATCACGGCACTTGATATATGTGCAGGCGTAATATCAGAAACCGGCAAACATTCCTGCGCACCGTGGCGCATAGCACAAAGTATATTCTCTTCATCAGGCTGATGCATAAGCGTGACGATAGGGCTTGGCGCCAGATCCCCCTGAAACCCGCATATATCGGGTATGGCGCTGGCTTGTCCCTCCCCACACTCAATAAAGATGCACGCATACTGATTGGCACCTATTAAGGTAGACGCCTGCGATAAGGCCCCCCCTATACAGCCACTGGCAGGCATGAGGGCAGAAAGCGACTGCCGCAAGGCAAGGTCGTTGCTTAAGACAAGAATAGGCAGAGAGGCCTCATTTTGCGTGGATACGGACATCATACTCATACTATTCTACCCTTAGTTGTATTTTTTATCGACCAGAATCTTAAGCTTCTCTTCCATCTGAAGCGGAGAGAACGGCTTGCGTATATAAGCGCTGACCCCCGAGATTTTGGCCTCAAGAATAGATTTCTTGTCACAATTTCCTGAGACCATCAAAAATGGCAAGTCGGGAAAACAGCTGCGCACCTGCTTTAAAAAGTCTACACCGTTGAGGCCCGGCATGTTCCAGTCACAGATAATCAAATCCACCATGTCAAAATCAGCATCAATGAATTGCATGGCGGCTTTCCCGTCAGGCGCTTCAAATACCTGGGTGACATTCGCATCAAGCAAAATCTCGCGGATCATCGTCCTGACTTCAGGTTGATCATCCACGACAAGGACCTTAAGTTGATGCGGATTTTTAAAAATAGACTGCTTGTGTACAGCTTGTATCATGAGACACTCCATCAAATGAACCGTCCTCACTATTACAACCTATGATTAATAATATGTTACAGCATACAATCATAATCATTCATTTTGTATGCGTTGCTGCATACAAAATGAAACTACCAACAATTTCTCTTATAAATTGATTTTATAGCTACAAAAGCAATACGCGAAGCTCTATAAGCGGAACGTCAAAAAGACCGAAAAATAAGGAAAATAAAGGAAATGGTGCCGGCGGAGAGGATTGAACTCCCGACCTTTCGATTACAAATCGACTGCACTACCGCTGTGCTACGCCGGCATTGAGTAGCGTGTTAACCGATGTTCTTTTCCTCTGCAAGACCCTTTGTTTTAAAATGCTTTTCTTATAAAATTGCAAGCGACGCAAAGAAGGGCTATTTTTCGTAAAAAATTCAAGCCTATCAAGGGTATTTAAGTGGCCGGCGAAAAGAGTGGCGATGATGTTTTTATTTTTGTTTTCCTCATAGCAATTGTTGTGGGGCTGGGGTGGCTTGTCTGGTCGTCGTTCAGAACACCTCTGACAGGTGCCATCCTTGCCGTGCGGAGCGTCCAGCTGGAAGTCGCCTCAATCTGGATGGACGACGAGGACATCATCCGCGTTCCCATGCCTGCCAATCTCGATGACGAGGGACCTCTAAAAGCAAAGCTGGGCGATAACGAGCGTATCGACCTCATGCCCACAAAATTTGGAACATGGCGCGAATATGCCAAGGTAGCCAAACCCGAAACTGTCCGTAATGACCACCTGCGCGTTGTATCCTATGTCGCAATGTACTCATGGCGATGGTTTACAGTTGCGGGTTTCCTTGCCATTTTTGGCTATATCGTTTTCAATGGACCTACTAGCCTTTTCAGAAAAGTGATGGGTCTGGAGCAGTTGGCAGTAGCACAGGCCAGAATGTTCAAGGTCATACGGCCTTTTCTGAAATTTAATCCAAATACCTTGCCGGTTAGGTCGCCGGGCAGCCCCGTTCCCGTAAAGCAGCCTATGTTTGGTGAAGCGCTATCTCCCGAGGAGTGGCTTGCCATCAATGAAATACCTGTCAAAGACAATATACCCGAAAAACACCCAACCGAGCGCGCTTTCGCAAAACAGCTTGGCCCGCGATGGAAAGGCGAAAAGTCACTCCCCCCTGAGTTACAGGTTCTCTTGGCCTGCTTCTGCCTCAAGGCATCCCGCAAAAGAACGGAAGGGGATGAAATGCTTGGCCGTCTCGCTTGCTGCTGGGATCATGAAAAGGGGCTAAGACTATCTTGCGATCTGAAGCTTCTGGGCGAAGCCAGAAAAATTCTGCGCGATAAAAAACTCTCCGAGAAAGTTTTAAGTAACTGCAATCGCCACGCCTATGTGACAACCGCCTTTATGCGCGCACTTAACACCGCACGGGAAGAAGGCGGCGTTCTAGCATCGTCCATGTTTGTGTGGCTGAGAGCCCATAACCGTGAGCTTTGGTATCCACTAAACAATCTCGGTCGTCAGGCATTCCACATTGAATCGCTAGGAGTAGCCTCCCACTACCGCGCTGAAAAACAGATCAACAGGCCAATACTGAAACCCCGCGTCATGGATGCGGTTGAAGGCCTTATAGAATATCAGAAAAACCCGATATTGGTTCGCCCTCTACCGCCAGTCGATTACGGCCCTGCAGGCAAACCAAAACAGAAAAAAGCAGCATAAGGAGAATACAGGAAATGTGCATTTGGGGATTGCTAACAGGCCAGTATGGCCCGAGCGCAAAAGTAGCTGACGGTCGGCTCATACTGTCCATGCCTGACGCCGAGACTCCTGTTGTCTGGATTATGGACCTCAGCGATGCCGCAACGGCCGTTATTCGCATCGAGGCTGACAGGCAGGGCCTGAGCGTCCTTAAAAAATATGGCGGCAAAGGCGCCGCAGAAACCGTAGCCGTCTACCGCGACCGTAAAAAGGCCGAGCGCGCCCTCATCAAGGCATCCCACGCACTTGAAAAAGCGCGCGATAGCCGTATGCATGTAGGCCCCAACGCGCAGCCTGTCATTATCAAGCCTGCATCAAAAATCGGACGCCTGTTTACGTTTTTTCTTTATGTCTGGTTTGCACTCTACCTTGGCATGGCCATGTACGGATACCTTGGCATGTTCTTAGGCGTACAATCTGTAGATACGGCCCCACAACAGGCAGGTGCGCAACAAAAGCAGGCACCGACCTCGGCCCCATCGGCGCCCGCCGCCAGTATCGACGGCGTACCTATGTCGGCGGATGATTTTTTAAAACAACAGAGCCAAAAGCTGATTTTGCCGTAAAAAGCAAATAAGCCCCGCGGGATTGGAAAGGACCCGCTGACCAGAAACGATGGCAATAGTCCAGAAAAAGTATGACTACGCACTAGCCCACATCCTGCGCGATACGCGGGCACTGGGCCAGCGCGCGCATGACTTTTTCAAAGATTCTGATCATGCCGCCGTCATAGTTTTCGTCACGGGCTCAATGGTATTTTTCTCAAGCATGGGAACGATACTGGCCGACGTCATCATGACGTTCACGCTTTTCTATCTTTGGTGGCTCGTTAAAATTGACCGTACATTGAGCTACAAACTTCCGGGCTACACAAAATTCAAAGATAAAAACGAGCGTGATGGCGTAGCAAAAGGCATTCTTTACCTCGGCAACTCGGTTCAGTACGGCAATGAAGAATGCTGGTTTACCAACAACGATGCCCGTACGCACATCCTGTATCTTGGTACAACTGGTGCCGGTAAGACGGAAGGCTTGAAATCCATCGTCTCCAACGCCCTTATGTGGGGTTCGGGCTTTATTTATGTGGACGGCAAGGCCGATACAGATCTCTGGTCGTCGCTGACGGCCCTTACCCGCCGTTTTGGGCGTGATGACGACTTGCTGATTCTCAACTACATGACCGGCAACTCCGATGATCCGGCGCCGTCAAACTCCCTGAACCCGTTTTCCAGCGGCTCGGCTTCCTACCTCACGCAAATGCTTGTGAGCCTCATGCCGGAAGCCGGTGGCGATAACGCCATGTGGAAAGAGCGCGCAATCTCGCTCCTGTCCTCGCTTATGCCTGCCCTCACCTGGAAACGCGACCATCAGGAAATGCCGCTCTCCATTAACACAATCCGTCAGGTCATGAACTTCCCTGAAGTTGTAAAACTAAGCCGGGACTCAGCCTTGCCTGAACGCATCCGCGAGGGCTTGAAGGGATATCTCGATACCCTGCCAGGCTACGTAGATGCAGCCTTTGACGACAACGGCATGGAAAAGCCTTTGGGGCCCGACCAGCCGATGGTCGATACCAACGTCGTCAAGCAGCAGCACGGATATCTTACCATGCAGTTTACGCGTGCGCTCCAATCGCTTGGTAACGACTACGGATACATCTTTGAGGCAAAAAACGCCGATATCGATATGATCGACGTGGTTCTCAATCGCCGTATCCTGATCGTGCTCATACCAGCGCTCGAAAAATCACCGGACGAAGCGGCAAACCTCGGTAAAATCGTGGCTGCCACCCTCAAAGGGATGATGGGCTCAACCTTGGGTGCATCCGTCGAAGGGGATTCCGCAACCGTTATTGATAACAAACCAACGCGCTCGACCACACCGTTTGTTACAATTTTCGACGAGGTCGGATACTACACCACGGCCGGTATGGGCGTTATGGCCGCTCAGGCGCGTTCTTTGGGTTTCTGCCTTGTTTATGCCGCGCAGGATATGGCCGCTCTTGAAAAGCGTGTTAAGGAAGAAGCTCGCTCCATTACAGGTAACTGTAACATCAAGATATTCGGTAAGCTCGAAGACCCAATGGGCACGCAGGACTTCTTTGACCGTACTGTGGGTAAAGCGCTTGTGTCGGTAGTTGGAGGTTTCTCGTTAGGTGCTGGTTCAGGACAATCGGCATGGGGCAGTTACTACGGCAACACCTCTGCTAACACGGATTTTCGCTCGCGTTCAACTTTCGACGAACTAAAAACCTTCAAGGAAGGCGATGCAATTCTTGTATTTGGCCTGACCATCAACCGTATCAAGGTATTCTATTGCAATCCCGGTAATGCCAAGGCCATGCGCGTGCAGCGCTTCATTGGCCTCCCTAAGACAGATGATTTCATTCTAAAACACCTCAAGGATATTGGCGCCCTGCGTGACCGCCTGATGAGCCGTGACTGGACGGCACGTAAATCCTCGCCAGCAATCCCCGTAGCACCGGAAATAGCAGCTATTGCAGACGGCGTTCGCTTGCTGCGTAACAAAGACCCAATGCGCGCGGGAAGCATGGGGATTGTGGGCGTACAAGTGCTTAACGGCGGTATCGATGTATCGGCTCCCGCGCAAGCAACCACGGCAAAGCAAGCCGCAACGCCAGCACCTGCCCCAGAAAAACCATCCAACCCGATGGATTTTTTCTCCAAGAAGGATGACGGCAAAAAATGGGCCGACGCAATTAAGGACGAGAATCAAAAATCCGAAGGTAGCGACAAAAAAGAGGATGATGAGGATAAAGATGGAAAATCATCTTCCTCCGGCGGTGGCGGTAAAGGCCTAAAGCAGAAAGACGAAGTGCAGATTGTTCCCAAAGAGCGTTACGACGCCATGGAAGCCGTCGAAGAAAAAGCAAAAACCGGCATGACCATGATGCCGGAAGGCCTCTCAGACGAAGTGAAATCAATTCTCAAAGGTGCTGCCGATACACTCGCCGCGGGTCTTTTTGGTACGCCTCAGCTTGGTTTGCAATCATCCGGCAGCGGTGGCGGGCAGGTGGCAAAACCGGTCAGCCAGCCAGGATCGCCTTTCAAACGCTAATACCTAAGGGTTATTGAGCAAATTCAGCTTGAATGTAACCCCGTAGCCAAATGTAGTCGGGCGTCTTTCATCGCCGGTATCGACCACACGCCAACCGCTTTCCATGGATACAGCCGCAGATTTTTTGCGGTCGCCTTGAAAACACCCGGGTGTCCCGAGTGGCCCCGTACATGTAAAACTTGCTGAATTCAGATTTTCGTCTGCTTCAAATACAGCGCAGCCTGTCTGGCTCAATGAAAGCAAACCTGCCATAGCAAGCGAACGCCATCTTGGCAGATTTGTAAGCCGCATCAGATATCCAGATTACTGACTTTAAGCGCGTTATCCTGAATAAACTCGCGGCGTGGTTCTACGATATCGCCCATAAGCGTCGTAAAGATTTCCGAAGCTTTCTCGGCATCTCTTACGTCTACTTTCAAGAGGGTGCGTACATTGGGATCAAGCGTCGTCTCCCAAAGTTGCTCTGGGTTCATTTCACCAAGACCCTTATACCTCTGGATTTGCAGGCCCTTGCGCCCCAATTCAAAGATACCGGCAACAAGCGCCTGAGGGCCGGCATATTTACCCACCTCTTTATCTTTAACACGCACGATAACCGGCGATGTAAATAGTTCGGCCAGCATGTCGCGTTTGCCGTGTAGGCGAACAGCTTCCGCGGAACGCTGTTGGTCCATGGTAATACGGTTCGTATGCGTAACACCGCGTAGTGTGCATGACGCAACAAAACCACCTACAGGCGTAAACAAAACATTCCACTTTCCGCGCACGCTAGAAACCTTATTAAGGCGTTCGGTCAACGCTTTGGCAGCGCTCTCTCCTGCTTTGTCATCATTCTGGATATCCGGCGCAAAACAACCGGCAATAGCAGCCTGCTCTACAACATCCTGATTAGCGGTCTTGCGTACAAGCGTCTGAATAGCGCCCGATAGTTTGCGGCATTCTTCAATAACAGCCTCAAAATCCTTGCCGCTTCTTACCTCTTTGCCGGCAGACAAAGTCGTATCGTCAAGGACAGCGCGTATAAGATAATCCTCCATCGCACGGTCATCCTTGAGATACAGCTCGGATGAATTACCGCGTTTTACCTTATAAAGAGGAGGCTGCGCGATATAAAGGTATCCGCGCTCAATCAGCGCCGGCATCTGCCTGAAGAAGAACGTCAGCAAAAGTGTCCGGATGTGCGAACCGTCAACATCAGCGTCGGTCATGATGACGATTTTGTGGTAGCGCGCTTTTTCAACATCAAATTCATCACGACCAATACCCGTACCAAGCGCCGTAATCAGAGTTCCTATCTCGGCTGAATTCAGCATGCGGTCAAAGCGTGCGCGCTCAACGTTCAATATTTTCCCGCGCAATGGCAGAATAGCTTGGTTTTTACGGTCACGCGCCTGCTTGGCAGAACCACCGGCGGAATCCCCCTCAACGATAAAAATCTCAGATTTGGATGGATCACGTTCCTGGCAGTCAGCCAATTTTCCAGGTAGCGAAGAAACATCAAGAACACCCTTACGGCGGGTAAGGTCCCGCGCTTTGCGCGCAGCCTCACGCGCCGTTGCGGCCTCGACAATTTTACCAACGATCTTCCTGGCTTCCTGAGGATTCTCTTCAAACCAGGTTGAGAGCACTTCGCCAATTACGGTTTCGACAACAGGGCGAACTTCAGATGAAACCAGCTTATCTTTGGTCTGTGATGAAAATTTTGGATCAGGGACTTTAACAGAAAGTACGCATGTCAAACCTTCGCGCATATCCTCGCCTGTCAGTTCGACTTTCTCCTTTTTAAGGATACCGCTATCGTTCGCGTATTTATTGATACAGCGTGTAAGCGCAGCCCTGAAACCAGCAAGGTGCGTACCGCCATCCCGCTGCGGGATGTTGTTGGTAAAGCACAACATGGTTTCATGGTAGCTATCCGTCCACTCCATCGCAGCTTCAACGGTAATGCCGGCATCCTGCCCCTTAACGGCAATGGATGGCTTGAAAAGTGCAGTTTTGTTACGGTCGAGGTAATCGACAAACGCCGCAATTCCGCCCTCGAAATGGAAACGGACCTCTTTCTTTTCATCCGTGCGGTTATCAACAAAGCGGATATTGACGCCGGAATTCAGGAATGCAAGTTCGCGGAAACGGTCTTCAAGCGTATCAAAGTCAAAAACGGTTTTTGTGAATGTCTGTGTGGACGGCAAAAAGGTAACTTCAGTCCCGTTACGGCCAGTCCATTCCTTAACCTGTTTTAGCGGCGCTTCGGCATCTCCATGACGGAAACGCATGTACCACTCATGGCCCTGGCGCCAGATACGCAGATCCAGATACTCAGAAAGTGCATTAACGACCGATACGCCGACACCGTGCAAACCGCCGGAGACCTTATAGGAATTCTGGTCGAATTTACCGCCGGCGTGGAGCTGGGTCATAATGACTTCAGCTGCCGAAACACCCTCGCCTTTATGAATATCGACAGGGATACCGCGACCATTGTCGCGTACCGTGCATGAGCCATCTGGGTTGAGGGAGATGTAAATTTCGTCGCAATGTCCGGCGAGACTTTCGTCAATCGCGTTATCAACAACCTCATACACCATGTGGTGAAGGCCAGAGCCGTCATCGGTATCACCGATATACATACCGGGGCGTTTACGAACGGCATCAAGGCCTTTCAAAACTTTGATGGATTCTGCGCCATAGGCGTTTTCGGAATCGGTTTTTTTCACTGCGATTTCAGCCATTGTTTTTCTCGGAGTTTAGGATGCCTGAAACTAGCAGAAATCTGCGAAAAACACCAAGGAAAAACCGCGTGTTTTTCAGTCTATTTTTAATGGCAAAACCTGACCAGAATTTGACATTATGAAAAAATATAACTAAGCCCTAGTTTATTCTAAAGGAGCACCGCATGACACCACAGGAAATCGCGAAAAAACTAGCCACGATCAAACGTGGGTTAGACCGCGATGCCGCTCGCCTAAAATCCATGGCAGATGCGCAGCCAGACATGCCTCTCAAGGATGTCTTTCGTGGTGAAGATCGCCAAAGCACAATGCGGAAATGGCGCCATGCCGTCAAAACCATCTGGGACAGTACCAAAAACGAGGATCCTAAAGACGTATTGGAAGCCTGCCGCCTTGTGGGCGCTAACAACATCCTGACCCTCCTGCAGCAATCCATCCGCTCTATAGGAGATGAGAGAGGGTTTGGAAAGAACACACCTTTCGGCTTTGCTGTCATAAAGCTCTTCAATCCCGATATGCCGGAAACTCAGGCCCTAGCATTGGCAAAAACCGCAAAAAGCGCCGAACTTCTGCACCCAGAAAAAATAGGCATCGAACATCTAAAACGCGCAATAGCATCCGCGTTAAGCAAAAACCCTGCCGATGTAAAAGAAGCAATTGACCAGATACAGGGGTTCCATTTCCTTTTATATACTAAAGAAGCCTTTACGTTTCCCGATACGCTTCCACACAACTACGATCTTGGCATCCGTATCATGAATGGCGTGCTGGATGCGCTGGATGGCCGAACGAACAAATCCGACTACCAGATAGCTATCGAGGCAGGCATCGCCCAGATGCTAATTTTTTCTCATGCTGAAGACATGTCGATTTACAACTACATGAATAGTGATGCTCCAACCATTTCAGCAGTTATCGAGAATGCAAAAAAGAAACTAGAGCGTTACTTCGGTCTTGAAGGGTTCGATCAGCACCGTCTCTACGCGCCTTATAAAAAATTACACGATGGCCTGACAAAGCTCGCCGATAGGATGGAAGGCTACGAGGGTTTCAAACACATACTCGACAACCCTATGCGCTTGGCTCTCAAACTGGCCCTGCAGGATGACGCGGAAAAGCTCGAAGCGATTCTAGGGCCTGACACATCGGCCAAAGCCGAGTTTAAAATCTCGTAAGCACAACAAGGGCAAGCGCGCAGGCCACGATGCCAAACCCTGCAATCTTGTCTGTGTTATCTACCCTGCCAGCCAAATGATAGTAACCGGCAACAAACAATGGTGCCGTAAGCCCAAGGACTGTCACATAGGCAGGGTTTGAAACAAACGTATACGCCATGTTTTTGCTGGCTATATGAATGACTGAAAAAACAGCCATAAGCGCGGCACTGCCAAGGATTGCCTTATTCGGCTTGAGCGATCCAGTAAACTGAGGCGCTATGATGGATGCGCTGCCGTAGAAAAAAACCATAAGCCCGCACTGTATGACAATGTAAACAATAGCGGCATCCCAAGGGTCACCGCCTCTATCCATGGCTGTTTTCCCGAGGATGCTGACAAATGCCATAATAAAAATCACCGGCATAAGCTTTTTCATGACCGAGAAGCTGACCTCGCAACGCCGCAGGCGCAAGGCAAAGTATCCCGCCATGGCAAAGCATAACACGATGCCGCAACTTATAAGCGGCTTGAAAAGGTAATCCGCCATCTGGGCAGGCGTTATGGCGACCCAGATGACAAACGTCATCAAAACGGACAATGGCTCGATACGCGTAGTAACGCCGGCACCATGGTCTTTTGCGGATCCGTAATAAAGGGCATCCGACCCGCAGATAAGGACCGATAACGAAAAAATACAGGCATAGAAAACAGGATCCTGCGGCCATTCAACACTCAAAGAAATAGGCAAAAAAGCAACAAACGACCAAAACCTGAGCCAGAACAAACGCGCAACTGTCGGGTGTTTCTGATATTCACTGACAAGCGCGATGGCAGCCGTGCCCACGGCCGAGATCAAGGCGAGCGACACCCAAGTAAGAACCACGCTCATACAGCCTCGCGCACCGCATCAGCCATAACGGCCAGATATCTGGCCTGCACAATACCTGAAAAAACGTTGGGCTCTGTACCGGTTACAAAAACTTGCGCTTTCAAATCTGACAACACTTCAAACAGGGCAGCTCTGCGCCGCGCATCAAAATGAGCGGCAATTTCATCCAGCAGCAGTACAGGGGTCATATCGCGCACGGCCTTTGTTCGTACCGCATGCGCAAGGATGATGCCCGTCAAAAGGGACTTTTGTTCACCCGTCGAGCATTGCGCAGCCGACATGTTTTTTTCGGCATAGATCACTTGCATATCTGTCCTGTGTGGCCCCACGCTTGCACCGCCATGCGCGGCATCAAACATACGTGAAGTCGAAAGCCGCTCCCGCATGCGGTCTTCAACCTGAAGGGCGGACTGTGTCTCAAGAGATTCTTCTATACCGCCATGTAGCGATAAAACCGATGAAGGAAATCCGGTATCACTCAGCACATGGGCCAAATGTGCCGAAAGGCTTTCAAGAGTCTGCAAGCGTGCTGCCGATATCGCCACACCCGTTTCAGCCATCGTCGCCTCTAGAGAAGACAACCAAAGCGGATCAACGGCTGCTCCCTCCTCTTTCTGGGCGCGTAGCAAACGCGCCCGCTGTGACAAAACACTCTCGTATCGTGTAACGCGGCCTGCATGAGCCGGGTCAAAAGCATAAACAAGCCTGTCAAAAAACCGGCGGCGTTCTGAAGCGGATTCATAAAACAACCCGTCCATCTGAGGTGTCAGCCACACGCAGGATATGTATTCGCTTAAATCTGCTTGCGCTTTGAGATCGACGCCGTTCACCCGTGCCACGCGGCGCTCAGATGTGCCTACATCGCGCATTCCGGTACCAATACGCACTTCGCCAACAGGACTTTCAACGGAAGCCGAAACAGACCACGAAACATCAGAAGGTGCATGACGATTTTTGAGCTCGGCCATCTTGGCTCCACGCAAACCTCGCCCGGGCGAAAGTAGACTGACAGCTTCAAGGATATTCGTTTTACCGGCACCGTTATGGCCCGTCAGGATCAGAAAACCATCCTGCATATCCGCAATCGTGGCATCACGGTAATTCCGGAACGCATGAAGATGGAGTGAGCGAACAAACGACATAGTCACAATATACACATAAAAAGGCGGGAAGTCGCCTTCCCGCCATCAATACCCATAGATAAAAAGCCCTATACGCGCAAAGGCATCAGTACATACAGCGCGCTTTCATCGGATGAATCCTGAAGGATCGTAGGCCCCGTTCCGTCGGCGAGTGACATGCGGCAACCGTCGCTGTCAATCTGCTGGGTAATATCAAGAAGATAGCGCGAGTTAAAACCAATCTCGAGCGAAACGTTATCGTTATTGATTTCGATCTCCTCGGTGGCAGAACCGGCGTCAGGGCTTTGCGCTGAAAGCGTCATGCCTTTGCCGTTAATGGCAATTTTAACGGCACGCGTCTTTTCGGACGAAATGGTGGAAACACGGTCAATTGCCCCGCTAAAGACTTTCGGATCAACTTCAACCACTTTGTTATTGTCATTTGGAATAACTTTTTCGTAGTCAGGGAAAGTGCCGTCGATCAATTTCGAAGTCATTTCAATATGGTCTACGGCAAAACGGATCTTGTTCTCTGATAAAGACACACGAACGTTATCAGCAGCCTCTTCAAGCAGTTTGCGCAACTCCGCTACTGTCTTGCGAGGGATGATCACGCCGGGCATTTTCTCGGCGCCTTCAGGCAGTGGCATCTGGAAACGGGCAAGGCGGTGACCGTCAGTTGCAACGGCACGCATCACGGAAACGCCGTTGTGCTTGGCCGCATGCACGTAAATACCGTTGAGGTAATAGCGCGTTTCATCAGCCGACATGGCAAAACGTGTCTTATCGATAAGGTCGCGCATGGATGCGGCAGGCACACTGAAATTCACATCCATGTCACCGCGCCCAAGCTCCGGAAAGTCAGAGACTGGCAGGCACGAAAGCTTGAAGGTAGAGCGGCCTGATTTAACCGTCATCATGGCACCGGCGCCCTCAAGTATCATCTCGACACTTCCCGCTTCAGGCAGTTTACGCACGATGTCATGAAGAGTATGGGCGGGTGCGGTGGTTGAGCCTACAACCTGCACTGAGGCCGAAACGGTCTCGTTTATTTCAAGATCCATATCAGTCGCAGACAGGCTAAGGCTGCCCTCTTTGGCCTGAAGGCGGACGTTGGAAAGTATGGGGATCGTATTGCGACGTTCTACAACGCTCTGCACGTGGGAAAGAGCACGCATCAAGTCGGCACGGCTGATGGTCAGTTTCATGGCGGTCTGGCCTCTAAGCAATATTGATTCTTTCTAGCTATAGCACTTCAGACGGGTGTGCCAAGGCAGATTCCTTCCATAACCTCCTTAACATCCACATATTTATCCTCAAAGGATAGGCTATTGCGCCTGCGACCGCTGTACAGAGCGCCATTTGGCTACATTGGCGTTATGTTCTTCCACGCTTCGGGCAAAAACATGCCCCCCTGTACCGTCCGCGACAAAGTACAGAAAATCATGCTTTTCAGGGTTTAGGACAGCCTCAATCGCAGCCTTGCCCGGGTTACATATAGGTCCCGGCGGTATGCCCGCATACTTGTAGGTATTATATGGCGAATCCGTCTCGAGATGCGCATAAAGCACCCGTTCGATTTTAGAAGCCCCTTTGGTAATGGCATAAATCACCGTCGGGTCTGATTGCAGGCGCATACCGATTCGCAACCGGTTTACAAAAACCCCCGCTATCCTTGCCCGTTCGGCGCCAATGCCTGTTTCTTTTTCAACTACGGATGCCAGTGCCAAAGCCTGCTCCTTCGTATCAAAAGGCAAATTGGCGGCACGAGTTTCCCAGAGCATATCAAGGGTGCGGGTCATTGCCGCCTGCATCTGCCCTATCATTTTGGCTCGGTCATCACGGCTTTGATAGACATACGTCTCAGGCAGAACACTACCTTCAGGCGGCGCAGTAACACTACCTGTCATTTCCGAGGCCGCGTTCACGATTGCCGCCACATCGTGAGAAGCGAGCCCCTCGGGGATGGTAATTTTACGAACATACACATCCCCCTTTGCAATCTTTTGAACAACATCCAAAAGGGGTAACCGGGCATCAAACTGATACTCCCCCGCCTTAAGGTTGGTGGCCTCCCCCATAAGCTTAACCAAAATCATGAAAGCATAAGGCTCGGCCACGACGCCCTCTTTTCCAAGTTGCTCAGCCATGGCCCGCACGCCTGTTCCAGATTCGATAAGAACGATTTTTTGAGCCTCAAGCGGCCCAGCAGCTTTAGTATAATTTGAAAATGAGTAACTAAGCGCCGCAAAACCAAACCCAAGCAGCACCAGTATGGCAGCAAGGGTCAAGACAAAACGCATTTAGACGGCTTTCATAACTAATGAGGCGTTTGTGCCCCCAAACCCGAAAGAGTTTGAAAGCGCGACTTTTACTTTTTTATCTTTGGCCACATTGGGCACGAGATCAATGCCGGCACAATCCTCTGAAACATCCATAAGATTACGCGTAGGCGGCAAAACGCCTGTTTCGATTGCCTTGCATGAATAGATTGCTTCAACCGCACCGGCAGCACCAAGCAAATGGCCAATGGACGATTTTGTAGACGACATGGACACACGAGAAAGGTCAGCGCCAAAAAGCCGTTTTATAGCCGTACATTCAATGCCATCACCGACCGGTGTCGATGTACCATGAGCATTGATGTAATCAACATCTCCAGGCGTTACTGAAGCACGCTTCAAAGCGGCCTGCATAGCGCGAAAACCGCCATCGCCGTTTTCTGCAGGGCTCGTAATGTGATAGGCATCACCTGACATGCCGTAACCAGAAACCTCGGCATAAATTTTGGCGCCGCGTTTTTTGGCATGCTCGTATTCTTCCAGCACAACAACACCAGCACCTTCCGCAATCACAAATCCGTCACGGCCTTTATCAAATGGCCTGGATGCCTCGGCTGGTCTGTCATTATAACCGCTTGAAAGCGCACGAAGGGCCGCAAACCCTGCCACACCAAGATAGCTCACAGCCGACTCGGCACCGCCCGCAATCATCACATCGGCATCATCCCACATGATCATCCGTGCGGAATCACCAATGGCATGGCTACCCGTTGCGCAAGCCGTAACAACAGAGTGGTTAGGCCCCTTAAACCCGTACTGGATGGAAACATGTCCCGAGGCAAGGTTAATAAGAGCGCCCGGAATAAAGAAAGGTGAAATACGGCGCGGTCCCTTCTCTTTGACCATAAGGGCGGTATCCTCGATCGAGGTAAGGCCGCCAATGCCTGAGCCTATCATAACGCCGGTGCGGCACTGATCTTCCTCAGACCTGGCAACCCAGCCCGAATCTTCTACCGCTTCCTTGGCGGCAGCCATGGCATACAAAATAAAATCATCGATCTTCTTTTGGTCCTTTGGAGGCACCACGGTATCCGGATTCAGCTGATTGGCCTCGGTACCACGCGGAACAACCCCCGCAATCTGGGAAGAAAGCTCGGAGGCATCAAAATGGGTAATACGCGTAAGGCCCGAATCGCCACGGATAATCCGTGTCCAGTTATGAGCAACCCCCGCGCCAAGCGGTGTCACCATTCCCATGCCTGTAACGACTACGCGTCTCATGTGAAGAGCTACCTATTACAAATACAAACGCCGGCAAATGGATTGCCGGCGCTTTAAAGAAAAAAATGAATTAACCAGCCGATTTCTCGCTGATGAATTTCACGGCATCGCCGACGGTCTGGATTTTTTCGGCAGCATCATCAGGGATTTCAACGTTGAATTCCTCTTCAAAAGCCATAACCAGTTCGACCGTATCCAGCGAGTCAGCGCCGAGATCGTCGATGAAGCTGGCGGTTTCAACCACTTTGTCTTCTTCAACACCCAGATGTTCGACAACAATCTTCTTAACGCGGGCTGCGATATCGCTCATGTTCCAATTCCTTGATTTGGTTTCACTTAACTTAAAGTCGCCCGTGTTGTAGCAAAGCCCAAAGGGGCTGACAACTCTTTCCTACGCAAGATGGGCATCCAGATCGGATAAACTGTTGATAATACGCGTAACACCAACCTTTTGAAGGGCTTCGCGCTGCCATTCCGGGCTGTGAGCGAGGCCTGTATACCCAACCACGCGCATACCGGCAGCAAGCCCCGCACGGGCGCCAGTCGCGCTGTCTTCAACGACAACACATGCCTCAGGGCTTACACCGCAAGCAGCAGCAGCCCTCAAAAACATATCAGGCGCAGGCTTGGGGTTAGGTACATCAGCTGCGGTAAAAACTCTGTCTTTCGGGATAAAATCAAGAAATCCGGCCACACGAAGCTCTTCAAAAACCACATCTTTTGTGCCATTGGACCCTACGGCCAAAGCGAATCCGCGTGCTTTCAGGCTCCTTACATAAGAAACACTTTCGCTTAGCACGCGCATCTGTTCATGCATATTCTTGAAAACGGCATCCGTATAGGCCTTGGTAATCGGGCCGTCCGGCAGCTGAACGCCAAACCGCCTTGATAACTGGGCTGCTATTTCGACATTCGGGATCCCGAAAAATTCCGTCAGCATCTGCTGCGGCTCACACTCAATACCATAGGCTTTGAGCGAATCCGTAAAAGCCCTCGCGCACATGAGCTCGGTATCGACCAAAGTCCCGTCGCAGTCGAATATAATTGCCTTGATAGCCACAGCGCTAAATCATGGCCATGCCGCCATTGACGTGCAGCGTTTGGCCCGTCACGTAAGCAGCTTCATTGGATGCAAGATAAACGGCAGCCGCCGCAATTTCATCGGCTGTGCCCATACGGCCCATCGGTATGGTGCCGTTGAGCTTTTCTTTTTGCTCATCGTTTAGAACATGCGTCATGGCAGTCGCAATAAAACCGGGCGCAATGCAGTTCACGGTCACATTGCGCGATGCAATTTCCGCCGCCATCGATTTGCTCCAGCCAATCATGCCTGCTTTTGATGCGGCATAGTTGGTCTGCCCGGGGTTCCCAGTCACACCAACAATCGACGTAATATTTACAATCCGGCCCCAACGGTTTTTCATCATGCCTTTAAGGCATGCGCGCGCCAATCTAAAGGGAGCTGTCAAATTCACATCCAACACAGCCTGCCAATCCTCATCTTTAAGGCGCAAGGCGAGGTTATCCCGCGTCAAACCGGCATTGTTGATAAGAATATCAATTTTACCCATGGCAGTAATTGCATCTTCAACCAGCTTGTCGGTCGCTGCCGCATCCGAAAGATCGGCCGGCAATACATGCACGCGTGCGCCGAGTGATGTCGCAAGAGCATCCAGCTTCTCTTTATTACGGCCTGATATGCCAACCACACAGCCCTGCACATGCAGCGCCCGCGCTATGGATTCGCCAATACCACCTGTAGCACCAGTCACCAGCGCCGTTTTACCGTCTAGAGAAAACATAGGACTATCCTTGCAGATGTTTGATCAAAGCTTCGATTTCAGCAGGGGTACCCGCATTCATCGTTGCGATATTGCCGTCAATACGTTTGACGAGTCCCGAAAGAACTTTACCAGTACCAAGTTCCACAATCTCGGTCACGCCCTGTGCCGCCATCCACATGACGGACTCGCGCCAGCGCACACGGCCGATAATCTGGTCAACAAGCAGCTGGCGAATGCGGTTGGGGTCATCTTCCGCCTGCGCGGTAACGTTGCACACAACCGGTACTTCAGGCGGGCGGATTGTTACCTGTGCCAGTGCCTTTGCCATTTCGGCAGCGGCCGGCGCCATGAGGCGGCAATGGAAAGGAGCGGATACCGGAAGCATGATAGCGCGTTTGGCCCCACGGCTGGAGGCAAGGGCAACAAAACTCTCGACAGCCTTCGTATGGCCGGAAATAACAACTTGCCCCGGTGCATTGTCATTGGCGGATTCGCAAACACAATCGCCATTGGTGTTGGTAGCTGCATTTTCTTTGGCGAGGGCTGTTACTGCTTCAAAATCCAAACCCAGTATGGCCGCCATGGCCCCTTGCCCAACCGGCACAGCGCGCTGCATGGCTTTACCGCGCAGTTTCAAAAGGCGTGCCGTATCGTTCAGCTCAAATGATTTTGCTGCTGTCAGGGCCGAATACTCGCCAAGTGAGTGCCCGGCCAAATACACGGCCTTTTCATCAAGCCGGATACCCCCCTGCTTTTTAAGAATACGGACAATAGCCATCGAAACAGCCATGAGGGCAGGCTGCGTATTTTCAGTAAGGTTGATTTCAGCTTCTGTGCCTTCAAACATAATCTTGGTCAGATCCAGCTTGAGAGCATCATTGACTCTCTCAAACACCTCACGGGCTTCCACAAAGGCTTCTGCCAGCTCACGGCCCATGCCGACGGCTTGGCTCCCCTGACCTGGAAATACGAATGCGCGTTTCATGTGCTCCCCCTTGGCGGTTCAGATCGCGCCCATAACAAGCCGTCTTTAAAGGTTAATGTCAAGAAACTGCTTGCATTTCTCCCCTGAACTATGCTTTTTACGCTTCAACCTTGCCAGCACTAGGGTATTGGCTTTGGCGGGAATGGTTCCCGTCATAACCGTAAGGAGACAAAAAATGCCGAAGTACGAAACCGTGTTCATCGCACGGCAGGATCTCGCACCCGCACAGGTCGAGCAACTGGCCGAAAAGATGGGCAAAATCGTCACCGACAATGGTGGCAAAGTCCATAAAACGGACCACTGGGGTCTCAAAACCCTCGCATACCGCATCAACAAAAACCGCAAAGGCCACTACGTTCTGTTTGAACTGGATACGCCGCCCGCGGCCCTGCACGAACTTGAGCGCAACCTCCGTCTTTCCGAAGACGTCTTGCGTTACATGTCCGTCAGCATCGAAGCATTCGCTTCCGAAGAAACCAAAAAACCCGTGAAGGAGGCTGCATAATGGCTTTCGATAGAGAACAACGCGAACCGCGTGGCGACCGTGGCGAAGGCCGTGGTGATCGTGGTGAAGGCCGTGGCGCCGGTGCCGGTGGCGCGCCCTTCTTCCGCCGCAAAAAAACCTGCCCGTTTTCAGGCGACAACGCCCCGAAGATTGACTGGAAAGACGTGAAAATGTTGACCCGTTATATCTCCGAGCGTGGCAAAATCATGCCTTCACGCATTACAGCCGTATCGGCTGCAAAACAGCGCGAACTGGCGATTGCCATCAAGCGCGCACGTTTCATGGCCCTAATGCCCTACGTCCGCGATGAACTGCCACCGCAGCGTTCTTTCGGTGACCGTCCTGAGCGCGGTAGCTACGGCGACCGTGACCGCGGCCCCCGTACCGACCGTTCTTTCAGCTCATTTGAAAACACGAAGGAGGGCTAAACCATGCAAGTCATTCTTCTTGAAAAGATCGAGCGTCTGGGCACTTTAGGTGAAGAAGTAAAGGTTCGTGACGGCTTTGCCCGTAACTACCTTTTGCCTCAACGCAAGGCTCTCCGTGCTACGGAGGCCAACCGCGCCTATTTCCAGCGTGAAAAAGCCGCCCTTGAAGCCGCCAACGCGAAAAAGCGTGAAGCCGCCGAAAAGGAAAGCAAAAAGCTGAACGATGTCTCAGTTGTGATCATCCGTCAGGCGTCCGAGGCCGGACACCTGTATGGTTCGGTTTCAACACGCGATATCGCAGACGCCGTAGCCGCATCCACCAAAGTATCGGTTGATCGCAACCACGTCGTGCTGAACAGCCCTCTTAAAGTCCTGGGCCTGTTCCCGGTTACAATCGCCCTTCACCCAGAAGTGAAGGTTTCGGTTACCGTAAACATCGCCCGTACCGAGGAAGAAGCCGCAATCCAGAAGAAAACCGGCAAAGCTCTGGTTAAATCGGATGGCGAAGACAAAGCGGAAAAAGCTGAAGCCAAGGCCGATGAAGCCGTAGCAGATGCCTCAACTGAAGAGTCGGCAGCAGCCTAATTCGGACAGAGATAAAAATCAAAAACCCCGTGGCGTTCCGCGGGGTTTTTTTTATGGCAGAAAAATCTCGGCCCCTTTATCTTGCACAAATGCAAGCCGCCGATTTTTTATCTCTCAGTATTGATGATCAGTTTCGCCTGATCAGCAGGGCTCTGGCCGGTCTTCACGAATTTGAATACGAAGAACCCATGCTTGGTGACCACCTGATAGACCCATCGTTACGTGATCTATTTCAGGCCGAGATGGCTGGCAAGGTCATGAAACATGCATCGGTCCTGATACCGCTTGTTTTAGAGAATGGCCGGATTTCAGTTTTCCTGACAAAGCGCCCTGCACATTTTCAAATCCATCCAAATCGCTGGTGTTTCCCCGGCGGAAAATTCGATCCGGAGGACGGCCTTAAAATACGCACGGCCCTGCGTGAAACTTTTGAAGAAACCGGCATACCCTCAAAAAAAATATCGCCCATAGGCAGATTGCCAAATTTCTGGGTTTGCTCGGATGTACCCGGCAAAGCAGGGTTCAATCTCTCTGGCTTTGTGGGCACACTTCAAACGCCCATCCTTCTCAACATCAACGAGGCAGAGGTAAGCGCAACCACAACAGTACCTCTTAGCCATTTTATGGATCCAGCAAACGCCCGCATTATTAACGGCGAGTACAGCTTTGAATATGAAGGAAAAACTATATCGGGCTCAACCCCGGCCCTCTTGGTGATGCTACGGGATCGTATGGCAAACGTATTGGGATCACGCCCTTTTTACACACATTTATCCACAGGCTAACCCCACGATATTTGCGCCTCCGGTCCGTTTTTTATTTGAAAAGGCATGACTGTTCTTTAGCATCCGGGAATGCCTTCAGAAAAACGGATACAGGTGGTCGCCCCCGCCAACAGCAACGCGTCCTCACTCGAATCGCCGGGGTTCCGTATCCTGCCCCATAATCTTGAGGCCGAGCAGGCACTCTTGGGCGCTCTCTTGACTGATAACCGCGCCCTCGAAAACGTTGGGGACATCGTCAAGGCCGAGCACTTTTTCTCACCCGTTCACCAGCGCATTTACGATGCCATCACAAAAATGGTTGATCGTGGCCAGAACGCGGACCCAATCACACTCAAACCCTATTTTGAAAAAGACGCAGAGCTGGAAGAGCGCGGTGGTGCCCAATACCTAGCCGATCTTGCATCCTCTGTTGTAACTGTCATCAACGCGCCAAACTACGCAAAGTTTATCCGCGATATGGCCACACGCCGCGATCTTATTTCTATCGGCAACGATCTCGTCAACGAGGCGTTCGAGGCCGATATCGATACATCCGCCCAAGACTGTCTTGAGGAGGCTGAATCGCGCCTCTTTCAGATTGGTGAAGTAGGTCAGGGGGACCGTGGTTTCATTACCATGCGCGATGCCACCGCAACAGCCATCGAGCTTGCCGAAAAAGCCTTCAAGTCAGATGGACATGTGACAGGGGTTACCACAGGCCTCAAGGACCTCGATAAAAAACTGGGCGGGCTCCAGCCATCCGATCTCATTATTCTTGCTGGCCGTCCGTCCATGGGCAAAACGGCACTGGCTACCACAATCGCATTTAACGCAGCTGATGCCTACCGCCGCAGCGGCGGCACCGAGGGCGGCATCGTTGGTTTTTTCAGCCTTGAGATGTCAGCCGACCAGCTGGCCACGCGCTTGCTTTCCGATCTTGCCGAAATTTCTGGTGACCGTATCCGTCGCGGTGAATTTTCAAAAGACGATTTTCACAGGCTGGCCGAGCAATCAACGCATCTCGCTCAAGTGCCGCTTTACATCGATGACACGGCGGCACTCTCAATCACCGCCGTGCGCACCAGGGCGCGCCGCATGAAGCGTAAACACGGCCTCAGCCTTCTGATCGTAGACTACCTTCAGCTTTTGCGCGGAACGGGTTCCCGCCAATCTGAAAATCGGGTTCTGGAAGTTTCCGAGATCACAAGAGGGCTCAAAGCAATTGCTAAGGAACTTGCAATCCCCGTCGTCGCGCTCTCGCAGCTCAGCCGTGCCGTTGAAAGCCGCGAGGATAAACGCCCTCAGCTATCTGACCTGCGTGAGTCAGGCTCCATCGAGCAGGATGCCGATGTGGTGATGTTCGTCTATCGCGAGCAATACTACCTTGAGCGTGAAAAACCGAACGAGGAAGACGCAGCAAAAATCGAAACATGGCAGCGCAAAATGGCCAACGTGCACAACGTGGCAGAGGCGGTCATCGGCAAACAGCGTCACGGCCCTATCGGCATCGTTGAAATGTTTTTTGATGCGCAATACACCCGCTTCAAAGATCTGGATAAACGGTTCGGCTGATGACGGGGCAACGCGGATATTTCGGCATCGGCGTCGAAGGCATTTCGAAGGAAGCAAATCTTGGCAACCTCGTCCGCTCCGCACACGCTTTTGGAGCGTCCTTCTTTTTTACGGTAGCGCCCAACGTCAACATGCGTGAAGTGCGTGTTTCCGATACAGCAGCATCGGCAGCCCACATGCCTTTCTACAATTACGAAAGCATCGATACTCTAATGCTGCCAAAAGGCTGCCAGCTGGTTGGTGTCGAGTTTCTGCCGGATGCCGTTGATCTACCCAGCTTTCATCACCCGCTTCAGGCCGCCTATGTCATGGGCCCCGAGATGGGGAACTTGAGCCCGGAAATGCTCAAACTCTGTCATCATGTCGTCAAAATACCCATGAAGTTTTGTATCAATGTAGGCGTGGCTGGGGCTTTGGTCATGTACGATAGGCTGGTATCCCAAGGCCGCCACGCCCCACGCCCGGCGCGCCCAGGCGGCCCTACCGAAACCCTTGAAATGCAGCCTTTTGCCCTTCACAGGCGCATTTCTCGCAAGGCAAAAAAGACCTGATTTGAATGGCTGCGCACGGAAGCACTGCCAAAATAATTTACATAAAAAATAAGGACCCTCATCCCTTGCCTTCGGCTACGGATTTTCCTACCCTCACGCGGTTCAATTGAATGCAAGGATGATTGTATGTCGTTTCGTATCGCTGCCCGCATTTTGGCTATAGCACTGTTTGCCGTAACCGCTCCTGCCATGGCCGATGAGCCAAAGCTGCTCTCAACTCATGGTGACTGGACGGCCTACTCCTTTAAGGAAAACGGCGGCACGGTTTGCTACATGGCAAGCCAGCCAAAAAAATCGGAAGGCAATTATAAAAAACGCGATCAGGTTTTTGCGCTCGTAACCCACAGGCCCGCTGAAAACACGAAGAACGTTTTTAGTTTTATTGCAGGCTATACTTACAAGCCGGGCTCCGATGTAACGCTGACCTTCGATGACAAACAAACCTTCACGCTCTTCACCAACAAGGATATGGCCTGGGCCAAGGATGCCGAGACCGATAACAAAATCACGGAAGCGCTGCGGAAAGGCTCCAAACTCGTCATCAAGGGCGAGTCCATGCGCGGCACACTGACCACGGATAACTTTTCTCTCAAAGGCACGGGCGGCGCACATGAGGCCATCGGGAAAGCCTGCAAAACAAAATAACTAGGGCTTTGCGCTCTCCGCCAGAACCACTTCTATTCCGTCAAGTTCGGCAGACATCAAAATCTGGCACGAAAGACGCGAATTGGCTTTGGTATCAGGCGCATCCAAAAGCAGATCTTCCTCTTCAGGATTTGGCGGAACAAGTTTAGATAGCCATTCAGGAGCCACATAAACATGGCATGTGGCACAGCAACAGCAGCCCCCGCACTCGGCCTTAATTGGCAAACCGTAATCACGAATGATCTCCATGATACGCCAGCCCTCGAGGGCCTCTAGTTCATGGCGCTGTCCAGATTGATCGATAGCTATGATTTTCATGGCTGCTTCGTGCTTTTGCTTGAAATCATCTGAATAGCGGCCACACTCACCGTCGTAAAAAGTACCGAAAGCATGAGCGTGATCGCAGCGACAATCGCGTCATCGAAAGCGGCAACAAAACCGTTATTGGCGGTTCCTGAAAAAGCAGCAACAAGGCTGCGGCAAATCCCGGCAAAAAAATTCATGGTGAGCGAGCACATGGCAAAAAGCGCGAAAATCCTGAGTGATCCTGACCATTTACCTATGCGTGAATAAAAATCGCGGATCGGCCAGTCAATCGCAAGCGGGATATGAAGCCACAACCAACGAGACCCCCAAAGCATCAGGATCAGCAACCCGGCAGCCAAAGGCATATAAGGTGCTGCGGCCTCGGGATCCGTCTTCATGAATCCTTGCAATTTTACAACGACAGCATAAACCCCGGTGACAAAATACGTGACCGCCATATAGGCAAACGCAGACTCAGTAATGGCCTTGTTGCGGATTTTTTTTGCATCCTCGTCTTGAACCAGCGGAAACTCCTGCAACACCAGATATCGCAAAATAAGCCCGCATTGCAGCCCCGTAACAAAGCTGGAGGGCATCTGCAAAACAGGTAGCCAGAACATCGTGAGTGAATCGTTAAAGGTCCTTAAAACGACCAGCGTCAAAAGCGTAACCGCAAATGGAATGAACGAAAGCCTGAGAATAAGCCTGCTGTTCTGGGCAAAAATCCTGATACCGCCGGTAAAGGCATCAAAAAGAAAGAAAGGCGGCTGGGGTGCATTCTGCATCACGCTCAAGATAGCGTGCCTTTACGCAACGCCAAGTTTTTTCTGCAGATCTGATGACGAAGTTGTGTACTGAAACCGAAGTTTCTGGTCCGGGCGGCATATCCTGAACGCTTCCTGCGACATAAGGGCCGCTTCATGAAACCCGGAAAGGATCAGTTTAAGCTTGCCCGGATAGTGGCAGATATCCCCTATCGCAAAAACACCCTTGGCGCTTGTCTGAAACTTCTCGGTATCGACCGAAATAAGGTTTTCATGCAGATTGAGCCCAAAATTGGCAACCGGCCCAAGCTTCATGGTCAGGCCGTAAAACGCCAGAAAACGGTCACATGGCAGATCACCTTTATCGGTTACAACGGCCTCAACCTGTCCGTTTTCGCCCTTGATGCCTGTAATATTGGCAATTTGAAGATCCATTTTTCCGGCAGCAACAAGCTCTTTCATCCGGCGTACTGAATCAGGCGCAGCACGCCAATCATCCCGCCTGTGTACGAGCGTCAGCTTTTGTACAATAGGTTGCAGGTTCAGGGCCCAATCGAGAGCAGAGTCACCGCCACCTGCAATCACAAGCGATCTGTCTCTAAATTGTTCCATACGTCGTACGGCATAAAAAACCGATTTGCCTTCATAAGCCTCGATGCCTGCAATCGGGGGTTTCTTTGGCATAAATGACCCACCACCGGCCGCAATCACAATAACGGGCGCGCATAGCACTTGCCCCATATCGGTCGTGAGCTTCCACAAATCGCCCTCTCTCTCGAGGGTTTCAACCATCTGGTTCAAATGGAAGGTTGGACCAAATGGCTTGATCTGCTCCATCAGCCGGTCCGTCAAATCTTGGCCCGTAATAACCGGATAGGCGGGAATGTCGTAAATGGGTTTTTCCGGGTAAAGTTCAGCACATTGCCCGCCGACTTTCGGCAATATATCAATAAGATGGGCTTTAAGATCCAAAAGGCCCAACTCAAAAACGGCAAAAAGCCCCACAGGCCCTGCGCCAACAATAATGACATCTGTTTGATTCTGGCTATTGCTTTCCATCATGGGGGACAATACCTATCAATGTGACTTTGACAAGTTTCTGATTAGAGGGCCTTGATCTTGAGCAACACCCAAACCTCAAACGACCGTGCTTGCGCACACTGGCTGATAACCTGTGCTGCCATGGTTTTTTTGATGGCCGTGATTGGTGCTGTCACTCGCCTGACAGAGTCCGGCCTGTCCATCACCTATTGGAAACCGGTGGCCGGCGCCCTCCCCCCCCTGTCGCACGAGGCATGGCTTGATGAATTTTTGATCTATCAGCAGAGCCCTGAATTTACACAAAAAAACGCTGGTATGACGCTGGACGAGTTTAAAAACATCTTTTTCTGGGAATGGCTGCATCGCCAGTGGGGCCGTGTCATAGGTCTTTTTTTTGCAGTGCCGTTGTTATGGTTCTGGCTCACGCGCCGCATAGCCGATGGCTACGGACATAAATTTTTAGGTCTTCTTATTTTAGGCGGCCTTCAGGGCGTCGTCGGCTGGTGGATGGTAAAGAGTGGCCTTATCGACAATCCTGCCGTCTCTCACTACAGGCTGGCAACACACCTTGGCCTCGCGATGGTTATTTACGGCCTGATGATTTGGATGGCGCTGACACTACTCCGTCGTGACGGGGCCCTTCTAATGCGCCCTCTGGCAACATCTCACTGCCTGCGTAGGCATGGCCGCTGGTCTTTGGGGCTGCTCACCCTGACAGTTCTCTGGGGCGCCTTTACGGCAGGGCTTGATGCAGGCCTCATTTACAACGAGTGGCCGCTCATGGGTGGCAGTTTTTTGCCATCCGATTTTTTTAACATCACCCCGTCATGGCTCAATATTTTTGAAAATCATGCAGCCGTACAATTTACACACCGCTGGCTGGCATTTGCGGCCTTCCTGATGGTGCTTAGTTTTGCCTGGCGGGTTAGGTCACCCATACTTGCAACCTGCATCGTCCTGCAATTATGCCTGGGGATATTAACTCTGATATCCGGCGTGGCACTCCCCTTAGCTGCCATGCATCAGGCAGGCGCGCTTCTAACTCTGGCTGCGCTTTTATACCAGATGCACCGCGCTATGTACGGTGCATCCGCAGCCACGAAAGATTGATTACTCGGCCTTGCCGTTTTCAGCAGGTTTTGCCTCTGACTTGGTTTCTTCGGCTTTTGCATCCTTGTCCTTTTCCACGGCTTGCTGTGGTTCTTGGGGGATGTCAGCATTTTCTTTTTCCACCACAACGGCCTCGGCAGCGATTTCAGCGTCCGATGGCAATGCGGCTGGCGAATCCGAGAGACTGCGCAGATAAGCAATCAGCGCAGCGCGGTCTTCAGGCTTTTTCATACCGGCAAATACCATCTTCGTGCCGCTCACAGCCTTTTTAGGATTCCACAGGAACGCGTTGAGGCTGGCGTAATCCCAGCTCTTGTCATGAAGGGCTTTCATGCCTTCCGAATAGGCAAAGCCCTCCATGTGAGCGTGTTTTGAACCCACGATTCCATAAAGGTTGGGTCCAACTCGTGCAGGTTCGCCCTTGTTAAACGTATGGCAGGCCGCACAAACTTTGGAAAGACTCTGCCCTTTGGCAACATCAGCCGTGGCGAGCAAAGCCAGTATAGGCTCCGCAACTGCCTCAACAGCCATTGCACCACTGCCAGCTGCCTCTGCCACTTCAATCGCAAATGCGTTTTCATGCGGATCTTCGACATGGACCACTTTCTTAGAAATAAATCCCGCTAACATAGCAAGGATGCCTGCAACCAAGATTGCGGCGAACAGTTTATTGAATTCCATGCCTGACATATCGATACCCGCTTGAATGTTTTAAAGTTTTAGTCGATGAATTGCGCCGTTTATGGCAGACAAGAGAATATCATGTAAACAGGTTTTGAAAATGACCTCTATCAAACAGTTAAAAACACTTCGTCCAAAGCGCGTGGCCTTTCAAGGGGCCCCTGGCGCTTTCTCTGATCTTTCTTGCCGTACGGTCTTTCCGGAGGCCGAAACAATCCCCTGCTCGGCCTTTGAGGACGCGTTTCTAGCTGTAACCAAAGGCACGGCAGAAGTCGCCATGATCCCGATCGAGAATACACTCGCAGGCCGTGTCACGGATGTTCACCATCTCATGCCAGCCAGTGGTTTACATATTATAGGCGAACACTTCCAGCCAATTGAAATGTGCCTCCTTGGCGTGGCAGGTGCCAAAATCTCAGACCTGAAGCGCGTACACAGCCACGTCATGGCACTGCCCCAGTGCCGCAAAGCCATACGCGAGCTGAAATTACACCCGGTTGTCCACGAGGATACCGCAGGTGCCGCAGCCAAGGTCGCCAGTGATGGCGATAAAACGCAGGGCGCAATTGCCTCTGCCCTGGCAGCAGAAATCTATGGCCTGACCATCCTCAAAAAAGGCATTCAGGACCGGCAGGACAACGTAACCCGCTTTGTCATTCTCTCTAAAACGCCGATGACACCAAAAGCCGGTAGTGGGCCTGTCATGACAAACTTTGTCTTTGCCGTGCGCAATATTCCTGCTGCGCTCTACAAGGCGCTGGGCGGGTTTGCTACAAACGGCGTCAATATGACCAAGATTGAATCCTACCTAGGCGACGGCTTTTCAGCGGCGGAATTTCTGTGCGAGGTTGAAGGTCATCCTGATGACAGATCAATGCAGCTCGCTTTTGAGGAACTGAAATTCTTTGCGACCGATATCAGGGTGCTGGGTACATTCCCACTCCACCCGTTCAGGCGCAACATGAAATCAAAAAAGAGCGCCTAATAGGAAGGCCAGCGTCGCGGCAAAAGCTGCTGCAGCTATTGCGGCTTCACGACTTAAATGGACACGTCCGCGTCTGCAGCGTTTGACGTCACGAACGCTGACAGTACCGTTCTCAAGGTTCTCGCTGACGTGTTTGACATGAACTTCAAGGACGCCCGGCTGCAAAGCCAGCATGCGGGCATGCGAGATGGCCAAAGACCTGTCTGTGGCAGTTGCGTGCAAATCCCAGCTCATACCCCGTGACATACGCCCAATCGTTTCCGTAACAATAGGTTCTTCGACCGTATAGATGGCGAAGTACGAATTGATTGCAGGCATCAACATGGCCGTCATCCGCGCTCCTTGCACGAGTTGCTCCTTCTATGAAACCGTATCCTGTGAACGGCGATTCTCGAACGGAACCGCATCTGATTACGTTCATCATTGCGTAAGAAGTCTTAAAAAAACGTTAACTTTACGGAATCTGTCTTTCCTTGCTGGCACCGCGCGATTCCAATAAGATTCGCAGTCGGGTAGCTCTTTCTCAAAATCGGAAATATAGAAAATGCCACGTTACAATTACGGTCCGTCCGGTGGATACCGCCGCAACGCCTCCCGCCTGCGCATATTGCCTGAAACAGTCGCGCATTTTTTCAGCGAGCGCCTAAAAGATGCATGGGGACTGTGCCTTCTGGGTGCTGGCGCTTTTACATCTCTCGCACTTTTGTCATATACCCCAACCGATCCGTCCTTTAACAACACAAGCGCTACACCTCCATTCAATGCAGGCGGCGTTGCAGGCGCATATCTTGCCGATTCAATCATTCAGTTCGTCGGACTTGCAGGGCTGGTCCCCGCAACTTTCATGATCGTCCGCGGGGTCATGGTTTTACGCCGTACGGAAACGGTATTCGGCGCTGGCATTCGCTTTTTATTTATCGCCTGCGCAACAATTTTCGCTTCGATCGCCATGGCCCGAATGGCTGCCCCCGCTCTGTGGGAACCTATAGCCTATTTAGGCGGTATCGTCGGTGCGGGCTTGCTTTCTGGCATCTCCAATCTCTTTCAAGGCTGGCTTGGCAGTAGTGCATTCGCCACAACCGCCATCACGTGCGGTATCATGGCGACTATGCTTGGCGCGCTCTCGCTGGGCCTTCCTGCCTATAGCTGGGGCGATATCGGCCGCGTGGCACTGGCCGCAACGGCATGGTGCGCTATGGCCATAACTTCCCTGTATCAGCGCATCCGTGACTGGTTTGACAACAGCGAATCTGAAACCCCGAAACGCGCACGCGCGACAACGGCGCAGCGTATGCGCAAAACACCAAAGCTGGAAACCTCGGATGAAGACGAGTCCGAAGACGAAACCGAAGGCGAGGAGGAACCTGTTTTACGTGCCGTAAGACCATCCAACGACATGGTCATCAACAAACCAAAGAAAAAAGAAAAAGAGAAAACAAAACACCAAAGTGCACTCTCATTGCAGGGCGACAACTCCGACTGGGAGTTCCCTGACATCGAAATCCTCCAGGAAGCCCCGGATGAAGGCGAGAACGACGAGCTCGACGAACGCGCCCTGAAAAGAAATGCGGAGTTGCTGCAGCAAGTGCTCGAAGACTTCAACATAAGCGGCGAAATTGTCCGCATCAATCCGGGTCCTGTCGTAACCCTGTACGAGCTTGAACCTTCGCCGGGCACAAAGTCATCCCGCGTTATCGGCCTTTCGGACGATATCGCACGCTCCATGGCTTCAACATCAGTACGTGCCGCCGTTGTGCCGGGCCGTAACGTCATCGGTATCGAAATTCCAAACAAAAAACGCCGCACTGTTTACATGCGTTCGCTTCTCTCAACAGAAGCTTATGCCGATACAAAACACCGCCTGCCGCTCGTTTTGGGCAAAGATATTGGCGGAGACCCGATTATTGCCGACCTCGCACGCATGCCGCATTTGCTCGTCGCCGGTACAACGGGTTCCGGTAAGTCGGTAGCCGTCAACACCATGATCTGCTCGCTGCTATACAAGCTGAGCCCCGAAAAATGCCGCTTCATCATGATCGATCCCAAGATGCTGGAACTCTCGATCTATGATGATATTCCGCACCTTCTTTCCCCCGTTGTAACCGAACCCGGCAAGGCCATCGTTGCCCTCAAATGGACAGTGCACGAGATGGAAGAGCGCTATCGTGCGATGTCCAAACTCGGCGTCCGCAACATAGACGGCTATAACGCCCGCATCCGCGAGGCCCAGCAAAAAGGCGAGGTACTGACCCGCAAAATCCAGACGGGCTTTGACCCTGAAACGGGCAAACCCATCTATGAAGAACAACCGATCGAGCTGATCGAGCTTCCTTACATCGTCGTCGTCGTTGACGAATTTGCTGATTTGATGCTCGTCGCCGGTAAGGAAGTCGAAAACGCAGTCCAGCGCCTCGCGCAAATGGCGCGCGCGGCTGGCATCCACCTTATCATGGCCACGCAACGCCCGTCGGTGGACGTCATTACAGGCATCATCAAAGCCAACTTCCCGACACGGATATCCTTCCAGGTGACCTCCAAAATCGATAGCCGGACGATCCTGAACGAAGGTGGCGCTGAACAGTTATTGGGCATGGGCGATATGCTCTACATGGCCCCTGGCGGGCGCATACAGCGCGTACACGGGCCTTTCATAGCGGATAACGAAGTACAGAAGATCGTGGAGCATCTCCGTGCCCAAGGTGAACCACAATATCTCGAAACCATTACTCAGGGTGGCGATGACGATGAGGGTAGCGATGGTTCGGGCGATCTCTTTGGCAACTCGGGTGATGATCTCTATGATCAGGCCGTAGCCATCGTCGCGCGGGAAGGAAAAGCGTCTACAAGCTTCCTCCAGCGGCACCTCCAAATCGGCTACAACCGCGCGGCAACTCTTATTGAGAAAATGGAAAAGCAGGGCGTCATATCACCTGCAAACCATGTGGGTAAACGCGACGTACTGATAGGTGAGCGCTAGAAAAGTCGCCAAAAAGCCTTCACTTCGCCCGAAATGTCCGTTACTCCTTAAATCATGAAAAAACTGATCGCATCTTTACTCTTGCTTGTTTGCCTTCTGCCTGCCGTGGCTGTTGCCAAAGACGCCCGGGTCATAAAGGCCGAGGAATGGCTTAAAAACCTCAAAACTGGTCAGGCCCGTTTTGAGCAGAGCGGTTACGACGGCACGCGCCTGACAGGTAATTTCTACATCAGTCGCCCGGGCCGCTTACGTTTTGAGTACGATCCGCCTACTAAAGATTTCATAGTTGCGGACGGTACATTTCTTCATTTCTATGACGCCACGCAAAAGCAGATGTCGAGCGCGCCAATTGGCTCAACGCTTGCAGACTTTCTTTTAAGACCGGACACACGACTTGAGGGTGACCTCAAGGTCATAAATACGCGCACGCGTAATGGCCTCGTCCATATAACAGTGGCGCAATCGGCTGATCCTTCTGCAGGTCAGGTTGACCTACGTTTTACCGAAGAGCCATTTCAGCTCAAATCCTGGCGTATTCTGGATGGACAGGGTTTAGCCACCGAGATCACACTCGCCAACCTCAAAACCGGCGTCCCCCTCTCCTCAAAACTCTTTGTCTACAAAGATCCTGAAGGGCGCCGTGGCCGCCTGAACGAATAAATGGCAACCCCTATCCAAGCCGTTATCACAGCTATTGAAGATCGTACGGAAACAGTCCGTATTCTGACCCTGATGCCCGTAACACCGTTCTTGTTTAAAGCAGGTCAATATGCCCGCCTTGGCATGGAAGGTTTCGAACCCCGGTCTTTTTCCATGGCTTCCCGCCCAGAAAAAGACGGCCGTATCACCTTCCATATCCGCAACACGGGGGGCGGCCTTTCGGCAGCGCTAGGTACAGCAAAAACAGGGACCAGATTAACTCTTGAAGGCCCGTTCGGTGACATGGACATCGCACACGCTCAAAACCGCCCCGTACTCATGGTGGCTGGCGGTACGGGCATAGCGCCTATGCTGGCTATGGCTCAGGAAATACTAAGACAAGGCTTGACGGAGGAAGGCGTAAAGCTGGTTTTCGGTGCACGTACCCAAAGCGATGTCTATTGCCGGCCTGAACTCGACGCACTTCTTTCCTCAGGTGAATTTACACTGACGGAAGCAATAGGAGATGTCACTCCACCCCAAGCCCTCGCTACCGAAAACACATCACTAAACCAGCATGTAGCCTATTTATGCGGGCCAGGGCCAATGGTATCGTCGGTCCGCGATGTGCTTTTAACCCGTGGCATAAAGGCATCCAATATTTTTAGCGACGATTGGTCGAAAGAGTCCGCATGAATAGTCCTGAGATAAACGACCTCATACGCATACTGGCCCGATTGCCCGGCGTGGGCCCAAGATCAGCCAGAAGACTTGCGCTTTCCCTTCTCGAGGATCGCGAAAAAGCCATGAAGCCCCTCATGATGCAGCTTGAAAAAACATATACCGCCATCAAAACCTGCACGCGCTGCGGAAACCTCGATTCTCACGACCCTTGTGGCATTTGTGGCGACACCCGCCGCAACCGCAAACTTCTTTGTGTCGTCGAGGGCATTGCGGATATCTGGGCAATCGAGCGTACCCGCGCTTTTGATGGCATGTACCATGTCTTGGGTGGCGTGCTCTCTGCAATAGACGGCATAAAACCCGACGACCTACGTATTAACCAACTTGTAGCGCGCATTCATGAAGAAGGCACGGAAGAGCTTGTTTTAGCACTTGCAGCAACAGTTGACGGCCAGACAACCGCTCATTACCTGACAGACAGGCTCGGCCCCATAAATGTTCGCATCTCAAAGCTAGCCCACGGCATGCCCGTTGGTGGTGAGCTTGACTATCTGGATGATAGCACGCTTACCACCGCCCTAAGGGCTCGGACATCCGTCAATCGTTAGACTTACTGCTTTTCTGAAATATAGACGGTGCAGTCCGTGTCGGCCCTCAAAACTGCAAGGTTTGTAGACTGCCCGACTTTACCGCCTCCAATCGCAAAATCGTAATAAAGCCCTGACGGGAAAAAATGGTCACTCGTACTCGCCGTAACCGTTGAATCGCCAAAGCGTAAATAGACAGGGCCGCTCGCGTACACGGAAACAACCCGTGTCGCGGCATTAAAGGCTGTAGTGTTACGGGCGCTGGTCGCAGTAGCCGCGATGGTATGGGCCCCGCCTGCACGCAAACGCAGCGCTGGTATAAGGTTCTTGTCATTATCAAGAGGCATGCTGGTCATGAAAAACTCCTTGTTAAAAATAAAAAAAACCCGCCTTGCGGCGGGCACAATACGTCTAGGAAATTGTTCCTATATTGCAGCGTTAGGGACAGTTTGTCAAGAAGTAGCGCTCAAACGATCGCCCTCATCCTCATAACCGTACTGGTAAATTACTGCTGACGCGCTCTCACGCAAGTACTCACGCAGATCCACTTTATTGAGAACAAGAGCAAGGTCCTCATACCCCATGTCCGCGTATGCCTTAAGGCTGTTTAGCACACCCTGCCTACGTGTACGCCCCCAGGAAACAACGTACAGAACCTGATCGACCATCCTGGCCAAAACCCTGGCATCGGCAAATGCAAGGGATGATGGCGCGTCCAAAATAACGAGGTCATACTGCTCACGCAAAGCTTCAACCATCTGCTCCATACGCCCAGAAGTGAGAAGTGTAAGCGAATATGTAGGAACAGATTTTGCCGTAACAACATGTACGCCTGAGGGATCACGCCTGTATATGGCGTCATCCAGACCAGCATTGTTGGAAAGATAGTCCTGAAGGCCTCTCGCATTTCCGATTCCAAAAGCTTTATGAAGGCTGGGGCGCCGTAGATCACAATCAACCACCACAACCCTTTCGCCAGATTTGGCCGCAATCATGGCCAACATGACAGCAAGGGATGTCTTACCCTCATCAGGCAAAGTCGATGTAAAGGCAACAACACGCGGACCGCGTAACTCCGAGCTGCGCAGACGCAAGGCCACACGCAAAGATCTAAGTGCCTCCGCCATAATGGCAGCCGGTTTCTCAATGATGGTATGATGGATAGCGACGCCCTTCATGGCGGCATTAGGCACAGCTGCAAATACAGGGTATCCCGCAAGACTTTCAAGCTGATCTACGCTTGTAAAACCAGTGTTCCAGAGCGCACGTATGACAACAGAAGAAAACGCAATCAGAAAACCTGCAAAACCAAAAATAAGCGTAAAACGTACACGTTCCTGCATGTCTGGCTTGGATGGAATTGTCGCCATGCTGACAACTCGCACGATTTCTTCCTGAAACTCTGACTGCGTAACCATATCCTGATATTTCAAAAGCAGGTTTTCTTGGAGCCGTTCATTAGAGCGCACTTCAGCCTCAAGTGCCTGCAACTGCATATCAAAACGGCTGCCCTCACCCATGTTTTTGCTAATGGCCTCAAGTTCCGACTGAAGAGCATCAACCTGCCTGTTTGCTTTTGCTATCTCGGCTTCAATCAATTGAGATGTACTTACAGTCTTACGTGACATACGCGCACGTACATTCGCAATATCGCGGCGGGCTTCTAAAACTTTAGGGTGCTTTTCGCCGTAACGCTGCAATAAGCCATCTAGTGTATTCACAAGTCTGGACTCATCGGCTTTCAGTGAAGCGCTGGGCACGGCGGTGTCGCTCTTCCTGCTTTTTAGCCGTGCTTCCAGCGCTTTGATTTTATCCTGTGTCACAAGAATTTCTTTTTGCAGAGCTTCCATAGAGCCGTGGCCTGCGTCGCTAAGCCTGCCTATGTTCGCTTCCTGCTTGATTCTAAAATCTTCGAGCCTTTTTTTGGCGCTCTGAGTCTCCATTTTTAAGGCGTCAATCTGCCGGTTCATCCACTCGCCTATCTGGCGCGACTGCTCAAAACGCTCGTCCATCTTCCGCTCACGGTAGGCAGACAACACGACATTCGCTATTTGCGCGGCCCTCTCGGGATTCGGATGGCGAACCGTAAGCTCGATGATAGAGGTGCCATCAATCCGCTGGACATGCAGCATACGATCAAGCCTGAATAGAACGCGCGCGCGCAATGCATTCTCTGCATTTGAGGAAGTCATGATACTTTCAAAAAGACCCTCTCGCACAAATCTGGGGTCCTTATAAAGCCCGAGCGTACCGGCAACCTTAGAAAGAACGGGTGTAGACCGTATGATCTGCATTTCAGATACCACGGTCGCATCCGTGCTCTGATGGGTATCAATCATGATACGTGACGAAGCACTATAAAGCGGCGGACTAAGAGCCAAAATCGCCATCGCCACAAGAGAACCCACCACAAAACCAAGGCAAGGTAACCACTTGCGCCTTTCAATAAATCGGCAGACAGTTAGAAAATCATGGCCCGTTACACGTGTACGCGTACGCAAAATAGAGCCATTTTGTCTGGTTTCATGGGTGTTCATGGAAGCGCCCTCATTCTAACCATGATGACATCGCCTGCGATGACTTCAGTTGAAGCATCGGCATGGATCAACTGCCCTGCGCGCACAACATCAAAACGCACCAAATCAGCGTTCGCTCTAAAGCCGCCAGCCATAGCGGCCGATTTCATGACCGTTGAAGAGGGGGAATACGGATAGCTCCCGGCGGCATTAACCGCGCCCATGACAAAAACAGCCGGCGGCATTTTTTTCTGAACATGAACAACCGGATCAACCAAAAAACCTTTCTGATACGCGGCCTTGATGACCTTCGAGGCGCTTTCGACCGTAAGCCCGACAACCGGCACATCCTGCACGAGCGGCAAGGTAAGCAACCCGTCCGGCTTGATAGTGTACTCACCGCTTAAATCACCCTCGCCTTCAACTTTAAGAATAACGACATCGCCTGGAGCCAAAACAGGCGAAGCATTAATGGCGGAAACAAACTGGCCAGCCGCTTCAAGGCTATTTTTATTTGAATCGGATGTAACACAGCCCGCAACCAGCAAAGCCAGCAGCACCATAATCATAAAATGTGCAGAAGCGCGAAGAGCAGAAAGCATGGGATGTTTTTCTATAACCAGACAAACTTATCCACAGTCTAACGCTATTCGATGACATTAGAAAGTCTATCTGGAGGCTGTCGTCATTCCTTCGATCAATAGAGAAGGAGCATCAACACCATCGCGGAATTCGAGGTCAGACGCCGGGCTTAAATGTAAAAACATTTCAGCGAGATTTCCTGCAATCGTCATTTCGGATACGGGGTAGGCAATTTCTCCTGCCTCAATCCAGAATCCGGATGCACCTCTGCTATAATCACCGGTTTCAAGCGATATGCTTGCCCCCATAAGATCAGTCACCAGAAACCCTTCGCCGATATTCTTGATCATCTGCGCGCGCGAATAAGCGCCCGGTTCAATCCAAAGATTTGACGGCGCAGGCGAAGGCGGTGCCGAAAGCCCCCGTGTTGCGTGGCCAGTAGGCTGCATACCTAGCCTTGCGGCTGAACGGATATCCAAAAAATATGACTGAAGCTGCCCGCCATCCACCATCACTCTTCTAAAAACAGGTAAACCCTCGCCATCAAATGGGCCGGAACGATGCCCCCGTATCTTGAGAGGATCATCGATAATCCGAATATCTGGAGAAAAAATTACCTGACCAATTTTACCACACAAAAAACTGGTTCCCTTGGCAATACGCGGGCCGGAAATCGCACGCGAAAGCGTACGTAATAAGCTTGACGACACGCGGCGGTCAAAAATGACCGGAAAACCACCAGTTTTCCCTGTACGTGGGTTTAGCCTTGCAAGTGTACGTTCGGCTGCCCGCCTTCCTACAACCTCAGGCGACTCGATATCAGTAAGATGTGTGGCGCTACTAGAGGCATGATCTGTCTCCATGGAGTCGCCGCGCCCACCAATCACACCCAGTGAAATATGATTGCTGCTATACCAATAGGCACCTGAAAAACCGCTACTGGTTGAATAACCCACGCCGTGCAAATTCTGACCGGCACTGGCGGAATCGCTTTTGGTTATGCCTTTTTGTTGAAGTGCCTCGGCTTCAGCACGTATGGCAAACGCCGCAAGATCCTTCACGCTAAAAGCCATATCCTGATCTGCAAGATCGAGATCGGGATAGTTTTGGGCAAATTCTCCAACTCTGGCCAGTCGCGTATAGGCATCCGTCGGTACGACATCAGCCATAGCGCAAACCTGTTCAGCCAGCTTTATAAGGCCCTCGTTGCTGGCGTCTGCGGTAGAGCCGTACGCGTGCCTCAGGCCTTTAAAAACCCTAAGCCCAATACCAAAATCCTCTGACCTGCTTGCATCTTCTATAGCTCCATCGCGCACAGACACATCCAGGCTCTGGCCATGCATGGCTATAACATCTGCCTCCTGAGCACCGAATTTTTTGGCAAATTCAAGAAGGCGCGCACGAGCGGCAGCGCTCTCGTCGCTTTTAAACTCACTCACCGGCTTTGACCACGTGCTCGACCGGAATTTCACCGGACGGAATGGCAAGAAGCCACACTTTAACAACGGCTTTTGTTGGCGAAGTCGCAATTAGATCAATGTTTTCCTTAAGCGTCTCGGCAAAACGGTTCGCTGCCAGAAAAGGTTCATCTTCACGCGTGGGTCTTAAAAGCAGAAGGCAAAACTCAGCCTTTTTTATGTGGCCGGCAATATCAGACGTACGGCGCGTACGGCTAATGGTTTTTCTGAGGTTATTGGCTACTTTGTCAGCCTGCTCCGCGCCGTCAATACGGGCGATCTCATCAAGATTATCGACAGCAACAAAAATGAGATAAGACCGCTCACCATGCCTGTCTGCACGGTCAAGGCAGGTAATAAAAAGCTGGTTAAAGGCTGATTTGGCAATAAGACCTTCCTTGCTCGGAAAATCCTCGGTCTCATCCGCCATCACGCGGGAAACCGTGCTAATGCGCGCAGCATTGCGAGTTTTCTTGGTAACTTCTGCCTTATCGATAGGCTTCTTTATGATTTCGTTGGCACCAGCGGCCGTGACATCTTTAAGCTCAAGGGAGTGGGTCATAACCACTATAGGCGGGAATGAATTGGTCGACCGACGCACCCCCATAATGAATGAACGAATCTCGTTTTGCGGCGCCGGATCAAAAAGTATGACGTCATAAGGCGATTTTTTGATGCTCTCCATCGCCGTGTTTTTGGTGGGCTCAAAAACCACCTCTGCATCCATTTCCTTAAGGATTCCCTCAAGTTGCTCGCAAGCATCGCGGTCACGGTCTATAACAATAACTTTCATGGGCAGGCCTATGCATAAAAAGGGCCCCGGGCGGGGATCAGGCGCCATTCTAACAGCCAATTGACAGGGCTGACAATGCAGGTTAAGGAAACAAGGCTTTTCGCTGCCCAAATGGCGGAATTGGTAGACGCGCACGTTTCAGGTACGTGTGTTTAACGACGTGGAGGTTCGAGTCCTCTTTTGGGCACCATTCGCCATAAACTCTAGGGCCCCTCGCCAAAGGAACACAATGGCCGTTTATCTTCACCATAGCGATCTGCCTGACGGACTCGACCTCGGTACCTCTGTGGCCGTAGATACGGAAACCCTGGGCCTCAATCCTCACCGTGATCGCCTCTGTCTCGTGCAGCTATCCTCCGGTAACGGTGACGCGCACTTGGTTAAGCTCGAGGCCGATGGATACAACAAGGCCAAAAACCTGAAAGCCTTGCTTAAAAACAAGAAAATTCTCAAGATTTTCCATTTCGCGCGCTTTGATCTGGCCGTAATCGAAAAATACTTGGGCACGCGCTGCGCCCCTGTCTACTGCACCAAGATTGCTGCCAAAATGACCCGCACATACACCGAGCGCAACGGCCTTAAAGATCTCTGCAAAGAACTTCTGGGCATCGAACTCAACAAGCAGCAGCAGACTTCGGACTGGGGGCAAGCGTCGCTATCGGAAGAACAGCAGAGTTACGCCGCCAATGACGTGCTATATCTGCACCAGCTTCAGGAAAAACTGGCCGCCCTTCTCGAGCGTGAGGGCCGCACGGATCTGGCGCAGGCATGTTTCGACTTCTTGCCCGCCCGCGCCGAACTCGATCTCCTCGGATGGGAAGATCCGGATATATTCGAGCATTAATCCATGAAGAAAGACGCCATAACCGTAGCCCGCGAAGCCATCGAATTGGAACGTGACGGCCTGACTGCGCTCGCCAAAAATCTTGATACACGTTTTACGCATGCTGTGGACGCGCTTGAAAAAGTAAATCGTAATGGCGGCAGAATTATTGTTACAGGTATGGGGAAAAGCGGGCACATTGCCCGCAAGGTAGCGGCAACACTTGCATCAACAGGCACACCGGCCCAGTTTGTACACCCGAGCGAGGCAAGCCACGGCGATCTCGGTATGATCACGGATAACGACGCCGTGATCGCGATGTCAAACTCGGGCGAAGCGCCTGAGTTATCAGACATCATCGCTTATACACGCCGCTTCGGCATTCCGCTTGTTGCCATGACATCAAAACCGGGCTCCACACTGGCCCAACACGCGGATTTTGTTTTACAAATTCCGGATGCGCCGGAGGCATGCCCAAACGGCCTTGCTCCCACAACTTCGACCACAACAACAATGGCTTTGGGCGATGCGCTTGCTATTGCCCTCCTGCATCGCAAGGGCCTGACGGCCGAGCAATACAGAGTCTTTCATCCGGGTGGCAAACTAGGCCAGCGCCTGCGCCGTGTGTCCGACCTCATGGATAAGCTAGACGCACTGCCGCTGGTGAAACCCGAAACCCTGATGGACAAAGCTCTCCTTGTGATGACCGAAAAAAACCTGGGCTGCCTCATCATTGAAGATAGTAAAGGCGGTGTTGTAGGCATAATTACCGACGGCGATCTAAAACGTCACATGTCACAAAACCTCTTGTCCAAAAAGGCAGGGGATATCATGACCGCCGGCCCCAAATCCATCACGCCTGACGCGCTTGCAGCAGAAGCTGTCGATATGATGCTCAAGGGTTTTAAAACGCCTATCACAAGCCTTCTGGTCACCGAAAACGGCAAGCTTTGCGGCCTTATACGCCTTCAGGCGTGCATGCAGGCTGGCGTCATCTGAAAAAACGCTTAAAATCCACCCATGACTAAGGATAAACCACGCCTCGAAGCCTTGCGTGACCGCAGGCAGACAGTCCGCATTTCATTGGCGGACCGTGCTTATACCGCAGTCATCAGAAAGCTGCGCTGGATTTTGCCTGTGGCAGCTCTGGGGATACTTGCGGCCCTCCTTGTCTGGCCAAAGATTGAAATGGAAATATCGGAAAAACGCTTTGCCCCGACAAAAGTAGACCGCGCGACTCTTGAAAAAGCCGCTACCGAAAACCGGCTGGCGAACGCAAAATTCTCAAGTGTCGATGCCAAAGGCCGCCCATTCAACATACGGGCCGTAGAAGCCGTGCAAGACAGCAAAAACCCTGACAACGTCAACCTCAAAACACCAAGTGGCACACTTAAAATCAGTGAAACGATAGATATGACCGCAGATGCCAAAACAGGCGTATACGAGCAAAAAGAACAAATACTCACTCTCAATCAAGATGTCGTCCTAACCCGCACTGACGGCACGGTCATGAAAACCTCGGTCATGACCGTCAACCTCATGACCAATGATGCAAGTACCGATGTGCCCGTCACAATAAGCGGCCCGCAAGGACATCTGGAAGCCATGGCAATGACCATGAAAAACAGCGGCGCTTTAACGATTTTCAAAGGGCCGGCAAAACTGGTTCTTACTCCAAAAAATTCGATTGATCCGAAAGGTAGCACGCCATGAGACTCCTTCTTTTAGTCTGCCTTGTTACTCTGTCATGGCCCGCTTTTGCCCAGCAAAAAGAACCGCTGGAAATTACCGCTGACGAATCCCTTGAATGGCACCGCACTGAAAAACTATATATCGCACGCAAGAATGCGGTCGCAAAACAAGGCCCGTCAGAACTTCATGGAGATACGCTGACAGCCACCTACACGGAGGGCGAGAAGGATGGCGGTATTGATATCAGCCGTATCGATGCGCAGGGAAATGTTCTGGTCATATCGGGCGGGTCAAAAGCCACGGGTCAAAAAGGTTTTTACGACATTAAAACCGGCTACTCAGAACTTACGGGCGGTAACCTAAAACTCGAGACACCTACGGATGTTGTAACAGCGCGCGATAAAATTACCTATCTCGCCACATCAAAAGAAATGAATGCCTATGGGCAGGCCAAAGCCATTCGGGGAGATGATGTGATCACATCAGACCGCCTTATCGGGCGTTTCATCGAGGATGGCAAAACAGGCGGCTCCAAACTCTCCGAGCTTGAGGCTATCGGCAATGTTGTCATTACCACACCAAAAGAGGTGCTCTATGGAGAGCAAGGCACGTATAACGCCATCACAAACATAGCAACGATCACCGGTAACGTGCGCATTCAAAAGGGCCCGAGTTACATCACCGGTTCCCGCGGCGAGGTAGACCTCAACACCAACATATCCAGAATGTTTGGAACCTCAGCTCCAACCACAGAAAATGGAACGGACGGACGCGTACGGGGCGTCTTTTTCCCGGAATAATTCAATAAAATCAATGAAATTTGACGTACACAGGGGCCTTCCTGTAAAACAAGGTAATAAAATTATAGGAAGTACGAAACCTCAACCCCGACCTGCATGGCCGCTTCCCAAAAATCAAAATCGCGCCTTCGCCCCGTAGAACCGGGGCTTTCTGCTATGCATATAGCAAAATCTTACAAGCAGCGCCCTGTATTGCGGGATGTATCGGTGCGTGTACAGCGCGGTGAATCGGTAGCGCTTCTTGGGCCCAACGGGGCGGGCAAGACCACCCTTTTCTATATCATGACGGGCCTTATTCATGGTGATTCCGGCAGTATTCTTCTGGATGGGCAAGATATTACGCGTATGCCCATGTATCGCCGCGCGCGGCTTGGCGTCGGCTATCTTCCTCAGGAAGCCTCGATCTTCAGGGGCCTTAATGTCGAAGATAACATCCGCGCCGTTCTTCAAGGCAGCAACCTCTCTGAAAAAGACCAGATCCGTTTTCTGGAAGAACTTCTTTCCGAGTTTTCAATTGCCCATTTGCGCCGCACACCGTCCGTCGCCCTTTCTGGGGGCGAACGCCGCAGGCTTGAAATTGCAAGGGCTCTGGCTTGCCGCCCCAAATTCATGCTGCTGGATGAACCACTGGCCGGTATCGACCCGATAGCCGTTGGAGATATCCGCCAGCTTATCGCCTATCTCAAAACACGCGGGATCGGCGTTCTGATTACCGATCACAACGTACGCGAAGCGCTCGATATCGTAGACCGCGCCTACATCCTGCACGACGGCCAGGTTTTGACAGAAGGCACACCTCGCGAGATCGTAGCAAACGACGACGTAAAACGCGTTTATCTTGGTGAAAAGTTTTCGCTCTGACAAAGCCTCTCCCGGGTGATAAACTTTGCCCATGTCCGATTTCAAACCTAAACTATCGCTCGAGCTCAAAAACCAGCAACAGCTGATTATGACCCCGCAACTGCGGGAAGCCATATCACTGCTCCAGCTAAACAATGTTGAGCTTGCCGGATACCTTGAAAACGAACTTTCAGAAAATCCGTTTCTGGAAAAAGGCGAAACTGAAAGTGAGTCCGAATCCGAAAGCGCGCCGGAGTCCAATGACGACTCAGATGAAATGGAATCCAATTTCAAGGATGACAGCTTCGATACAGGATCGGATTGGGCAAAAACAGGCAAAGGCGGCACAACCAGTTTTGATGATGATGCGCAGGGTTTTGAAGATCGTCTGACAGAAGGCAAAACGCTTCGCGCCCACTTGCAGGAACAACTGACCATCATGAGCGATGATCCCGCTGACCGCATGATCGGCGCCCTTCTGATAGACCGTCTGGATGAAGCGGGTTACTTGCGCGAAGGTACGGAGTTTTTGGCCCAGCAACTGGCCTGCCCTAAAGACCGCATAGACAAACTGCTGGCACGCATGAAAGCGTTTGACCCGGCCGGTGTCTTCGCCTCCGACCTATCGGAATGCCTGGCTCTGCAACTGGCCGAGCGCGACCGTCTCGACCCCGCGATGCAAAAGTGCCTCGATAACCTCCAAAAAGTGGCCGATGGCGATTTAAAGGGTCTGGCGCGCATCTGCGGCGTGGACGTTGAAGACGTTATGGACATGATCCGCGAAATCCGTGAACTCAATCCCAAGCCTGCCGCTAATTTTGACCACTCGATAGCACAGACCGCATTGCCGGATGTCTTAATGCGACAGCTGCCAAAACATGTAGGTGGCGGCTGGAAGGTGGAACTCAACAACGAGACACTCCCGCGCGTTCTTGTAAATCAGGAATACGCAAATATCGTCCTCAACGCGCATGTAGAAAAAAAGGATGCCCAGTACCTCAATGACCGGCTGGCCTCAGCCAACTGGCTGGTCAAGGCGCTTGACCAGCGCGCCCAGACCATTCTCAAGGTCGCCTCAGAAATCGTCGAACGCCAGGACGGTTTTTTCCTCTTCGGTGTTGAATTTTTAAAGCCTCTTACCTTGCGTGATATTGCCGAGGTGGTCGGTGTCCACGAAAGCACGGTAAGCCGTGTAACCATGAACAAATTTATTGGTACACCGCGCGGCCTCTTTGAGCTCAAATACTTTTTTGACTCCGGTGTCGGCGCCTCCGGCGGCACGGAGCTCGCAGCAGAGGCCATAAAAGCCAAGATCAAGGGAATGATCGATACCGAAACCCTCGATAACATACTTTCCGATGATGAAATCGCCGAACGCCTCAAAAAAGAGGGTATAGACATAGCACGCCGCACCGTTGCAAAATACCGGGAAGCGGCAGGCATGGGGTCATCAGCGGACCGCCGCCGTAAAAAGAGAAACGCGGCCGCGCTCGGTTAATCTTTCATTAACCTTGTCCTTTCAAACTGGAATGATAGGCAGATCAGAAATAGTCAAAAGCCCCTCCTTTACCTTTTTACAGGATGGGCTAAATTGAAGCTGTTCCGTTAAAACATAAAACGTAAGGAGCATATCCATGCAAGTGTCCGTCAAAGGCCAACATGTGGATGTGGGCGAAAGCCTGCGCAAACACGTCGAGGAAAAACTCGAGGTCATCAAATCAAAATTTTTTAACCGTGTAACCGACGCATCAGTCACCTTCGGTCGCGAGGGGCACCATCTCTTTCGTGTCCATACAATTTTTCATGTGGGGCAGGATGTTAAAGTACAGGCCACCGCAGAAAGCACGGATCCTTACGTAGCCTTTGACGAGTCCGCTGAAAGGGTCTCAAAACAGCTTCGCAAATATAAAAACAGGCTGCGTGATCACCATGAGCGGCTTGAAAAATCGCCTGAAGCCTCATTCATACTCGCACGCGATTACATTTTGCAAACGCAAGGCGTAGATATTGAAAGCGAGGCAAGCGAAGCAGAACCAGCTCATGCCGAGCCCATTATCGTTGCTGAGCTAACAACCAACATTCAGGCGATGAGCGTCTCTGAAGCCGTGATGCGCATGGATCTGGCAGACCAGAATTTCATGCTCTTCAAAAATCCAAAGACAGACACGCTTAACATTGTCTATCGCCGCCCCGATGGCAACATCGGCTGGATTGACCCTTCCCTTGCGGACGCAGGCAGGCCAAAGAAAACGAAAGCTGCCTGAGTTTCAAGCAATATTGACAAGGGTTAAAATTTTACATAACTTAACAGCGCATGAAACCACGCACGCGCACCCGTAAAGCAGCCATGCCCGTCGCAATCTGTATTGCGGCGGGCCTTGCTTTTGGCAATACAGCAAAAGCCGAGCACTTGACTGAACAGTCTTTGATTGCCCTCGCGATTGAAAACGCCGTCCGTACACTCCCCCCCATGCCCGGTCAGGTGATCGATGAAGTAAAGTTTACCAAACATGTTGAAGGCTTACCTGCCTACTACAAAATGTGTGCGCAACCGGAAGATAGGTTTCGGTGCGCACTCGACAAGCAATATCAGCCTCAACACAGGCCGCGTACTCTGACATTGGAGGACTGGGCCAATATGCACTATGCCCTGAACGATTTGCATCGCAATTTTGTACAGACGACAGATATCAAGAAACACGGCATATCCGATAAATGGACGCATGGCATGGAGGGGGACTGCGAGGACTTCGCACTCGAATTCAAACGCATCATGACATCACAATACAACTGGAAAGAGTATGAGCTCCTGATGGGTGTCGTTAAAGACGAAAAGGGTGGAGGTCACGCCGTCATGGTTATGCGCACGGATCGCGGTTATCTGGTAGCCGATGTATTGCGTAACCACTTCCGCCGCATGGAAGAAACAAACTACACACCACAAATGATCCAGATACCTTGGAATCGCTACAAATGGGCCTCCATAGAAGGCCGCAAAGTTTTTGCCCAAATGCCCGCATGGGAAACAAAGGGCTCAACTACAGCATTTCGGAAAAAAGGCAAATCAAACCGGGTGGTTGCAATAAGGGGCACCCTGCCCTAATCTGATGCTATGTTTGGAAAAATTTTGAACACCCTCATCGTAGCGGCCCTCTTGTCCGGAGCCGGTTTTGTTTACGCACCATACAAATCCGTAGCAGATCTCTCTCAGGCCCTCGAAAACGAAAATGTAGCAGCCGTTGATGCTGCCGTTGACTTTGATGCCGTAAAAAAATCGCTCAACAACGACTTTGCAAAAGAACTCGGCATCAATACTGGCCCTGATGAAAAATCTTTGGGGGCTACAATTGCAGCCACGCTTGTTGGAAGTTTTTTAGGTCAGATCGTATCGCCCGAGACCATGGTTACAGTCTTTAAAGATAAATCGCGCCGTGACCGGATTGGCCTCAGCACGCAGGCAGGCGAAATATTAAGCCGCAGCGCATGGCAAGGCACCGACAAGTTCGTGGTGTTCAACGGCGATGGCGAGCCCACGATGCTTTTCAAACGGGATGGTTTCATGGCATGGCACCTGACGGGACTGCGAGTAAACTAACCTAAACGCGCCACTCGGTCCCCTGCGGCGTATCCTTGATGGTTACCCCCATCCCCGTAAGCAGATCCCGAATACGATCAGACTCAGCCCAGTTTTTGGAAGCTCTTGCGGCATTTCTCTCGGCTATCAATTGCTCAACCACAGCGGCATCAATCCCCCCGGCTTTTGATAAACCGGCTTGCCACTGGCTTGGGTCCTGCTGCAAAAACCCGAGCAACGCACCGGAAGCCTTAAGGTCGGCCCCTCTGCCTGCCTTGGCCATCGCGTGCATTTCAGCTATGGCTTTCGGTGTATTGAGATCATCACACATAGCCTCGATAAACCCAGGGTCAGGCACGCCTCCTGCAGAATCGGAAGCGCCAATAACCTCATAAAATCGTGTAAGGGTCTTAACGGCATCATCAATGCCGCGTTTGGTCCAATCGAAAGGCTGCCTGTAATGCGACGAAAGAAGCGCAAATCGGATGGCTTCACCCGGTGCATCTTTCAGCATGTCATTCACCAGCAGCACATTGCCGATGGATTTCGACATCTTCTCGCCCTCAACCGTCACAAATCCGTTATGCAACCACACGCGGGCAAAACCCGTATTGCCGTGCGCACACATGCTCTGGGCAATTTCATTTTCATGATGCGGGAATGTAAGGTCCAACCCGCCGCCATGGATATCGAAATCTGGCCCCAGATACTTCTCAGACATGGCAGAGCATTCGATATGCCATCCGGGCCTGCCGCGCCCCCATGGGCTATCCCAACCCGGTTGTTCGGGCGTACTGGGCTTCCACAACACAAAGTCGGCAGGATCTTTTTTGTAAGGCGCCACATCTACACGGGCGCCTGCAATTTGCTCGTCACGGTTACGGCCCGAGAGCTTTCCATACCCTTCAAAGGATGGAACATGAAAAAGCACATTACCCTCAGCTTCATAGGCATGGCCGCGCGCAACTAACTTTTCAATAAGGTCGATCATCTCGGGGATCGTATCGGTAGCGCGTGGCTGGTGTGTGGGCGGCATGACCCCCAGTGCCGCCATGTCGGCATTGTAGATATCCGTAAATTTTTTGGTAATCGCATCGATCGGCTGCCCAGTCTCGCGGGCAGCATCCATGATTTTATCATCAACATCCGTGATGTTGGCAACAAAGGTGACCTTCGGATAAAGATGCAAAAGCACGCGGCGCAACACATCAAAAACAACGGCCGGCCTCGCATTCCCGATATGGGCATAATTATAAACAGTAGGCCCGCATACATAGATACCCACATTTTGCGGGTTTAGTGGCTCGAAAACCTGTTTATGACGACCGAGAGAGTTTGTGAGTTTAAGGACTGGCATGCGGATCAGTAAACCGCATGAAGGCACCAAATTCAATCAGACTTTGAAAGAATCGAATTCCCGTGACTGCGATTTTCTGACATGCACCGGCAATTCGCAGATACCTTCAATAACCAAGGTTGCCAGCACATCGGAACCGGATCCAATCTCGACATTGTCGAAAATCCCGATACCCAGAATAGGTTTCTCCAGCGCCTGGCCAGCGGCAAGCCGCGTACGTATGACCTCACGTTTTTCAAGGCGGGATTCAGACAGATCTTCATCCCCTTTAATAAATCCATTTGAATCAAGAAGTTCATGCGCCAGTAGCGAGGCTTTCCAGTCGCCCAAAACCTTACGAGCGTCGATCACCAGCTCGATATACTGCTCGGGGCGCGCGGCGGCGACGGCATTATCTACAAACACAGGCGCTTTTATGGGTTTATGGGCGGGAGACGTCATGGGCCTTGATAAGAAATGTGTTTATAGTCATTGTTATACCTCAACAAAGGTAACCAAACCGTAAACAAGGCTTTGATTTTGCTATGGGAAACTCTGTTATGCCTCCTGAAACCATCCCTACCCCCCCAGAAACCGATGAAGTTTGCTGTGACGGGGGTTCAGGCCCTCTCGGTCACCCTTTGGTTTTTTACAGTTTTGATGGCAAACAGTCGGTTTCATGCGGTTACTGCGGCCGCGTTTTCGCCAAAGAAAAAGTAGCGAAAACGGCATAGATTATTTTATCCTGAATACTATATAGTGTTGCAAGCGGCGCCTTTTAGGGCCGCAAAACATGTCGCTTTTAGAAAAGGACAAAAAATGACCCGTCTGACACTTCTCGATAGCCCCCTCTTTCTTGGTTTTGAAAACATAGAGCGCTCTTTTGAACGACTCAAAAAATCAGGTGACGGCTACCCCCCCTACAACATCGAACAGATCGGCGAGAATGGTTTACGCATCTCGCTTGCTGTTGCCGGATTCACAATGGATGAATTGGATGTTGAAATTGAAAACAACCAACTCAACATCCGTGGCCGCCAGCAGGATGACGGTAACCGTGTTTTCCTGCACCGTGGCATCGCGGCGAGACAGTTCCAGCGTAGTTTTGTGCTGGCGGATGGCATCGAAATTACGGGAGCCACGCTCGATAACGGCCTTCTTCACATCGATATCAAGCGCCTGATTCCGGAGCCGCAGGTACAAAAAATCCGTATCAACAAGGCCGGGAACAAGGATAATCAGGTAATCGACGTCGAGGCCCGCAAATGAACAAAAACACCAGCGTCACGCTCAAGCTTGCAGCCACATCCGACTTCGCCTCTTTTGGAAACGCAGTTATTGCCTACGTCCGCAAGGTTGATGACAACGGCAAGACCATCTACGCCATCTACAGTGCAAACGGCGAGCAACTGGCAATAGAGCAGAGCGAAACAAGCGCATTACAGGCCATTCAGCAAATGAACCTGTTCCCTGTTGTAGTTCAGTAGATATTGCTCAGGCAGCTTTCCTGAGTGCGGCGTCACGGGCCCAGAAAAGCCCCATGAGCCTCTCTGGCAAAGTCTCGCTCCTGAGGCGGGCAACAAAATCTTGGTCGCGCAGGGCACGAATAACGCTGGAAAGATCACGTAAATGGGATTGAATGGCATCCTCCGGCGATACCAGTACATAAACAATATCGCATGGATGCTGTTCAACACCTTTAAAAGCCACTGGGCGCGCAAGCTTGGCAAAAGCACATAGACGCTCAGGTGCAACATTTAGGGGTACACGGCAGCTTACAACGGCAACACCATCGCCAATCGCGCTGCCACCAACTTGCTCAGCTGCCACCAACCTATCTGTTAAAAGCGTGGCAGAAACTCCCTTGCTACGCTCAAGCCCATCACAGATCTGCCGAAGAATCTCTCTCGGGTGGCCACCGCGCAAATGGTAAAGTACCGCATCAGGGAAGGGGAAAAGAGCGCTCATGTGAAATCCAGGTTACGCTAGGTGGTCTGGAGGCGAAACTAGACAAAATGACGCGTATGACGCAAGGATTCTTTGAATTTTCTAAACACTTTAAAAATTGCAAACCTGTGGTTTTTGATAGGTGAAGTTGCGGGCCTTTATGCGCTGCGCTGCAATACTCAATCATAAACCCTTATTCCAAATTGACGGATAAAAATGGAATAAACGTAAAAAACTACAGCCGTTGCCAGCAATGAAAGCGCAACACTGACCCAGAAATTTATGCCTGACCGCAACAGGACCGGGCAAAGGATAAAGAATACAAGCGTAGGGAGATGCGCCCAAAAAACGTTACGTAGAAAAGCGGCATTTTTTTCAACATCAGCCGTTTCAATATGGATCCACATCGCCGTCAAAAGCGACGTGAGCGGCACCGATACCATAACCGCTCCCCATAACGGCCATTTTTTAGCGGCCTCGCTCGCAAGAGCAATCAAAACACCAGAGACAATGGCTTTCAGAACAATCAGCATGCGATCAAAGATATTTTTTAGCTAAAACTTCAGCAATCTGCACGGCATTCAAGGCCGCCCCTTTGCGAAGATTGTCGGAAACGCACCAGAAGGAAAGCCCGTTTTCAACCGTCTGATCCGAACGGACACGGGATATGAACACATCGTCTTCACCGGCAATTTCGGCAGGCGTCACGAATTCCATCTCGCTGTCGCGCTCAATGACGCTGACCCCCTTGAACTTTTTCCAAGCCGCGCGCGCGATCTTTGGGGTCATCTCACCGTCAAACTCGACATTCACGGCCTCGGCATGCCCGATAAAAGTCGGTACACGGACGCAGGTCGCGGAAACCTTGATGTCTCCACCCATGATTTTTTTTGTTTCGACCATCATTTTCCATTCTTCTTTGGTCATGCCGTCATCCATGAAAATATCAATCTGGGGAATGACGTTAAAAGCAATCTGCTTTGAAAAGACCTCATGCGTCATGGCATCTGAAACAAAAAACTTGCGCGACTGCTCAAAAAGCTCGTCCATTGCTTCTTTTCCAGCACCTGAAACGGATTGATAGGTAGCAACCACCACGCGCTTGACCCTGGCAATATCGTGAAGTGGTTTAAGAGCCATGACCATCTGAATAGTCGAGCAATTAGGGTTCGCTATGATGCCCCTTTTTTTATAGTCGGCGATGGCCTCGGGGTTAACCTCAGGCACAACCAGAGGCACATCCGGGTCCATCCTGAAATGGCTCGTGTTATCGATAACCACCGCCCCAGCTTTTGTTGCACGCGGTGCAAAATCAGCCGATATTTTAGCCCCGGCAGAAGACAGAACGATATCGACGCCCTTAAAATCAAAATCGTCCAGAGCCTGCACCTTTAGTGTTTTTGTATCGCCAAACGAAACCTCGCGCCCGACGGAGTTTTTGGAGGCAAGCGCATGAACCTTGTCGCAAGGAAAATTTCTGGACTCAAGCGTGGCCAGCATCTCATGGCCAACAACGCCGGTAGCGCCTACAACAGCAACAGTATAACCCATCACATAACTCCTTCTTTTGACAGCATAAAATCACCCATAATGCCCCCTGTCCAGCGTTTTATGCCGCTGGATGCCGCAGGACAAATCATGTAAAATGAAACTAGTTCTTAACGCCATTGCAAAAACGGAATAGGCCATGCTCGAAGGGCAGCAGACGGATTTTCTTTCAGTCATCGACACGGCCCCTTTCGGCTTTTGCCTCGTCAATGGGCGAGACTATACGATTACCTACGCAAATCCGGCTTTCGGCCCGTTGATCGGCTATCGCGGCCTTATCAAACGTCAACCTGTTGTTGATTTTTTGGGGCCCGAACTTGAAATGGTGCTCTTTAACCACCCCCGCTCCTTCGAGCAGGAAATTGCCATCCACATGCCGGAGACAAAAATTGACCGCTGGCTTAAGGTAAAGGGCGAACTTCTGAACTATAAAGGCACGCAATCCTACGCCTTATGGTTTGTTGATACGACAACCCAAAAACTCTCCGAGGAAAAACTGCGTGACGCCATCCGGGCTTCTGAGGCCGCAGCCCAGATGAAATCAAATCTTCTGGCAACCATGAGCCACGAGATACGCACGCCAATGCAGGCTGTTTTTGGCTTCCTCGAACTGATCGGACAGGAAAAAATCGCACCGAACATCGAAGAGATGATCAACACCGCTAAAACCTCGGCGAGCGGTCTCCTTGAAATTCTGGACGACGTTCTGGATTTGGCAAAACTCGATGCCGATAAGATGGAGCTCGACGTCTTTGAAGTACCGGTACGCATGCTGTGCCGCGGCACCATCGAAGCACTTTCGGTTAAACGCCATGGTAACGTCGCCTTGCTGGACGACATCGAACAAGGCGTACCCTTTGTTGTACGCGGTGACCCAAAACGCCTCCGGCAGATCATTATCAACTTTATGAGCAATTCCCTCAAATTCACCAAAGAGGGCTCGGTCACGCTGCGCGTAACCACCAAGGCACAAAAAGTAAAACCGCTGACACCGGACGGTCTCGTCTTGCGGTTCGAGGTGGTTGATACGGGCATGGGCATGCCGGAGGAAGTGTGTAACAAACTCTTTCAGGCTTTCGTTCAGGCCGATAACACGACCACACGTAAATTCGGCGGCACCGGCCTTGGTCTATCCATCTGCAAAAAACTGGTCAGCCTTATGGGCGGTGATATCGGGGTTTACTCTACGGTCGGCAAGGGCTCAACCTTCTGGTTTGAGATTCCGACCATGCCCGTTAGCTCCATGGATGCCAGCGTCAAGCTTCCATCCCTTGATGGCCTGGCCGTGCTTGTCGTTGAAGATCACCCACAGGGCCAGAAGGAAATCGTATCATCTCTCAAATCCATGGGTGCTGATGTAGAGGCTTGCTCGTTTTATCAAGAAGCGCTTGACCTCATCAAACGTCGTCCTTTCGATGTCGCCGTCATTGATCAGGGCCTACCGGATGGCGTCGGCCTTGACCTCATGAAGGAGATTTCTCAAATTAGGCCATTCACTGGCCTTGTCATGTATACGGTACATGACGATTTCAGCCTCCAGCATTCTTTGCGCTCGCTTGGCGCATCATACCTTTCAAAACCCGCCAGCCGGCTTGGATTGGGTGAGGCTGTCAAAGGATCCGCCAAACAGACGGGCGGGCAGATACTAGCTGGCCCTCGCCGCCTTCTGATTGCCGAGGATACCGATTTCGTACGCAACATTCTCGAAAAACAAATCCGTTCGATGACCGATCTGGAAGTAGATTTTGTCATGAACGGGTTGGAAGCGTTGGAAGCACTGGCCACCGGCAAATATGGCATCATGTTCTCCGACCTCCACATGCCGGATATGGATGGTTACATGCTGATCAAAGAGATCCGCGACGCCGAAAAAGCTGATCCGGCTCGTGGGCATTTTCCGGTGATTGTACTGACGGCTGATGTCCAGATGGCCCAGCGTCAGACTTACCTCAAGGAAGGGTTTGATGAATGCCTTCTGAAACCTGTCTCTCTAGGCCAGCTGCGTCATTTATTAGTTCGTTGGGGCCTCATGACGGAAAACCAAGGCATTGAGGCTTTGGAGGCTCAGAAAAAAACTGAACAGCCGGATGGTCAGCCAGCCTCGGCAAAATTAAAATCAGCAATTGATCTTGATGTCATGAAAGACCAGATGGGGGCCGTTGATGCCGGCACTATAGAAATGGTCGGTATGTTTGCCGAGATGACAAAACCCCTCGTTGCCCGTATCCGCAAAGCCTACGATGCGGGGGATGCCCATGACCTAGAGGAAGCGGCGCACAGCCTGAAAGGTGCCGCCCGGTCCGCTTGCTGTATCATACTGGGCGATATAGCTTCCAATCTTCAGGATAGCGCCCCTGAACTCAGCAAGTGCGCAAATCTTGTAACCGACATTGAAACCGAGTTCGCACGCGTCGAAAAAGAAGTGACGGAACTCGGCAAAAAATACGCGGCTTAAAATATCTTACGGGCAGGCAGGCGCGATACGCTTGACCCATATCCGCAGACACTTGGTATTGGCGGCGCATCCGTTGTTGCCATCACCTGCGATATAGTCAGCTTCACAACCCGTAAATTGTGCATCCACCTTCTGCATGGCTTCTGCCAGATAGGCATCCGTACTCGTTGTCGTGATCTGGAAGTAAACGCCTGTAACCGTCTGTCCATTGACCGTAAGGCCAGTGCCGTTGCGGTATGTCCACGGTCCAAACAAGGCAGGCACCGCTGGCATAAAACGACCGGTCGAACCTCCAAAAATAAGGGCATGCTGTGCCTGATTGGGGCTACCGGCGTTATTGCCTGGGCACCTCAGATTGGCAACGTTTTTATCGGAAGCACGGAAAGAGGGCGAAGTTGGCAAATGTGTCGAATCCGGCTCAAGCGGATAGTTGGCATGGTACCCGCCATTATGAGAACTTGGGATGGTGCTATCACCTTCCGGCCATTGCAGAATGCAGTCCTGAATGGCCGCACGTATCATCTGTACCTGCCCATTAAGTTCGGCCGCAAGCTTAAAGCTGTTCTGGGTGCGCGTCTGCTGTGTCGCCGGCTGCATGAAGGATGCAGTCAACGCAGCAATCAAAGCAATCGCAATCAGAATGTAGATCAGCGCACTACCACGACTGGAACGATAGATCATCATGAGACACACCCTCTAAAAACAACAGGCCCATGATAGGGCCTGTCGCGTTAATCTGAAAGCGCCATTTCTCTTAGCGCTCGGCCATGACGTAGAAGAATACGTAGTTACCGCTGGTGCCGTTCTGGAAGCAACCAAAGGCCTTGTTGTCGAGCCAGGTCGTTGATGGCGTATCAACGCCAAGAACAACGTCGCCGGGAGCAGCAGGCGCGGCAGTCGTAGCTGTACGTTCGTTGACCAGTGTAGCTGCCGTGTTACGTATAGGAGTCGCACCGGAATACTGGTGTAGTTCCTTGTTCACGCGGTCACAGACGGACTGCGAAACACCATCAGCAAACATAATGAGGTCGTTCCCTGTATAGCCGGAACCGCTCAAACCAAGCAGCGGAATTTCAAAGTCTAGCGAGAATTTCCAGTCGAGCGCCGTTGCAGAAGCCGTTAGGTTGGCAGGCACCTGCTGGTAAGCGGCAGCACCACCTTGGGGGTGGAATGTACCGCGCGTCTCACGTGATACGAAGTAGGTGAAACCGGCGCCCGAAAACTCATCAGGCTTGTTGAAGTAGATATCCTCAGGGGCAATGCCGCCGATGATGAGGCGGAGCACCGATGTACGCACCGAGTTTGGATACTGTGTTAGGGAAGCCGTGTTAATAACGTTCGTCTCTTTGGAAGCGTCACCGCCCGAACGGCTGGACTGCGTAACGGCGTACGAGAGCGCCGCAAACAGGGCCACCGCAATCAGAATGAGGAAGAGAACGTTCCCTCTCTGCTGTCTGTATTTGTTGATCATATTGCCTCACTCCATGGTTAATAGTTCAAACTTCAAATCAAAGAATCTCTGTATGCAATTAAGACTCTATCCTGCGGGTTTGTCCACCCGTAACGTATGCACCGTAAAAGCACCAAAAACGGGGGTGTTATTCTTGCACTCCCGGCCTACGCACATTTCCTCAACAGTAACGCGCCAGCCCTTGCCGCCGTTAAACAGGTGGCCGACCGCCTCCCTGAAAGCACCGTATTTATCAACGGCAGAAGCCCGCATCTCCACGCGGGCCCCCATGGGCGCAAAGCTAAGCTGGCTATAAAGCCCCTCGATTTTCTTGGCAAAAGCCGTAACTTCAGCATCAGCAACGGGGGCTTTGTTGATCACGGGTACCGTCGGCTTAAGAGCCTCAGCCTTCAGAATATCAGCGCGCAGCGCCATGATGTTATTTGCCTGCATAACCACATAAGTCACTGACAATGCAGCAAAAAGCAAACACACCGCTCCGGCGATAACAGCGGCCTGACCGGCACGCACAGGCAATTGCTCGACAAATGTGTCGAGGTTTTTATAGGCCGCGGGAGATAAAAACCGCTTTATTGTGGCCTGGTCAATTTTCAAACGTTGCCCCTATCTATAAATAAGTACGGAGTATTCTCCTCCAAAATTATACGCCTGAGAAGATTAAAACTAAGTTATTATGGAATTTACTGACGACCTTTGATACGGACGCGCCCATCCTTTTCAATTTCACCAACCGGCTGGGCACCCGCAAGGGCAGCCTGAGAGCCATTTGTATAAGCAGCAGGCACCAGCGCCTCCCACTCAATCCCGGCACCACCCGCCATCACTTCGTAACGGACAAGCGTACCTTTGATCCCGTAAAGCGCGTCCAAAAGCTCCTGAATGCGGTTAAAGTGCTTAACGGCGTCATTCTCAAGGGCCGTTGAGGCATTAATCATGAGGGCGTTTGTTGCAGTATCCGTCTCGGCGCGCGCATTCTCAAGCTTGGGCTGGAGAAAAGCCGCAATCAGGTAAAGCACAATCATGATCACAAAAGACAAAAGGGTAACGGAAAGACCGGTAAAAACCATTAATCGGCCTGCGGCTCTGGCTAGCTGGTCCGTCCGAAGGTCTTTGTTACGCCATGGCACCATCTGCGCCATCAACGGGTTGATGGTAACGAAGTTGGCATCCATGCTTTGAATACGGGGCAAAATGGTACGGGCAGGACCTAAAAACAGCTGCATCCGGCCCGTTTCAGGGTCCCAGCGCAAAGCGGCTGCCTGCCCCTCTTGCTCATAAAGATAAACTGTTTCCTTATCCCAGAATTCGGAATTACCGGGCAAAGCGGCTGCAAGCGGGCACCAGCTATTGGGGTGAGAAGCCAGCGAGGCCGAAGGTACCGCCAGATACCAACACCGGTTGTCATCGATGGAAAAAACATAATGAACACGCTCGGTCCCGCAGGACTGCACAGCTGCATTCCAGACTGCTTCCTCTTCCATACCCGGAATGTAAGGTACGGATCCGCCAACAAGCTCCGAAGGAAGTACGGGAATAAGAGCCTCAGGAACAAACTTGGCGTCGCCTGAAAGCTTATCCAGCAAACCCGGCTTATGAGGCAACTGCGACTTTTGGTTGCCCGCCCCCTGTGCTTCCGTGGCTGTGATATCGACCATATCTTTTCCCTATGTACCCATCATATCCGTAACCATGCTGTCCATGCTCATGTTCATGACCGTGAGCGCAAAGATAGCCGACCCGAATCCGGCGAGAAGGAACAAGGCTGTCAGGAAAAAGGCCAGCCAGACAATAAGGGTATTTTTGGTCTTTGCGCCCTGATTACGCATTTCTGCGATGGACTCCATGATTGTAGCCACTTGGGCGAGATCGGACAAGGTCGCAAGTTCAAGGCGCTCAGCCTTGGAAAGCGGCTCGCGGTCAAGGGCCATACCCATACTGACACCGCGCTGCAGGTCTTCATGGCACTTGAGCCAGTAAGCCGTAACATCAGGCATACTGGTAGCCTGTGATGCCTGTTTCATGGTGTCCGCAATCGGCACGTTGCCGCGTAACATACGGGCTGCCGCCGTCATTGAGTCAGCAAAACCAAGATCACGCATATACCCCCCGACTAGAGGAATTTTTCTGACAACACGAGCAGCGGTAAAATCGTTCTTGCCGCGATTGGCCCAGAAAGAGGCAATACACCAGATCATGAACCCCGCCATCGCGAACGCAAAGTAAATCAATGCATCCCATGTCAGTTCGAGATTAAAAACAACTCGGTTAAATTCTTCTAATTTTGTCGGATCTTTGGGCGCGTGTTCGTGGAAGTATTTTAAAACGACGTCTTTCCCCCACAACATCCCCTGCAGAATTGAAAACACGTCAAACCCGAGCCACGCCATGGTGCCTTTGATTTTCGCGGAGTTTTTGCGCTTCTGTGTAATGGACTCGATGGCGTACGGAATACCTTCCGATAGCTTGTTGGCCTTTTCGGATGCGGCCAGAATAGCCAGCGTATTATGCTCGAAAATGTTAAGTGACTTCAGGGCATCCATAACCCCAAGCCCCTGCGACAGCGCTTCGCGTGCAGGGGCCAGAATGTTCTGGCGGCGCGGGTTGGTCTCCGAGTTGATCATCTTCCAGAAAGCAACGCCAGGCGAAGCCGACATAGATCTAAACTGGATCCCCCTTAGCAGCTGCACCTGCCACCAGGCAGAGCGCGCCAGCATACGTTCTAGTGGGGAGCGTGCATAAGGCCGGATGGAAAGCACATAAGCTCCGCGCTTAGCTATTTCACGGCGCACGTCATTGATCGTAGGCATATAGAACGACTCCGTAACCCGCTTCGGGCCGGAGGTCGTATCATAAGCAATCTCTGCCAGCCATTGCTGCATCGTGCCTTTTGCCTATTCGTCGATATAAAGGACACCCGAGCGCGGATCGACAAGCCCGTTCACGATAAGGTCGATAACCCCGTCACGCCGTGACCTGAAAATAACACCCGGTTCCTTCAAGACATTGTTAACGTTTTCTCTTAACGCTTGGTAAATGCCGTTCCGTTCAGAGATGGGGGCCGTAATCAAAAGGGCATCCAGCAGCAAAACACGGCCCAAAATACCGGTGCGGTTACACAAATCACAACCGGCCGAGTTATGTTTAGAAACGCCCGTATTGCCCTTGAGGCCCAGTTTCTCGATTTCTTTATCCGTCAAAAGCTCATCCAAACGCGTCTTGTGAGCGCAACCCTGACAAAGGGTTTTGACAAGACGCTGGTTCAATACCGCCTTGACCTGCTGTGCGAGGGTATATGTAGATGCCCGTTCGCGCTCGGATGGCATCAGCGACCGCAAGCGCTCAAAGGTCTGAAGCGCGGTATCGGCGTGGATAGTTGAAATAACCGTGTGGCCTGACTCAGTTGCTCGCAAAGCGGTTTCGACTGTTTCGCCGTCACGCATCTCCCCGATGATGATGTAATCAGGGTCATGACGCATGGATGCTCTGATAAGATCGGCAAACTCGCCGCCCTTCATCCCCGAGCGTACCTGCCACTGCGTGGCATAACGCAACTCGTATTCGATCGGGTCTTCAATGGTCAGAACGTGTTTGCGGCGGCGATCGATTTGCTGAACACAGGCATAAAGCGTTGTGGTTTTACCGGAACCAGTAGGACCGGACAGGAGGATCAAACCACCACCACCCTTAATCTCTGGCGACAGCAGTTTTTCAAGATGTGTCGCGACTTCCTCGTGGCGACGGAACAATTCTTCAAAGCCTTTGAGGGCGGCACGGTCAAGCAAACGTAGGGTCAGCTTCTCGCCGTCCTGCCCTTGGGGGCCAGCGGCCACACGAACGTCAATCTGTCGCGCCTGCCATGTAAACCCAAAACGCCCGTCTTTTGGGGTCGTACGGTCACCGAAGTTGAGGCCGGCATCACGCTTCATCAAGGTGGTCAAACGTGCCATCGCCTCAGCAGGCAACAGGTGCATGGGTATCAAATCACCATCGATGCGGTATTTGATCCAGTTCGGTGAATCCGCGTTATTGTCTTGTACCAAGTGAATATCCGATGCCCGCATCTGCAACGCTTCCGCCAACATGTCACGGAAAAACTGGTTGAGCATAAGCCCGTTATCGACATCCGATAACCAGTCGGAGAGTGTTTTCTCGCAGCGGTCAGCCGATAAGTCGCGCACCTCGCGCAAAGTCTCGATGAGCTCCGCACGGTCCCAGACTTCCATCTCGACACGTTCGACAAAAAAGCCGGACCGGCGCACAACCGATACAAGCGTATCCTGCTGCCTAACGGTAAGGTCAAACAACGGTGCGATTTTAAGAATCCCGCGGTCAAGGCCGATAAGATGGATCGAAAGCGGAAGCCATGCCTGAACCGGTAATATCGATCTTAGCTGGTCACCTGTAGCTGTATCTTTAGAGCGCTGTTCAGCCTCTTCCTGCGTAACGGCTGTGGCTCCTGCCTGATCAAGCAATTGTTCAGTCGAACGGCTGATCCCCTGCTGCATAAGCAGGGAACGCTCGCGCTGAACCATATCCAGATAACGTTCGCGGCCCTCACCTGTCTTTTTCCGGCGCTGTGGGGCTGCTGCAGGTTTGTCGGCATCAGATGTGGTCATGATGCCTCCCTATGGCGTAGTTGTGGCTGGTGCTGCAGTTGTTGTCGCTGCAGGAGTGCTGGTCGTAGAGCCACTTCCTGATGAACTGCTGCCGGAACTGGACGCGGATACAGGGGCAGAAAGCGAGCGGTCGAACACCAACAACACGCGGTTCTTGCCGCTCATCATCGAGACGCCGTCTTCAGTAACCGATACAGTCCAGATATGCCCGGCAAGGCGCAGTTTTTGCCCTTCTCGCACCATACGGCTTCCGCCCGGGCCCGAAATAATCGCATTTCGTTTTGCAAGCGAGGTAACGCTGTAACCATCAAGTACGGGCGGACCTTGGTCTTCCTCAACCGCGGGTTTTGAAACCGTGATAGTTTTTCCGCCTTCAACCACTTCTTCTACGGTCTCGACAACGCTTACAATCGGCTTGCTGTCTACATTGACGGTTGCAATCGAGGTGCCCCGCACAGGCAGAACCAGAATGCCGCGGGCACCTGTATGCGTAATTTTAACATCATCTATCACCATGCCGCTTTTACTTGGCGACCACGAAACGGTAAGCGGGCACGCTTCCGTGGCTTCAAGAACAAGATTATCAACGCAACCCGTCTGAACAAGTTTAAGCCCCTGCTCGGAACCGGAAAGCTCGATCTGTGAAAGCGTAAGCGCCGCATCACCGATGTTCACAAGCGACACAGTAATCGAGGATTGCGATTCAATCTCGCTTCCGAAATCAATTTCTTCTTCACTTGCGATCAACAGTCCCTTGCCAGGTACAGGCTCGGGGAAGGGCTTTGCAGCCTCAGTGGTGGTCGGCGAAAATTCACCTGAAATAATGGCGGTTGCAACACTGGTAGCCCCCGTATGCTGCACCACAAGCGCACCGCTTGTGGGCCCCTTGGTCACTGGCGACCACACAATCGAGGCAATGCAGGACGCGCCGGCAATCAGCGATTTACAGTCCGTTTTAAGCGAGAACCCTGAAGACTCAGGCGCGTCAATGAACAGATCATTGACCGTGATTTCCTGCGAAGTGATGTTACGCAATGTGACAGAACGAATGATCGGGCGGCTGGCTTCAAGCTTACCAAAATCAACTGTATTGGGCGTAATCTCGATGTCGCTGGATTTCGCCGTATCCTCGGAAGTAGCCTCAACCGTGCCGCTGGCTGTAGCCGTTACCAGGCGTGAACGGCCAGTGTGCCGTGCTAATACCTCAACGCGAAACGCGCCTGACTGCAACCCCTTCACTTCCATCACAACAGCGCATTGCGCTCCAGCCTGTAACGGCTCGCTTGAACATTGATCCGACATGACAACCGCAGTCACGTTGGACGACGGAAAGAGTTTTACATCCTTGAACTCGATATCGGCCCCCGACTCATTCCGGAACTGGACGATCATGCTGTTGTTTGTCCCGGGCTCAATCGTTCCAACCTCAACTTTGGACTCAACAGCTACCAGCCCGCCGGGAGCGCCGTCACCCGTTACAGCACCAGGGTCACTAAAGGCGGATTGCGCAAAAACAGCATGCGGCATTACCAGTGCCAGGGTAACTGTCATGAAGGCAGCCAAAAGAACTGAACGGCACGTCATCAAGGCGTCTCCTCCAGCGAAGGATCAAGCAAGGTTGTTGGCAGAGTACCGCCGGTATCCTCTTCTTCAGGCGGCACCGATTTGGCATCAGGTTCCTGCGCAGACGCAGGTACAGGTGCAGCCGCAGGCACATCCACGGGTTCAGCCACCTTGTCAGAGGCAGGATCAACATCTGTCGCAGAAAGACTTCCGCCTTCTACTGTTTCCGCAGCATCTACACTCTCTTTAGCTGGGTCATAAGGGTTCGGTGCGACGACATCTTTTTTGAATGTATCACTGGGGATGCCCTCCGGTCTGCTGAGCTCGGCAATCGTCGGAACATCGGCATGAACAAGCGATGTGCGTGCACGATCAACTTTATCGTATTCGATTTCGTCAATTGGTTTATAAACAACAACGCGGGGCCGCAGCAAAATGACAAGCTCTGTATTGGAGCTCAGACCCGAACGCGAGAATGGCAGAATAGGATTGCTAAGACCAACGCCTGTTTTATCGTACTCCTGACGCTCCCGCACAAGGCCGGCAATAAGCACGGAATCCCCGGGTCTCACGCGCACTTGGGTTTGCAATTCGCGCTCAGCCGTTTTTGGCAGGCGCAGCGTAGATTCTCCTGCCGGAAAATCCTGGAACTCGAGCAACTGCTGCAGATTGATATCGACGTTGCCGTAAACAGTTCCGTTATCCCATGACGACCCAATGGTAAGGGTAAATCCGGTATCCACCTGCCCCGTTGTCGTCGATACGGTTTCGGTATCGTTTGTGGTGTTCTGCGTACGGGTAAGAGATTCCACGTATGCTTCCGTTTCAGCGACACGCAAGGTAGCCTCAGACCCAGACAAAACAGTCAGCTGAGGTTGTGAAATTGTTTTGACGGCACCTTGAGTTGAAATGAACTCAAGTATGTCGCCCGTCGACATATTAAGTGCGCCCTTGGTAGGAAGACCGATACTGATAGGCGTCCCCAAATCTCCGACTGTATCTCCCGAAACCGAGAAACCAAGGTTATAGGCACCAATGGTTTCTCCTAGCTGCGACCAGCGGATACCTGCCGAGTTTCCTCCATTGAGACCGACTTCCCAGATGTACGTTTCGTAAACGATCATGGCTGTGGATTTACGCAGGCGATCAAAATACTGGACCGCCTGTTTGGCCGTGCGCTCTGTTGCGGTATAAATCATCGTGCGCGTTGTCGTATCAACAGTACCATCAGCCCCCGTAAACGCCTTGAGACCGGAAACAATCGCATCGTAACTGGTATCGGCAGGTAGTGGTGGCAAAGAAACGGTAAAGGTCTGACTTTCCTTGATCGTCAGAACGCCTTCATCATAAAGGCAGTACATGTTGGCAAGCGAACATACTTTTTCAACAACCTTGTCGAGCGGCCCCTTAAGGTTTGAAACCGTAACACCCACGGTCATCCCTTGATCGCTTTCAAAGGCTAACGGGATGTCGTAATCCGCAAGAATAAGCTGGAGAGCACCTGCAAGATTTTCGCTCCGAAGTTCAAATGGGCCGATAACTCGGTTAGGAAGCGGGTCACCTTCATCCATAGCCGGCACAAGAACATCCTTGCCCAAAGGCACAATGATCACGCCCTCGGCAGCCTCGTTAATGGCGCGGCGGCGTTCTTCGGGCGGTGTTGGCGCAGGGATATTGATGCTGCGCGCATCGGGCGCTTTCATGGGCGCGCACGACGCCACCAGTATCCCAGACACAGCCGCGCAAACCAGAAGCCCCGCTCTGGCAATCAACGCGATGTGTTGTCTGGCTGGGCGTGTTTTCATGCCGCTATGCGTTCCGTTGTTTCATTTGGATCGCCCGCGAGACCATGGCCAACAGCCTGTCTTTTTGGACGGGTTTCATCAGAATGGTCGCCACTTTGAAGCGTGAGGATTTTTCAAGAATATCCGGGTTCTGATCGCCTGTGACAAGGATCACGGGTTGCTGATGTCCGCGGGCACGCAGGGCTGCAATAAATTCAAAACCGTCAGCCGGTTCCATGCGAACATCAACGATCACAACCTCCACATCAGGGGTCATCTGCTCTATGCCTTGATCGGCATTTGAGGCTTCAACACATTTATGCCCGGCGTCCGTGAGGAACCTGACAATTTGCATGCGCACGAAATCGTTGTCTTCAACGACGAGCACGCGGTGGGAGACTGCGTTAGACATAAGAATCGTCAGAACTGACCTTTTTTCGGGGCCCGCAACGCGAATCACGGGAGGTATTCTCTAAAAGGTTATCATAAACAGGGGCAGCGTCTATAGGATCGTGTGGACAAGCCTGTGCACTGTTTTATGGAACCTCCTGAATCCTAAAAGTGAATCAAGGTCGTCGCTTTTTCAATTTATGCCAAAGCATCACGAGCCGAAAATCCAGTCTTTCGAAAACCGCAACGGAGCGCACTTAAGGGTGCGCGAGTAGCGGAAGTTGAGAAAGGTTGGGTTTGCAGACCATGATGCAAAGGAGAAAACGAAAAAAGGGCGGTTCTGTTGCTAGGCCCGCCCCCAGCCCCACCTAATCTCGGCTAGGAGACTAGGGATTTAAGTTCGGACGGATCCGACTGCTTACGCAGCCATTGCCATCTCAGCGTAGTTGTCGTTTGCAACTATCGTTTTTGGTCCGTTTATACGGCGGGCACCATTCCGAACGCCGCAAATCACCTTTATTACGCGTGTCGATCCTAAATCGGCCCCACAAAAACGGCCACATTCGAGCCGCTTGTGGTGGAGCCGCCGGGCTCTGCCCCCGGGTCCACTACGCTTATTCCGCAACCGCGTTCAGCGTCATCTCTGGCCGAAACCAGCAGAGCCATTATAGCTCAAAGGGTTAGCAATATCAAATCAACGTCTGGGGAAAACCGTGATGAATGACTCTGGACACGCGCCAAACGCCCTATAATTAAGCTTTAAGGAATCGGAAGGGGAGAGCCACCATGAAACAGTATCACGACCTGCTGCAACACGTTCTGGACAAAGGCGTTAAAAAAGAAGACCGCACGGGCACCGGCACCTATTCCGTTTTTGGATACCAGTCGCGCTATGACCTCTCGGAAGGTTTCCCGATGGTCACCACCAAAAAACTGCATCTGAAATCCATCGTTCATGAATTGCTGTGGTTCTTGGCTGGCGACACCAATATCAAATACCTCAAGGATAACGGCGTCCGCATCTGGGATGAATGGGCTGACGAAAACGGCAATCTCGGCCCCGTTTACGGTTACCAATGGCGCTCATGGCCAGCGCCAAATGGCGAAAGCATCGATCAAATCACAAATCTTGTGAACATGATCAAAAAGAACCCCGATAGCCGCCGACTTGTTGTTTCTGCCTGGAACCCTGCTCTCATCGAGCAAATGGCTCTGCCACCCTGCCACTGCCTCTTCCAGTTCTATGTAGCCGAGGGCAAACTCAGCTGCCAACTCTATCAGCGTAGCGCAGATATCTTTTTGGGCGTGCCCTTCAACATCGCATCCTACAGCCTGCTCACCCTGATGATCGCACAAGTTTGTGGCCTCAAACCGGGTGAGTTCGTACATACACTTGGTGATGCGCATTTATATTCAAACCATATCGAACAGGCGAAGGAACAGCTTTCACGTACACCCTTTAAATTGCCCGAGATGCATCTCAACCCGCATGTCACAAACCTCTTCGATTTCAAATTCGAAGACTTTGAACTGATAGGCTACGAAGCGCACCCAAGCATCAAAGCCCCGATTGCGGTCTAGGCTTTGAAAATTTCTCTCATCGCTGCTGTGTCTGAAAACAACGTCATCGGTGATGGCGAAAAACTTCTATGGCATATCCCTGAAGACTTCAGATACTTCAAGTCAACGACTATGGGCAAACCCATCATCATGGGTCGCCGCACTTACGACTCCATCGGGCGCCCTTTGCCGGGCCGCCTCAACATTGTTATCACCAGAAACTCCGATTGGAAGGCTGACGGCATAACAACCGCTGCATCGCTCGAAGAAGCTATAAAAACCGCAGAAAAACAAAATGTTAGCGAGATATTCGTGATCGGCGGCGGGCAGATTTACGCGCAGGCGTTACCGTTTGCAACATCGGTTTACTTGACCCTTGTACAGGGCGTTTATACTGGTGACGTGCGGTTCCCCGCCCTTGACCCCAAAGTCTGGCAGGAAACATCGCGCAAAAAAGGCACCGACTGCGACAAGGTCGGCATGAATTACGAATTCATCGTGTATGAAAAGGTATCGAAATGACGACGACTGAACGCCCGATGTTTTACCAACCCGTTTTCGGCAACGACAACGGCTATGCCTCGTTCGATGCCGTTGATGTCGCGGCTTTTACGGCACCATCACTGCGCCGCAAGGATGCTGCCATCCCTGCGGAACAGATCGCACTTAAAAACTCCTCGAAATAATCAGGCCGTCTGCGCCTTCTTGTTCCACTTGGTCATCCAGGCATTGATGCGCCGGCAAGCCTCAGTGATATCTTCGGTAGCACCGGCAAAACTCATACGGACGGTCTGATGCCCACGCGTCAGGTCAAAATCCGTGCCCGGTGTAATCGCAACGCCTGCTTGATCTAAAAGCGCGCGGCAGAACGCTTCTGAGTCATCCGTCAAATCCGATATATCCGCGTACATGTAAAACGCACCCTCGACTTTTGAAAGTTTGGTGATGCCAGCTTTGGGCAATTCAGCCTTTAAAATCTCGAGGTTCTTTTTGTAGCGCGCCACATACGTATCCAGAACATCCGTGTGATCAAAGGCGTGCAAGGCTACGTGCTGTGCCAAAGTCGGTGGTGCCACAAACAGGCTTTCACACAGGCGTTTCACGCGGTCCACAACATCAAGCGGCAACACAAGCCAGCCGATGCGCCACCCCGTCATCGCGTAATATTTTGAAAAACTGTTGACGCTCACAGCCTCGGTTGATGTGCTCAAAACCGTATCCGCAGGCTCGCCGTAAGTAACACCATGGTAAAGCTCGTCCGCAATCAGGCGTACACCGTTTTTCTGGCACCACATTGTAAGTTCAGCCAATTGTTTTTTATCCATCATGGTACCCGTCGGGTTCGATGGATTGCCGATGATAAGCCCCTGTGGCTTCTCTTTAAGCGCCTCAAGTTTTGCAATCGTCGGCTGGTAGTTTTCTGCGAGTGTTGATTCAATCTCAACAGGCACACACCCCAGCGCCAGCAATATGTTGCGGTAAGCGGGGTACGCGGGCGCCGCCATTGCCACGCGGTCACCTTCGTCAAAGCAGGCCAAGAAAGAAAGCATAAGCCCGCCCGACCCACCAACGGTGATAACAATCTGCTTCGGGTCCACCTTCACGCCGTAACGGTCACTGTAGTGGGCCGCAATGCGGTTCTTGAGTTCGGGCATGCCGGTCGCAGCCGTATAGCCCATATTGCCTTGGCGCATGATTTCTGCGGCGGCATCCAAAACCGCTTGCGGCGCGCCTGTTGAAGGTTGTCCTGCTTCCATGTGAATGATGTCCTCGCCGGCGGCAGCTCGCTCATTGACAATCCTTAGGATGTCAAGAACCCGGAACACGGGTATTTCTGAGCGGGAGGACAATTTAAGCACGACACAGTCTTTCTTTGTTTGGGTTTAAAGGGAATTCATCAGGGCATATTTCAGCATGGACACGCAAGGCTTTTGCGGCAATAACATAAAGCCATGAAAATCATTCACGTCATGGCAGGGGCCGCGGTGGGCGGCGCCGAAACCGCCTTTGTCGAACTTGTTACAGCCCAACACAAGGCAGGCTTTGATGTGTTTGCCGTTTGCAGGCCTTCGCGCCGGAATGCTGAAATGGTTCAAAATGGCGTCCGCCTGACCGAGCTTCCCTTCGGCGGACTCTTTGATTTCAAAACAACGCCCGCCCTAAAAAAACTCATTTCCGAAATCAAGCCCGATGTCGTGGTCACTTGGATGAACCGCGCCGCCAAAAAACTTCCTAAAAACGGTAGCTTCAAATGGATCGCTCGTTTTGGCGGCTATTATGATTTCAAGAACTACAAAGGTGTCGATCACTGCGTGGTCAACGCGCCAGATATCGGCCGCTTTCTGCATGAACAAGGCTGCCCGCAAGCAGATATAACCTTCATCCCCAATTTCGCCGAAGTGGCGGCGGACGCGAAACCAGTCAGCCGTGCCGCGCACGACACGCCGCAGGATGCGTTTCTCTTTCTCACCCTTGGCCGCCTCCACACCAACAAGGCCTTCGATACGCTGCTAAAAGCCATGGCACAAGTGCCCGATGCCTATCTCTGGATTGGTGGCGAGGGCCCGGAACGAGATAGCCTCGAAAAACTATGCGCGTCCCTTGGTCTTCAAAACCGTGTGCGCTTTTTAGGCTGGCGCGATGATCGCTGGGCCCTTCTTAAAACATGCGATGCTTTTGTATTTCCATCACGGCATGAACCTTTTGGTAACTCTTTCATGCAAAGTTGGGCGGCAGGACGGGCTTTGATCACAACAGCCTCACAAGGTCCGTCCTATTACGTTAAAGATGGCGAGGATGCCATCGTAACCCCCATCGACGATGTAGAATCTCTGGCCAAGGCTATGAAAACTGTAATAACAGACTCCACGCTTCGAGAGACTTTAGCCGCAAAAGGCAGGCAAAAATACGATCAAGCCTTTGATAAACAATCAATTTTGCAACAATGGCTGGATTTGTTCTCAAAAATCCTCAATTAAGGAATTTTTAACTATATGTTAAATATTTCTTGAATTTTCCTTATGAAAATTTTAAGGTCTTCCGATTAGGATGACGCCATAACCGTGTGTTTGACGCATGGACTATGGCAAATAAGTGGGGTTTACATGTTCGATTCAGCACTTGTCATCATCGATGAAATGGCGCGTCCGGTACTCATTATTCCGGAAGAACTGCCAAAAGGAAAAGCGTTCCTGAAAATCGTCGAGGGCGGGATCGATATAGGCGTGAACGAAACCACACTCGGCCAGATCCGGGATATGGACACGGCCTCGCTGGCACTCATTGGCCTTCAGGAAGCCGTAGGGATGGCAACCTTTAAAGGCGCCGAAGGCGAAGAAATGCCGGGCAAAATTCAGTACGTGGCAGATGTCACGGAAACACGTTTCGGTTAACCGAAACACGCAAGAACACCATTAAAGACAAAACAGTTTTTTAGAGGGCAGTAACGATGGCAACGACCGAGATGACACAAGAGACAGCAGACGCTATTGCAGCCGTGCGCGCAAAAACCAGCAACCTTGATGGCGATGCGCCTCTCAAATCCAAATTGGACACACTTCTCGGAGCCGTTGAAGAGCTGGAAACCAGCGATGATGTAACACCGGAGCTGCGCACGGCCGTATTGGATGCCCTCAAAGACGTCGAAACTGATACTGATTTTAAAGGCCTCAACGGGTCATCGCCAGACCTCGGCTTCATCAAATCGCTCAAACGCATGCAGGGTGAAGGCGGCTTTACACAAATGGATGCAGACCCAAAGGCCACCGCTTTAATCGAAGATAAAATAGACGCTGTAAACGCAATTACAGACAAAATCGCAGCCGTGCGTTCCGAGATGACCGCCGACAACGATCAGGATACATTTGATTTGACAGGTAATTACCTGAGCATCGCCCGCGTCTGGGCACGCAATCAGACCAGATTCGCAAAAGACCCTGAAGCCAATGCCGATGCCATCGAGAGAAGCAATCTCGCACTCAGTGGCGCAATCTGGGAATTGAAAAATCTCGGTGAAGACACTCTTCAAAAAGAAGGTCTCTCCTCACTCGTAAGCGAGCTTATTCAAGCCCACCCGGCTATTGAGCCGGAGATCAAAGTATCACGCGGCACTGCCGTAGAAATTGAACCACGCAGCTTTGCTAGGGCAGTAGACCCGAGAGATGCAGGTCCTGAAATTGAACAGCCAGTAGCTGATGAAGAAACACGAGCACCAACAAAACTGGACGAAGACGCCCTCCTTTTGGCTTTAAACAGCATCCTGAACGATATCGAAGATCCGGAAGCACGTGAAAAATTCCGCCTTCTGGCGACAAACATGAAATCCTATGTCAACCGCTTCAAAGGCCCTGAAATCCTGCGTGCAGATATCACGGCACGCGTGCGCAAAAGCCTGGAAGCCGCTATCAAAGCAACACCTCAGGAAGGTCCTGCTAAAGACCTCCTGCGCCAATGCGTAGACAATCCTGATTTCCGTGACCTCACAAGCCTGCTTGAAACACAAGACCTTACAGGCGATCTTGATGTTGCAGCCGAACCAGCTGGCAACACAGCCTCCGCCCCTTTAGCAAATTTTGCTGCTATGGCAAGTGCACTGGCAGCTGACAGAGATGAGGCTGCACCAGAACAAACTGCAACAGCAGCAGATCCAAAATCGGACCTCATCGCACGCCTAAAAGCGTGGGAGCCAAAAATTACACAGACCAGCGTACCATCAGCCGGCAAGTCAAGCTGGCGCCCCATGAGCAGCGATCCAAAACCTATAATTGCCGAGCTCATTACGCATCTTGAGGCAAACGACATTCCGGCTACAGAAAACACATTGAGCATGATCAATGACAATCTGAGATTTTATCTCAGCACTCAGCCTGATCTACAAGCAATACTGACTGATGTAAGCGCGTTTCTTGCAACGCAAATCGGTTCAACAAGCGCAAAATTAAGTATTATCCGTGAACTCAGAGAAGCAGGTGCGGCAGGTACAGATGATGCCGAACAAGACCCAATTAAAAGCGCTAAATTCTTGCTTGGATCAGCACTTGAAAAACAGGATTTTGAATCCGCGGCCGAGCACTACGGCGTTCTCGATAACTACCTCAGCGACAATGAAGACGAGGCTCTGTATACCCTTCTCGACAAAATTGACGCAAACTTCCCTGAGCTGAACGCGTATACATCAGGCATCGATGCAGATAAAGCTCTTGAAGCTGGAGCACCGGAGCCAAGCGAGCTTGAACAAAGGCTCTCAACATTCCGCGATAACATCGACGCGTATATAAAAACTCTCAGCGAAGCTGAGCAAACAGAAGATGTACAAAGCAGGCTTTCTTTTGCACGCAGCCTGAAAAGCCAGTCCAGCAAATGGATTGAACGCCTGTCAGACTCAACTGAATTAGAGCGCATCCCTCACATCATGAATGATTTCATTCAGACAGCTTACTCAAAATTCGATCGCGAAGAACAGCTGGCAGGACTTATAAGCGAACTCGCACGCATCAAAGAAAGTATGGAACAGGAAGACATTCTGGACCTAACGCCTGGTATGCTTGATAACACAGACGCCGAGGATGACAGCGACGACAAAGCCGAATGGATCGAAACCGGACACGCAGAACTTGACGGGTATCTCGCTGCCGCCTGGGATGCTGACAAGCTCGTATTTGAAGCACTGCTTACGGTCGAAAAAACTGGCGACGAAAAAGCCCAAGGCGAAGCCAAGAAGCTAATTCAAGAGCTTGATAACGAATCTGGCGAATCGGATGCCATGGAAATCCTTAAAGCAAGCGCACTTGCTGTCGCAAATAGAGACGCAAATCTGGGAGAGTTTGTAACGGCACGCCAGGATTTCGCTTCAAAAACTCGCATGACCTATGCAAAAGCATGGAGATTTCTTGTAAGCCGAACAACAACGGAAGATACGCCTGAACAAAAGACAATCAAGGCTGGCGTCGACTCCATCTTGTCGCTTGGCATTGAAGCCATTGATGTCTTACGCCTCACAGCCGAGACAAATGCCGAGGCTTTAAAATACACACAGCCAATGCTGGCCCACATTAACCACCCTGCTCACAAAAATAAAATTAAAGCCCAGATTGGTGGAGAAGATTATCTAAAAGTTCTTGGGCGTATGTATAGGCGCCTCAAGCAAACTGCTGGTGGCCCGTATGTCGTAATGGCAATAAGTGCTGATTTTGCAAAAAATCGTGCTGACGCTAAATCAGACACGCTAGTTATGCTTGCGCGCGCTTCTAATGCGATTGATCAGGGTGTCCCAAATGCGGAACTTGCCTTTAGTGGCCTTATTGAAAGATATACAGAAGCAGGCAAGGGCATATATGCTACAGTCAAGGCTGATGGCGACCAGATAATTCGCTTACCGGCATTGCCACCTGTACTTCCTCAAGCACCATCACCTGTATCAAGCGCTGATCCTGGCATTACAAGCACCGCACCAGAAGCAATGGCCTTCACAGGCCCAGCCACCGCAGGCGCAATCCCAGCCTCTACAAAAACTTTAACGGAAGTGCTTCCGGCCTATCTGCTCGAAACACTAGAAAAACTTAGTGAAGCCGATGCCGATGGCATCACCCGTATCATACTTGATGCTCTTGATAAAATCGGCACCGAGGGTGATGGCATTGAGCGTGCCTTGGTAAACGCTATTGAAGCCAATGCCGAAGGTGATGCCACGCTCGCAGAACTAGATAAAGCCGTTAAATTCGCGCTTAATATCAACGACCTTCAATTAATGAAGACGGATGTAATCGCGATTGCTGACGGCAAAACGGATGAAGTTTTACGTGATGAAGACAGAGACTTCCTTGAATACAATATCGGTGAAATAGAGAAAATTGAAGGTCACAATAAATTGGAAGTGCAGGCGCTTAAAGATGTCCTGGCTGGCAAAAAATTCAACAATTCTCAGGCTGTTCTCGGGCCGATTTTCGACCGCATGATTGAAGTCGAAATGGATGATTGCATAAGCGTCCTTCAATCAATTGAAACAACAACACCTGAAGCAGCCGTAGCCGCAACACCGCTCGATAGCACTGCCGCACTCTTTGCAGCGCTAAAGGAAGCGAATACAAGTGCAGCGGCACTACCAGAGTCCGAAAACAAAAAATCAGTAGTAGACGCAGTAGAAGCACTGTCAGCAGCCGTAAGCGCATTAACCGAAGCGCGCGTATCAGGCACCGATGACAACATCGATTACATTGGCAATTTCATCAAAAGCCGTGCCGATGTACTGGGCTCTTACAAAGATGTTCAGGACTTTTTTGCAGATTACATTGGCGCCTTAGAACAACCTGCAGATGGCTCACCAGAACAGGAAGTGATCACGCGTTTTGAAGAGACTTTGGAAAAAATTGATACTGAATTCACCCCAGTACTCATCGCACAGTCCAATCAGTGCGCAGATTACGGCGCATTTGCCGACCACATCTTGGCGTCATTACAGACAGGGCCGCTAAAACGCAGCACACGTTTGAACCTAAAACATATCTCAGGGTTCAACAAGGCCGTAGCAACAAAATTGAAAGAGATGCTGGCCTCTCACGCCCAAAACTTCCCTGCACTCGTTGCTATGAACGCGGCTCTAACGGCCAATGGCGTAAATCACGCCAGATACTGGAGAGCGTATCGCAACGACCAAGATATTCAGAAAGCATACGACCTAACAAAAGCGCTGCTTCTTGCCTGTACAAAAGCAGGTAAAAATGAAGATCTGCATTCAAATCCAGAATTTATGAAGCACCTTAACGACCTATCTGAGCTGGGTGACAGACTCTATAGCGGTAAGGAAGCTGAAGTAACAAATGCAGAAACTCTGACTTCTGCGGCACCTGCATCGACTCAAGACAACAATGCTGAACTCAAGGATACAATCCGTCTAAGTGTACGCACGCTTTATGAAGCTGCAAATCCTGACAAGGAAATTGATGCAAGCGCAGAAGCCGAAATTGCTTCACTGGCCAATGCGTTGATTGCAGCATCTAACGACAACGCAGACAACCTAGCACGATCCAACGCCACAATAGATGCTGTACTAGCTTACAATCCTCGTAACGCTGAAGACACACCAAGGACAGCGTATATTGGCTTTCTGCTAGCCGATTTAAAAACATTGGCAAATCCCGATTCTTCTGCGGAAGATCGCACAAGAATTTTTGCGGACATTCAAGGTTTGGGCGCCAGAAGACTTAAAGCTACAGAAAGTCACAAAAACCGCCATGCAATGGGCGAGGCTTTAGCTAAAGCTATTTATGGCCTTAATTTGCAAGAGACCAGCGAAAAATCGCTTATCACCAATTTGCTCACTGTTTGCAAATCTGATGATGACATCAAGGCAGTGACCGCCTATGCCGTTGAAGCAGGAAAAGGCGATGGCGCAGCAAGACAAATGGCCTTTACCAACCTTTGGGAACTCTGCAGAACCCCAGAAGCTTACGAGGCTAACATCACAAAAATCAGAGACGCAGTTTCTGACGTGACGCCGACATTGGTTGTACCTGAAACACGCAGCGATGCCGAGGCCGGCCCAACTCAAAAACCACAAGATCTATATGCAGAGATCGGCGAAAACATCCGCGAAATCAAAAATTGGGTTCAAGGGAGATACCTCAGAAACCCGCGTTTCGCACAATTGCACCGCCCTATGTTTATGAGCGACCTCAACTACAGCCAACAAAAGCTGCTTTTGGATTATACGCAGGCAGTCCTCTCTTTCGGCAGAGGAGAAGATGGGCAGGCGGCACTCGCGAACATTTCCAAGCTTTTTAGATACGTCCGCGGAAAAACATTTACGCAGGCTATAGCTAATATCAAGCAGCATAATCTGGAATTGCGTTTTGGCGACGCCAAAAATCCCGATGCGCCAAACTATAGATCCGCGTTGAGCAGCGCCGTCATCTACGCTTGTAAAAAGGCAGGCGTGCAGGCAGCTGATGCGCCTCTCAACCCAAAAACAACAGCTTTGGTTAATGGCCTCATAAAAACAGCATCAAGCATGCCGTCAAACAGCCAAAAAGAAAATTTCGATTTTCTGGTCGATATCTACGATTATACGTACGGCGCATGGGAAGCTGAAGAAGCAGGCGCAAAAGTTGATTGGCCTGCCGTTGTCGCCAACCTCCAGGCACTTGGCAAAAAAAATAACGAGAAAGCAATAAGTAATGTCAAGGAATGGGCTCAGAACGTAAGAAACGCGCGCCCGGCCAATACCCGCGCAATTAGTGAGAAATACATCAAGGCAGGCCTTGAAAGAATTTACACGCAATTAAAAACACCGGCTGCAAACAAAATCAACGAGACTGCACTTCTTGCACAATTCAAAACGCCGGAAGAGCTCCGCGATCTAAGATATTTTATTGATGCAGCTAACGGACACCTTGATCTAAGAGATCTAAGAGACGATCTGGAAGCTTTACGCAAGGCATCGCAAGGCGACAAAGCTGCATTAGAACAAATCGTTGGCAGGCATATCGATGCCACCGGAGCAGAGGCAAGCGCACTCCTAGGAAGGATGGGCGATAGAGAAGCCCGCCGTAATCCAGGCCGCGCACCAAAAGCAGCCGCCCCTGTGTTGACAGGGCTTGGCACAACAGCAAGCGCATTTGTTGGAGGTGGCGATGCCACTACTGGTGAAGCCGCAGCTGATGCACCTGCACGCTCCACAGAGTCGCTAGATAGCATCAGAGAGCGCCTATCGCGCGCACTCCGCTATCTTGTAGCAAAAGCACGGAACATGGCTTCGCTCGTAGGCCAAAAGCCTGAAGAGCAACTAATCGCCGATCTTGAGCGTGGCTATGCAAGTGATCCTGCGAAATTGGCGGCTGTAGCAGATTATGCAGAAAGAGCATTAGCAAAAGAAGGTCAGGCACAAGGCGATATGTTGAAAGACATCGATGCTGCCGCAAAAGCCGCATCTGATGACGAGGCTAGACGCCGGACAGTAAGTCCGGCGCGTGCTGCCAGCGTTTGGAACCGCATTATGCCTGCAGCTCCTGCAGCGCGCGCCCCTGCATCAGGCGGCTGGCCAGTACCCGCCGATAGAACTGATGGTGGCGCACGCCCAACCCGAGACGGCTCGCCTGAGCTAGAATTGGGAAGTGACCGTGTTGCTGAGGCTGGAGATAGAATCCCTCCAGCCGCACGTCCACCTGTAGGTGACGGAATCCGCCCCACAAGAGACGAATCAGGTACCGAAACCGATAGCACCGCACGGCCAAGAAAAGGTCAAAAAATCAAAGCGGTTGCAGCCATAGCTATCGGCGTAGGTGCTGGCGCTTTATTAGGTACAACATTACTCGGAGCAGTGGCTATCGGTACTGCAGTAGCGGCTGCCCCGTATGTTCTGCCGAAAGCGGCTAAATGGACCGCCTCTGCAATAGGAGCTCTTGTGTCCAGATGGCCTACCATTATCCTGGCGGGCGCCGCCGGTATGGGTGTTAAGACTGCTTTCGGTGCCGCCGCAGGTTTAACAATAGCCGGCGTCACAATACCTGTAGTAGCAGTGGCCGTTGTTGCTGGTATATTTGTTGCAGGCGCATTCAGCGGGCACCTTAACCATCACTACAGCGAGACGCTGGACAACGACACCACATACCAAGGCAAGAGCAAGCTTAAACGTGCCGTAGCTTTGGGCACACACTTTAAAGCAGGTCTTAGCGCTTTAGTACAAACCACAAAAGGCATATCTGGCGAAAACTGGAGAGTCGCTGGCAGATCGATCGGCAACATCCGGTTCCTTCCAAGCGTGATTGCAAATGCATACAGAGATGCATATCAAGACCCAGTGGCTGATACAAAGCTCAAAAAGCTTGGAGTCATGGCTTCTTCAATAGGCGCAGCCTATAAAAGAAACAAACGCGAAGTCAGCTTGCTTATTTCTATGGTAACAGGCGGCGTGTTTGGTGGGTTGGGTGCGGCGTATTCTGATGAAATTCGCAACTTCCTCAAAGATCCTGTTGGCAATACAACGCATTTTGCAAGAGGTAGCGCTGTCAAACTCGGCCTTTTGGATCCTGATACGTCAGCAGGACCTATGCGTATTGTCAGACCTCACACGAGAGGCAGCTTAAGCATACCTGACGATGCTGATGCAGGCCCTGTAGTAACTGGCGGCATCGTAGATACCCCGTTTGTTGACCCGCGCCTGCCACGCGAATCACTCACCGGGTCTTTTGAACGTGCATTCCCCGCAGGTCATGAATTTGCAGGTAGCAGTCATAGATACATTAAATTACCGGGTGATGAGGGTTTCCTGGTCCGCGTTACAAAACCTGGTGTGGCAACTGAGTACTTCAGGGTGAACAGTCCTGACGCAGCTGCACTAAAAGGCGCTACACGCATAGTCGACCCATCGCAGGCTTTTGTCGAGATTACTGACCCAAGAAGTATTCGTGTAAGACTGCTCATTAACGGTGATCTTGAGACGATTACACAAGCCGGTGCTCCACGCGGCCATGGCGCGCGCTTTATAAGGACATTGGTACCAGAGCCTGCACCAGGTATGGCCATATCTGCACGCCCTCCTGAAATAGTAACTCACGATGGCAGTGGTGGATTTAGACGCCTCAACGCCTTCGAAGTACGCGCCGATGCAATCGTTGGTGCCAGCACCGATGGCGCACGTCTTCAGGCATTCCTTGAACGTAGCGAGGCATGGGCCGATATGAAGGCGCGTGTTCAGGAACTGATCAAATCAAATGTCATCACCGGTCAGAACAAAAGACTTTTCACTACCTTGATAGAAACCGCCGAAGGCGGAACGGCTGATAGCTGGCGTGCCATGAACGATCTTCGCGCAAACTTGAGCGAAGGCGGTATCGTAGATGGTAATTTTGTACGCCGCATATCTGGCATGCCTATCGAAAGACTCCGTACTGGCGGAACAACCATTCCGTTCATGCAGGACCTGCTCCGTTTTAAAGAGGTGTTTACAAATACCGAGTATGGCCTGACAACAAAAGGTGCCAAACTCAACCTCGATATGTCCAACGCAGCGCTCGAAAATAAAGCCGTGGATGGAAGCGAGCTAGGCCGCAAAGGTGGCCCTTCACGCGTCATTGATACAGCCGATACAAGCGTGATACGCAATCCTATTCATGCTGATGTGCTCGGCCGACTTGAATCAAAAGGCTTTGTCTTCAGACAAGTCGGTGGAAGACTGGAAGTAACGACAGTTCCGACGGAACGTATTCCACCGTTCTTCACAAACCCTATCGATAACATAAGACTAGGGTTCAAGGAGGCTATTAATCCAACTCCCACAATCTTTATTGATGACGTTAAGGCAGGCGGTCATATAGCTCAGGCGGCAAGGCTTTTACAACTCGATATGATTGACAAAGGTGCAAACCCAGCTGCAATCAATGCATGGACAGCCCGTTTCAACTCTAACGGTACAGCAGCCACAACTGAACTGTTCCGGGAAATTGAAACCATTTTTAGAAGAGGTAACGGCCAACTGTCACAAAACGAACTCCAATTTTTACGGAGATTTGCGGCTGAAGCACGTTCAACTGGCGCAAAACTGACATTCCGTTAATAATACACGTGCTATCAGATAGAAAAAAACGGGGCTCAAAAGCCCCGTTTTTTAATTCGACAAGGATGGCGTTATTACCCCGTAAGCTTTTTCCACCAGCCCTTTTTCTTCTCGCCCGGCGCTTCATTGACGATCTCGTAATCGCGAACGCGCGGCTGTTCGGGCTCAGCAACAGGCGTGCGCTGTACATGCTGCTGTTGATTAACATCAGGCTGGCGTGGCGCATGCTGGCGCGGTGCCGCTTCACCGCCTGAAAAGTCTTGAGGATCACGTGGCTGGTTCTGGTGGCGGCCATTACCCTCGCGGTTATTGCGACCCCGTCCACCACGGCGCCTTCCACCGCGGCCTCTGCCACGCTGTTCACCATTTTCACCACGCTCTTGGCGCTCATTTCCGGGTTGAAACGCATCGGTATCCATAGCCTCGTCACTCGGTTTCCGGTTACCGATGTTATCGTCTATGTCGCTCTCGCCTGAAGGCGCAACATTGCCAAACGAGTCATCGCCGACGGGTTGACCATCACGGAAGCGGTTTCTTCCCCCGCGGCGTCCACGGCGGCGGCCACGTCCGCCCCTGTCACCACCACAATCATTGCGGCCAAACTGGGCATCAAAATCGCTGGCGTTGGATTGAGGCTGCGGTTCGTCTAAATCATCTGCCTGTACATGCTGCTGCGCTGGCTCGAACTCGTCTTCAGAGAGATCTCCGTCAACATCGCTCTCGATCGCGTTGATGCGCTCCGAGCGTTTTGTACGTGTAATCTCCATGATAAAGCCGTGATCATTTTCAATCACATGGGCAATGCGTAATACCACGCTTAGGCCATAGCGCTTTTCAAGCATGGCAAGCGTCATACGTTTTGCATTGAATATGAATGTGGCCACAGGTTCGCTGACTGTCATCGCAACTTCTGCGGCGCGCCCTTCCATCCCTACGGTTTCAATGGCCCTGATCGTGGCAAGAGCCATGGCTTCCGTTGTACGCATCATGCCAAGACCACGGCAATGAGGGCAGGTCTGGAAATGCGTTTCCGTGAGAGACGGGCGCAGACGCTGGCGGCTAAGCTCCATAAGTCCGAAAGACGATATACGGCCAACCTGTACACGGGCACGGTCGGTTGAAAGCGCATCACGCATGCGCTTCTCAACCATGGCATTATGCCTGCGGCTTTCCATGTCGATAAAGTCGATAACAACAAGCCCGCCAAGGTCACGCAGGCGCAACTGGCGTGCGATTTCGTCGGCCGCTTCAAGGTTTGTCTTGAGGGCCGTTTCCTCAATGTGGCGCTCACGCGTAGCGCGCCCGGAGTTGATATCGATCGACACCAGCGCCTCAGTCGGATTGATGACCAGATATCCGCCAGAGGGCAAAGTCACCGTATTCGAGTGAATGGCATCAATCTGTGGCTCGGCCGCATACTTGATAAACAGCGGAACATCATCCTTGTACTCACGAACCACGTTTGCATTCTCGGGCATCATGATGGAAATCATCTCATGGGCAATGGCAGCGCCATCAGCCCCTTCAACAACAATCTCTTTGATATCCTTGGTATAAAGATCGCGGACAGCCCGCTTAACAAGCGATCCCTCTTCATGGATCAGCGAGGGCGCGGTTGACTGCATGGTGGTATCACGCACGCGGTCCCAGAGGCGCATCAGATAATCAAGGTCACGCTTGACCTCTTCCGGCATACGGTCGACACCGGCCGTTCTCAAAATGACAGACATCCCTGCCGGTACCTGTAGCTCGTCCAAAAGCTCGCGCATCTTCCGACGATCGGCATGACTGGATACCTTGCGTGAAACCCCGCCAGATTGCGGCGAATTCGGCATCAAAACACAATAGCGGCCAGGCATGGTGATATAAGTCGTAACGGCGGCACCTTTGTTGCCGCGCTCTTCCTTGACCACCTGAATGAGCATGATCTGCCCACGCTTGATGACCTCCTGAATTTTGTAGGAACGGCGCATCCTCTTCCACAAAGGTGCCATCCCGGTATCATCCTCATCATGGGAAGCGCTTTCACGGTCAGTAACCTGGTCGGAACGGCGCTCAAGACCACGACGCCCACGGCCACGGCCACGACGGCGGCGCCCACGGCCACGGCCGCGATGCTGTTCGTCATTGTTTTGATTGGCGGCTCCTTGGGGGTCACCTTCGGCATTCTGGCCTTCGGCAATGCCTGTCTCTATGACGTTGCCTTGCTCATCGATAGCTGAAGAATCAGAATCACGGGTATCCGCATCATCAGATGCGTCATCACCTTCATCGTCGTCTTCGCTCTCGTCTTCATCATCATCCATCTCTTCTTCGGACTCATCATCGTCCTCAGCGTTGGCTTCTGATGACTGCTCAAAATTCTCATTGCTGTCCTGTTGCGCCTGAGGCTGCATTTCGGCAGCGATGTCTTCGTCAGTTGGTTCAGGCTGCTCGGTTTCCTCCGGGGCGGCTTCGCCCGAGGCTGCACGGGCCTCGGCTTCTGCAATCTCGCGCTCTTCGCGGGCCTTGGCTTCCTCCATGATCTGGCGGCTCAGCTCTTCCTGTTCAGCCAGAAGTCGTTCACGGTCTTCAACGGGGATACGGTAATAATCAGGGTGGATTTCGGCAAAGGGCAAAAAGCCATGGCGGTTGCCGCCGTAGCTGACAAACGCCGCTTGCAGTGAAGGCTCGACCCTCGTGACCTTGGCGAGATAGATATTGCCCTTGAGTTGTTTTTTGGAAGCACTCTCGATATCGAAATTGTCGAGCCTGCGACCATCCATAACGGCCACGCGGGTTTCTTCGGGCTGGGCCGCGTCGATAAGCATAATTTTAGCCATGTAAATTCTCCTGCTGGGGCGGCAGGGCTTCCTCGGTTCACGAGCGCGAAGCGACAAAACACGCAAGATGAAGAGGCGCCATACGCCCGCATTTCATCGTTGATGATCTTTCCGGAGGGTACCGCGTCTTTCGTGGAAGCAGCGCCAAAGCGGCGCCAGCACGAAAAGGGTATTCCCCAGGCGATCCGGTTGGGGCCCCTCGAGGCTTCCGCAACCAATCCTTTTCAAAACCTTTTTATCCGATACCACACCCCGGAGTTGTGTTTCCGAAATTCAAACGATAAATAGAGCGGGTACCGTGTCGCTTGAGATTAGGACCATAACGCCAATGCAAAAAATTAACAACGCAAAAAACAGATTTTTTCGCTTAGGCATTGTTTTTGTTGCCTTTTTATTTTTATGCGGTTCCGCATCCGCCCTTGAAATCAGTAATATCCGCTTTGGTCAGCATGGCAGTTCCACACGTATCGTCATGGATATGGATAATGAGGCCGATTTTAGGGCTATGACACAGGATACTCCGCCACGGATTGTCATAGATATGCCAATGGTCTCCCAGAAACCCGCAATCAAAAGAAGCAATCTTCCGAACCTGATAGGCGATATCAAGCTCGAACCACTGGCCAGCGCACATAGCCGCCTGACCATTATTCTCGAACAGAAGGCGGTAATCCGCAGCGCCTTTGTGATGCCAGCATCTGGCAACCAATCGGCGCGACTGGTAATCGATACCTCTGCTGCTGATGACACGCTGTTTCAAAAATATCTAGGTAAAGCTTACGGCACGCTCACGCTCTCGGCTGCGGCAGCGGGCGCTTCGACAAAACTTCCGTTTGCTGGGATTGGCGGCACAAAACTCGACCCCATTGCAAAACCAAAACCGCCCGAGGAACGCCCACTGATCATGATCGATGCTGGCCACGGCGGATTTGATCCAGGTGCCTCACAAAGCGGTATAAAGGAGAAAGACGTCACATTGGCTGTCGCGATGGATCTAAAGCGCAGCCTGCTGGCAACCGGAAAATTTCGGGTTGAGATGACACGTAACAAGGATGTGTTCATTAGACTGCAAGAGCGTGTGCGAATTGCCCGTAGGGCTGGAGCAGATATGTTCATATCCATTCATGCGGACTCGGCTCCTGATGCAGGCACGGCGGCAAAAGGCGCTTCCTTCTATACCATCTCCGAAACAGCCTCTGATACGATAGCGGCAAGCCTTGCCGCGCGCGAAAACAAGGTCGATATGCTTGCGGGCGTAGACCTGCCCTCGGAAGATAAGGAGGTAGCCGATATTTTGATCGACCTTACGATGCGCGAAACTGTAAACCAGTCACGCTATATTGCTGACACTCTTGTCAGAAACTTCAGGAAAAACGGCCTCCCTTTGCTGGAAGGCCCGCACAAACACGCCGGGTTTATGGTCCTGAAAGCGCCTGACATCCCCTCTGTCTTGGTCGAGCTGGGATTTCTCTCAAATCCGGCCGAGGCCAAAAAACTCAATGATAAAAAATACAGGGAAACACTTGCGAACGCGATAGCCGAAGGCATCGAAACATGGTTTAAAACCAGCAAACACTAGACCTGTAGGCGATTATGACTTTTTTGTGCCCGCGCACTCGCCGATTTTTTCCCCATCTTTCATGGGGATAGTGCCCGCAGGGGCTTTACAAGGTTAAATGTTGCAGCTACCGTATCCCAGTTGTCTGGTTAACCAATCTGACATTTCAAACGTTTGAAACTTATAACAAGAGGTACTCACATGAAAAAGTTTGTCGCGATGTTGGCTGTTCTCGCCACCGCCGGTCTGCTCGCTGCTTGCCAGCCAGGCAAGCCTATTGAAGGCGGCGCTGCCGAAGGTCACATGATGTCCGCTGAAAAAACGGACGTTCAAACGGAAGCTGCTCCTGCCGCTACAGGCAAGTCGGGCCGCACGTTCGAAGGCCAGTAATTTTTCCGCGGCTTTGGCCGCAGAAATTCAAGATAACCGCTGATCCACAAGATCAGCGGTTTTTCTTTTTCTAAAAACGTCCTATATCTTCTCTCATGACTCACGCTCTCGAACTCTCCGGCCTCACAAAAAAATACGCAGCCACCGCCAAAAGCCCTGAAAAGCTTGCATTGGACGCCGTTGATCTGGTTGTACCCAAAGGTTCAATATTTGCGCTGCTCGGGCCTAACGGTGCCGGCAAATCAACCCTGATCAATATTCTTGCAGGGCTTGTCACCAAAACATCAGGTAAGGCAAGCGCATGGGGTATTGATCTTGATGTGGATGCCCGCGGAGTCCGTTCGGCCATAGGTGTTGTACCGCAGGAGATCAATTTCGATCCGTTTTTTACGCCAGCCCAGATTCTCGATATTCAGGCCGGCATGTACGGCGTACCCAAATCGGAGCGCCGCACGACCGAGCTTCTGGATATTATGGGTCTCGCTGACAAAGCAGATGCCTATACAAGGCAGCTCTCGGGCGGTATGCGCCGCAGGCTCATGGTTGCAAAGGCCATGGTCCACAACCCGCCTATTCTTATCCTCGATGAGCCAACAGCAGGCGTGGATATCGAGCTACGCCAGCAACTCTGGGCGAATGTAAGGGCTCTCAACAAGGCAGGGACGACCATTATCCTAACCACCCATTACCTTGAAGAAGCGGAAGAACTGTGCGATCGCATCGCCATCATCAATCACGGGCGTGTTGTAGCGAACGATCTCAAGGAAAACCTGCTCGGTAACATCGAGGGCAAGGATATACGTTTTCGCGTTGACCGCGATGTAACACAGATACCGGAGGGGCTAAAAAAATATCATGCCCGCCTTGAAGGCGCACGGACCATCTCGCTTACCTATTCCCCAAAGGATATCAAGGCAGATGCGCTCATAAACGCGGTACAGGCCGCAGGCTTTGGCATCGAAGATGTATCAACCAAAAACTCAGACCTTGAAAATATTTTCCTGCAACTAACTCGCGCGGCCTAACCGCACTAGCATGACCCCAGCCCCTATAATGATAAGGGCCCCTACGATTGTCCATGCATCCGGATACTCCCGAAACAATAACGCACCCCAAATCACGCCCCAGACGATCTGCGTAAAATGCACAGGTGCGATATACGCAGTCGGTGCTTTGGCATAGGCAACGGAGACGAGCATGGTTCCGATCGCCGACTGAGCCCCTATAAAAACGGCCACATAAAAATCATGCGGCTCCATTGGTACAAAGTTTATGAAAGTCGGCACCATAAACATAACGACCATGCAGATATCAGGGAAAAGGCAGGTCGAAAGCGAGGTCTGGTTTTCCTCGCCAATCGTACGTCCTAAAACATAGCCCAAGGCAAAAAGACCGGTACTCAAAAACGCCGTCAAAACCCCAATATTCATGGGCAATGTGCCTGGCCGCAGCGCAATCAATACACCCAAAAACGCAAGCGCGCTCAAAAGCCAGAAAGCTTTTGGAACAGCCTCACGATTTAGCTTCACTGAAAGAATTTTTGCAAAAAAAGGTGCCAAAAAAATAATGGCATACGCCGTCGGTAGCTCAAGATATGCAAATGTATAAAAGGATGTAAGACCACATACGCCAAGCACCACGCCCCTGAAAATCTGCAGACCAAGCTTTGGCTTCCTGAATGTCTCGGCAAGACCGCCAAAATAAGGCGAGAATGCTATAAGCAAGGCAAGGCTGTAAATCCCGCACAAAAAAGCGATCTGGATAGGCGGGTAATCACGCAAGTAACGGATCGCGGCATCACCCATAGTCCATAAGGTAAATCCGCCAAAAGCCATGGCCATGGCTTTAAGATTTTGGTTCTGAATCATGCCGAAAGCCTACCTGAAAAGGATTCTGGACGCGATCTTAAAGGTATGCTTCCTTATAGCCATGCATTCTTCGCTGTCCCTGCTACGACTTACGCACCCTTGAACGTCACGCCGTTCAAGGGCTTCCGCGCGTAAATACAATCTCCCATTTTAAAAGCAGGACAAAACAATGACATCCATGTTTGACGAAATTCGCAAAGATAACGCCCGCGTCGTGATTTTTGATACGACCCTCCGTGACGGCGAGCAATCCCCCGGCTGCTCCATGAATCTTGAGGAAAAACTCAAGATGGCCGAGATATTGGAAACCATGGGCGTCGATGTCATCGAGGCCGGTTTCCCCGTAGCGTCACCCGGCGACTTTGAAGCCGTGAACGAAATCGCGAAACGAGCGGAAAAATCTGTCATTGCAGGCCTCTGCCGCGCCGTTCAAAAAGATATAGATGCAGTGGTAGCCGCAATCAAACCTGCCAAACGCCAGCGAATCCATACCTTCATTTCAACCTCACCCCTGCACATGAAATACAAATTACAAAAAGAACCACATGAGGTGCTAGAAGCCATCGCATGGTCCGTAGGATATGCACGCAAACACTGTGATGACGTTGAATGGTCCGCAGAAGACGGCAGCCGCACCGAACTTGATTTCCTCTGCCGCGCTGTTGAAACCGCAATCAATGCGGGCGCGACCACCATCAACATCCCCGATACGGTCGGCTACGTTGTGCCATCTGAGTACGGCGCACTGATAAAATCACTGGTCGACCGCGTACCAAACATCGGCAAAGCCATTCTCTCCGTCCACTGCCACAACGATTTGGGGCTTGCTGTCGCAAACTCGCTCGCTGGCATCGAGGCTGGTGCGCGCCAAATCGAATGCACCATCAACGGCATCGGCGAGCGTGCGGGCAATGCCGCCCTCGAGGAAGTCGTAATGGCCCTTCGCACCCGCGCCGACCGCATCCCATTCACCAACCGTATCGATACAACTAAAATCACGGGCGCATCCCGTACGCTGGCCGCAATCACCGGTATGCCAGTACAGCACAACAAGGCTATTGTTGGCGCCAACGCCTTCGCCCATGAAAGCGGCATCCATCAGGACGGCATGCTCAAAAACGCCCAAACCTACGAAATCATGACGCCCGAAAGCGTAGGTCTCAATAAATCAAACCTCGTTCTGGGCAAGCATTCAGGCCGCCATGCATTTAAAAAGAAACTGGAAGATCTCGGTTACACACTTTCAGATACCGATCTCGATGATGCCTTCGCCCGCTTCAAAATTGTAGCTGACCGTAAAAAAGAAATCTTCGATGAAGACCTGGTGGCATTAGTGGATGACGAGGCCGCTCATGCCCACGACAACATCAAACTGATAACCATGTCCGTCTGGTCATCCACCAAAGGCCCGCAGCGCGCAACGCTCACACTCGAAATCGATGGTCAGCAGAAGAGCGCGGAAGTCGATGGTAACGGTGCAATTGATGCACTGTTCAAGGCCATTGCCGAAATCATTCCGCACCCTGAAGCCAAGCTATCGCTCTTTAACATTCAGGCCATTACAGGCGGTACGGACGCGCAGGCGGAGGTAACAGTAAGGCTGGAGGAAGACGGCAAAACGGTCAACGGTCAAGGCACGGATACCGATACGCTGGTAGCATCCACGCGCGCTTACATCCACGCCCTTAACAAGCTACTGGTAAAACGCAAAAAGAACCGCCCGGAAGACATCACGACAACCAAAAACAGAATTCAATCAATCTGAATTCCGTTTTTCATACCATCGTGTGTGCGGTATTCTGTCGCACATTCCATAAACTCAACTTATTGAAATTAAAAGATTCTTGAAGGATTTTAACTTTTTATTTACTCCGATTTCGTTTACTTTTCTTATCAGATTCATAGTGATTAATCTGATCAATCCGTCTTGTTGAGGCCCTCGTCATGGCAATTCTTGATAACGTCAAAATTTCAAAAAAACTGCCGATCATCATGATCAGTCTATCCCTTTTAAACGCAGGGATATTAACATGCGCTGGAGCCTACCTCTCCTATAACGACCAGTTGGAGATGGCCAAATCCAAAATGGAAACCGCGGTGGAAAGCACCACGGGTAAACTTTCAATCTACCTCAACGGCATTTCCGAAGATTTGCTTGGCCTCTCAAGCAATATCGAAGTGACAGACGCCGTCGTCGCCTTTGAAAACGCCTGGAATGAAATTGGCACCGGCCAAACCGAGACCCTTCAAAAACTCTACATCGATGAAAATCCAAACCCCGTCGGCAAAAAAGAGGAATTGGATGCAGCGCCTGATGCATCTACCTATTCAAAACTCCACGCCAAATATCACCTCTGGTTCCGCTCTTTTCTTCGCCAACGCGGCTATTACGATATCTTCCTGATTAGCCCTGCAGGTAACGTCGTATACACGGTTTTCAAGGAACGTGATTTCGCAACCAACGTCCTGAATGGGGAATGGAAGGATAGTGATATCGGCAACATTTTCCGTGATATCACAGCGGCCGCCAAAGCCGGAAAGAAAGACGCCATAGTTTATAAAGATTTCAAACCTTACGCCCCCAGTGCCAACGTACCGGCTGCCTTTATCGGGACTCCAGTTTACAGCCCTGATGACCAGTTTTTGGGCGTCCTTGTCTTCCAGATGCCTGTCGAACGGATGAACACCCTCGTCCAACCGGCCAAACATCTTGGCGAGCACGCTGAAATCCATCTCCTAGGCGAAGATAAACTTCTGCGCAACAACCCGCACGGGACCGATCTATCTGTCATCCTCAAGGAAAAACTGGAAACACCGGATGCCGATCTTGCGCTTTCCGGCAAAACCGGCGCACTCTTGTTCAAGGACGAGTTGGGATACGAAGCCATCTCAGCCTACCGCCCATTTGAATTTCAGGGCACGAAATTCGGCATCACCATGCACCTGCCACTGGAAGTCGTAACCGGTCCAATAAATAATTCTATTAAACGCCTGCTTATAATCGGCATCGGCGTTGTCTCTGCGATTGGCATCATGGTTTTTCTGTTCGCACGGTCTCTCACAAAGCCGATCAGCAATCTCGAACAATCTATGGGCGAGCTGGCCCGCGGCAACAATAGCGTCAATATCCCCGGCCTCAACCGCGGTGATGAAATCGGTGACATGGCTAAAGCCGTGGGCGTCTTCAAGGAAAACGCAATCCAAATCGACCGCATGAACGCCGAGCAGGAAGAAATTAAAAAGCGTGCCGAGGCTGAAAAACGCCAAGCCATGCATAAACTGGCCAACGATTTCGACGCGCGCGTCGGCGGCGTTATCCGTACGTTAACATCAGCCGCCGAAGGTATGACGATGACTGCCCAGCAAATGAAACTGGCTTCAGACCAAACGGCACAAATCAGCTCGATGGTCGCAGCAGGCGCAACGGAGGCGGATAGCAACGTCCAGACAGTGGCCTCAGCAGCCGAAGAACTCGCAGCATCATCAAGCGAAATTGCCCGCCAGATCGATAGCGTTGCCAAAAAAGCAAACTTAGCTGCAAACGACGCGCAAGCAACCTCGGCTTCAGTGCAGGAACTGGTAACCCTGGCCGAGAGCATTGGCGAGGTCATCGGCACCATTAAGGATATTGCCGACCAAACGAACCTCTTGGCACTCAACGCCACTATCGAGGCCGCAAGGGCCGGTGAAGCCGGCAAAGGCTTTGCCGTTGTCGCCGACGAGGTCAAGAAACTAGCCAATGAAACCGGCCAAAAAACGGAAGAGATCGATCAGCGTGTCGGCCGCATTCAGGAAGCCATCCGCAATGCGGTAACCGCGATGCAAAAAATCATTGATAACGTCCAGCAGATCGATAGCGCAACAACATCAGTAGCTGGCGCTGTTGAGGAACAGAACGCGGCAACAGCCGAAATCGGCCGCAACGTGACTGAAGCCTCAACCGGCACGCAACAGGTATCTAGCAGCATCGTACAGGTACAACAAAATGCTGCCGAAACGGGTCAGTCCGCAGGCATGGTTCTGGATGCCGCAAGCGACCTCAAGAGCCAATCAGAAATCCTGCAAAAAGAAGTCGCAACATTCTTGCAGGAAATCCGAAACTCATAAGCTGCATACATTACAGAAAATAAAAGCCGCCCTAGGGCGGCT
>RFNZ01000004.1 GCA_009926935.1 Pseudomonadota bacterium | reverse complement strand
TGCGAGGTAACCACACCGCCTGATGCCATAAGTTTTAGGACTTTTGCGGCTGTTGGTTCGGGCAGATTGGCGGCGGCCGCAATTTGTGTTGCGGAGAGAGAATTGCCTTCGTCGCGGCTCAGGGCCTCAAGGACCACGACCGCGTAATCTGACATGCGCGAAAGTTTGATCATGCCCCATACCGTACATTTTTAGTACGGATTATGCAAGCTTATGATTTATCAATGAGAATCGTTCTCATTGATAGCTGCTTACTTGGAAAGAAGGCTTGTAAGAATGTCTTTTGCGAAGTCTGACAGGGTGTCATCGCGGGCGCCCATCACAACGATCCGATCGCCTGATTTTACTGACTGCAGGACGGACTCTGCACATGCCTCGCGGGTAGGATGATATTCGGCACCAAGGCCAATAGCCTCCACAACCTGTTTTGTGCCAATCGATTTATCGGCTGTGCCGCCAAGATACAGAGGGTCGCACATGTATACGTGATCATCCGGCCCTAGATATTGGGTAAATACCTCTACCAGTTCGCGCCACATGAGCTTGAGCGGGCCGTAACCATGCATCTGAAAGATGATATGAATGCGCCCGTCAAAAGCCTTGAGCGTACGAAGCGTGGCCGCAATTTTGTCGGGGTTATGCGCGAAATCGTCTATGACGGTCGTGCCATTTGCCTGCCCTACCGTTTCCATACGGCGCTTTATGCCCGTAAAAAACTTGAGGTGGTGGCACGCACGGGAGAGGCTGATACCCAAAGGTTCTACAGCCGCAATGGCTGCCAGGGCATTTGAAAGGTTATGTGCGCCGGGTAAATCAAGCGCCAGTAATGCTGTTTCACGCTTGTTGGTTATCTGGGCATTTAAACCATCTGCCCTGAAATGGGCTTCGAGAACCGATACATCGCCATCCAGGAACCCGTAGGTTTTTGCGTTTACGCCGGCCAATTTTTTTGCCTCGGGATTATCGGCATTTATAACGGCCGTTGAGGCCCTTGTGATGAAGTTGCCGAAGAGAATGCGCAGTTCAGCCAGACTTTTGTGATCTACGGATACGTTTGTAAGGACAGCGATATCGGGCCTGTATAGCGATATCGAGCCATCGCTTTCATCGGCCTCGGTTACGAATACATCGCCCTGCCCTGTCAGCGCCGTGACACCGTAGTTTTTGAGTGTACCGCCGCACATAAGTACTGGATCCATGCCGGCCTGCTTCAAGATAAAGCCGATCATGCCCGTGACCGTTGTTTTGCCGGATGTGCCGCCTATTGCGATACGTTTTTCAAAGCTATTGAACAGTTGGGCCAAAAGCTCGGCCCGCCTCATAATGTGGATATTACCTTCGCGGGCCGCCACGACATCGGGCACCGTATCCTCGATTGCCGTAGAAACCACCATGACATCGGCATGCTTCACGCCGGAGCCATCCTGCGGGTATAGCTTTATACCTTTTGAGACCAGATCATTGAACTTATCGGGTGTGCGGCCATGGTCATGGCCACGGTCAGAGCCCAAGACTTCATGCCCAAGACTTTTCAAAATGAGCGCCAATGGCAACATGCCAGAGCCGCCTACGCCAGAGAGAAAATAACGCTTAGCCGCCATGAGCGGTATTTTTGCGTGCGAAATAGTCCGCAACATTGCAGGCAGTGAAGAAGATTGCCGCGATAAACAGCATCGGGTTATCGCACTGGACAGCTGCCGTGTATGTCAAAAGCGTGGATATAACCAATATGCCTGAAATTGCCTGAGGCTTTGACGAGCCCGCAATTTTTGTACCGCGCGGGACAAGCCACCCCAAGAGCGCCGCGCCCGAGATCAAAAGCCCTGCCAAGACAAATGCGTAGTTATCAAGACCTACACCCGAGACCGCGTAGCAAAGCCCCGAAACGATGAAGGCCGTAAGCCTTAAGCCCGCCGGCACATCCTGCGCCTTGAACATAAGCGCCGTATGGCCAACCAAAGCTGCAAGGCCGCCGATAATGAAGGTCAGGTCACCGATACCGGCGGAGGCCACCCAGTTATTCATCCCCGCCATGCCCGTCAAAACGAGGCAGATATCGCCGATGATGGCGGCGACGTGGGCAATTTTGAGGCGGCTGATATCGAGGTCCGTCATGGTACCGATAAGAGTACATATTATTCTGAAAGTGTAAACACAGAAGCGGCTATGCTTATGCTATGCCGCGCTCTGCGTGTGATCAGACTGGTTTTCCTTGCGGACAGTAAAGAAAATAACATTACAGCAGGTGTAGAAAAGCGCGGCCATCAGAAGGATAACGTTTTGTGTCTGATAGGCGGCAAGGTAGGTCAGCATGGTCGCTGTCATGTATACCGTCGCCGTGATCTGCATGCCGAGCAATCCGAACAACCTTTCCTCTTGAGGCAGAAGCCAGCCTACCGTGGAGGCAATTGAAACACATATACCCGTAAAGGTTAGCGGCCACGAGCCCATAGACACGCCTGCCAGTGCATACAGGAGGCCAGAAAATACAAACACCCCCAAAGCCGTATCCAGCGGGTAGCGCCAAGGCATCAAAGGGCGCAAAAACTGCGGATGTGTTGATGCGCTCTTTGGCACACGTTTCTCGAGGCGGCCGCCGCGCCCCCATAAAAGAAGCATCCCGTGCCCGAAAACGGCGATCAGACCCCCTATGACAAGAAAGATATCGGCAATACCCGCAGCCTTAACCAAGTGAAATAGGCCAGCAGTGCCTGCCAGCCCCATAAACGCATCCCCCGTAACGGCAGATGCCGAGGCGACCTTAAGGCGGTTGGTTTTAAGCCAGTGAATCATGGCCAAGATACTAGCCGTCGCCGATCAACTTTGCTCCCTAAATTTGCTTTGGCGAAAGGCACTCATTATAGATTTGTGTTATGTCTAATATTGAGCCTATCGCTCGCAGCTACCCCCTGCCCGCGCCACCAGATACCTGGGGGGCGGATGCCGCCTTTTGTAAACTGCTTGATGATTACAGGGCCCGCTGGCGGAAAAAAGGGTACGAGTTTGTATGGGGGCTCGAAATCAATTTTGAACTGAAAGCCTTTGCACTTGGTGTAGACCGCGATTTTGATGACACGAAGCTGACACGTGAACACATCTGGCGATATTACGGGCTTGCCCGCAACGATTTTGAGATGGTGTCGAAAATCGTGTCCGATGCTGAAATTGCCTCTACAAGAGACAGACTTGCCCGTGTCATCTACGAGACGATCTTAGATGGCACCATCCCCGATGATTATTTTAAAGAAGTCAGGCTTTCGCGGGCTGAAGTTGCCGATGAGGTAAAAGGCTTCTTTGGCGACGGCAACCTAGGGGACGACAACGCGCACTCGCATTCCGTCCGGTCGCTTTGCCTTGCCCATCTCCATTTGCTTTTGGCAAAGGACGGGGGCCTCAGAGATATCATTGAGCCAAGGTTTGGTAATTTTGAATCAGGAATTGGCTGGTTTGATGATAACGGAGATGACTGCGAAGTAAGGCTTTTACCGCATCATGACCCTTATGAATTTGAACGGCGGTACCACACTGCCATTCAGAATATCGGTAATACATCGGTGTTGCACGGGGCATCGATGATACCCAACTATAATCATTTTCACTTCAGCTTGCTTGAGGCTGACACAGGCATCAATGTCATGGAGTCAAACGAGCCGCGCCATATTGAGCTGCGCCGGATGATGATGCAGGGGCTGGCGTTTTTTATGGCCACGTATCCCGGACTTTTTCATGACTATGACCTTGCTGAACCAAGCCGGATTTTCAGTATCAGCGCCAATACCGACCGTAACCGATCTATCCGCCAAAAACCAAAGAGCTGGGAGCTGCGATCTTATAAAGGGTCTGAACTACTGCACCTGACCAGAGACATGGCAATTGTGATGATGGCGGCCTATTGCGGGCCGTACCTGATGGAAAAAGACAAGGACCGTTTACTCTCTGTCATACCGCTTGAGACACACCTCAAGCCTGTTATCGAAGGTAATGAAACGCAAGCGGTATCCGGCATCAAATCCCTGCTTGAGCATTCTACGATCCAACCTAATGGGTCACTTGTTGCGGATGATTATGTGGCCAGTTGGAATACAAAACTGCTTTTACGTGAATGCGGCATAGACCCCGAGAGCGCTAGTATTACATTTGGCGACAAAACCTATGATCTGACTACTTACGGTGGATGGGTTGAGTTGAGCCGCCTTATGCACGTTGACCTTGAAAACGGCGTTATCAAAGCACCTGAAGGACTGCCTGAAGATATAGCAGAAGCCTTTACGCAGTACCGCGTTATCGGTACCCGCACCGCCTTTTCTACAGCTCTCCGAAATACAGACCTCGGATTTAAGGTTTTTGAGCGGGCGACAGATGCGCTCAACGATGACGGAATTCTTGAGAAAATGATCCAGCCCGAGACCCGCAAGGCCCTTGCCGCACATTATGCAGGCCATGAAAAAGACAAGGCAAGGCAAATTGCCGCCAAGGTCATGTATTCAGTCGGTGAGTGCCTGCAACAGGCTCCTGACAAAGTTGACACAATGTACGGACTAATCTGGGAGCAGGTTGTAAGCCCAACTGTCTTACAGTTTGTTGCCGAAACCATGAGTATCCAGAGAAGAAATAACTGGCGTGGCCGCGTGCTTAAGCGCGAAGAGCTGACGGCACGCCGGAGCCTGATCAAGACTCTGCGCCAGGTGTTTGGGGAAGCTGTCGATGCTGAAATTGCGTATCGGCGCGCGATGGGCCAAGCCAGCAACCAGATGATTGCCGGCCTTGAAGACGCGCGGCAAGACATAGGTGATTTTTTGAGAAGGCCACGCGCCCTTATGCAGCCTGCTTTTGACGGGACCGCCGTATACATGATGGAAGCCATCAAAGACCAGCCGGATGGCGCCTGCGAGAGAATGCTTCACTATCACAGGAGCTATATTACATCCGCCTTTTTGCTGATGATGACCGATGAGAGCATCCCTTATGCGGACATACGCAAAACGCTTGATGAAACGCGTGAGTGGGTTGCGGAATCTCTCGCTCGTGCTGAAGCTGAGTACCCCGACAAGGCGCAGAGCCCTCAGTACATCGCCAACAGGCGCCGCCTTGAATGGGCACAGGAACAGGCCATTAAAACAGTCAAAGGCATTATGGCTGCCTTTGAAAAAGGCAAGCCAGCCACACTGAAATACGACTTTTTTAACCGGTGATTACGCGGCCTTTTTAGGCTCGTCGCCTTTGCGTTTGCCGACCTGTGTCTGAGCGCGCAGCAAGTGGCCTGCGATGTTAAGATCAGGATGGGCTGCGTGAAGTGCGTTTACCCAAGCATCCAGAGCCTTATACAATGCGGCTTTTGATTTGCCTGATTTCGTTTCTGCGCCTTCCGCTACAAAAGTAAAGTTGCCATCGACATCGACCGTGATGGTTGCACTCTTTACAGTTTCGCCTGCTTTAAGGTCGATCACTTTTGTGAGTGAGGGTGCGATGTACTCGCTAGCGGTATCTTCGTCCGGAGCCGGGCGGAAACCGGATGTGACTTCAAACTCAAAACCTTTGCCTTTAAGGGAGTCGAGATTAGCCAGTAAACCAGCCAGCGGCTTATTGCCGTCAATCCATTTGCCTAAGAGCGCTTCATCGCTTGAGCGACGGTCACGGCGGGCGGCTACGGCATCATCAAATTCGCTGGAAGTGGACATTGTGGGCTCCTGTTGGTCTGTGGAACTGGTGGGACATTATAAATTAATATGTTAAGTGTCAAGGTGGGCTATTTTACGGCAGTAAACCTTATTCCTGCGCCTTTTTCCTGGGCGTCGCCGAGGTGCCAGCTGTTGCGAGCCAAAAAGACAGGGTCGCCGTCGTGGTCATCGGCGAGGCTTGACTGGTTTTTATCGATAAATTCCTTCAGCAACTTGGCATCATCGCAGGCAAGCCAGCGGGCGGTGTAGAGCGCGGCATCTTCAAACTTCACCGGAATGTTGTATTCGGTACGGATGCGGTCTGCCAGAATTTCAAACTGCAATGCGCCAACAACGCCAACAACCCAGCCGCTATCCATTTTGGGTTTAAACACCCTTGCCACGCCCTCTTCAGCAAGCTGGATGAGTGCGGATTCCAAGTGCTTGGCTTTCATAGGGTCTATGGAGCGTACGCGCTGAAGCAATTCCGGCGCGAAGGACGGGATGCCGGTGAAAACCAGATCCTCGCCTTCCGTCAGCGCATCACCAATACGCAAACCGCCGTGGTTGGGCAGGCCAATGATGTCGCCCGGATAGGCTACCTCGGCACTTTCGCGCTCGTTTGCAAAGAACATGAGCGGCGTGTGCATCGTCAGCATTTTTTGGCTGCGCACGTGCTTAAGTTTCATGCCTTTTTTGAATGTACCTGAGCACAGGCGCGCAAAGGCAATTCGGTCGCGGTGTTTGGGGTCCATGTTCGCTTGAATTTTGAAAACGAAGCCTGTGACCTTCTCTTCAGAAGGATCGATTTTACGGGTTTTGGCTGGCTGCGGCCGCGGAGTGGGCGCTAGTGCCTTGACGCCGTTCAGCAATTCGCGCACGCCGAAGTTATTGACGGCGGAGCCAAAAAATACGGGCGTCATGTGGCCTTCAAGATACGACTGCCTATCGAATGTTTTGCAGGCGCCTTTGACCATTTTAACCTGCTCACGCATTTCGTTGGCTAGACGCTCAGGCACATGTGCATCAATTTGCGGGTCATCCAAACCTTTGCATGTTATCCCTTCATCCTTCCCACCACGCTCGAAGAGGGAAAGTTTATCGTGGAATAAATCGTAGGCGCCTTTGAAATCACGGCCACCACCGATAGGCCATGTGGCGGGCGTGGCATCCATCGCCAATTTCTTTTCGATTTCGTCGATGAGGTCAAACGGATCTTGGCCATCACGGTCCATCTTGTTGATGAAGGTGATGATGGGGATATCACGCATGCGGCAGACCTCAAACAATTTGAGCGTCTGGCTTTCGATACCTTTTGCGGCATCAAGGACCATGACCGCGCTATCGACGGCTGTTAAGGTACGATATGTATCTTCCGAAAAGTCCTGGTGGCCGGGGGTGTCGAGCAAGTTAAACACCGTATCCGCGTACTCGAATGTCATGACAGACGATACGACCGAGATACCGCGCTCCTGCTCGACCTTCATCCAATCCGACTTGGCACGGCGGGCATCGCCACGCGCCTTGACCTGACCTGCCAACTGGATAGCGCCCCCGAAAAGAAGCAGCTTTTCAGTCAGCGTGGTTTTACCTGCATCAGGGTGCGCGATAATCGCGAAGGTACGGCGGCGTTGGATTTGATCGGTTGTCATGGGGGGTGGGTTTACCATGCCTTGTAAGCGCTATAAAAGCTTTCTTTTTTGACATATAAACCGTGCCCCGCTAGGCTTTGCCCAAAATGGAGGTCTCATGAGTTTTGCCGTTGTCATTTATGATGAAAAGCTGCGCTGCTTTATGCCCGCCTATTCGACCGAGCCACCCTCCGGCTGGATCGTACCAGGCCGCGGCGAGAACAAGCAGCATCTGCTTGTGCCACGTGGCGATTATGCCCGAGGCACGCATGCGGAAGTGATGGAGCTAATCGAGAACTGGGGCTATAAACCTAACCAAATTGTCAGAGACAAGTTTTTCTGGACCCATGACCTTAGGCAGGAACACCCGAAGGGCATGATTGTCATTTATAATGGCGGTGAAGACCGCAGATACCCCATATCATGCGACAGCATTTATCCGGCCGATTGGAATATCCTCACTTACCGTGCTCATACTGCTTGGGCCGACCAATTTAAAGACATTCCTAAAGCCATCGGGCTTGTTGTAAGGCAAGGGCGGAACAGCTTTTTGCCTCTTCTCTTCAAGCTTGATGAAACGGCGGCACCTGACAGTTTCTACACAAAGCATAGGTACAGGTACCTTGAAAGAACGGAGCGCCCGCTGGCCACACTTGCAGCTGCTATTAGACAATTTGAGCGCATGACGTACAGGCCATCGCGCATTCTTGGTACAGAGGCGCTGCCAGTCAGTAATTTTGAGGAAGCTGACATAAAGCTCTTTGTCGGTACAGGCAGACTGGCAGGGCAACCAGATATCAAAATCAAGGAAACAGACATTTTTGCCGTTGATGTAACGCCGCTTCCCGGTGCTGGCTCTTTCAAGGGTTTGATAGCGGCCTAATTTTTCTTTCCTGTTGTTGTGTACTCACGCGCATGTTTAAATCCTGCGATGGATATGGTCGCACTCGCCCGAAATTACCCTACCCCTTTTTACGCCTATGACGCGGAGGTTTTGCGCGCCCGTATCGCTGAGTTAACCGAAGCCTTCAAGGCCCAGAATGTCAGCCTGCACTATGCCGTCAAAGCCAATGATAACCCCGCCATTATTGCGATGGCGGCCAAGGCCGGTATCGGTGGATGTACCGTGACTGCCGGCGAGATAAAGCGCGCGCTTGCAGGCGGCATTGCGCCCGCGATGATTTTGATGAACGGCGTTGGTAAAACGGACACTGATATACGCTTTGCCCTTGCATCCGGCATTGGGCAAATAAATGTGGAGTCTATCCCCGAGCTTACGGTTATTGCAGACATTGCCCGGGATATGGGCGTCATTGCCCCTATTGGACTGCGCATCAACCCGGAAGTAGAAGCTGATACGCATAGCCATCTGGCTACCGGCCGACGCACTGATAAATTTGGTACCTTGGTTGAAGATCTGCCCGAGGCCAAGCATGTCATTGCCAGCCGGCCTGAACTGAAATGGATAGCTTTGTCGTGCCACATAGGAACCCAAGTGCATAACGCCAGTGAGCTCAGGCGCGGCTACGAGGTTATGAGTGCACTTTTTTCCGAACAAGAGGGGCTGGACAGGCTTGATTTGGGTGGCGGATTTGGCGTCTCTTACAAGGGGGACAGCTATGCCAAACCTGCCGATTTTGCACCCGTCGTGCTTGAAGCTACCAAACAGTTGCAGGCCCGTGGCGTTCGCATTCAGCTTGAGCCGGGGCGGTATATCGCAGCCGAGGCGGGCACACTTGTTACAAAGGTCTTGTACGTCAAAAAATCGGGCGGGCAGACATTTGTTATTGTAGATGCGGGTATGAACGACCTGATACGCCCTGCCCTTTATGATGCCTATCACCCGATGAGTCTTGCGCGTAGTTCCAAGGCCGCCCACATACCCTGCGTAATTGCAGGCGGGGTTTGCGAGAGCGGTGACGTGTTTGCGCGAGGCCGTATGCTGCCTTCAGATGTTGTGCGCGGTGATATACTGGAAATTGGATTTGCCGGTGCGTATGGCCATGCCATGAGCAGTTTTTACAATGCGCGGCCGCGTTTGGCCGAAGTGCTGATTGACGGCAATGAAGCGCGGCTGATACGCCGTGCCCTTACCGCTGAAGAATTTGATGCCGCAACGCTTGCGGCCTAGGTTTTACGAATTTTACGGCCGTAGAGTTCCAGCGTGTGATCTATGAGCTCATACCCCAGCTCATTTGCAATTTCGATTTTCAGCTTTTCTAGCTTCTCGTTCTGGAACTCGATAACCGCCCCTGTGTCGAGATCAATCATGTGATGGTGATGCGTGGCGTTCACCTCGAAGCGCGCGAAATTCTGATTAAATTCCCGACGATCGACAAGGCGCAGCTCACCCAAAAGATTGAGTGTGCGGTAGACCGTGGCCATGCTGACAGATGGATCTATCTCTTTTACGCGGTCAAACACTGCTTCGACTGAAGGATGGTCGCTGGCACCCGTAAGAACCTGCAGGATGGCGCGGCGCTGGTCTGTCATTTTGACGCCTGCAGCTATGCATTTTTCGTTCAGTTCTTCATATGTTTCGCGTTTGATCTGCATGTAGTCTCCTTACGCTGGAGGCAGAGTGAAGGAAACCGTCGTCCCCACATCCAGTTTTGAGCTGATATTAAGCGATCCTCCGTGAAGTTCAACCATGGTGCGGGCCAGCGGCAAGCCCAACCCTGTTCCCTGCCCTGCATTGACACGGGGGTCTTGTACCTGTCCAAAAGGAAGCATGACATCGGATAGTTTTTCCTCGGGGATGCCGATCCCCTGATCGATCACAGAGATAGATACAAAACCCTCTGCATCGCGACCTGCCTTTACCATTACACTGCCCCTGCCTGTCGAAAACTTGACGGCATTGGAAAGCAGGTTGAGCAATACCTGCCTGATCATGCGCTGGTCGATGTTAACGGCCGGAAGGCCTGATGCGATCTCTGTTTTGAGCATGACGCCTGCCTCAGTCGCGCGGGCCCGCATGAGGCGCACAGCCTCGTCTACAATCGGCTCCACATCCGTACGTTGCGGGAATATCTTCATTTGTCCGGCTTCGATTTTCGACATATCGAGCACGTCGTTGATGATATCGAGAAGATGAAGGGCCGAGAATTTTATATCGCCCAAATATTCGCGGTAATTTTTATTCTCAATCTGGCCCAGAGTGCCTGCGATCATGAGATCGGAGAAGCCGATAATCGCATTAAGCGGTGTACGAAGCTCATGCGACATATTGGCCAGAAAGGTTGATTTTGCGTGGCTTGCGGCATCCGCGATTTCTTTTGATTTACGCAAATCCTTTTCGATTTTTTTGAGATAACTGATATCCACTACTGTTGAAATGCGGAATTTGCGATTGCCCGAAAGCTCGATGATACCGGATGTGGCGATGACGTTTGCCAGTGTTTCATCACCCCGTTTGATTTTAAGTTCACGCGATTTTTCAACAAACATGTTGCCCATGAAATCATCGTGACGTTTGCGGGCGACATCATGCTCACTCTCGGGGATCAGTTTTGTGAACTCAAAACCGACAAGATCAATTGGCTGCCAGCCGAATGTTTTGCAGAAAGTGTCGTTGACGCGAACGATGCGGCGATGGTGATCGGTTACCAAAATGCCGACATCGCTTGCATCGAATACGCTCGCGAAAATTGACATTGCGTCATCGCGCTCGCGCCGCAAGTTTTCATCGTCGATCGCGGGTAACCTTGCCGCCACATCAATGGCGACAACCTTCTCGCCATCCATTAGGGGATTAAAAAAGAAGGAGCGAAGGCGAATTTCACCTTTGACGGCCGGAATAAGTTGTACAGATACAGGCATTTTTGAAGACCAGCAGACCTCAAACGCACGTAAAACATGGGCGTAAGAGCCGGCATCGATCAGTTTTTCTATGACCTGACCTTCAAGGCTCTGCTCGGACTGAGAGAAATAGTGAGAACCGGCCCGGTTACATTTGTGTACGCAGTACAGCCCTGCGCTGTTTTTATCAACGAGCAGGCGCGGTTCGGGCCAGCCTTCAAAAAGGCGCTGGTAGATGCTGATTGTCACTTAAAGACCTTAGCCCTTTCTAGAGCTGTTTTAAAGCGTGCCAAACAACCTATCACCAGCATCGCCGAGGCCCGGTACAATGAAGGCGTGTTCATTGAGATGGCTGTCGAGTGCTGCCGTATAGATGGCGAGGTCCGGATAGACCTCATGTACATACTTGATGCCTTCCGGTGCGGAAATGAGAGTGACTGCACGGATATCGGTAATTTTGGCGCCGGCAGCCAGCAGAATTTCAACGGCCTTCGCAGTTGAATGGCCCGTTGCCAGCATGGGATCAACCAGAAAAATCGGGCGGTTCATGGCTTTTGGGAGCTTTGTCATGTACTGGACGGGTTTTTTGGTTTCCTCATCGCGGTACAAGCCGATATGCCCCATGTGGTAATCAGGGAACAGTGTTTCAAAGCCGCTAACAAGGCCAAGCCCTGCGCGTAGAATTGGTACAACCAGTACCGGCAGATCATTGGCCAGCATCTGGCCTTTTGTCTCTACCAAAGGGGTTGTTACCGTGACATCCTTTACAGCCAGATTGGCCGAGGCCTCGTAGGCCAGCGCCTGCGAAATTTCGTGTACGTAACGACGGAAGTCATGCACGGGCGCGTTTTTGTCGCGCAGTCTCGAGAGTCTGTCTGCCACGACGTGGTGTTTGGAGACATATACGTTTTTCATCCCAGCCATTCCTTTTCGCATTGTTCGAGGGTGTCGTTTGCCAGCGCCTCGCGAATTTCTCTGAAGAGCTGCATCATAACCGCCACGTTGTGCATGGACAAGACGTGCTCGGCCAATGGCTCCTGCGCCTGCACAAGATGGTGCAGAGTGCCGCGCGTGTACTGGCGGGAAATGTGAAAGACGCTTGTGGCATCAAGCGGCGTATCATCGCCCCTGAATTTGGAATTGCGCAGGTTAAGGCGCATGCGCGGCGCGCCTTTAAGCAGCATGGTGCCGTGGCCTGCAAGGCGCGTGGGTTCAACACAGTCGAAGGTATCGATACCCTGTTTCACACCTGCAAAAATATCTTCCACATGCCCGATACCAAGCATGTGCACGGGCCTATCACGCCGTATGGCTTCCATCGTCAGAGCCACGATGTCGACCAGACTGTCCTTTGATTTGCCAAAGTAGCCACCTACGGCCATGCCAAAAAAGTCTTGCTCGTTTACGCGCGCTGCGCTTTCGAGACGCAGATCTTCGTAGTTGCCGCCCTGTACGATACCGTAAAGAGCCTGTTTGCCGTCGTTCGTTTCGGTGAACCGCTTGATGCAGCGGTCACCCCATCGCAGGGACATGCGCATGCTGTCGGCATGGTAGTTTTTGCCGTGTGCGGAAGATGTGCATTCATCAAGTTGATAGATGAGGTCAGCGCCCAGCGCTTTCTGGACGTCCATCGAGCGTTCGGGTGTTAAGTGGATTTTCTCGCCGTTATGGTAGCTGTAGAACCACGCGCCTTCTTCATTGATTTTGAAGAGGCTCTTTTTAGGGGCCTTCTTGCCGCGCATCTTGATTTCGTCTGAGTTACCTTCGTAACCCATGATGAATATCTGGAAGCCGCCGCTATCGGTCATGATGGGGCCATCCCAGACCATCATTTTGTGGAGACCGCCTAATTTCGCCACCACATCGGGACCGGGGCGCACAAGAAGGTGGTAGGTGTTGGCGAGTACGATATCGGCGCCCGCTGCCTTTGCCTCCTCCCCCGTCATGGACCTAAGGCCCGCATGCGTGCCGCAGAAGATGAAGTTAGGCGTGTTAATGGTGCCGTGCGGAGTTGTCAAACGACCAAGCCGCGCACGGGTTTTGGTGCACGGCTTTACAATGTCAAATTTAAAGTTGGGGTAAAGCGTTGTCATTTCTCATTGTCATTCCAGCTAAGGCTGGAATCCACTCATCCGTTATTCCTGACCGTGGGCCCCCGCCTACGCAGGGGCGACGAGGCTAACTCGTTACTTCGCGGCTTTTTGGACAGCTTCGACCTGTTCGCGGACTTTACGCAGACGGCTATCAAGCTTTGAAGGCGCCTGTGAAAGAAGCCAGCTGTCGATGCCACCATTGTGCTCGATCGTGCGGAGGCCATTGGCCGTCACTTTCATGGAGACGTAGCGCTTGAGCGTCTCGGAATAAATGCGGGCCGAGCGCATGTTCGTGTTGAACGTGCGTTTCGTTTTGTTGTTCGCGTGGGATACGGAGTTCCCGATCTGGCGAATTTTACCTGTTACCTGACAACGGCGGGACATGGGTACTCTCCTTCAAAATTTCATAAATCGGGCGGACATTAAGGGATTGAGACCAAAAATGTCAAGCCTTCTTACGGTTTTCCAGCTCGCCCTTGGGGTGGCCGGCTGTGGGGTCGCCCGTGTAGCCGGGTACAATGGTCTGGAGAAGGCGGATAACCGCCATATCATCGCCTTTCATTGCGGCTTCCTCGAGGTTGGAGACGGAGCGCTTTAGAAGAGCGCCGTCCGTCGCCTGCGAGATGGCGGCCAGAATTTGAGGTGAATCCGTTGAGGTACGGGTTTCAGAGGTATCGAAGAGTTCCTCGTACATTTTTTCGCCAGGGCGCAAGCCCATATATTCGATTTTCACGTCCTCATCCGGCCTCAAGTTGGCAAGACGGATCATCTGGCGCGCGACATCAACGATTTTAACGGGTTCGCCCATATCGAGGACCAGAATACGGCCCTTTTCATCAGGATGACGCCATGCATGGGAGGATGCCTGAAGAACCAGCGACACCGCTTCGCGGATTGTCATGAAGAAACGGGAAATATCTGGGTGCGTGACCGTGAGAGGCCCGCCCTTTTCAAGCTGCTTCCGGAACAGGGGCACGACCGAGCCAGAAGAACCCAATACGTTGCCAAACCGGACAGTGACAAAACGGGTTTTGGAGTTCTCGTCGAGATCGAGGGATTGTGCGAAAAACTCACCCACACGTTTGGTTGCCCCCATGACGTTGCACGGGTTTACGGCTTTATCGGTCGAGATTTGTACCATTATGCCAACACCAAGATCGCGGCATGCCTCAGCGACGATGCGCGTGCCCATGACGTTTGTGAGTACGCCTTCAGACGGATTGAGCTCGACCAGCGGCACATGCTTTAGCGCGGCTGCATGGAATACGATATCAGGCTTAAAATCCGAGAATACTTTGCGCAGCTGTTCTGCCACACGGACGTTGCACAGGCGGCAGGCCCATGGGTAAGTTGGCGCAATATCAGATATATCCAGCTCGAGGGCGTAGAGATTGTACTCGGAGAAATCGAGCATCACGAGCGCGGCGGGGTCAAGCTTGGCTATCTGGCGGCAAAGCTCGGACCCAATAGAGCCGCCTGCACCCGTCACCGCCACGCGCTTGCCCGCAATAAGATCACGGATGGATTTTATATCCAGCGTAGCCTGCGGGCGGCCCAATAAATCCTCAATCGCAATCGGTTTCAGGGTGATACGGTTTTCGGCCCCGGCATCGATATCTAGCCCTTCGGAAAAGGCAGCGGGATTGGGAAGCCTTGCCAGTTTCAGGCCATAATCTTCAGGCCTTTCAAGAAACGCCTCGGGGATATCTTTGAAGTCGGCGCCGCCTGCCTGCGTGTTCTCGGTGAACACAAGGCGGTTGGGGCTTTTGCCAGCATCGCGCAACTGTTTCAGGATTTTATCAAGGTGTTTGCCTTTGCCCAAAATCGGCACACCGTGAATCATATCACCCAGCAGTGTGCGGCGGTTATCGAGTACGCCCACGATTTCGTATCCGCTATCAGGGTTTTGCCTGATTGCCTTGATGAATTTATCGGCAGCTTTGCCTGCGCCTACCAGCAAAATACGGCTGCGCGGCATGCCGCCCGTAACGGTCCAGCCTTTACGGAGTATGCCCTCGTGCAGGGTGCGGTAAGCCATACGCCCACCTGCAACGACTGCCAAAAGCACCAGCCCCTGAAGAATAATGAAGCTTGGTGCAAACACGAATGAAGGAATGACAAAATGTTGAAACAGCCCGAAGCCAAACAAGGTCAGCGCAGCTGCGCCCACGATGTTGAAGAGGTCTTGCATCGAGGTGTAGCGCCACACGCTGCGGTGCGTGCCAAAAACTATTGAGAAAACCCCGTAAAAGGCCGCAAAAACGAGACTCTGGCGAATAACGCCGTCAAAACCCGGCATATCGCCATGCGAGTAAAGGTAATACGCGCCCCAGACCGATGCCGTTGCCAGCATGTAGTCGAAGGATAGTTTGATGATTTTGCCTTTGAGGCGGCGCATGCTATGTCCTTATAAAACCCGCGTATCCTAGAGAATTGGGCCTTTAATGTCACCTGAAAACCGCATATTGCCTGCCGATATCCTGCACGCTGTACTTGCCTTGCCCCAGCCTGCCGCATCCTGCGACGCTGGCGAGCCATTGGAGCGCGCCCGGAAAGCCATGTCTTCACGCAAGACATCCGCCACTCGCAACCGCTTTATTGCCTACCGCTATGATGGTGACGGGCAAGGCCGCGACATGTGTGACAAAGTGCAGCTGGGCCTTACATCCGGCACGCTTCCGTTTCACGATATCTGCAAAAAACTGGATGCGGATCTGCAATTGATCGAGCTTGGCCATGGCATACCCACACCGGAAGACAACGCCCGTGCCGCAGCTTTTGGCATGATGGCCGCAGAAGAAGATACGGGGCTATTGATTGTAACTGGTTTTGGTGCACGCCCAGCCAACCCAAAAAGCACGTCTGATTTTTTCGAGAGTACGATGCCGGATACCGCAGCTTTGTTTGGTGCCATCGTGTCAGCCGCACGGGCCGGGGTACCTGTCATAGCCGAAGGGCTCAAAGCCTATGAGGCAGCGCTCGCGCTTTTTTCCATGCGTCCGGATTTGTGCCGGACACTTTTTATCTGCGGTGTGCCTAAATCCATTGAAGACGCGCGTTTTTCAATTTTCGCTGACGATAAAGCCGATCATCCGCTTTATGCCGCGGCAGCCCTTGCAACACTTTTCACCGAACTTCAGCACCACAAGGCAGCCTGATGGCCGTTGATATCAAAGCCAGAGCCCCGAACATACCGCTGACGCCCGTTATTTTTCTGCGGTGGATCGCCTTGGTTACACAGTTGCTGGTCATCATGGGGGCGGATGCTTTTGCCAGCATACAGCTACCTTCGGCACCGCTGCTTATGTTGGTTGTTGCCAGCGCCATCGTCAATATTTACGGCATGGTCGCTTATAAAAGCCGGCTTGTGCCTGAAGAAACTGTACGTAGGCACCTGATATTCGACACACTTCAGTTTACGGCTTTTCTCTATTTTACGGGCGGAACCGATAACCCTTTCAGCCTGTTGCTTTTGGCACCGCTTGCCATGGCCGCCTCTTTACTGTCGCTCTACAATCTCTGCCTTCTGATCATACTTGCCATTACGTGCGTGAGCTTCATGACATTTGCGGCGCACCCTCTCCTTTGGAACGGGGATCAGCCAGAACTGCCGCCGCAATACATCCATGCCAAATGGGCAGCACTTATGATTACCGTTATCGTCATCAGCTTCATTATATGGCGGATAGCGATGGAGGGCCGGAAAAGCAACCGGGCACTTTCAAAAACGCATGAGGTCCTTGAGGAAAAGCGCCGTGCCAGCGCCCTCGGGGCCCTTGCCGCCGCAGCAGTCCATGAGCTTGGAAGCCCGCTTGCCACGATCGCCATCATTGCGCATGACCTTGAAAAAGAAATTCTGCCTGATGATCCGATTGCCGAAGACATCGCTCTTTTAAAATCGGAAACAGAAAAATGTAAAAAAATACTGGCTGAAATCGGTCAAAATCCAGCAAAGACGGCTTTAAGCATCGAGCGCGAGCGGATGGATAAAATCGTATCCGCAATTGCAGCGGAGTACTACATGCACAACCCGGAATTAAAAATTGCCGTCTCCAGTATTGTGCCCGAAAACCTGCCAGTCATATTCAGAAGCAGTAACCTTGAATTTGGCCTTGGCAATATCATCGGCAATGCGACATCGTTTGCCAGATCGCGGGTTGATATCGTGATCGAGGGCAGCGCCGAGGTAATTGAGCTGACCGTCAGGGACGATGGCCAGGGATTCGCACCCCAGACATTAAAAGCGATAGGACAGCCTTATATCTCTGGCCGCGCCGATATGCGCAATCACATGGGACTGGGCATTTTTATTGCGCTTCACCTGCTTGAAGCTACGGGCGCTGCGGTATTTTTTGCCAACCATCACGAGGGCGGCGCCCTGATACGCATCATCTGGCCAAGATCAGCACTTGAAGCAAACGCAAACGACAGCTAGTTTTAGACTCATGTACAGCGCACCCGCCCTTCAGCCCCCCGCTTCCAGTAAGCGACTTTTGATCATTGATGATGACAAGGTTCTGGCTGACCGTATGGGCAAGGCCATGGAAAAACGTGGCTTTGAAGTGAAGACCATTTACAGCGTATCAAGCGCACTTGAGTGGATATCCGGCAACAGCCCTGATTTTGCACTGATCGACCTCAGGCTTGCGGATGGAAGCGGCCTTGATGTGGTTCATCAATTAAAGACGGCTTTGCCGACATGCCGCGTTGTCATGATGACGGCCTACGGAAACATAGCAACGGCGGTAGCCGCGGTAAAAGCGGGAGCTGTCGACTACCTTACAAAACCAGCCGATGCCGACGCGATTGAGGCTACGCTGCTGGCCAAGACAGGCGATCATGTTCTTCCGCCCCCTCCTACGCGCCCTATGAGCCCCGAGCGCGTGCGCTGGGAGCATATTCAGCGTATTTATGAGCAGTGCGGGCATAATATTTCGGAAACGGCGCGCAAGCTTTCCATGCACCGGCGCACGCTGCAACGTATCCTTGCGAAATACGCGCCTAAGGACTCAGCTAACGCGGACTAGCAGTTGAGCCCTTTGAAGGGTTTGTGACGGAAGAGGTCCAACTGAACCTGTGGCTCATTTTTGAAAAAATGGGCATGCATGTCGCGCAGTCTGTCGAATAGCGTAAACAGATCCTGATCTTTTAGGGATAATGTCAGGCGCGCCTCAAGGCAGCGATAATCCGAGCCTGCATTGATCAGCGGCACCACATCTACACCGAATGATTTGAAAACCCAGTACATTGTATTACCGTTGTTGATATAGCTCATTGATGGCCTTGGTTTATCATCATAGCTTACGGATATGAGCTTACCCCTGAGCGCCTCAACATTCATGACCATGAAGAACCCGCAATCGATGTCACGGGAAATATGAAAGTGCGGCAGCCCTTCTTTTAACCTTGCTTCGGCTTCTTTCTTGTCGATACCTGCGTGTGCCGCGTAATCAGCTATGAGTTTCTTCTTTTGTGTCTTGTTTAAACGTTCGGTGTTTTCTATCCCGTCCGTAAACGCTTCCATCATACCGCTTTTCTGGCGATGCAGCCTGCGTAGGGCACGCCCATGGGATGCAAAAAGCCTTTGGTGTTTGCCTGCACTATAACGCGCTGCAATTATATCGACCCCAAGCGAACTTGCGGTAAACTCGTGAATGAGCTGTCGCTCAGCAAATACAGATACAAACTGGCTGTCCGAGACCATGAGCCCGATACGTGCGCCGGGCATGCCTATTTTTGATACACCCTTGAGTACAGCGGTCTGGTATGCGACCTGCTTTGACACCTGCCCAAAACTGAATGGTACTTTTTCCGGCTTATGTTCCAACCCCTCGTAGGCCATGTCATCAATGATCACGATACCGTTTTGCGGCTTGTCGGGGTGCCCCATCAACTTAAAATCGACGTCTTTTCCTTCCATCTTATCCAGAAAAGCCGTGTCGGATTCTTTATAGCTGTCGGTCACGGCCTGAAGGATGGCTGCGACTTCTCTTGTTTCCTGTTCCTGCCTTATATGGCCGCGCGGATTGTGAGGATTGCAGTCATAGTATCCGAGTATCCGTTTGTTTTCTAAAGCGCACTCGTCAATTACGCGCTTTAAGGAAGACTGATCGACCGCGCCGCTGTCATGGCGACGCACATATCGGATTTCAATATCCGTTCCTTCCAGCAGCGTTTCCATGCTGTACAGAAAAAGGCCGTATGTGGGGACAGGCATCAAAAAGACGCCCTTTTGATAACGGTTATGAGCCTTACGTGCTTCTGATATCTCTTTGTGCTCATCGACCAGATAGCGGATCAGTGAGCTGAAAGCGCTTGTTACACCGCCATTGGCAAAGAAAATATGACTTGGCGTATCATCAGCTGCGACGCCGTTAAAAATTTGATATCCCTTTGCCTTGAGGTGTCTGCCGACAGCGCGCGCCTGATCGACATGCGTTTTGTAACCGCCTTCTATGGTACGGACCCGCTCATACCGATAGGAGCGTGTGGGATGAAAAAGTTCAGGATAAAAATTGAGGCCAATTGCGGGCGCGCCATAGTCAGCCTCTACGCTTATATCGTCATTTTTTGTAAGAACCCTGAAGATGCGATGCCCATCAGCTTCAATCGATTTGCGGGCAGATAAATCGTTTCTTCTGCTTGTGCGGCTGAGCTGTGCAAGCATTTGAGAAAGGCCGGTCTCTTTCAGCCCTCTGTCGATACGTTCTTTGAGGTTTTCAAACGTGCCTTCAAAATCCCAGCGCAACTGGCGCTCGCCTTCATCCCCAAAGTTTCCCGAGAGATATAGTTCTTCTACGACCCTGATCGGTACCTGCTGTGCCATGACAGGACCTTAGAAGAAATGTTTTTATTATGTCAAATTATTAAAAGGCTGTGCCGGCTAGGAGGATGGCCGCTGTCAAAAGCAGGGTTACGCCCTGCAAGTAAAGGATGCGCCCGATATCGCGTGTTTCCAATTTTGCCGTGCCGCCCTCGGGGCCAACCCACGGCGTTGGCATGGGCAGACCCGTTCTGTCCTGCCTTGGGCCCCCGAGCATCAGCTTCATCGCATAGGCTACCAGTAAAAGCGGCGCTCCTCCCTGCATGATCTTGGGCCATTTGGTGACCTTGACCATAGCCGGCAGTGCTCTGAAAAACGAGGCCCCTGCCGAAAAGAAAAGCGCGACCAAAATTACGGGGAATATAACCAGCATTGGCACCAGTAGCATGATCGAGGCCAGTGCGTTTGTAACGACAGCAAAGGACCGACTTGTACCGTCCTGACCTGAAGCTAGCGCCAAAGTCATAACAGGCCAGTAAAGTGCCAGCGCCTGCCAACCCAACAAGACGAACAAGACAAGCGGACCTGCCAGCCTGATCAAGAGCGAGCGAATGGCCGCCGTTGCCGTGACCCTGATAATGCCATGGTCATCCAGCGGTACGAGATTGCTGTAAGTTGCGCGCGCCAAAACAAGATAGGGGCGCGGCGCTTTTGGGTTGTTGATGGCTGTTGCCAGTGCCCGCAAAGGAGCGAACCAACCGACAGTGCCTACCGAAAGCGCGATCATCACGGTGATAAAAGCACCGCCCTCACCCATATCGCGGGCTATGTGATAGGCGTAGCCGATGCCGCCAAAAAAGAGGGCGCAGACAAGAGCCAATATCACGACGCCGCGCATGAGCAATGTTGAGTCAGCCCGACCGGAACGGTTCATACGGGCGGCCAGAGGATACACGATCATATCCGCGGCACGTTCCATAAGTGGTCTAGGGTCAGCATGGTGACGAAAAAGTGCGCCGTGAACGACATCAAGAAAAAATGCACCTAAGAGGCCGGAAAGTGCCAGAAAAAGCCTGTCCTGAACGAGTGATACGTAAAGTTGAAAATCCATCCCGATATTCCACGCGCATAAAGCGCATACGTCCACTAAAAAGTGACAGACATTTAACAGGTTACGCGCTATATTAATCTTTATTAACGACCTTCACGTGTTCAGGCCATGCTTTATCAGCTCTACGATCTCTACCACGCCTCCATGACCCCTGCCCGTATTGCGGCGGAGTTCGTCAAAACCGGCATGCAAAACCCCTTTATGCCCTTATCCTACACGCTGATGGGGCGGGCGGTTGCCGCACAGGCCGAAATGTTCGAACGCGCGACGCGCAAGTTTGGACGCCCTGAATTCGGCCTTTCTAGCACTATCATTGACGGCAAAACGGTTGAGGTTACGGAAGAGCATGTTGTTGAGCGGCCGTTTTGCGACCTCTTGCATTTCAAGCGCGCAACCAAGCGCCGTGACCCAAAAGTACTTGTAGTCGCCCCTATGTCCGGCCACTTTGCCACGCTTTTGCGCGGCACGGTTGAAGCGCTGCTGCCACATCATGATGTTTACATCACGGATTGGGAAGATGCGCGCCAGGTACCTATGGCTGCGGGCCGTTTCAACCTTGATGACTATATCGAGTATGTCATCCACTTTATCCGCTTCCTTGGGCCTGATGTCCATGTGATTGCCGTGTGCCAGCCTGCCGTGCCTGTGTTTGCGGCCACCTGTCTCATGAACAGCTGGAATGATCCTCTGAAACCCGCCTCTATTACCCTTATGGGCGGGCCTATCGACCCGCGCGTTTCAAAAACCGCCGTAACAGAACTGGCCGAACAACGCCCGATTACATGGTTTGAGCGGACTGTTACAACCGATGTGCCTTGGTACTACCCTGGCGCTTACCGCAAGGTTTACCCGGGCTTTTTGCAGCTGAGCGGATTTATGTCGATGAACCTTGACCGCCACGTTGGCTCGCACCTCAAATTCTACCAGCACCTTGTGCAGGGAGATGGCGAGGGCGCGGACTCACACAGAAAATTCTATAACGAGTACATGGCCGTGATGGACATGCCTGCGGAATTTTACCTGCAGACTGTGGAAATCGTTTTTCAAAAACACCAGCTGCCACAACGCATAATGAAATGGCGCGACCCTGAAACCGGGAAGCTGCATGATGTTGATCCGCACCATATTACTAAGACAGCCCTCCTTACAATTGAAGGCGAGCTTGATGATATTTCAGCCCGCGGACAGACGCTTGCGGCCCAGACGCTGACGCCGAAGCTGCCAGCAAATATGCACTACCACCACTTGCAAATGGAAGTCGGGCATTACGGGATTTTCAATGGAAAAAAATGGCGCACGTTGATTATGCCGCGCATCCGCAACTTTATCAGGATGTTTGATAAAAAGGTTGATGCCCTTCCCGCATCCGACCTCAAGCACATCCCCGATATCAAAGCACCTCTTTGGAAAGCCTGAGATTTGCTTAGCACTTGACCCGGATGGCCATGACACCTCAGAATTAGAGAGGTTAAGCAAGCATCTGGGTCCGCATGTTCTTTTCACGCCAGACACAACCGCCCGTATCGTCCGCGCCACCGCAGGCGGCATCCTCATCCTGTTTGGAAAACTTACGTTTAGTCCGTAGCAAAGCCGCACGACGCTTGGCTTTGCGGGTAGACCCCGCACGCGGCGATATTTGCCTTGTCGTTCCTGTTCGCACCTCAGAAAAAAAAGCATGGCAGTTTGCCGAGGATAATCTCGACTGGATCGAGCAACGACTCGCACGCTTGCCAAAACCCATTCCATTTGAAGATGGGGTCATTATTCCGATTTTTGGAAAACCGCGATTGATTTCTATTGTGCCTTGCAGCGGACGCGTGACAACGATCGATCTGACATCTGATGCGCTTGTTGTACAGACACCGCGCGCGGATGCATCCACTAATATCAAACGCTATCTTTATTCATTACTTCACGATGTTGCGGCACCACTTGCGGCTACAAAAGCGCGAAGCATCGGAAGACGCGTCAACAAACTCCAGTTCCGTGATACACGCGCGCGCTGGGGCAGCTGCGGCGTAGATGGTGACCTGATGCTGTGCTGGCGGCTTGTATTTGCACCTATCGAGGTGATTGACTACGTCGTAGCCCACGAAGTTGCGCATTTAAAACACATGGACCACAGCCCCCGTTTCTGGAGTTTATGCGACCAGCTTTCGGAAGACATGAATTTTGCATGTAACTGGCTGAAGATAAACGGCGACAAACTGCTTACTTACGGCATACGCCCATAAAATCGAGAGCGCCTTGGAGTATGTTTTGCGCTGCCAGCGCATCGACCGCTTTTTCACGCTTTGAAAAATTGAGCTGCATTTCGTCGATCATCAGGCGATGCGCTGCATCCGATGACAGGCGCTCGTCAAAAACTGCCCACCAGAGACCCAGGCGCGGCATCAGCATCGTGAGATAATCTTTGACGGACTGCGTGCGGGCACCCTCGCTGCCATCCATTGATAGAGGCCAGCCGACAATCATCCCCTCTATACCGTAATCTTTGATGACGGTTTCAAGCGCCTTTACATCCGCCTCAAATTTGCCGCGCTGGATGGTTTTGAGGGGTGTAGCCATGCGCTGCGCCGGATCAGAGAGCGCGAGACCAAGTGTTTTTGTGCCGTGATCGACCCCTAAAAGCCTTGCGCCACCGGGGCAGGACTGCCAGTGTGCATCCAGATATTGAACTGAAAACGATTTCATACTAATGGTTTTGGACCATGACCATCGATAACGCAACCGTCACAAAAATTGCCAACCTCGCCCGTATCCGTGTCGAGGAAGGCGAAAAAGCAAAATATGCCGCGCAGATTGGCGGCATTATGCAGTGGATCGAACAACTGAATGCCGTGAATACCGATGGCGTTGAGCCGCTTGCCAGCGTCATGGATATTACCTTGCCCCTGCGCCGCGATGTCGTAACTGACGGCGACAAACAGCCGGAAATTCTTGCCAATGCACCTGAGGCCACCAGCGGCTTTTTTGCTGTGCCCAAGATTGTGGAGTAACAGCCATGAAAACCATCATTTTTGCCCTTCTGCTTGCAGCTCTTGCCATATGGGGCGGTAAAACGGCTTTTGAGGCCACCAACAGCAAGGATAACAATATTAATGTGGCCATAGCCCCTGCTGCCGATACGCAGGAACTGATGGGGATGCTCCCCTCCGGTGAGAGCGAAACGCCTGCCGATATCGCTCCTGCCGCCGGTGGTCAATAGCATATAAACATTCAAATATTTTGCTTTTGGCCTGCATTTTGCAGTAAAGTTGCGTCATGAAGAACTTCGTGCTTTTTGCCTTTATGACCACGCTCCTTGCAGGGGCTTCTTACGGTGCTTTTTATGCCTTTAATAAGCAGAAAGCGGCTGAAAGCACCCCTCTTCGGACGGAAATGCGCTATAGCCGCCTTGCCAACGGAGCAACCGTCATTGAAGAAGTTCCGGCATCGGCCATTGAGGACCTTGAGCCCGCCGCAGGTACCGAAACGCAGCCGTTGCCCATGCGTTTCATCTATGACCCTTTGACACAGACCTACCGCGCCCAGTCAGGCGTTGACAGCAGCGAGAATTCACGCCAAGACATCATCAGATATCCAAGTAATCCTTAACTATCTGGGTTCATGATGACTGATCTTACCGACCTCACCATCACCGAGGCTCTTTCGGCTTTGAAAGCCAAGAAATTCTCTGCAACTGAACTTGCCAAAGCGCATATCGCACAAGTCGAAGCTGGCAGGCACCTTAACGCCTACATCACCGAAACGCCCGAGGTTGCGTTGAAGCAAGCCGCCGAGAGCGACAAGCGTATTGCAGCTGGCCAGATGGGCAAGCTTGAGGGCATCCCGCTTGCCATCAAAGACCTCTATTGCACCAAAGGTATTCAGACGACTGCTTCGAGCGCCATTCTGAAAGGCTTTGTGCCAACCTATGAATCAACAGTTTCACAAAAACTACTCGATGCGGGTTCGGTCACGCTTGGGAAAGTTTCGTGCGATGAATTCGCGATGGGGTCATCCAACACCACATCGGCATACGGCAACGTGATTTCACCGTGGAAGCGCAATAACGGCGATAACCGAGACCTTGTGCCCGGTGGTTCATCGGGCGGGTCTGTTGCGGCCCTTGCTGCCCGTATGTGCATGGGCGCCACGGGTACCGATACGGGCGGGTCCATCCGCCAGCCGGCTGCATTCACTGGCACTGTTGGTATCAAGCCCACCTATGGGCGTTGCTCGCGCTGGGGGATTGTTGCCTTCGCGTCATCCCTTGACCAAGCAGGGCCGTTTGCCCGCACCGTCGAGGACTGCGCGTTGATGCTTGAAGTGATGTCGGGGCATGACCCGAAAGACTCCACATCAGCTCCCCTCCCCGTGCCGGACTTTACCAAGGCGCTCACGGGCGACATGAAGGGCTTGAAAGTGGGCATCCCCAAGGAATACCGATTGGATGGTACGCCTGCCGAAATTCTCAAATCGTGGGATGATGGTATTGAATGGCTCAAGGATGCTGGCGCCGAGATTGTGGATGTATCGCTGCCGCATACGCAATACGCCCTGCCAGCCTATTACATCATTGCGCCGGCTGAATGTTCATCGAACCTCGCGCGCTATGACGGCGTGCGCTACGGCCCGCGCGTAGAAGGCGCAAACCTGCGTGATATGTACGAATTGACACGCGCCAAAGGCTTTGGCGCTGAGGTCAAACGCCGCATCATGATTGGCACGTACGTGTTAAGCGCGGGTTACTACGATGCGTATTATATCAAGGCCCAGAAAATCCGCCGCCTGATTACCAACGACTTTTTGGAAGCGTATAAAAAGTGCGATGTGTTGCTGACACCCGCCACACCATCCGCCGCGTTCGCTATTGGCGAGAACGAGGATGACCCCGTTAAGATGTATCTCAATGACGTGTTTACGGTGACAGTGAATTTGGCTGGCCTTCCCGGTATGTCAGTCCCCTGCGGGCTTTCGGCTGACGGGTTACCGTTAGGTTTGCAGATTATTGGCAAGCCGTGGGATGAAGCGACCGTGCTGCGGACTGGCCATGTGATTGAACGCGCCGCAAACTTTGTCGCTAAACCACAAGCGATTTTGAAGAAAGCTGCCTGAGGGTTTTAACCACTAAGCCCACTAAGAACACTAAGAGACCAGTGATGAATTCAGATATCTCATCCGTTGTTGTCGATGCTGCATATACAGTTCATCAAGCTTTAGGACCCGGGTTGCTTGAGAGTTGCTATGAAGATTGTCTATGCTACGAATTGACTAAGCGAAACTTGCCGTTCGAGAAACAAAAGCTTTTACCTGTCATCTACGATGGTTTCGAAGTGGGAAATGGCTTTAGGATTGATTTGTTAGTGAATGATGCATTGATAGTTGAAGTTAAATCTGTTGATACGCTTCTGCCAGTACATCAGGCACAAATTTTAACTTATTTAAAGCTGTCGGGCGTAAAGACGGGATTGCTCATTAACTTTAATTCTAAAATGTTCAAGGAAGGTATTCGCCGCTTTTCGCTCTAACTTCTTAGTGATCTTAGTGTGCTTAGTGGTTAAAAAAACATAGGAAAAACAATGGCTGAACTTATCAAAGGTGAAACGGGTGCTTGGGAAATGGTGATTGGGCTTGAAGTCCATGCCCAAGTGATTGCCAATTCCAAACTGTTTTCGGGCGCATCTGCCGTATTCGGGGCTGACCCTAACAGCCAAGTATCGCTAGTTGACGCCGCGATGCCGGGCATGCTGCCTGTGCTGAACGAACACTGCGTCGAGCAAGCCGTGCGTACAGGCCTTGGGCTTAATGCCGCCATCAACAAGGTTTCGGTGTTTGAGCGGAAAAACTACTTCTACCCCGACTTACCGCAGGGCTACCAAATTTCGCAGTATCTTTACCCGATTGTTGGTAAGGGTTTCATTGAAATCGATATGCCTGATGGCACCAGCCGTACGATTGGTATTACGCGCCTGCACTTGGAGCAGGACGCCGGTAAATCCATGCATGACCAGCACCCGACGAAGTCTTACGTTGACCTCAACCGCTCGGGCTGCGCCTTGATGGAGATTGTGTCCGAACCCGATTTGCGTTCGGGCGATGAGGTTGTCGCGTACCTTAATAAGCTTCGCATGATTTTGCGTTACCTTGGAACGTGCGACGGCAACATGGAAGAAGGGTCGATGCGGTGTGACGTGAACCTATCCCTCCGCCGCCCAGGATCGCCTTTTGGTACACGTACGGAAGTGAAAAACGTGAACTCCGTCAAAGCCGCGCAACAGGCCATTGAATACGAGGCGCAGCGCCAGCTTGAAATACTTGAAAGCGGCGGCAGCATCAAACAGGAAACCCGCCTGTGGGACCCTGCGAAGCTGGAAACACGGTCCTTACGCAGCAAGGAAGACGCGCATGATTACCGCTACTTCCCCGACCCGGACCTTCTGCCACTGAAGCTGACGGACGAGCTGATCGAGCGCATTCGTAAAACCCTGCCGGAGTTGCCGGACCAGAAAAAACATCGCTTCATGGAACAATACGGCCTGACCGCCTATGATGCAGGTGTTTTGATTGCCGAGCAAAACCGCGCCGAGTATTTTGAGACCGTTGCGAAATCGAGCGATCCGAAACTTGCCGCCAACTGGGTGCAAAATGAGCTGCTTGGCCGCCTAAACAAAGAAGGCATGAGCCTTGATGACAGCCCTGTGAAAGCCCCTGCCCTTGCAGGTTTGCTGAAGCTGATTGCCGACAACACGATATCGGGCAAAATCGCCAAAGACGTGTTTGCCGAGATGTTCACAAATGGTGGTGACGCCGCCGCGATTGTGGAAGCCAAGGGCCTTCGCCAAGTCACCGATACGGGCGCTATTGAAAAAGTGATTAATGAAGTGATTGCTGAAAACCCTGATAACGTCGCGGCCTTTAAAGGCGGCAAGGACAAACTGTTCGGGTTCTTTGTAGGCCAAGTCATGAAAAAATCAGGTGGCAAAGCCAATCCTGATATTGTGAACGAACTGCTCAAGAAGAAATTGAGCTAGATCATGACGGATGCCATCAGCAAAGGGTTTATGAATCCTGCGGACGATTTGGGCCTGCTTACCCTTATTGATGCGCAGGCTGTGCGCGACCTTGCGGCCGCCATCAACAACTTGGATAGCGAAGCCCTTGCTGGCCGCAAGCTTGTTATCATGCTGGCTACTGGCGGTACGCTGGCTATGAAAACCGAGGGTGGCATCCGTGTGCCGCATCTTGATTTTCAGGCACTGCTTGATGCATCGGACCCTCGCCTGAACAGTATGTTCAAGGTCGTTGGGCTGCAGGCTTTTAATGTGGACTCATCGCAGATGGATTACAGGCATGTGCGCGACATCGCGATTGCGCTTACGTGGCTTTGGAACAACATCAAATGTCCTTTTACGGGTTTTTTGGTAACACACGGGACCGATACAATGACGTATTCTGCCGCCACCCTTTCTCTCATGATGGGGCAGGGTATGCCTTTCTCGGTTGTGTATACGGGGTCACAGCGCCCTATCCATGAGCCGATGAGCGATGCTCCTATTAACATCCGCAACGCTTTGCATACCCTTGATTCCTTGCATAGCCGCGATATGGCAGAGGTCGTTATCGTGATGGGTGACCGAGCACTTTTAGGTACATCCGCAGAAAAAGTGGACGATATGCTGGCCAATGCGTTCGATGCCCCGCGTCACCGCTATGTCGCGAATTTCAGCCGCCTTGAGTATCCTGTTCATTTGGCGGAGTGGCTTAACCCGCGCCGCCGTATTCCGTTTGAACCGACGATCTGGCGTGGCGATTTCTCGCACACACTTGTGGTTAAATCCACGCTTGGACTTAACCCCGCGATGGTTGCGCAACAGGTGACGATGGACGAAGTACGCGCGGTTATCCTTTATTCCTACGGAGCTGGCACCATTTACGAGGACATTATCAACGCGACTATTCCGCCCGCCCATGCGCGCAATATCCCGGTGTTTGTAGTGAACCCTGTGCATTCCGACTACCGCGTTGAGTACCTGTCTAGCTTCAAGGCCATCCAGATGGGGGCTGTGCCGCTGGACATGACACTATCTGCCGCGCTTGCCAAAATAGAAATCGCCCTCCGTATGCATATGGGTGACCTTAAGGCGATGTCGCGTTTTATGACGAGCAATTATGTAGGGGAAATTCCATCCCATATCTCACGTTTCGTACCTAACAAATAAAAGGAATCCGCATGTCGCGCTTTTATGCCGACTTGGCCGTACTACCTGCGGATGTCGCCCTGTGTGACAGCACGCGGCATGCGGCGCTGCCGCCCAACTGGTCTGTCGTCATTGTTGATATTGCCGGTTCGACAAAGGCAATCGAAGGCGGCAAATACAAGGACGTCAACATCGTTGCCAGCTGCGCCATCATTGCAGTCTTGAACGCGCTTGGACGACCTGAAATACCCTATATTTTCGGTGGAGACGGTGTCACCATTCTTGTGCCGGACACCATGCGCCTTGCTGTGGCGCAGGCGCTTTATGGTACACGCGCCATGTCGCAATCGCAGTTCAATCTTGATATGCGCGCCGGTATCGTGCCTATGGCTGATTTGATAGAACAAGGTGCACCGGTGCGCGTTGCAAAATTTGCAGCAGCACCCGGCGTTTTTCAGGCAACGCTCTCAGGCCAAGGCATCACGCTCGCAGAAAAGCTGGTGAAGGCTGCCGATACCGGCCCGCGCTATGATATCTCGACTTTATTTTCGGATGCGCAGCTAAAAGAAGTGCCCGCAAACTTTGAGGGGCTGGAATGCCGATGGAAGCCGCTCCATAGCCGCAACGGGCTTGATGTTAGCATCATTATACAGGCCAGAACGAATGAAGCCGAGGCAGCCTCCGTCTACCGCGGTATCCTTGATGAAGTTTTACGCCTTTGTGGCCCACATGATCGCTGGCGACCGGCTTCAGAGGACAACCTTGTCGTCGGTAGCAACCCTTTGAGCCTTATGGGCGAGACCAAAGTGCGCACCAGCCATCAGGATTTGGCTGCCCGTCTCAAATATCTCGTGCATATATGGATGCTGACGGTTGTCGGTAAAATTTGCTTTGCCTTTGGCCTCAAAGCCGGAACCTTCGACGGCAAGACATACCGCGCCGATACGGCCCGCAATACCGATTACATCAAGTTTGATAATGCTCTCAGGCTTGTGATGGATGTTGCCCCTGCGCACCGCTACGCGCTTGAAGATTATCTATCGAATCTGCATGCACAGGGTTTGATATTTTACGGGATGCATGGAGCGCCTACGGCCCTCATGACATGCATGGTGTTTGATTATACACAAAACCATTTTCATTTCATTGATGGCAGTGACGGCGGTTATGCGATGGCCGCAAAACAGCTTAAGGCGCAGATAAGAGAAACTGCACTTATTTCTTAGGGTTGTTAATGTGCATGCCTAATAGCCGCGATACCATTATCGCCAGATAAAGCTGCCCTATTATCGCTTCCAGTACCGAGATATAGCGTGCCGGCGGACTGATCGGCGCTATATCACCGTAACCCACGGTACTTAGTGTCACAAAACTGTAATACAGGAAATGCCCCAAAAGCCGGCTTATCTCTGCGGGCGCACCGATATTAATCACACTGTTGAAGGAGCCTGGTGCAAAATAATCAACCATGAGATAGATAAAGCCGAATGTCATCCCAATGTGGATGTAAAGGCAGGCAGCGCCAAGAATGATGTTCTCATCAACTTTTCTATCAAAAAACACACGGCTTACCATTGCGATTAGAACCCAAACCATGAATACAAGATTTGCAAAAGAAGCGCTTACATCTGCCATCGACGAGCTTGAAAAATAACCAAATAAATTGGCCACAAGAGCGCAGAATGCAACTATCAGGAACTGGACGAGATACCTCGTGCCCTTCAGGATAACAAAGCCGCTGGCCATCAGCATACCTAACAGAGCTAGAAGAAAAATTTCTTCCTTAAACAGGCTACCTTGAGCAAACGCAGCAGCCTGCAGCATAAGAACTTGAAGAAATAGAAGCACCCCGAAGCGGTGTTTTAAGAGCGATCTCAAAGTTTCGTATATCATGACCTACTTAATAGAAGCTGATTCAGTCAATTTTCGGGCGGGTACAAAATTATGTCCAAAAATACTATGAAGCATTTGTAAGCCTGACTATAATCCGAACTTCACCTGAGGAATAATCATGAAGCAGACATACGAATACAAAGTTACGATTTATCGCGAGCCGCTTTTGGGTTCGATTTTTCTGGGCGGGTCGCGCGTGGACCCTGAGCGTTATTCCAACTTTCTCAATAAAAACGCCGCAGACGGCTGGGAAGTCGTGACGATGGAACGTGAAAGTCGCCGCGAACTGCTGTTTTTCAAGCGTGAGGCATTTTTAACCATCATGAGAAGAGCCGTCGCATGAAAATTAACACAAGAAGCCTTTTTATCAGCCTGATTTCAACTGCGGTTTTAGCGGCTGTTGTTGGTATTGTGCAGGTCTGGCTTTCGCCATTCAGCTGGGATGTGTTTTTGAAAATTCTTGCGACGTTGACAATTATCGGCGTTGTATCGTCCTTCCTTCTGGCAGTTGATTATGACCTTGGCAGTACTTCGTCCAGAGGATACCTGTACGGGCTTGTCGGGCTTGCGATTGCCTCCGGCGCACTTGTCATTGCGCAGATCTGGCTTGATATGCTGCCGTGGGCCGTGTTTATCAACCTTGTCTGGACGCTGCTTATTATAACAGGGCTCCTTGGCTTTGTGCTTGTTGCCAAAGATGATTTTACAAAAAACAAAAAGCTTCGTGATGAGAACTACATTGACTAAGCCGCAGCTTATTGACCTAACGCATGTCTTTACAAATGATATGCCTGTTTATCCAGGTGATGCGTGTTCGCGCCTTTATGAGTGCGCGAATATCAAGGAGCACGGCGCCTGCGTACACAGCATAGATTCCGGACTGCATGTGGGTACTCACATGGATGCGCCCATGCATTTTATCGATGGCGGAGCTTATATTTGTGATTTCCCCGTAGGCAACTTCCAACAACGCGGTGTTGTTGTTGATGCACGCGGGCACCAAGTCATTGGCGCGGACCTACTTCATGGGCATGATTTGCAGGCCGAAGACATGGTTTTGGTGCGTACGGACTGGTGCAGGCGTTTTAGGGAAGATGACTATTATACGGCCTACCCCGTCATCGCCGAAGACTTTGCGCATGCCCTTGTGGCTGCTAGAGTATCGCTGATCGGGCTTGATACCCCCTCACCCGATTACGAGCCTTTTGCCATCCATAAAATACTTCTGGCTGCCGATGTTCTGATCATCGAGAACCTTACCAACCTTGCCGCGCTCGAGGGTTTTAAAGACTTACTCATCCATGCCTACCCCATGAAATACAAGGCAGAAGCCGCGCCGGTACGGGTTGTTGCCGAGGTGCTTTAATATATTGATTTACCCGCCCCGCCGGGTATTATGCCGCCACGCCAATAATACGGAGTCGTGGCCGAGAGGCTGAAGGCGGCGGTTTGCTAAACCGTTATACGGGTGTAAACCTGTATCGAGGGTTCGAATCCCTCCGACTCCGCCATTTGTGCGCCGCACTGTGTTTTTCTTATTACTTGATCTTATCCTGAATATGTCTAATAAGTGAGCTTCTTCGTGATCACTTACTGGAGATATAACGCCGTGTCTGATGCCGCTATTTTTTACCGCAATGGTAAGCCTCTACCTGTCATTATGGCTGGCCAATCCAGCCGTATCCTTGGCGAAAGAATTGCCGCGCATCTTGGTACGCGTTTTGTTGCACTCTCCAGCAAGCGTTTTGACGATGGCGAGGTCAAGATTGCCCTTGAACAGAATATCCGCGACTTTGATACAGTTGTCGTTGCCTCGGCTGCTGGAAACCCTAACGAAGCTGAAAAAGAGACCCGCCTCCTCCTTCGAGCAGCCAGACGTCGTGGGGATGCACGCAGCGTTACTCTTTTGATCCCGTACATGTGGTATGGCCGCTCGGATGATACTTTTGGCGAAAGAGCGGAGCCTGCTCTCATGGATACAATTGAAACACTGCGCCCTTTCTGCGACCGCGTTTTGATTGTTGATCCGCATAACCCCAACATGACGCGTGAGAAATTTGCCGATGCCGCCAACATCCGTACAAGCGCGGTTGTCCACCTAGCATACCCTTATGCGGTTCAACTGGCTGATATGATTGAGCGCGGCATGATCAGCCGCGACGCCCTGATGTTAGCGCATGCCGATGCCGGATCTAAAAAACGTATTAGCCCCGAATTTCGTGCCTGCGTTTACAACACGCTTGCACTTAAAGACCGCAATGCCAATGAAGATGACTGGGCGATAGGCCTCAAGGACCGCGACAAAGTAACAGGCAAGAGCCGCTATGTCGGCTTCAGCACTGATGTCAAAGGGCGTGATGTAGTCATATTTGAGGACATGATTGCCTCGGGCGGTACGGCAATTGAACTTGCAGAAATGCTTAAATCCATGGGTGCCCGCAGTGTTGTTCTGTTTGCTACAAGCGGATTGTTTACATCCAAGGCTGATCAAGCCATCGATAACGCCATCACAAAAATTAACCAGAGCAAGCTGGATGCTGTTTTTGTAACCGATACTTATGACCTAAGTCAGGCCAAGCCTGCTGTGCACAAAGCAATTCTTGCGAGCCCTGTCATCCATATCATCAATACATCGAAGTATCTTGCCGGTGTTGTGCACGCCCTGCACTCAAGCGCTAATGATCAGGATATTGATGCCAACTCGGTCTCGGCCGTTTTGCGCGGTGCGCACTCAAGCCAGAAACTGCTTGGACAGGTGACCGCTTACAAGCCCGGCTTTCCGCTACAGCGGCTTGTTGCTGCCGCGTAAACTTCAGAAAATATATTGACGGAGCTGTGCCCTCTTCGTATTTTACCTAACTTAATTTTTTCCGAGGTTTACGCATGTTCAATATTGAAGCTACCGATGCTGCGCGTCTTCTGGAGTCTCACCGCGACCATGTGATGTTTCTGGGCGATGCCATCAAAGGCAGTGACCGGGAACGAGAATTTAAAGAGCGCCTTGCGTCAATAGACCAGTCACTTAGCCGGATTCTCCGCGTTGCGCAGGTAGACCCCTCCCATACCGGGGTCATGGAACAGCTTATGTTTAGGGACGATGTGCATGACCACGGTGTTCAGAGTCTTCATGAATTGAGCACTTTGCGCGTTGGTGCTGGTGATGCCAATAAAATCTGCGTAGCACTCGTAAACCCTTTTACGGCGGACAAGGTACCACAGGTACTGGCAGCCATTTATGTTTACAAGCATACGGGCGAGATTCCAGTTCTGGGATATAGCGGTGTTAATGGCCACGCGCGCCCTGTTTATGATTACACATACTTGCCCGGTGATGTGCATGACATTCTGCATCAGGAGTGCCGCCCGGTTGCGTCCACACCACGCGCTTTGATCTTCTACTCTATTACAAACATGAAGATTGGAGATACAAAAATCCCTTTGCTGAAAGGCTCAGGCGAACGGTTGATCAACGGACTTTTCCCGTTTGTTCAATCGGGAATTGATGCAGGACAACTGCCTTACGATCTTGTTGCATCCACGCTTTCACCGCTACGCAGTCTGCGAGGCGCTTACAAAAACCTTGAGCTTGAAGGGCTTGATGACACGACGTTGCGAAGACTTGCCGTGGCACACCTGCTTACTGGCCGCGATCCCGTACAACGCTTCCATGGCGGCAACGGTATATTGATTGGTGATGTTAAGTTACGCGCCAATACACCTGAAAGCCATGACGGTATTGGCGGCGGCGGTGTGATGGTCAATTATGTTTATGATCTGGACGCCGCTGTGCGCGCTGAAAGACTTCGCCTGCATCGTAACCGCCAGTATGCAGAGCTATTGGCACCGCATCTTGTGCCCTTTTCCGCAACCAGGATTGCAGGCACTTACGACTTGCGTGCAAATACCGCGCAGTAGCGCCAATCGTAATCAGGAGCGGTTGTGTTATAGGGCGGCACGATCCAGGAATAGCCGGGCGTCCCCCGCTCGGCACCACCCTCGCGTACACGATCGCCCCATGCGTTGTGTATCTCTTCCTGATTGGTCATGACAGGCTCAAAACCTGCAAACTCCATATCCGACCTTATCTGATCGGGGTGGAATGCCGTCACGCAAAGATATTTGCGTGATGCCTTGGCAAGATTGACGATGGCCAATGTCTGCTCTTCCGGTGAGAGATAGGTCAAGACATTCATGGCGAAAACCGCATCATATTCCTTCAAGAGAGGCTCTATAAGAGAGGATGCAGGCTGGAATTTGACCTTACGGCGCAATTCATCTTTGATTTGTGTCTTGCCGCCACGCTTGGCATTAAACCAATATTTTTCGGAAGGTAACATGCCTTTTAGAACGGCATTAGGATAAATACCTTCCTTTGCAACCTCAATAAACGCGGGCTCAATATCCGTGGCCTCAACCGAGACATCCAGCATGAGCATTTTTGCCATGGCTACGAATGAAAACGGCTCGGCACCGATTGAACACGCGTGGAAAAAAGCCGATGGCATATCTGACTCTTTTTCCAGAAGCTTTAGAACCGTATTCAGGAAAGGGCGGTTGCGAAAAAATGCCGTCGCGCCCTTTTTATCGTCTTTATAGACCCGCAACATGTGCGGAGATGGCTGAGCAGCCTGTTGTTCAGCTGGCATGCCACACACCTCTACTGGCCGTCGCCCGTCAGATACTGATCTGCGTCTACAGGTTGTGCGCCTGCCTCGGTTTTAGGAGCTGGAGCTGGAGCTGGTGCCGGTACTGGTGTCGGCGCGAAGTACTCCTGGGGTTTGGCTGGTGCCGCATTCTCCTGTGCCTTTGGCGCTGCGGCTGCTGCCGCGCCTTCGGCAGGTTTTGCGGCTTCAGCAGCCGGTACCGGCGGAAGCACAACGGGCGGTGTAGCAGGAGGCGTTGCAGCCGGGGCAACTGCCGGAGCCGCTGCCTCGGGAGCTTCTTCTTTTACTTCCGGAAGTGCCTCGGCCTTTTCTTCGGCAGCTTTAGCTTCTGCTGCTTTGGCTTTTGCTGCTTCCTCGGCTTTCTTTTTAGCTGCGGCTTTGGCTTTTGCCTTCTTTTTGGCTTCTGCAGCGGCCTTGGCTTTTTCATCTGCCCTAGCTTTTTGAACGGCCGGATCATCTTCAGGTGAAACAACCGGTTTCATTCTATTGACAGATTTAGCGGCAGGTTTTTTGCTTTCATCGGCAATCTGTACCGCATCAATTTGCTGGGGTTTTGCAGTAGCCCTTGTGCCTATTGCGGGGTTGAGCTGCTCATCCTCGACAGGCTGCATGTGAACAGGTGTTGGTTTTTCGATGACGGCAGCTGGGCCATCTGCCTTGTTTTCCGGCCAATCGGCCTTTTTATCGCTCTGAACTACGCGAAAATCTACGACCAAAGGATCCGGATATGCCCAGAGTCCGCCTGAAAACGCATCAACGGACAGGCCAAAGAATGTGGTGGCGTTAGCAACATTTCCGACCGTGCCTTCAGGCTGCGCTATCGGCTTAATTTCAAACTTTTTATAAAGGTTTTGTTCGCCATAGCATTCTGCCTGTAGGGGTTCACGAGAGCGCTCGAGGTTAAGTTTATTGGGAAAATTACCTGAGTTTCTGAAAACGCTTGTGGAGAAATTGCAAAACGCGGATGGCGACCCTTTGACGACGACGTCAACCGTCTGGTTTTCGCCGTTTATAAGGCTGCCGCAGCCAGCCAATAGCAGTGTTGCCATACCAAGAAGAATTTTCGTGCGCATCTGGCCCATCCCTTAAAATTTTTTGGATGGGCCAGCGTAGCTGTGCCTTATGGCCTAATCAATCAGGCGGCTTTGGTTTTGCCCGATTTACCCACAGTTGGGGTAAAGGTCAGGTTTTCCCTATCATAGTCAATTTTAACCACTGACCCATCCAAAATCTCGCCCTTTAGCAGCCTTTCGGCCAATGGGTTTTGGACGTAGGTCTGGATGACGCGCTTCAATGGCCTTGCGCCGTAGGCAGGGTCATAGCCTTGCTTACCCAGAAATTCACGGGCTTCTGGTGTGACATCCAGCGTGATTTTGCGGTCAACCAGTAGTTTAGCCAAGCGCCCGAGTTGGATTTCGACAATCGCGCCCATGTGGGTACGGTCAAGCCTGCGGAAGAGCAGGATTTCATCGAGCCTGTTCAAAAATTCAGGCCGGAAACGCGCGCGGACTTCATCCATCACGCCTTTGCGCGCCTTCTCGACATCTTCGCCGTCCTTGAGGTTCACTAGCAATTCAGCGCCGATATTGGATGTCATGATGAGAAGCGTGTTGGTGAAATCGACCGTGCGGCCTTGGCCGTCTGTGAGGCGGCCATCATCCAGCACCTGCAAGAGCACATTGAAAACATCAGGGTGTGCTTTTTCGACTTCATCGAACAAGATGACCTGATACGGCCTTCTGCGTACGGCTTCCGTAAGTGCGCCGCCTTCATCGTAGCCCACATAGCCTGGAGGGGCTCCTATAAGCCGCGCGACCGAGTGTTTTTCCATGTATTCGGACATATCCATACGGATCATCGCGGTATCGTCATCGAATAAAAATTCGGCGAGAGCCTTAGTCAGTTCGGTTTTACCGACGCCCGTTGGCCCTAAAAACATGAAGGAGCCGATTGGGCGGTGTGGGTCTTGCAGCCCTGCCCTTGCGCGGCGCACGGCGTTGGCAACTGCCTTAATAGCCGCATCCTGCCCTACGACGCGTTTTGCGAGTGATGCCTCGAGGCTCAGGAGTTTATCCTTCTCGCCCTCCAGCATTTTTGAAACGGGTATACCTGTCCAACGGCTCACAACCTCCGCGATATCCTCATCGCGGACTTCCTCGTTAATCATGGATTGTTTGGTGCCGTTGCCGAGGGTTTTGATTTTGGCCTCAAGCTCTGGGATCGCTCCGTAAGATAACTCCCCCGCCCTTGCCCAATCGCCTTTGCGTTGTGCCTGTTCGAGTTCACTTCTTGCGCGATCTAGCGTTTCAGTCAGTTTTTGGGCAAGGCCCAGTTTATCTTTCTCGGCTTTCCAGCGGGATGACAAATCGGCGGATTGTTTTTCGAGTGTTGCGAGTTCTTTTTCAAGCGCCTGCAACCGATCTTTCGATGCCTCGTCTTTTTCCTTCTTCAAGGCCTCGCGCTCGATTTTCAATTGCATCGCACGGCGGTCTATTTCATCGAGTTCTTCGGGTTTGCTATCCACCTGCATCCGTAGGCGTGCGGCGGCTTCGTCAATCAGGTCAATTGCCTTATCCGGTAAAAAGCGGTTGGTGATGTAACGGTTGGAAAGCTGGGCCGCCGCTACAATTGCGGCATCGGTGATGCGCACACCGTGGTGAAGTTCGTACTTCTCCTTAAGGCCACGGAGGATGGAGACTGTATCAGCCACGCTTGGTTCAGACACGAACACGGGTTGGAAGCGTCTTGCAAGTGCTGCGTCTTTTTCGATGTGCTTGCGGTACTCATCAAGGGTTGTTGCGCCCACCATATGTAGTTCACCGCGGGATAGCGCGGGTTTCAGCATATTGCCGGCGTCCATCGCGCCCTCGGCCTTGCCTGCGCCCACAATCGTGTGCAGTTCATCGAGGAACAAAATAACTTCGCCCGCCGCTTCGCGGATTTCATCCATCACGGCTTTGAGGCGTTCTTCAAATTCGCCCCTGAACTTGGCACCAGCGAGGAGTGAGCCTAAATCAAGTGCGAGGAGTTTTTTGTTTTTGAGGCTCTCCGGCACGTCGCCATTGACGATGCGCATCGCGAGCCCTTCGATAATCGCGGTTTTACCAACGCCAGGCTCGCCAATTAATACAGGATTATTTTTGGTGCGGCGGGCGAGGACTTGAATGGTGCGCCGGATTTCTTCATCGCGGCCGATGACGGGGTCGAGCTTGCCTGAGCGTGCAATTTCCGTCATATCGCGGGCGTATTTTTTGAGGGCGTCGAAGCTATCCTCGGCATTCGCGTTATCAGCTGTTCTGCCTTTGCGGCGGTCATTAACAGCGCTATTCAGCGCATTGTCGTTCATACCGCAATCGTGCAAGTATTCCGATACCGGCGAAGTACGGGCGAGCAGCATGGCTTGCAATAAACGCTCGGTTGTCAAAAATTTATCGCCTGATTTTTCGGCAAGTACCTGTGCGCTATCGGTAATTTTGGCGAGATCGTTGGACATACGGAGACCTGCCCCCGCGCCCGTGACGGACGGAAACTTCGCGAGTTGTTTATCAAGCGTTGCTTTTAATTTTATGGGGTCGCCGCCTGCGGCTCTTACCAGTGTTTCGGTGATGTTTTGATCATCATCCAGCATCACGCGCAGCAGGTGGTCAGGCTCAAGGCTCTGGTTGCTTTTGCGGATTGCGAGTGTTTGCGCGGCCTGGAAAAAACCACGCACTTTTTCAGTCATTCTATCGAAGTCCATATAAGGCACCCCTTGGTTACGAGACCCTAGTGTATAAGCATCTCACGTTTGTATGAACCGCCTTTTAATAAGCGCGGTCAGGAATCACTATATAGGACTAATGTCCTTTAATCAATGATATTTACCGGGCGATCACGCTTCATTTGCACACGGCGGATAACGACGATACCAAGGCCGCCCATAATAAGCCCTGCACCAAGAAGCAATGGCCAAGTGAGCACCTTGCCAAGGAAAAGGACGGAGATGGCAATCGCCACAACAGGGGTTAGCAGCGTGTAGCATGTGACACGCGCGACCTCGTTACGGCTAAGGAGGCGCTGCCATAAAATATGTGTGATGGCGATGAGAACCGCCTGATAGGCCAAAACCCCTGAGAGTGTGAGCCAATTGGCATCGGGCACCTTTGACCAGCCGGACATACCATCTGTCATGAAACTTGCTAGCGCCGCCAGAGGCAGCGATACGCCGTTGATGATGGCGATAAAGGTCATTGGATTGACCTTGGGTAACTGGCGCATGCGGATATAGCTGAGTGCCAACACCGAGGCTGAGCCCACGACCAAAAAGAAAGATATAGGGTTGCTGCCGACATCGGGCACACCCAGCATTACCACGACACCAATTGCACCAATCATGAGCCCAAGGGTTGTGCGCCATGCGAATGTTTCGCCCAGCATGATGCGCCCGAGAATGACCGAGAAAATTGTTTGTGACTGCACGAGCACGGCCACGCTTGATGAGTCGAGATTCTGCATGCCCGTGAACATCATACCCTGATGGATAACGCCCATCAGAAATCCTATTTCAGCTATTTTTTTGAATGTTTCCCAGCCCGGCCATTTAAAGAAAGGCAGGAAGAGCAGAAAAGTCACGGCGAAACGCAAAGTGAGACTGATGAGCGCGCCAACCTCACCCACACCCGCCTTGATCACGGCAAAATGCCCGCCCCAGATGAGGATCACTAAAAGCACAAGCAAAGTATCGCGGCGGGAAAGAGCGGTCATTTTGTCCTATAAAAAAAACCCCGGCATGTTGCCGAGGTTTTATAATCGCAGAAAAATGCGTCTAAATTATGCCGTCTCGAGCGCGGCTGGCGCCGGTGCCGCTGGCTTGAAGAGGCTAGATGGTAAGCCCAAACCATCATCGCGACGGTCAGCACGTGGAGCGCCCCCAGCATTCACAGCCTGTTGCTGAGGCGGGATGTTTTGCTGCTGGTATTGCTGGCCGTGCTGAACCTGCACGTCCCCCTCTTGCACGTCGTCGTTATCTGCAGCCTGCGGTGCCCACTGCGGCATCTGCTCGTTAAAGCTATTAATGATGCGCTGATAGTGCTCGGCGTGCTGCATATAGTTTTCGGCCATGATGAGATCGCCTGATGAATTGGCATCTTTAGCAAGCGCAAGATATTTCTCGTGGACCTGCCAGGCAGTCCCGCGGATACGGACATCAGGACCGTTGGAATCGAAAACCTGCATGCGGGGCGGTACGTTACCGCGGCGCTGCCCATTATTGCCGTTATTATTATTGTTATTACGGCCCTTCATGCGATTTCTGTTGCTGTTGTGTCTCATGACCCGTCCTGACGTTTGTTTTTCCCCGTGGATACACACATGGTTATCCACATAGTTAAAAGCGTATGGTGTTCGTTCGTTTATGCAAGAAAATCCTGTTTTTGCGCCATCTTGACCGTTGTTACGGAATCAATACAGCGCGTTGAAAATCTTCCTGCCTTCCACCATGTCGCGTTGATGCCGTGAAGCTATCGCCGAGAGGGGTAAAACAACAAGAGGGGAAAAGACACATTTTTCTCTTTGACGCCTTATGAGAGACATACGACTCGTGAAATGCCTGCCAGATCCTTTGCAATCGATACCACCTCCAGGCCGCAGCTGGCCGCTATTTTAACGATATCTTCCGCTTGCCCCGCTCCACATTCAAAAAAGGCAACGCCGCCTTTTTTTAAAAATTTTCGAATCTGTGGAAAAACGATTCTGTAGGGCACGAGGCCATCCGCGCCTCCATTCAATGCCAGCAATGGATCATAGAGTCGGACATCTGCCTCAAGCGTCTCTATATCGTTGCTCGGGATGTAAGGCGGGTTGCAGGTGATGACATCAAAACGACCTTCTATATTTTTGAGCCAATCTGATTCTAAAAACCTGACGCGGTTTGAAAGGCCTAATCTTTCGGCATTTCGCTTGGCCACAGAAAGAGCCTTCGGGCTTACATCGGTTGCTGTTGCCTTGATGTTTGAAAACAGGTTGAGCAGTGTCAATGCAATGCATCCTGAGCCGGTACATAGATCTAGTATCTTTATATCGTCATCCCTGCGAAGGCAGGGATCCACGGTGCCGTCTATCTTATACTCGTCGTTATTTAGCGTGGATTCCGGCCTTCGCCGGAATGACGATGAGATAAAAATACGCGCGGCATCGACCAGTGTTTCGGTATCAGCGCGCGGATCAAGAACATTGCGGCTCACTTCAAATTCAAAGCCGTAAAAGCCGCGTGTGCCAATGATTTTAGAGACTGGTTCATGCTTGAGGCGACGCGCTAGCGCATCTTCCAAAACCTTGTTTGTTTGTGCGGGTGTTTCAGGTTTTAGCAGAACGTCGTTCGGGGCGCAGCCAAGCGCGTATGACAGGAGTAATTTTGCATCCAGTTCCGGTGTTTCGATGCCTGCTGCCCCAAAGCGTGTTTTGATTTGCCGGTAGAGTGCACCCAGCGTCATGCCGCGCCTTGCAGGGTGGCCAGGCGTTCCGCCTGATCCTCGCGCACCAGCGCATCGATGATTTTATCGAGATCCTGCCCAATCATCACGCGGTCGATGGCATAGAGGGTTATATCCACGCGGTGGTCGGTCACGCGGCCTTGCGGGAAGTTGTAGGTGCGGATGCGTTCGGACCTATCGCCCGAGCCTACTTGCGACTTACGGTCGGTTGCGCGTTCGGTCGCCAGTTTCTGGCGCTGTTCTTCAAGGATACGGCTTGCCAAAACCTTCATGGCGCGCGCCTTGTTTTTGTGTTGCGAGCGTTCTTCTTGCATGGCTACAACCGTACCGGTCGGGATGTGCGTAATACGCACGGCCGATTCCGTTTTATTGACGTGCTGACCGCCCGCGCCAGAAGCCCTGTAAATATCGATTTTCAAATCGGCTTCGTTGATATGGATGTCGGCTTCCTCCGCCTCTGGCAACACGGCAACCGTCGCCGCCGATGTATGCACGCGGCCCGAGGCCTCCGTTGCCGGTACACGCTGGACGCGGTGCACGCCGGATTCAAATTTCAGTTTTGAAAAGACGTTCGTGCCTTCGACTGAGCAAATAACTTCCTTGAATCCCCCCAGATCGCTCTCGGCGGCCTCGAGTATTTCAAAGCGCCAGCCCTGAATGGCGGCATAGCCTTTGTACATGCGCAGCAAGTCACCGGCGAAAAGCGCGGCTTCATCACCGCCCGTCCCTGCCCGAATTTCGAGGATGGCGTTGCGGGCATCCGTTTCATCTTTTGGTACCAGTGCCAGATGCAAGGCCGTTTCAAGTTCAGGGATTTTTGTTTTGAGGGCCTGAAGCTCATCAGCGGCCATTGTCTTCATGTCGGGGTCGTTTAATAACGCTTCCAAGTCGCCGCGTTCCTTAAGGGCGTTTTTATAGGCGGTCGCGGCATCGACGACGGTCTGTAAATCGGCATATTCTTTTGCCAGTTTGGCAAAGTTAGCCGCGGCATCCGGCGCTGCCATCAATGCCGCCAGTTCACGGTGACGGGATAGAATATTTTCAATATGTGCTTCAAAGGCCATGGTTACGCGGCTTTCCTGGCGGCTTCGATTTCACGCGCCTTGTCTTCCACCAGTTTGACGATATGGCTCACGATATCCTGATCGCCATCCTGTATGCGGTGATGCTGCTGGCCGCCCAGGTAAATCTGGTGTGTGCCGCGCCCGCCGCCGGTGAGACCGATGTCGGTCATCAGTGCCTCGCCCGGGCCATTGACGACGCAGCCGATGATGCTGACCGTCATGGGGGTTGTGATATGCGCCAGCGCTTCTTCCAATACAGCTACGGTTTTTATCACGTCAAACTGCTGGCGAGCGCAACTTGGGCAGGAAATTACGTTGACGCCACGGTGCCTCAAGCCAAGCGATTTTAAAATATCGAAGCCGACTTTGACTTCCTCAACCGGGTCGGCCGAAAGTGATACGCGGATAGTATCGCCAATACCCGCCCATAAAAGATTGCCGATGCCGATGGCTGATTTAACCGTGCCGGTGCGGAGGCCCCCTGCCTCGGTAATCCCCAGATGCAATGGGTAGTCGCATGCATCGGCCAGCAATTGGTAGGCTGCCACAGCCATAAATACATCGGATGCCTTGCAGGAGATTTTGAAATTGAAGAAGTCGTTGTCTTCAAGGATTTTGATGTGGCGCATCGCGCTTTCAAGCATCGCATCGGGACATGGTTCGCCATATTTTTCGAGAAGGTCGCGTTCAAGTGAACCTGCGTTGACGCCGATGCGGATCGCGCAATTGTTATCCTTTGCGGCCTTGATGACCTCCCGCACGCGTTCTTCTGACCCGATGTTGCCGGGATTGATGCGCAGGCAGGCAGCGCCTGCTTTTGCCGCTTCAATTCCGCGACGGTAATGAAAGTGGATATCGGCCACGATGGGTACGTTTACGCCCTTCACGATCTTTGAAAGGGCTGCGGTTGAGTCTTCATCAGGGCAGGACACGCGGGCTATATCGACGCCTGCTTTTTCCATCGCTTTGATTTGGGCAATCGTGGCATCGACATCATGTGTCAGTGTATTGGTCATGGATTGGACTGTTATCGGCGCATCGCCACCAACAGGAAGATTGCCTACCATGATCTGGCGTGATTTGCGGCGGCCTATCTGCCGCCACGGACGGACGGAGGTATGGTCGCTACTCATTGGGCAACCTTGGTTTTAAAAGCTGTCAGGGCTGAAATCGGCAGCTCGCGCACGATACCCTCGCGCCCTTCAAATACATCAACTTCCTTGTCGTTCCAGTAAACTTTTACACCGTCGGCATTACCTGTGCTTAAAATCAGGTTGTCCATATCGGGGGCTGTAAAGCTCTCGCCTTTTTTTAGGACACGCGAGACGATCACATCCTCGGATCCATCCCCCGCCTTGATTTCAACCCAGCTTGCCTCAAGCGCTGTAACTTTGAGTTTGCCGTTGGCTTTTACTGTTACTGCCTCGGTTTTCTCAGAAGCTTTGTCATTCTCTGTTTTTAGTTCTGAAATGGCGGCGGGCAGCTCAGGCTCGGCTGCGGGTTCTTTCGCCTCACGACCCAAAAATATAAACAATGCCCCAATTATGGCCAGCGTACCTACGGAGGCGGCTACCATCCACCATGCCGGGTGTCTCGTCTCTTGAACGGGCACAGGGAAATGGAGATCGCGGTTTTCTGTGTGGCCGATGACCTGCGATTTGAACAGGTACACGACTTTATCGGAATCCAATTGCAGAAAATTGGCATAAGAGCGCACGAAGCCTACGGCATAGACACGCCCCGGCAGGCGCGAAATATCACCGGCTTCGATTGCCGTCAGATGCTCGGGCCGGATATTGAGGCGTGCGGATACATGTGCGATCTCCATTTCGTACTGGAGGCGCGCACGCCGCAGGATTTCACCCACCGGAAGATCGGTGTAGTGATCCAGAATATTCCGGTCCACCATTCGTAATTTCAGCATGGGAAGAGTTATAGCGCAGGCAGTGCTGAAGAAAACAGGGAAAAATACGCTTTATCCCTAACGTCCTTCCTTGTGCTTAACCTTAAGAATTTGCGGGGTTTTTTCTACCTTATCCAGCTCAAAAGCACTGTGAAGGGCACGAACAGCGTCATCTGCCTTGGTTTCGCTCACCAGCATGGAGATTTTTATCTCGGATGTGCTGATGGCCATGATGTTGATGTTTGCGTCTGCCATGGCTTTAAATGCCGTCAAAGCGACTTCAGGGTGCGCTTTCATACCGATGCCGATGACCGATACCTTGGCAACCTTGTCATCCGTCATGACTTTGTCGGCGACACCCTCCAGCGCCTTAACGGCCTTGTGGAGGTCTGCACTTGAGAGGGTGAATGTCATATCCGTTGCGTTGCCGTCCGCCGTTACGTTCTGGACGATCATATCGATATTGATGCCTGCATCGGCCAAGGGCTTGACCATGGAGGCCGCAAAGCCCGGCATATCACGAACGCCTACCAAGGTTATCTTGGCTTCGTCCTTTGAACAGCTGACACCGGAAATGAGATGGGATTCGAGCACGTCTTCCTCCTTTACCAGCAAGGTACCCGGCAGATCGCTGCCGATTTTATCCTCGAGGCTTGATAATACCTGTAATTTGATACCGCGTTTCATGGCCAGTTCGACCGAGCGGATTTGCAATACCTTGGCACCGACAGATGCCATTTCCAGCATCTCTTCAAACGAAATGCGGCTGATTTTACGGGCATCCTTGCAGATGCGCGGGTCGGTTGTGTAGACGCCGTCGACATCCGTATAAATATCGCAACGGTCGGCATTGAGGGCGGCTGCAAAGGCCACCGCCGATGTATCAGACCCGCCACGACCCAGTGTTGTAATACGGCCTGCAGCCGTTACACCCTGAAAACCCGCAATGACCGGAACCTCGCCCTTGGCGAGCGCCCTTTCAAGCCTTTCGGCTTCGATATCCTGTATACGGGCGCGGCCATGGGCTGTTGTGCTGATAACCCCGGCCTGCCACCCCTGCCACGAACGTGCTTTGATGCCATGTTTTTGAAGCGCAATCGCCATAAGGCCCGCCGTCACCTGCTCGCCGGTTGCCACAACGGCATCGTATTCGCGGGCGTCGTAATCGGGTGTCAGGCTATTGACCCAGGATACGAGCTGGTTAGTCACGCCGGACATGGCGGAGACCACGACCACACAGCGGTTGCCGCGCACTATTTCGCGTATGACTTTATCGGCAGCGTTTTCGATCCTTTGCAGATCCGCAACAGAGGTACCGCCAAACTTCATGACAATCGTGGGCATTTATTCTATTAAGTCCTTTATGGCTTCGACAGCAAACGCACGCGAAATTCATAACTTCACCAGCCTCGCAACGCAATGGTGGAATGAGCAAGGGCCCATGAAACCTTTGCATGCCCTAAACCCGGTACGCATGGGTATCTTAAAACGCTGGCTGGGCGGAGATGCTCGCGGCCTCAAAATCCTTGATGTGGGCTGCGGCGGGGGAATTGTGTGTGAACCTTTAGCCCGTATGGGGGCGAAGGTGACCGGCATTGATGCCGGACTTGAGAACATAGAGGCTGCTAAAGCCCACGCGGCTGAAAGCGGGCTTGATATAGCCTATCACTGCACAACGGCCGAAAACCATAAGGGCCGGTATGATGCGGTTTTGGCGCTTGAAATCATTGAGCACGTTGATGACCCGGCGCTTTTTGTTGAGAGCGTTGTCAGCCTTTGTAAGCCGGGCGGCACCATTATTTTTTCAACGCTTAACCGCACGCCCAAATCATTCGCGCTTGGTATTGTGGCGGCCGAGTACATTTTGCGCTGGGTTCCGCGCGGCACACATGACTGGAAGAAGTTCAAGAAACCATCAGAGCTGGCTGAAGCATTGGCCATGAGCGGTGCCAAGGTGAGCGATATGACGGGGCTTGTTTTTGACCCGCTGCGCCGTGTGTTCAAGGAAAACCGAGCAGATGTCGATGTAAATTATTTTCTTTGTGCTAAAAAACGCGGGTTTTAAAGCCTGCTGCTATTAGTTGTCTTTACGAAACCAGCTGAATTTTTTGTTATCCTTTAAAAACATCCATACAAATAAGATCAAGATAATACCACCTATTACAAACCCAGTAGTTGTAGATCCTGAGAAGTTACCAACCATTCCGCCAAAAAAAATGCCAGCCAAAGGTGCCGCAATAAAAACCAGAGCAATTGTAGTGCCAATTGTTGTATGTCTGCGCCACATTGCGCCGCACCCCGTGCAGGTTGTGTAGGCTTGGGGGACTTCCGTGCCGCAAAAACCGCAATTTCCTGAGTGAATAGATTTGTCCGTTTTCATGCATGTTTCCCAGCGGGTTGAACTCGACAGGAATAAAACCATATCGTGGAAAAACTGTAAATATGATCTATTCACCCATTACCCTGTTTGTGCAACGCGGAAAGCTTGAATAATTCCAACGGCTTTGCCTTGTTGTATTAACCTTTTCAACGTAAAATGGATTCCTGATGAGCTCTATTTTTTCTGTCCTTATGATCCTTGCCATGCTTTCGGTACTGGCCTCCCTTGGTGTCGGGCTTTTTGCCATGCATAAGGGCGATGCCCGTTTTTCAAACAAAATGATGCGCGTGCGCGTCGGCCTTCAGGCTGTTGCCTTGCTGCTGTTCTTTTTAGCCGTTTCCTCACGATAGGAGCCTTGATGAAAATACTCGTACCTGTCAAACGGGTGGTCGATTACAACGTCAAAATCCGCGTCAAGCCGGATGGCTCGGGCGTGGACCTCGCCAACGTCAAAATGTCGATGAACCCCTTTGACGAAATCGCGGTTGAAGAAGCCGTGAAGTTGAAGGAAGCCAAAATTGCAACGGAGATAGTGGCTGTATCGATTGGCCCTGCACAAGCCGCCGACACCATCCGTACTGCAATGGCCGTTGGCGCGGACCGCGGGATACTGGTGCAGACCACCGAAACCGTCGAGCCACTCGCCGTTGCCAAAATTTTAAAAAAGCTGATTGAAAAAGAAGCGCCGGACCTCGTGATACTCGGCAAGCAGGCGATTGATGATGACAGCAACCAGACGGGCCAGATGCTCGCCGCCCTCATGGGCTGGCCACAGGGCACGTTTGCATCGAAAGTTGTGGTTGCGGACGGCAAAGTGGCCGTAACACGAGAGGTTGATGGTGGGCTTGAAACACTATCCCTGAAACTGCCTGCGATTGTAACAACCGATTTGCGCCTGAACACCCCACGCTACGCCGCCCTGCCCGCTATCATGCAGGCCAAGAAAAAGCCGCTGGAGACAATTGACGCCGCGACATTCGGTATCGAACTTGCGCCACGCCTCAAGACCCTGAAGGTGGAGGAACCCGCCAAGCGTAAGGGCGGTATTAAAGTGCCTGATGTCGATGCGCTTATCGACAAGCTCCGCAACGAAGCGAAGGTGATTGCATGACCATTCTTGTTCTGGCTGAGCTTATTCAGGGTAAAATCACGCCTGCCACGCTCTCGACCGTGAGCGCCGCCACAAAAATCGGTGGCGAGATCCACGTGCTTTATGCTGGCCCCGGATCACAGGTTGAACCCATTCAGGGTGTCGCAAAAAACCTCACCTGCGATGACCATGCGCTTTGCTACCATCTGGCCGAAAACGTGGCCCCGCTTGTTGCCAAGCTGGCGAAAGACGGCGGGTACAGCCACGTACTGGCCCCTGCCACATCCTTCGGGAAAAACGTATTGCCACGCGTGGCCGCGCTTTTGGATGTGCAACAGATTTCCGACATCGTATCGGTTGTGTCAGCCGATACATTCGTGCGGCCGATTTATGCTGGAAATGCTTTGGCCACCGTGCAATCCAGCGATGCCATAAAAGTCATTACAGTGCGTTCGACAGGGTTTGATAAAGCTTCCGCCACAGGAGGCAGCGCTGCTGTAGAAACACTTACGGGCACCGGCGATACGGGGCTTACGAGTTTTGTTTCTCAAGAGCTTTCGAAATCGGAACGCCCTGAACTGACCGCCGCACGTATTGTTGTATCCGGTGGGCGTGGTTTGGGTTCGGGCGAGAATTTCAAAATCATCGAGGCGCTGGCCGACAAACTGGGCGCTGCCGTTGGCGCATCCCGCGCTGCTGTCGATGCCGGATTTGTACCGAATGATTATCAGGTAGGACAAACGGGTAAGGTTGTAGCGCCCGACCTTTATGTGGCCGTTGGTATTTCAGGCGCCATCCAGCACCTTGCCGGCATGAAGGATTCAAAAGTCATCGTCGCCATCAACAAGGATGGCGAAGCGCCTATTTTCCAGGTCGCGGATTACGGGCTGGTTGGCGATTTGTTTACTGTCCTGCCCGAGCTTACGGGCAAGCTGTAATCAGCCAAGAACCAGTTTTGCTTTGGGGTTTGCGACTGCCTTACGCAGTGCGTCTTCAAGATACTCAACGCGCGATTTAGCACCGCCAGTCAGATACTTATGCGGGTCATCGTGCTTCAGGTTTGGTTGCCATTCGGCCATTACCTTGCCTGCCGTCCATACGCCATAACCGCCTTCGCGCTTACCGGCTTCAAGTACGGCATCGCGTGCCGTAAGAGGTGCGCCGTCTTTATAGGCTAAAACTTGCTGATCAAAGGCAACACCATCGCTGCACTCAAGCACAGCGTCCTCGCGTGTCATGCCCTTTGTCATGATGGCAACGATGCCTTTGTCGACGTAGATACCATCTTCTTCAAAGATACCGTTCTCGATAGCTACGACCATATCGGCATCCGGGCAGGCTGCTCTCGCGTTTTCTGCACGGTTAAGCGCGCCATCTTTGGCTTGCTGGTTGAACGGCTGCTCAGGTACATCAGAACCGACAGGTACAATCACAATCTCGACATTCGTTAAGTGATTAAAAATGGCCGCGCATACGGCTTGTTTAACAGGGCTCTTAGATGCCAGGGCTATTTTGATTTTACGCATATTCGCGACCATCCGTTTTGGTTAGACCAACACAGAACTAAACCAAAATATTTATTATGTCAATTTATTGGCTTTTCTGGGTTGTCCCTAGCAACGAGTCCACAAAGGCTCTGGCTTCGGGGCTTGTCCAGTCGGCATCGCCCTCGAATGTCGCGAAAACCTTTCCCTGCGGCGTGATCAGGTAGGTTGTTGGTACGGCCTCGGGCCACAAATTATCGCTGATCTCGGCCTTATCGTCCCAGTTTTGGGCTATTTTGATTTTTGAGAGCTTTACGCGGGCGATCATGGCTTTCAGCTCGTCAACGGTTTCGGCGTTATCGACCGATACAGCCACTATCCTGAGGTCCTTATCCGCGTACTCGTCCGCCAGCTGCTGGAGGCTAGGCAACTCGGCCACGCAGGGTGTGCACCATGTAGCCCAGAGGTTGAGGATGGTCCACTTGCCTTTCAGGGATTCAAGAGGCACCGATTTTTCAAGCCCCTCCAAATACGTGGCTTTTGGCAATGATTTTGGAGTTTTTTCCAGCTTAACATGCTCAAAAACGCCGTGAAGCACGGGCTTTACGGGTGGGGCCGCTTCAAGGCGGACCTGCCAGACCACAGCAATAAATGCCACGAGCAGGACATTTGCCAAGAGGATATGGAGATAATTGCGCGTTGTTTTTTTCATCATCATGAGTACGATACATGAGTAAGTTTGGTTACAGGAAAATCAATGGCCAAAAACATTCTTCTTTGCATTCTTGCGCTTGCGGCCTTAACGGCCTGCGGTATCAAGCCCAAAAGCCTGAAGCCGCCTGCGGATTCCAGCACTGTTTATCCGCGCAGCTATCCGGCACCGGATGCGGAGATGCCCGTCAATCAACAAAATTGATTGTCAGTTTTCCGCCCTCTGGCGGGAGGCTCTGGAGTTCGGCCTTAAACTCAAGCCCTTCTTTTGGTTGGAGTGTCTCTTGCTCGGGCGCTATGCGCATGCCTTCGGATGAAACCCCATCGGCATCGACCGGTGTTACTTCGAGTGATGGCACATGAGCATCGGCTGCCGATGTGTTAACAATCCAGCCGGACAGGTTTTTGCCGTCGATTTTAACATCCTTGATCTCGAACGGGCTTGTACCGTGCGCCTCAATCCCAAGCGCTGCGTAAAAAGGTGAGAGAATTTTAGGCGTTACGCCTGCCTTGGCCGCGCCCATCAACCCCCCGCCTATCAGGAGGCAACCCAATACAAACCCTGCGACCATGCGGCCCAGATAGGCATAATTGAGCGTCGAGAAGAACGAGGGTGATTTTTCCGAGTCTTCGTCATCGTCGTCGTCATTGCTATGATCGTCCGCGTCGGGATGGACGGACTGGGGGATGGGCTCAATATCCAGAGACTCGTCAAAACGGCGAAACTTTCCAAAATCAGTGGCCTCGACCACCGGCTCCTGAAACCAGATATGCTTGCACTGTGCGCAGCGCACACGTTTACCCCGGTCGCCCAACACATCGTCAGGGACATCGGTTTCGTGTGCACATTCGGGACAAACGACTTTCATGCTTTCCCTTCGTGATTCACCCGATATTATAGGGACCAGCCATGAAGTTGCACCGTTTCATTGTTTTTATTGTATCTCTGTCCACAATCTTGTGGGCTGCCCCCGTTTTTGCAGATAGCTGCCAAAGCGGGTCCGACCGGACATGCATTGCCAATGCCATCATTGCCGATGCGCTGGCAACGCCCGAGGTTAGCTGGCGCGACCAGATACTGAGAGACGTCTCGGCAAGCCTTACACACGACAAGCGTATTGATGACGCCGTAGCCCTCGTAGCCAAGGTTACAAACCCTGATACCAAGGCCATGACCATACGCACCATTGGTATGACGGCGGCGCTTTACGGTAAACTCACGCCCGAAGAGCTAAAGGCTGCTTTTGAAAAGCTTGCTGGGGCTGCCGCCAACATTGAGCATCCGGATGCACGCGCCATAGCTTACACCTATATAGCCATGGCACAGGCTTTTGCCGGGCTTGATGCCGATGCGTGGGCGACTGCCGCCGCCATGACCAACCCTGCGCTCAAGCACAAAGCTTACGGCGAGACGGCTGAAATTCAGGCCGAGCGCGGCGATCTCGCCGCCGCCATGAAAAGTATCGGCTTTATCGACACGGCGTCTTTCAGAAACAAGGCATACCAAAAAGTATCGGAGATACTGACTAAGAAAGGTCTTTACGACGAGGCGCTTAAATCGACTGCCGCCATTGATAACCCAACCAAGCGGGCGCAGGCGCTGCAGGGCCTCCTGAAAGCGCAGGAAGAAAAGACAAAAGGCGTACGCCGTGATGCCGCGCCTGATGGCGATAAAACCGAGACTGCCAAACCATGATCCAGTTTGAGCATGTGGGGTTGCGCTACGATGTAGGCCCGGAAATACTGACCGATGTTACTTTTACGCTTGAACAAGGCGCGTTCCACTTTCTTTCGGGCCCGAGCGGCGCCGGCAAAACATCGCTGATGAAGCTTCTGTATCTGGGGCACCTGCCAACACGCGGTGTTGTCAGTATGTTTGGGCAGGATGTTGTGACAGCCACGCGAGAACAACGCATGATGATCCGCCAGCGTATCGGCGTCGTGTTTCAGGATTTCCGGTTGCTGCCGCATTTAAGTGCGTTTGATAACGTGGCCCTGCCTCTGCGTATCATGGGCAAGAAGCCGCATGAGGTCCGCAACGCCGTGACCGAGATACTGGAGTGGGTTGGGCTTGCCGAACACATCAATGCAAAGCCAAGCATACTTTCGGGCGGGCAGCAGCAGCGCATAGCGATTGCGCGCGCTGTCATTGGCAAGCCCCGCCTTTTGCTGGCAGACGAGCCGACAGGCAACCTTGATGACGTTATTGGCTACCGCATCATGAGCCTGTTCGAGCAGTTGAACCGCATGGGTACAACCATTGTGATTGCCACACACAACCAGCAGATGATGGATCATTTCAATCACCCGCGCCTCACCCTTGATAAAGGGCATCTGGCTGTTTTACCCCCCTCGCCCAAGGCCCGGCTGAAGGAGGCTTTTTAAATGATACTGAGGCCAGCCAAAAAAATGCTTCTTAACAGCGGAGACGACGGCACACGTTTTATCATGCTGGTTGTTGTCATGATGTCGGTGCTTTCGACACTCGCTGTAGGCGGTGCCCTGACGCTCGCGCATCTCAGATCTACGTGGGTTGATGCCGTTGCAGGCCATATTACAATCGAAATACCGGCAAGCGATGGGCAAGGGCTTGTGCGTAGCCCTGATACACTTCATGAGAAAGCGACGGCTGCCTATGCGGCGTTATCATCAACCCCCGGTGTTACGCGCGTAGATATCCTTGACAGGCGGGATGTTGAAAAACTCGTATCCCCCTGGCTGGGCGAGGCCGTAAGTACAAACGACATGCCGTTGCCTGTGCTGATCGGCGTTACTTTAAGTGCACCCAATGACGAGGCTTTGACACAATCCATACGCTCCAAAGTGAGCGCGATTGACCCGCCTTCTATTGTCGAGACCCATCAAAGCTGGCTTGCAGACCTCAGGCGCTTTTCGCTCATCCTGCTGCTCGCTGCGGGTGGTATGGCTACCATTACAATCGCCTGCTGCATTGTTGCTGTTGCGGGCGCGGTTGCCGCACGTTTATCCGAACACCAAAATGACATCGACCTCCTCCATGTCATGGGCGCCACCGATGCCTATATCGGTCAAGAGTTTGTGGATTCCGTTGTACGGAGCGTGGGCGGAGCCGCCGTGATTGGCACAGTCCTTGGCCTCATATTTATAAAAATCGGGGCTGCGGTTGCCGGTGAAATCCAAAACGCCATGCTGCCTGCGATGGCCTGGAAAATGGCCGATAACCTATGGTTTTTGATTTTGCCGGCCCTTGTCACCCTGCTTTGCTATTTTGCAGCCCGTTTCACCGTCTTGCGGTCCCTCGGGACTATGCCCTAGCCTTACCCTATGACTCGTATACGTGCTTTCCCCAGTTTTTTTCAGGTCACCGTATCGGTGCTGCTGGCGCTGGTGGCCACGTGGACCATTGGTTTTTTTGTTTTTTTTGGAATCGTAACATCGCAAAAACAGGAAAACCCGAATGGTGTTGCTGATCTTGCCGTGGTGCTGACAGGCGGGACAGGCCGCGTTGAAGCCGGTTTTGAGCTACTGGCCGATGAACGTGCCGAGGCGCTTTTGATCAGCGGTGTTCATAAAGATGTAACGCTCAGCGACCTGATCGAGCTATGGAACACGAGCGAAGACCGTAAAAACAAAATCGCACGGCACTGCTGTATTGTGCTTGGACGCTCGGCTGATGATACAAAAAACAACGCAGCCGAAACTTATGCCTATGTTGAGGATAAAGAAATAAAAACCATACGGATCGTGACCAGCAACTATCACATCCCCCGGGCGTGGATTTTATTTAGCCGGGCTTTACCGGGTATAACGCTTTCCGTCTGGCCTGTTGCGGGGAACGGCCCTCTGACAGCCGTTTTCTGGCGGAATGTTTTTGTCGAGTATTCGAAAACGCTATTAACGTGGATGAGTTGACGTGCGCGCATTTTTGAAATCACTGATCTTCAATATCGCGTTTTTTACGTACTGCATTGTTGCCTCCCTTTTTTTTGCATGGGCTTTTTTACTGCCGCGCAAGCAGGCGTGGGCCGCTATCCGCTATTATTTTTTAGGCGTTGCATGGGTTGAGCGTCTATTTCTGGGGCTTGATTATCGTGTCACGGGGCTTGAAAATCTGCCGCCTTCGGGCACACCTTATATACTAGCCGTCAAACATTACTCGGCTTATGAAACCCTTAAGGTCCCTGTCATTTTCCGTGATATTGCGATCATTTTAAAACGTGAACTCACTTACATACCTTTCTGGGGATGGTACACGATCAAGTGCGGGATGATCCCCGTTGACCGCGGCGCGGGAGGCAAGGCGGTTGCATCCCTTATAGCGGGCGCGAAGCGCGCGGCCGCTGAAGGGCGTCCTATTCTAATTTTCCCGCAAGGCACCCGCGTTTCGGCCAGCGATACGACCAAGGAAAAGCCTTATAAAGTCGGGATCGCCAAAATTGCACAGGCGCTTGATTTGCCAATCGTGCCTGTCGCCATCAACAGCGCGGCTTTTTGGCCCAAGCACTCCTTCCTGAAGCGCGGGGGGATTGTTGATTTTAAAATCCTGCCGCCACTGCCGCGTAACCTCTCACCCACCGATACGCTTAAAATGCTTGAAGGGGTTTTGGAGCCGGCCTCAGCCGCCTTGATGGCAAAACCAAAGCTATCTCGCAAATACGTGAAGCGTTTTGTACCGCGTTGGGTACGGGGCCTCTTTAAGCTCGCCGTGACGATTTTTGTTGTGTGGGCGATGTGGTGGTACGGCCTTGCCTATGCCCTGCAATGGGGTTTTGAGAAGGTTATGACGCCGCGAAATGGCGAGGTTTTGCCTATTACATCCCCAAATAAACCCGAGATTACGGGCTTCCCCCTCCAGATGCGCATTACATGGGCGGATGTTACCGTTAATGGCAAGACAGGCAACATTACAACGCCCCTGCTTCAGGTGCTTGTATGGCCGCTACCATCGACGCACGCCAGTGTTTCAATGCCGCAGAGCGCTACCTTACAAAGCGCCGGTAATGTTGCGGTTACCATAGACCGTGCCGAGGCCGGTTTTGTTTTGCCAAAACTGTGGACCCCGCCCGAAACGTGGGGCATTACGCTTACGGATATCAGCACTGCCTATAAGGCCACGATGGTTGACGGTGCCGGGGCCATCGCTTTTCCGTTTGAAACCAGCCAGGTTTTGAACGGCGAGATACAGATGCGTGTTTCAGGCTACAAGGAATTGATAAGCGAGCTTGCCGCACGCAACGTGCTGGATACTGACAAAGCGCGGCTAGCATCCGGATTTTTTGAAGCCATGGAGACTGCACAGGGCAATACGGGGGCGATTGCTTTCCCCTTTAAAATCGTCAATAATGTCGCTTATGCTGGTTTTGTAAGGCTTTTCGATATCACGTATGCGCAGCCGCAAGCGCCTCAATTCGTGATGCCACCGCAAAAAAACCGTTCCGGCGATTTGGGGACAGATGCCCCTCCAGCCCCAGCTCCGCAAATGCTGCCTCAACCGGTACAGCCTTGATTTCGTCTGCGGTCTTGCCGCTGTAAAGCGCCACGAGGATGGCCAGAAGCCCTTTGACCAGATGCGCGTCGGAGTCGGTAATTATTGTCAGCCTGTCGCCCTGCCAGCTATGCGCCATCCAGACCTGCGAGGTACAGCCCGGGACCTTGTGCGCATCATCTCGTCTTTCTTCCGGGTATGGGCGCAATTTTCGGCCTAAATCAATGAGAAAGGCATATCGCGCCTCCCAATCCTCAAGGAACAAAAAGGTGTCTTTTATCTCGGAAAACGGTAGTAAATCGCCCATGAGGCATTACATAGCATAATTGCGCAGCTGCGAAAGCGTTAAGACTCTCTTAATTCCCCCGTGCGATTGTTGAGATAAGTACCCTTGCCAGTCAGGACGACGCTTGGCAGAGTGGAGGTTAGATGATTCACACTTTTACTCCCGTAGCCCCAGCAGGACGCTTTCCATGAGCAAAAACACTGACAGCGATAGCAAAAACACCCTTTACTGCTCGTTTTGCGGTAAAAGCCAGCACGAGGTACGCAAGCTGATCGCCGGCCCCAACGTCTTCATCTGCAATGAATGCGTTGAGCTTTGCACCGACATCATCCGTGAAGAGGACAAAACCCAGCTTGTCAAAACAGGCGGCGGTATCCCGACACCAAAAGAAATCAAAACAGTGCTCGATGATTACGTTATCGGGCAGGAACGCGCGAAGCGCATCCTTTCTGTTGCCGTTCACAACCACTACAAGCGTCTTGAGCACGGCCAAAAAGGCGCAGAAGTCGAGATTTCAAAATCAAACATTCTGCTTGTCGGACCGACTGGTTCGGGCAAGACGCTGCTTGCCCAGACGCTCGCGCGTATTCTTGATGTGCCTTTCACCATGTCCGATGCCACGACATTGACCGAAGCCGGTTACGTGGGTGAAGACGTTGAAAACATCGTTCTGAAACTGCTGCAAGCCGCTGACTACAACGTTGAACGTGCGCAGCGTGGTATCGTTTATATCGATGAAATCGACAAGATTTCCCGCAAGTCGGACAACCCGTCCATTACCCGCGACGTATCAGGCGAAGGCGTGCAGCAGGCTTTGCTGAAGCTGATGGAAGGCACGGTTGCCAGCGTACCTCCTCAAGGTGGACGCAAGCATCCACAACAGGAATTCCTGCAAGTGGATACGTCCAACATTCTCTTTATCTGTGGCGGTGCCTTTGCAGGTATTGAGCGCATTATTGCCGACCGTGGTCGCGGAACGTCTATCGGTTTCGGTTCCAACCCACAGGCCCCTGAAGAAAAGCGCGCGGGTGAGCACCTTAAAAACCTTGAAACGGAAGACTTGCTTAAATTCGGACTTATCCCCGAGTTCGTTGGACGTTTGCCTGTCTTGGCTACGCTTGAGGACTTGGATATCCCTGCCCTCATCCAGATTTTGACGGAGCCGAAAAACGCTCTCGTGAAGCAGTACCAGAAACTGTTTGAAATCGAGAACGTGAAGCTGACCTACACCGAAGATGCGCTCAAAGAGATTGCCAAGAAGGCGATCGAGCGTAAAACCGGCGCCCGAGGTTTGCGTTCTATCATGGAGATCATGCTACTCGATACGATGTATGATCTGCCCGGCACCGAGGGTGTTGATGAGATCATCGTTAATGCCGAAGTCGTTAAAGGTGAGAGCACGCCCTTACTTGTCCATGCGACGCAGGAGAAGAAAAAGTCTTCCAAAAAATCGGCTGATAGCGACAAGGCTGAGCTGACCGCTGCTTCGTGATTTTAAAAATCAGGAATGAACAAGCGCGTCTGTTTTAAAACGTAGCGCAAGTTCTCTTGCCAGAGCTTCTGCTCTGGTTTCAAAGTAGTCGGCATCAGGACACAAAACATACATTGTCCACGGATGGATATGGCCGCGGGTTACGGTCCAGAGCATGTCTACGGGCGGCGTATACACTTCCATGTAAAGCGCGGGTTCGTTTTTACCTTCCAGCAGTTTCAAATATTCGCCAGCTGGCAATCCGGCCTTGATAAAGGCGCTGGCCAAAGGACGCCTGTCTTCGCCTTTTAAGTCGGCGCGTGGGTCTGCCAAGCATGAGCCAGCATAAATAATGCGCAACGCATCATCGGCACCATATTTTGTAGGCACCGCTTTTAAAAAACGTATGCCTGCCTTTGCGAAAATCGCATTCATGGCTTCGGCGCTGCGATGGACAGGTTCCTGCATGAAGCTGAATTTGCAGCTACCGGTTTTGTACGTCAAGTTTTACTGAAAGCGACGGCGATTTTGGCAGCAAGTGCAGCATTGGCACGGATCAGCGCCTTGTTCGGTTGAATGGTGCGCCCACCCGTTGCTGCTACGATGTACTTCAGCAAGAAAGGCGTCGCGGTCTTGCCTGATATGCCTTGTTTTGCGGCCTCAATCACGCCGGCTCTGATATGTTTTTCCATTTCATCAGCTGGCAGTGCCTCTGCCTCCGATAAAGGATTACAGAACAGCAGGCCGTTTTGTGCGCCTAGTGCCTGATGTGATTTTAGAATTGCGGCGGCTTCTTCCGGTGTATTTACACGGGCATCGATTTTCAAACCCGATGTGCGTGAATAAAAAGCCGGAAATTCATCAGTGCCGTAGCCGATGACTGGCACGCCCAGTGTTTCCAGCGTCTCAAGTGTTTTAGGTAAATCGAGGAGTGACTTCGCGCCCGAACATACGACAGCCAGCGGCGTGCGCGCGAGCTCCGTTAAATCGGCTGATATATCCCATGTCTCCGCTACACCGCGATGCACGCCGCCTATACCGCCTGTCGCAAATATTTTGATACCGGCCATAGCTGCTATCACCATTGTGGCAGCAACGGTTGTGCCCGCCGTACGCTTTTGGGCTATGGCCAGCGGCAAATCCCGCGTTGTGGCTTTCAGGATGTCATTTCGGGGTTTGGACAGTGCTTCGAGTCCCTCATCCAATAACCCTACGCAAAGTGTGCCATTTATGATGGCGATGGTCGCTGGGGTTGCACCCTCTTTCCGTATCGCGGCCTCGCTTTCACGGGCTATGGCCAGATTTTCTGGGTAAGGGAAACCATGGGTAATGAGTGTGGACTCCAAAGCCACTACAGGGCCTTGTTTTTGCAGAGTTTTTTCAACCTCAGGAAGAATCTTTATATCCATAGCGAATTATAGCGCGGTGTTTACTAATTGCTAACGGGTTCACAGGCATACTGGGTGAAAGGTTAAAAAGAATAGGACAGACGTACTATGTCACTTATCAGCAGCCTCTCCAGAGTTTTCATGAAGTGCGTACGCGCCGGCAGGCGCTTTGTAGCCAGACGCGTAGATGATGCGATCCGCGTCACGACGCAAATGGGAGCAGGCTTATCCGAACTCATGATGGAACGGCGCAAAGCTGTTCCTGTCACCGTATCCGCCGCGCCTGTGCGCACCAGTTGGTTGCCCGGGCAATGGCGTTGATGGCCTAGTACCTCCCTGTCTCAACTCCAAAAGGCGCCGACCGCAAGGAAGGCGCCTCTTCTTTTGTACGCAACCGCTTTCGCGTTTTCTGCGTTCAGCCACCACGCAGGCCTCGTGCGCATGGGCGCACGGGTCGGCATTTGCCGCCCTACATTTTGCAAGATTATGACCTGTCGAGAATCTTGACACGGGTTGGTCTGGTCTGGTCTAGTGCGTGGCTTCGAAACCTGATTAATTCAAGGGAATAAGATGGAAATCTTCAACATTTCTCACGCCAAAACGCATCTTTCATCCCTCATTGCCCGTGTCGAAGCGGGTGAGGAAATCATCATCGGCCGCGCCGACAAGCCGTTGGCCAAGATGGTTCCGTACAAAGATGACAGCAAGCCAGGTTTCCTTGGTGCAGCACGCGGGAAAATTGCCGTGCCGCCTCTTGAGAAGCTGAATGAATGGGATGCCGATGTGGCCGAGCCCCTGACCATCGACCTGTTTCAGGAAGCGGCCTAACACCCATGAACTACCTGCTTGATACACATATCCTGCTTTCAGCCCTTTATGATGACGAGAGCTTGTCGCCGGCACTGCGCATGATTTTGGCCGATAACGAGCATAATTTTTTTGTATCGCACGCCAGCCTTTGGGAGATCAGCCTGCAACAGCAGCAGGGCCGCCTCGAATTCGACCCTGATTTTTACAATATCCTTGCAGCCACCAACCTGAACCAGCTGCCTATCGATACCAAGCATATTGCGGCCCTTACTAGCCTGCCACCGATGCACAAAGACCCCTTTGACCGAATGCTCGTGGCCCAAGCGGCAGCTGAGGGTATGGTCATCGTGACCAACGATGTGCGTATGTCACTTTACGACGTGCCTACGTTGCGCAATTAACGAAGTTATCCCCAGTTTCTGTGGATAACCCTGTGGATGCCCACATGAACAAAATTTAATGTTCAAAGCCTTGATACTCAATCGTTTTTCATTCATTGCTGGGGCATGAACGCCCCTGTCATTGTCTGGTTTAGGCACGATCTGCGTCTTGCCGACCACCCTGCCCTTCATGCTGCGGTAGCTGCGGGCTCGCCTGTCTTGTGCCTTTATATCCACGACGACGAAACGCCAGAACAGTGGCGTGCCGGTGCCGCCAGCCGCTGGTGGTTGCACCACTCGCTCACAAAACTTGGTGCGGCGCTTGAAGCCAAAGGCGCTTCGCTTTGTATCCGCCAAGGCCGTGCTGAAAAAGTACTGATGGATGTTGTGCTTGAGAGTGGTGCGAAAGCCGTTCACTGGAACCGCGCCTATGAACCCTATGCCGTTACGCGTGATACAAACATCAAGGCCGCGCTTAAAAGCAAAAGCATTGATGCGCAAAGCTTCAAAGGCACCGTGCTGTTTGAGCCATGGGAAATCAAAACGGGCGGCGGTACGCCATTTCGTGTTTTTACACCTTTTTACAAAGCGTGCCTCGGCAATACGAACCTGATTGGCGGGAGCCTTGCCGCACCAAAAAAAATCAACGGTTTTGCCTGCGCCGGTTTGCGTGTGGATGATTTAAAATTTTTACCGAGTATCCCGTGGGACCGGGGTTTTGCCGATGTGTGGGAACCCGGTGAACACGGCGCATGGACACGCCTGCGTGATTTTATCGAGGGCCCGATGAAAGGCTACAAGGTGCAGCGCGACTTCCCGAATATCGAGGCGACATCGCGGCTTTCAGCGCATTTGCATTTCGGTGAAATTTCGCACCGCGATGTCTGGAACACGGCCATGCCCCATGGCGGCAGCGCCCCTTTTTTGCGGGAACTTGCGTGGCGTGAATTCTCTATCAGCCTACTGCATTTCAACCCCGCGCTGCCAAGGGAACCGCTGCAACCGAAGTTCGCCAACTTCCCGTGGGTACCGAATGATGCGCATTTATCGGCATGGAAAAAAGGCATGACGGGTTTCCCCATTGTGGACGCTGGCATGAAGCAGTTGTGGCAAACGGGCTGGATGCATAACCGCGTGCGGATGATTGTCGGGTCGTTTCTGGTCAAGCACCTGTTGCAGCCCTGGCAGGAGGGCGAAGCATGGTTTTGGGATACGCTCGTTGATGCCGATCTCGCCAATAATGCCGCGAGCTGGCAATGGATTGCGGGTTGCGGGGCAGATGCCGCGCCTTACTTCAGAGTGTTCAACCCGATTTTGCAGGGGGTCAAGTTTGACCCTGAAGGCTTGTATGTGCGCCATTTTGTGCCCGAACTGCGCGATGTGCCGACCGAATACATCCACACCCCGTGGGAGTGGGTGGGCAAAACCGCCTACCCTGCCCCTATCGTTGATCATGCGGCGGGGCGTACACGCGCCCTTGATGCTTACGCCAAACTGAAGAACAATGAGACATGAGCACTTTTGGCGTTATCGCACCTTCCAGCCGCGGGGATATCAACTCCGCCGACATAGCCGTTTTGGAAAACCACGGGCATAAAGTTATCATCCATCCGCAAAACCATCTGACTGACAATCAATCGGCAGGTACCCCCGAACAACGCGCTGAAGCTGTCATGGAGGTGTTTGCCGACAAAAGCATCGATATCGTGATGGCGGCACGCGGCGGCAACCGAGTTATGCATATCTTGCCGTTACTGGACTTTAAAATTTTCAAAAAACCGCTTATCGCTTTTTCAGACGGTACGGCGCTATTGAATGCCATTTACGCCAAGACAGGCGTCAAAGGTTTTCATGGGCCCACGCTTTCGCGCATCAGTAAAGCTGATACAACCGGCCTTACCCAAATGCTTGATATACTTGCGGGTAAGCCCACGCAGGTTGATTTGAAAGGCTGCAAAGTTTTAAACGGCGGGTGCGCCAGAGGCGTCATGGTTGGCGGAAATCTCTCGATTTTTACGGCTCTTTTGGGTACGCCTTATATGCCGGATTGCACCGGTAAAATCATTTTTCTTGAAGATATCGGCGACCAGTTGAGCCGCTATGACCGGATGCTCATGCAGCTGCGCCTTGCGGGTGTGTTTGATAAAGCCGCGGCGGTTATATTCGGTGTCATTCACGCAGAGGGTGATTCATCGGTTACGCCGTTTGGTTTTACAACGTCGGATATTTTGCGCGAGCACACGAAGCATTTGAAAGTGCCCGTGATTTGCGATGCGCCGTTTGGCCACAAAGGGCCTTTGCCCACCTTCCCGGTTGGTGGCATAGCGCGTATCGATACGGACGCTGCGAAGTTATTTACCGAATAGTTTTTGGAAAAAACCGCGCTGCGGCAGGGCATCCGGCACGCTATCCCAGTATTCGGTCACTGATGCGATTTTTCCGTCCAGCCCCACCATAATTTCAGTGATACCTGACAGCGCCTGTCTTGCACCGGTTTTTGAGGCGATCAAACGGTCCCAGCGCAGATAGGTTGTATTTCTTTCGGCATCCGAGGCACGGCTCAAAACGCGAATTGTGACCGAGGCAGCATCATCGAAAAGTGCCGCATGCATGGCTTTTACCGCCTCAGACCCCACACCTTCGGCCTCAGGGTTGCGGATGCGTACCTGTGAATTCAGCAGGCGGCTGGCGCGATGCGCCGAAAGTGCTGTCAGGCTGTGGAGCCAATCGACATAGGCGTCAATGAGGGGTGTTTCAGTCGTCATTCGTTTGGTACCATGGTGTTCGATATGCCCGTCTATCTTCCCATCGCAGAGATGTCCGTCAATGCCCTTGAGATTATTTTTCTCGGGTGCCTTGTTGGGTTTTTTTCTGGCTTGTTTGGTGTGGGCGGGGGTTTTCTGACCCTGCCGTTTCTTGTTTTTGTCGGCATTCCGCCAACGGTTGCGGTTACAACCCAGAGCTGCCAGATCCTTGCATCCAGTACTGCCGGAGTTATCAGCCAGTGGAAACGCAGGCGGGTAGATGTACCGCTTGCGCTTCACATGATGACGGGGGGTGCCGTCGGGCTGTTGGTTGGGCTTGCCATTTTTCAGGCTTTGAGCCTTATCGGACAAATCGATTTTGCCATTGCCCTCACTTACACACTGCTTTTGGGCGGTATCGGCTGCTCCATGGTGTATGAGATTGCCCAGTCATTTTTACACAAGCAGGCGGGTGTTACGCCTGCTGGGCGCATCATGCCATGGCTTAAAACACTGCCCTACCAAACCACGTATCCGGCAAGCGGTATCAGCACCAGCGTTTTAGGGCCGATCGGCATCGGTATCCTTGGTGGGCTCATGATATCGATACTGGGCTCGGGCGGCGGATTTATGATCGTGCCTGCGATGATCTACTTCCTTGGTATTCCTGCCCTTATGGTTACAGGTACATCGCTTTTCCAGCTCATGATCGTTGCCGGTATTTCGTGCGTCATGTACTCCGTAACCACTAACAGTGTTGATCTTGTGCTTGCGGCCTTACTGATTATCGGCAGCGTTGTTGGTACCATCATCGGGCTCCGCGCTTCAAAATACATTAAAAACACATCTGCCCATCTTTTGCTGGCTATCCTCATTTTGCTTGTGGCCGCCAAGATGGGTTACGGCCTGATTGTACCGCCCACAGACCCCTTTAGCCTTACGGTCCAGCACGAATGAGAACCTCTTTTTTTCTTATTCTTTTAACGATCTTTGCGGCTTTTATGGCGGGCCCGGCCCGAGCCGCGCTCTCGGTTGATGTATCAAGCGATGTGATCGGCGTTACAACCGGTTTTAACGGCACCAAGCTGACTGTCTTTGGTACTCAGGATCAGGATGGCGATATTGTCATCATGGTCGAAGGCCCGCCCAAAACCATGACCGTACATAAAAAAACAGCGATCTTTGGGCTTTGGACCAACACTGATAAACGCCGCTTTGCAAATATGCCGTCTTACTACGAGCTGGCGGCCAGCGTGCCGCTAGACGAGGTTGCCGCGCCGGATATCCTGCAGCCGCTGAGGATTGGGCTTACCCATCTTTTGATTGCGCCTAGTGTCGATGACGGTACGGCTCAGTTCTCAAACGCGCTTGTGCGTATCCAACAGGATATGGGGCTTTACGGTAAATCTATAAAGCCAGTGACCTATACTTCACCCCGGCTTTATAAAGTTCCCTTTGAATTGCCGGCTAATGTCGCACCCGGTCACTATACGGTTTCAGCCTTTTTGTTCCGGGACGGTGCGCTGATCGAGCAGGCAGGCAAATCCTTTGAAGTTGTACCGGAGGGCCTAAGTGCGCAACTCAGGTACTTTGCCCAAAATTTCGGCTTGCTCTACGGGCTTGCCGGCGTTCTGATGGCCCTTGTGGCAGGGTGGCTTGCCACTGTCCTTTTGAAGCGGGAGTAATGACCATGACCGAAAAAAAAGACAAACGCAGACAAAGCGATGGCGGTACGTACCTTGTCATTGCGGATACGAGCCCGGAGTTTTCTGTAGCGCTCAACTATGCCGCGCACATGGCGCGCCTGCACCGCGGGCATGTAGCCATGGCACGGATTATAGAACCTCAGGAATTCATCGGATGGGGCAATATTGAGAAAGCCGCAAAGGCCGAAGCCCGCGCAAAAGCCGAGGCGGATATGCAGACCCTTGCCATCCGTGCCAAAGAAGAAACGGGCATAACCCCCTCTTTCATATTGAGGGAAGGCGAAACACAGAAAGAGATTGTTGCCATAGCCAACGGCAACCCCGCCTTAAGCGCGATTGTTCTGGCCGCGAGTGTCACCAAAGGCAAGCCAGGCCCACTGGTGAGTTACTTTACTGCAAAAGGGCTTACTGAAATTTCCGTGCCGGTGATTATTGTGCCGGGGCATTTAAAAACAGAGGATTTGAAAAAGCTCAATTAATCGCCTTGGCCGGGATTTGGCGAGAAATCGGTCTCAAACTTGTTTTTCTTGTCTTTGAACTTCTCGGCATCGGCCATGCCCTCGACCTTACGGGTGATATTGGGCCATTTGGCTGAAAATTCACGGTTGATTTCGACCCACTTCGCGGCACCCTCGATGGTATCGGGTTTGATGGCGTCTATTGGGCACTCCGGCTCACAGACGCCGCAGTCGATGCACTCATCCGGATTAATGACGAGCATGTTTTCACCATCATAGAAGCAATCCACCGGACAGACTTCCACGCAGTCCGTGTACTTGCATTTGATGCAGACGTCGGTGACGACGAAGGTCATTTTCTTTCACTCTCCAACGGCGGGTTATATCTCACTCCTGCCGCGTCTTGTCCAGTGTCTTGCACATCGGCCTCGGTTGGCGCGGCCTCAGCCAAATCAGTACTTGAAATGGGGCGTTTTAAAACCGTCTCACGATATAGAATAAACAGGCCCGATGCGATGACAATAGCCGAGCCTATCAACACATGCATGTGCGGGATATACCCCCATACAAGCCAACCAAACAGGGTTGCAAACAGGATAGAGGCATAATTGAACGGCGACACATAAGCGGCAGGTGCCTCGGCATACGCTTTAGTCAGACATACCTGTGCGGCCCCGCCTGTAAGACCCGTCATGATGAGGTATATGAAGTTTGGCAGGTCTGGCGGGGTCCAGAACCATGGCAATAGAGCCGCACTGATAATCGCGCCTATCGTTGAAAAATAAAAGACGATGGTCAGCGCATGCTCGGTTTTACCCATTTTACGGATGATCATCATGGTGATGGCAGAGCTACAGGCAGCGCCCAAAGCGACCCCCGTGCCAAGCCAGTTGGTATCACCGGACGGCGAGGCTATGACGAGCACGCCAATAAACCCCGCGATAACCGCCCCCCAGCGCCATGGCCCAACCACCTCTTTCAGGATGGGGACAGAGAGCGCCGTCAGGATGATGGGCATTGCAAAATGCAGCGCCGTTGCATCGGCCAGCGGCAAAAGCGCGAAAGACCAAAAGAAAAGAACCATGCTGAACGTGCCAATAGTGCCTCGAACAAGGTGGGCCAGCGGGCGTTTTGTTAAAAAAAGCGATGTACCTTTTTTGTGCATCAGAATCAGCATCACGACCGGTATGATGGCAAGCGCGTTCCGGAAAAACATGACTTCCACAACGCTGTGTTCCTCTGTTGCCAGTTTTACAAACACGTTCATGACGGCAAAAAGGGCTACCGATACGGTTGCCAAAGTAAAAATGCGCAACGGCCTGAGGACAGGTGTTTCAACCATTGATGATTGCCTCTTGAGGGTGAACTTGTTTTTTACGGGTTTTTTCGAGGTACAAAGTCAGTAGGCCCGATGCGATGACAATCGCCGAACCTATAAATACGGCTTCGTGGGGCCACTCATCCCACAAGAGCCAGCCAAAGAACGTTGAATACAGAATGGACAGGTAATGAAATGGGCTTAAAAACCCTGCCGGTGCCTCGGCATAGGCTTTGGTCATGAGAATCTGCCCGAGCGTGCCCGCTAGCCCCGAGCCCACGAGATAGATGAGTGATTCAGTTGTAGGCAGGGTCCAGTACCACGGCAGGAAAAGGCCTGCGATCAGCGTCGAAAGGGTAAAGAAGTAAAAAACCGTCCTGATTTCAGGCTCGGTTGAACCCAGGCGCCTGACCGATATCCCCACAAGAGCCGTAAAAAATGCGCCGGATAGTGCTATGAACACCCCGAAGGCGTTTACATCGCCGCTAGGCTGCGCGATCACGATAATGCCCGCCAAACCTAATATGACTCCGGCCCAGCGGCGCCAGTCCACTTTTTCGGATAGGAGGGGGATCGACAGAAGGGTTATCATCAAGGGCATGGCAAAAAACAAAGCCGTCTGCTCAGCCAGTGGCAGCAACTTCACAGCATAAAAATTCAGACAGAGCCCGGTGAGCCCTATAACCGTGCGGATAACATGGTCCATTTTTCTGGTCGTTTTCAGAACAGCGAATCCTCGGGGATCGGACGCGATAAGGACTGTGAGGCAAATGGCCCCCACGAGATTGCGATAGAACGTGACCTCGATGATGGCATGATTTTCGGAGGCTAGCCTTGCAAACACAATCATCAGCATGATGAGCGCGCTTGAGCCCAGCATCATGAGTGAGGCTCTTATCGGCCTTGCAACGGGCGTTGCGTTCATTTTTGTCTTTCAGTCGTTTGAATGGGCGCTGGCGATAATGTGCCGCCCAAAAGTGACGCGTGTAAGGCAGATTGAAAAAAATTCTAACTCGCCTATGGTGCGCGTATGAAAATTTTACTCGTCGGTTGCGGGCGCATGGGTGGTGCTATGGTCAAGGGGTGGCTTGCCTCCCTTCCCTCGCTTGTGCGTATCGATGTTATCGAGCCACAAGATGTTCATTTACCATCCGATCCACGGTTGTCTTTTTTTAAAGATGGTCCGAGCTGGTCTGCCCAGAAACGTGAAATCGATGTTGTGGTGCTTGCTGTGAAGCCTCAGATGATGACCGAAGTTAATACGGCCCTTGCACCTTTGGTTTCACCCCATGTACCCGTTTTGTCTATTGCCGCAGGCATTACCCTAACCAACCTGACCAAGGCATGGGGGGAAATGCGCCCCATCATCCGCGCCATGCCCAATACGCCAGGGGCCATAGGGCGCGGGGTTACCGTTTATGTGACTAACACTAATATTAATGAAAATCATAAGGTTATAATAAATTCCTTACTGGTTGTATTAGGTACTGTTTATCAAGCTATTGAAGAACCTATGATGGATGCTGTTACTGCTGTCTCTGGTAGCGGTCCTGCTTATCTTTACAATTTTGTTGAAGCTCTTGAAGAAGCTGGAAAATCTGTTGGTTTACCACCCGCGCTTGCATGCGCACTTGCGCGGGAGACCGTTACAGGGGCCGCCGCCCTTATGGATCATGAAAAAGACCAAAGCCCCAAGGCATTGCGCGAGGCTGTGACAAGCCCGGGCGGCACGACCGAAGCCGGACTTTATATGCTCATGGGGAATCAGGTCCTTGAAGATATCATGAAAATGGCTGTCAAAGCCGCTTGGGTGCGTTCTAAAAATCTGGCGCAACCCCAGTAATTGCCTCGCTTTCAAAGCACAGGCTAAGTAATTTATTGAAAAAACCCTAAAATTTTGTTAAGAACAATAGAAATCGAACGAATTCGGTTTATTGCATCGGCTGCCCCAAATCCGCAGCCTGAGTCAGTATTGTGCTTTGAATTTGCTAGGTATTTTGTTCATTCCGACGAGAAGTGAGGCAGAAATGACAGCTAAGAACAAGAAAACAATGAAGAAAGCCGCAAAAGTTGCCGTCAAGGCCAAGCCTAAGGCGAAGCCTGCTGCCAAAACCCTTAAAAAGGTTGTGAAGAGCGTGACAGTGAAGGCTGCCAAGTCACCTGCCAAGAAGCAGACCAACAAGACCAAGCCTGTTGCGAAAGCTGCACCTGCTAAAAAGACACCTGTTTCATCCAAACCAGCTGCCAAGGTTGTGGTTAAGGCTGTTGCCCCCGCCCAGAAGCCTGCGGCTGTTGTAAGCATGCCTACCAAGCCTGCCATGCGCGTTCAGTCAGCTCCTATCGCTGTAGCGCCCCGCATGCCGGTGCCAGCCGCAACCAAGCCAATGATGCAGCACCAGCGCCCTGGCATGAGCCCTATTCAGGCCCGTGCAATGGCTGCCCGCCCTGCCAATGACACACCAGTGGATTTCCGTACTGGTGATTACGTTGTTTATCCGGCTCACGGTGTTGGTACAATTGAAGGCGTCGAGACCCAGACAATTGCCGGCATGACGGTTACGTTGTTTGCGATCACGTTTGAAAAAGACCGCATGCGCCTCAAAATCCCCGTTGCAAAAGCCCAGAGCTCGGGTTTGCGCAAGCTTTCCTCCGGCGATCGCCTGAAGGATGCCCTCAAGACCCTTCAGGGTAAGGCCAAGGTAAAGCGCACCATGTGGTCACGCCGCGCTCAGGAATACGAAGCGAAGATCAACTCCGGCGACCCTGTTCAGATCGCTGAAGTGCTCCGCGACCTCCGCCGTCCGAAAGACGATACGGAGCAATCGTACAGCGAACGCCAGATATATCAGTCTGCTCTGGAGCGCCTTGCGCGTGAAGTTGCGGCTGTACAGCGCATTGAAGAGACAAAAGCAGTTGAACACCTTGAAACGGTTCTCGCTCAGGCTGCTTAAGCGATCCTTTTGAAGAGATATAAAAAAAACCGGCTTCTGGCCGGTTTTTTTATTTACGATGCTTGTCAGAAGACTCTCGAAGCAGGCATACTTTATACACAGGTGATTCGATCGAGTTGCCTTTCTCCAAGCTTCTGATTCTCTGGGATTTTTCACTTTGCCCCTACCTTTTTTTCACAGGACTGTTGATTTCAGGTTTTCGGCCATCAAGGGCGCACGTCGCATCTGGACCATCCCATCCGTTCATGGTGAGGCGGACAAACTCAAAACCCTCCATGATTCCCTTTTGAACCGAATCAAGCCCGGCGACCGCATTGTTTACCTTGGCAATTACATCGGCCATGGCCCCCAATCTGCCGCAGTCGTGGATGAGATACTGGCCTTTCGCCGCATGGTTCTGGCTATCTCGGGCTTTCAGCCTACTGATCTCATTTATCTGCGTGGTCAACAGGAAGAACTTTTGCAGCGCGTTTTTCAGCTTCAGTTTGCATCGACCCCCTGGGTCGTTTTTGAATGGATGCTGGATCAGGGGCTCGCCCAAACTCTCGAGTCCTATAAAATCGATGCCCGCGAAGGGCTGAATGCTGCCAGCTGCGATACCAACCGCCTCGCCCGCTGGACCGGATTTGTTCGGCACATGGTGGCACGCATGCCAGGGCACGATATTTTTTACGGGCAAATCAAACGCGCCGCCTTTACCGATACCGCAAGCCCCACAAAGGCAGCCCAGCCACTCCTGTTTGTTAACACCGGCATCAAAACCGACCTCAACCTTGACCAGCAGGGTGATCGCTTTTGGTGGGGTGGAGATGACTTCCAGACCATAACCGATGCCTATAACCCGTTCACCCGTGTTGTCCGCGGCTATGACCCCCTGCGCCGCGGACTTTACATCAACTGCGTGACGGCAACCGTCGATAACGGCTGTGGTTTTGGCGGCAGCCTTGCCTGCGCATCGTGGATGCAGGACGCCAGCGTTGGCGAAATTTTTGAGGCATAACAAAGCCTTAACATTCAAATCCCTTCATTACAAAATCTTAATTTGAACGCATGTTCTTCTGCCTCCAGAATGCGGCCGTGGTGATTTTTTAATTGTGCTTGCGTTAGTATAATTTTGATACTATGTTGGTATTGTTTTAATACCGATTTAAATTTTATACCGCTTTTGATGAAGGAGATACCCATGGCCCATTTAGATGACCCCCGCACCCACCGTGCCAACCTCGATTACATCCGCGATGCCATGGACGCTCCTATGCTTGAAAAGGAGAAGGAGCTCGAACTCGCCCGCGCCTGGCGTGACAGCCGCGACGAGCGCGCCATGCAACAGATCATCAATGCCTACCGCCGCCTTGTTGTCGCGATGGCTTCCAAATTCAGGCATTACGGCTTGCCTCTGGGCGACCTCATGCAGGAGGGCAATATCGGACTCATGGAGGCCGTAAACCGTTTTGATCCTGAAAGAGACGTCCGGTTTTCGACCTATGCCTCCTGGTGGATCAGGTCCACCATTCAGGACTATGTGTTGCGTAACTGGTCGATTGTGCGGACGGGAACAACTTCTGCGCAAAAATCACTTTTCTTCAATCTGCGCCGCCTGAAAGCCAAGATTGCCAATGACGAAGGTGCAGGCGCACTTAGCCCTGCGAATGTCGGGAAGATTGCCAAAGACCTTGGTGTATCCGAGCGAGACGTCATGGATATGGACATGAGACTTGCCGTTGGCGACCAGTCGCTCAACCTTATGGTTGGCGAAGACGGCGAGACCGAGCTCCAATCCCTTATGGCCTCACCAGAGCCTAACCCTGAAGATATTGTTGTTGGCATGCGCACGGGTGAGAGCCGCTCGAAATGGCTGAATGAGGCGCTTTCGCAGCTATCAGACCGCGAGCAGCGCATTATCCGCGAGCGCCATCTGGCTGAGGCACCTGTTACACTGGACGAGCTTGGGAAAACGCTCGGTGTCAGCAAAGAGCGTGTGCGCCAGCTTGAAACACGCGCGATGGAAAAACTGCGTCGCGATATGGCAGGGCACGTCAAGGATGCGAGTGAGTTTTTTGCCTAGGGTGCAATTGGCAGATTGTAGCGGCTGCTACCAGCATAGCGCTCCATAGCCTTGTTTAACCCCTCGGCATCCATGAGTGTTGGCAAAACCTCACCTATAAATTTACCAAAGGTGTGCGGGCCTACAGCGTGGGCAAAGCGGTTGAGCGCATAGTGAACCGGTGCGTAGACCAGAGGGTAGTGAACGTTGGGTCTGTTGGCCGTCGACATGTTTACAATGAGGACATCAATATCTTTTTTCTGCATATATGGCGCGACATTGACGAGATAGGCTCTCGCTGCCGCCTCGCCTTTTTCAGCGCAGATGAGGCGGGCGTTGAACCCCGTCATTCGCCTGTGCATCAAATACCAGTGAGAGGCCTGTGAAAGTGCTGATTTTTGCCCCGTGGGCACGAAGAGGCGGGATACGCACTCCGCCATTGCCTCGGAATGCATGATCTCGCTACCTGTTGTTGTCATCACACCATAACTGCGTGGTAGTTTGCCCGCATTCACCGCCTCGGCTATCTGCGTTACCTGAAGGCCATGGCCCCAGACTTCGTGCCTTATGTCTATTTCGTGGGCGATCATGCGATAGGTCGTCAGTTGCTGTGATAAACTGACTCTTATAAAATTATTTTCCCATCCAGCCTCCGCTCTGTTGCCTTTAGGAAGGAGTCTTATATCGATGTGATATGGTACAGACGGATTAAGCCCTGTAAGCCGCTTGATTGTTGACTTATCTTCCTGCAACCGTGCGTCCAGTGCGGCCTCGAACTCAGCTCTTGAGAGCTCGGGTTCTGCACCATGCAGCACCTTTTCAAGGCTGGAAAAATCGCTCTCTGAAAACCCTTTTTGTACAGCTGCCATGCAGATCATAAGCGTGTTTTTGACCTCGGCTATTTGCTCTGGCGTGAATGGCTTCAAGTCAAGCCCGGTCATGCGGGCATAATACTCGCGCAGGCTATACTTGTTTTGATCTTTGAGTGTGTCTAGATATGCCACGAAACTACGAACACGGGCGGCGGCAGATACATCGCCAGCACGCAAAAAACCGCTATGCAGTTTTAACAGATCTGCACGAACGGCATCCCTGCCTCGAGCAGAATCCATGTTTTGATAAGAACGCTTGGGTCTATGGGCTATCAGATTTTGTACGCTTAGCTTGCGGCTGGGCTGCTTTTCTTCAAACTCGCCCCATGCAACCAAAACATCTGCGAATGTATCATGCAGACTTTGGGCAGTCTCTATCGTCTCCGGCGCGACATACTGGTTCATGGGCGAAATTATACCCTGCCCATACTTAAAATACGGTTATTTTGCCGGGTTATCGAGCTTTGCGGCCTTTTTTGCGTGATTTGCCGAGGCCTATGATTTTAGCCAGTTTGCTGCGCTTATCCGCATAATTTGGCGCCGTCATAGGGTAATCGGAAGGCAGGCCCCAGCGCTCGCGGTATTCCTCAGGGGTAAGATTATAGGCGCTTTTGAGATGGCGTTTGAGCATCTTCAGCTTTTTGCCGTCTTCAAGGCACACGATGTAGTCTGGTGTTATCGATTTCTTGATGGGCACTGCTGGCTGCGGCCTCTCGGACGAAGCGCCGGCTGGCGAATTGACGTTTGAAAGAGTTTTATAAATGCGCTCGATCAATGCCGGAATATCGCTTGCAGGTACTGTATTGGCCGAAAGATAAGACGACACGATACTGGATGTCAGAGTCAGAAGTTCTGAGTGGTTACCGGTTGATGGTTCAGTCATGGCCCGCCATATTTCAATAAAAGTTTTTACTATTACTGTATTAGCTATTGCAATTACACAATTTTAGCAAGCTTGCGCTTGGAAATACTCACATCTGCCCCGCGTAAATACATGGGGTCTGGCGGCAATGCCTTACCGCTTTGCCAATCTGCTGATGCCAAGGTTATGATGTCATTGATTTTTGGGGCCGTAAGACCGAGTGTTTTGTTGGTCAAACCTGTTTCATCCAAGGCACGGGCAACGGCATCACCTGCCAATATCCAGTGTAGCTGTATGTATTTGCGCAGGTCATCCGGTGACATACACATACCTTCGTGCAGATGAGCGTTTTCAAAAAGGCGGACGTAGTAATCGCTCCGCTTTGTTTCAATGAGGATACAGGCGGGCCGCTCGGGCACGGCTGCCGCCAGAGCATCAAAAGTACTCACGCCAATAGCCGGTTTGCTTGAGACTTGCGAGAGAGCCCTCACCGTTGCCAGCCCTACCCGCAGGCCTGTAAAGGTGCCTGGCCCCACAGTTACCGCGTATGCGCCAATATCGGGCAAGGCCAGCCCCGCCTGCCTTACCACATCCTGCACCATGGGCATCAGTTGTTCTGACTGGCCCCGATCCATGTAAGCGATTGACTGGAACAACTGCCCGTCCGATGTGCGTACGCCTACATTACAGGCGTTCATGGCAGTATCGATGGCCAGCCAATGCGTCACAGGATTTTGCAGGCTTCATCAAATGTAAGGCGTGGAGAACGGGGATATTGTTTGGATGTATCGCCGTAGCCCAGATTGCAAATGAAATTGGATTTCCAGCCCGTGCCATCAAAAAAGGCTTTGTCGACGCCTGCATTGCTAAAGCCGGACATCGGGCCGCAATCCAAGCCAAGCGCCCGTGCCGCCAGCATAAGATAGGCGCCGCCCAGTGAGCCGTTACGCAAGAGGTGCGCTGCGTTATCCTTGCCTTTGTACCAATCGATTGCGCCCGGCGCATGCGGGAATACTTTTGGCATCTGCTCATAAAAACCTTCATCGTAGGCGATGATCGCTGTTACGGGCGCGGCCATTGTTTTATCGACGTTGCCGGCATCAAGATGCGGCTTCAGTTTTTCTTTGGCATCCTTTGACTTTACAAACACAACCCTCATTGGCTGGCTGTTTGCGGCTGTTGGGCCCAATTTTGCCAGTTCATAAACAGCCTGAAGCAGCGTATCGCTGACCTCTTTTGGCTGCCATGCGTAAAATGTGCGTGCTTCGCGGAAAATAAGATCCAATGCTTCATCAGTGATAATTTTTGCGTTTGTCATGCTGGCCGGACCTCCTGAACTTCCGGTACAAAGTGTTTGAGCATGTTTTCGATGCCCATTTTTAAAGTCTGGGTTGATGACGGGCAACCTGCACAAGCGCCGCGCATTTCAAGATACACAATACCATCTTCAAACCGGTCAAAGATGATATCGCCGCCATCCTGTGCGACAGCGGGCCTTACACGCTCATCTAAAATTGCTTTGATTTGTTTAACGATCTCGTTGTCCTCAACGGCCTGATTTTGGGTGGGGGCGTCACCATCGACCGCAGGCAGGCCCGTGAGATAATGGTCCATGATGGTGGCGAGCACGCGGGGTTTCAGGGTTGCCCAGTCATCCGCCTCGCCTTTCGTAATGCTTACAAAATCAGACCCCAGATAAACACCCTTTACACCACGAACCTTGAAAAGCGCGCGCGCGAGAGGGGATTTAACCGCGTCTTCCACCGCACGGAAATCGTATGTACCGCCTGCTACTACTGGCTGGCCTGGTATAAACTTGACGGCATCGGGGTTTGGCGTGGTCTCGGTCTGAATGAACATGCGACTTACCTAGGCTGCGAGAGGGGCTTTGGCAAGTACGCTTACGCCTGGAAGTTCTTTGCCTTCCAGCCACTCCAGAAACGCGCCGCCTGCGGTTGAGATATATGTGAAGTCATCCGCAACACCGGCTGCTGCGAGTGCCGCAACAGTATCGCCCCCGCCTGCAACGCTTACGGCCTTGCCTGATTTTGTTTGAGCGGCCACCCATTTGGCGACCGCATTTGTGCCCTTGGCGAAGGCTTGCATTTCAAAAACACCGAGCGGGCCGTTCCAGAGGATGGTTTTGCAATCTGCCATCGCTTCCTCGATCAGCTTTACGCTATCTGGGCCTATGTCGAGTGTCTGCCAGCCTTTCGGCATATCCGCACGGGAGCAGACGATGTGCTTTGCGTTGGCATCAAATGCCTCGGCGGCAATGCCATCTGTCGGCAGGATGATCCTGCAGCCTGTTTCTTCAGCTTTTGAGGAAATGGCCCGTGCTGTTTCGAGCATATCGGCTTCGTATAGCGATGCCTCGGGATTCCAGCCGCGGCTAGCCAAAAAGGTGTTCGCCATGCCGCCCCCAAGCACCAACACATCCATTTTGGAGACAAGATTGGTCAAGAGGTCGAGTTTGGTTGAAATTTTGGAGCCGCCAACGATGGCAGCCACAGGGCGCTTTGGATTGGCTACGGCGGCATCAAGGGCCGCGAGCTCCGCCTTCATGCTCATGCCTGCCTGTGCGGGCAACAGTTTGGCCAAACCGTGCACGGAGGCATGTGCCCTGTGCGAGACCGAGAACGCGTCGTTGATGTAATACTGACCGAGGCGGGCAAGAGCGGCTGCAAATACCGGCTCGTCTTTTTCCTCACCTGCATGAAACCGGACGTTTTCAAGCAGCACTACGCCGCCTTCTGGCAGTGCTGAAATGGCATTTTGTGCCGCATCTCCAATGCAGTCTGCGGAAAACGATACCGGTACGCCCCAGCGCTGCGCGAGAACCGGAGGCAAGAATTTCATGGAATATACATCCTCAGGCTTTGCCTTTGGGCGGCCAAAATGTGCCAATACAGCTACACGTGCGCCGCGCGATGCCAGATTAATTACCGTCGCCTTTGCGCGGTCGATGCGCGTAAAATCCGTTACCTTTTCGCCTTCCGTCGGCACGTTGAGGTCAAGACGAAGGAGGATTGTTTTGCCTTTGAGTTCTACGCTTTCAAACATGGCTTTTCTTACCTTATGGAACGGGCGTTATCAGTTGCTGCAATTAAGCGATCACGTATGGCGGGGTCAAGGGCTGAATGCCCTCCATCAGGAACTATGACGTAGTCTGCCTCGGGCCAGCGCGTATGAAGCTCGTGTGCCGTTTTTAGAGGCGTCACCATATCGTAGCGGCCATGGACAATGACAGCGGGCACATGCCGGAAATTTTCGATTTTCCCTAGGATGCTGCTTTCGATATCCAACAAGTTATTCTTATAGTAGTGCGTTTCGATGCGAGCCATGGCGACCGCCTGTTTACGCTGGTCATCGGTGATCATGGTCTGGAATTGCGGATAAAGCGTGGCGCAAGCGCTTTCGTAGGCGACCCATTGCATGGCAGCGCTGATGCGCGTTGCTTCATCCCCCTCATGCAGACGTTTCCAGTATGCCTCAAGTAGATTTTTGCGCTCGGATTCAGGGATAAATTTTGCAAACCTCTCCCACACCTCGGGGAATACCGTGCGCGTACCGTATAAAAACCACTCGATCTCCGGTTTTGTCATGAGACAAATGCTCCGCAGGATCAGGCTTGCGCACACTTCAGCATGATCGGCTGCGTATAAGAGGGCCAGTGTTGCCCCCCACGACCCGCCAAACACATGCCATTTACCGATACGCAGATGCTGCCTGAGCATCTCGATGTCTTCTACCAAATGCGCGGGTGTGTTGTTTTGTGTTTCGCCCTGTGGTTCGGAGCGCCCCGCGCCGCGTTGGTCAAACACGATGATCCTGTAAAAATGGGGATCGAAAAACCGGCGATGCTCAGGCGTGGCCCCTGCCCCCGGACCTCCATGCAGCATCAGGATTGGAACGCCGTCGGGGTTGCCCGATTGTTCCCAATAAATTGTATGGAGGTCATCGACTTTCAGGAAGCCCGATGAATAAGGACGCAGCGCAGGATAGAGCTTACGGAAGGCCATCAGTCCAGTACCTCAATTTGCTCGGGATGCGTAATTTCAATGAGCGGGCCATTGTAGTTGCGGACCCAGCCGCGCACACGGATATTTTTGCCGTTGAGCCCCATGAGGTTAACCCCCTGTTTGGAGAAAGCCAGACGTTTGTCTGATGTCACGGACACCGTAAAATCGGTTTTCCAGTCACGGCTGAAGTTGATGTAGAAGGTATTGTTTTTCATGGCGGTTGAAAAAACCTTGCCTTCGACAATACGGTACTCGTTGACGAAATCCTGTGCTTTGCCTGGGTCCAGAACCGACCAGCGCGCATCATCCCAAAGACCTGCTTTTAGCTTTCTTGCTTCCGCCTCGACGGCGTACATGCGTTTTGCGTTTTCGGGGTTGCTGGGTGATGTCATGACTGTGGCAAGGCCACTGTAAAGGAGAGCGCCTTGAAGCCAGAGACCGTCATCTCTTTCAATCTGGGCCAGCATCTGCCCCAAGCGATTGGTGCGACCTTCGCTTTCCTTTTTTGTTTGATACAGGCGCACCATGCGGCCCATCGCGAATTTTTTTAGGAGGGTTTGGGCTTTTTTTACATTGTCACCCGGCTCATTGGGAGAATCCCACGGAACCCAAATACCTGACAGCCTGACTTTCTTTTTACCGTCCACCTCGATTGTAACCCCGTCAATGACATCCGTAACTTTGGCTTTTGGGTGCGTGAGCGCCATGCTCCTGAAATCGCCGCGCACCATCGGCATCATCGGGCCTTGCTGTTTTTCAGCCTTTGGATTTTGCTCTTGCGCGTTTTCATCTTGCGCACAGGCTGAAAATGCCCCAAAAAAAGCCATGAGGGCGACACAAACCGACAATAGAGTTCGTCTTGAAACCATTTGATAGCATCTAGGGGCAAAACATGATGTTCCGCAAGTCTTTCGCACTCATTTCCGTGTGCCTTGCTCTCGCAGCCTGCTCGACCAACGAGGCCACTGGGCGTAGCCAGTTTACAGGCCTAATGAGTACGGCCTCGGAAAACCGCATAGGCACCGAAGAACAGCAAAAGGCACAGGCTCAATTTGGCGTTGTTGAAGATGCTGGCACACAGGCCTATGTAGACCGCATCTGCGCAAAGCTTCTGCCAGGTGTTGAGCGCCGCGACGTAAATTACACCTGCACTGTTCTGGACTCGCCTGTTATCAACGCGTTTGCTTTGCCGGGCGGATACGTGAATATCAACCGCGGTATTCTCGCTTTCGCCAACAGTGAGGCTGAGGTTGCCGCCGTACTTGCCCATGAAATGGGGCACGTGACAGCCAAACACATATCGGAGCGCTACTCGCAATCAGCCCTCACGCAGCTGGGTGCAACGGCCCTTTCTATCGGGCTAGGATCGCAGGCTGCCAACCAGCTGATCGGCCTTGGTGCCAATATGTACCTTGCATCCTACACGCGAGGACAAGAATCCGAGGCTGATGATCTGGGTATACGGTACCTCAACCGTGCCGGCTACGACCCCAATGCCATGGCGCAGTTTTTGACGGCCCTCCAGCGCGCAGCCCAGCTTGAAGCGCTTGAGCAAGGCGAGGCTTACAAAGAAATGCGTTCGTTCATGTCGACCCACCCCATGACATCAGACCGAATTGCCAAGGCTGCAGCCACCGCCACAAGCTATCCAACCAAAGGTACGAATGAAGGCGTTGATGCCCATTTGCGCGCCATCAATGGCCTTATTTACGGCGACAGCCCCAAGGACGGTTTTATACGCGGTGATGAATTTGTCCATCCCGGTCTTGGTTTTGCTTTTATGGTGCCTGCCAGCTTCAAGGTTAAAAATCTGCCCGACAAAATCGTGGGCCAAACCCGTGGCAAGAGCGGAGCTGCTTTTGTATTTGATATCACGCAAAAACCGCACGGGATGGACCCTGCCGCATATATCCAGCAGGGTTGGACACAGGGCAAAGCACCTCTTGAGGGATTGGAGCCGATTGACGTGAACGGCATGAGAGGGGCAACGGCGCAGGTTCAGGGCCAAATCAACGGTACCCCTGCCCTTATGCGCCTTGTTGCCATTGAATGGTCACCCAGTGAAGTTGTCAGGTTTCAGATGGCGATGCCGCAGGCTACATCCGCAAGCGAGATTGATGCCCTCAAGCGCGTTTCCTACAGTTTGCGACGTCTTTCGGCTTCAGAACGCAATACAATCAGCGCCAAACGCATTGCGATCGTGACAGCCGGATCTGGTGATACGGTTGCAAGCCTTACGCGCCGCATGGCTTATAACGACGGCCTCAATGACCAGCGCTTCAGAGCACTCAACGGCCTTGGCGCCAACGACAGCGTTATTGCTGGACGCAAATACAAAATTATCGTTCAGTAAGACTTAGTTTGACGATGCGTCGATGATCGTGTTGGCCAAAATGCTTACTGCCATTTCCTCGGTCAGTGCATCGTAATACTTGATGGCCTTGCGCAGCTCGAGCGCATCTACCGCCCTGTCGCCGCGCGTAAGCGAGCGTGAAAGCAGAAAAAGCGATACGAAGTTTTCTTTTTGTGTTTTGACGGCGCGGCATGCAACCGCCATGCCCTGTCCGCCCACCTGACGCATAATCTGGTGAATCGTTTCATGGCTTAGGCCCGTGCGTTCACCCATAAGCGCCACGAAAAACCTGACCTGGCCACGGCGCAGTGTTTTGATGAGCGCGGCATCGCTGATCTTGCCAGCCCTACCATACTGGGTTGCAAGGTCGATCATCAGTTTTGAAGGTTTCGGCTCGTGATAACCTTCTGCCGTATCCTTGAAATCCTCCAATGCATCCTGAAGCGCTTCGTCCAGCTTTGCCTTAGGAATATTGAAGTTTTTAAGTATATGCGTACGAAGCTGCGCCGAAACGTGCCAGAACAGATCCATCGCAATCTTTTGCGGAAGTTCCTTACGACGCAGCAGCGGTTCGGCCAGCTTGTCCGAGTATTTTGTCAGCTCTGCAAACGCTTCGAGCGCTGTTGTCTTGAGCTCGATTGAATCGTTGAGGAGCAGATTAAGGGCTGTATTCTCTTCTTTTACGTCAACCAGTGCTTCCACTACGCTGCTGTCCAGCAGTTTGCGGCGGGCAATGGCCTGCCAGTACTCGTGGGACTTGGATTGAATGATGTAAAGCAAGTCCATATCGGTCAGGACCGGAGAATATTCGAGGACAGGCTGTGCTACCTCAATGGAATCGTGTGCAAGTTGAAGTACTACTTCAAGCGGGGCTTCTTCCATGAAGCACAGGCGCTGGGAAATACTCTCACGCAGATCACGCTCGGCTTGCCTTACAAGCGAGGTTACAATATCGGCAACCATATCGCGTTCGGCGTCCGAGAGATCGTGTTCAAGAATCTGGCCGATAGCGTTGGCAATACGCTTACGGAGCATCAGATCGGCCTTGCCGGCTATGGTATAGCGACGCGTTGCATCGTGGAGATCGACCAGCTTCTCATCCAAAGATGAGGCTAGGAATCCAATATCTGTTGTGGCGGCTGGTGCCCTATCTTCAATCGCCTGCATGGCGAATAACCCCTGTTCCCTGTATCCCGCCAGTTTTTCTTCCAAAACTTTATATGGCGGCTTATCTATTGCCATAACATACACTCTCGTTGTTACCAAAAGGTTAAGATTTCACCGCATTTTACAAACCACCGATTCTGGCGTGTAATACGACTGTAATCTTATAGTCTCACGGCCCTAAATAAATTGTTAATGAGTTTCCGATAAACTCTTACTTGAGGCTTTAAAAGGTAAAGGGGTAAACACCTATGGTTGGAAGCGTAAGTAGTACCGGCAGCAATACCGCCGTCAGAGATGTGCAGCCCAGAGCGGAGTCCCGCACATCAACACCTCGCGAGACGAGCACGACTCCTCGCGAAACCGAGAGTACAGAAAGCACCCAGCGTGCCGAGGCACCACGTAGTACGGACTCGACAGAGAGCACGACTACGACCACCGCTACGACCGAACTTTCGACAAGAAACGATACACAGACCATCCGGACCGAGCAGACACGAGGCTCGCTGCTAGATCTGGCGGTTTAGATTTTAGGGGCGCGAACGACGCCACAAGTCAAAGGGTCGGACCACTTTCCGGCCCTTTTTTTATGCTATCTCCCCATGTTTTACTTTCAAAAGATTGAATTTGCCTCGCAGCGGTGCTATTCCAGCGCCTATGAAAGAAAAACTCGTTGATGATCTTGCTGGAATGGTTGGCGGTGCCTTCGGGCTTCTGGCCGACATACGTGACCAGGTACGCGGGGATATGCGTGACCGCCTGCGTGATGTGGCTGACCGTATCGACCTTGTTACCCGCGAAGAATACATGGCCCTTGAAGCCCGCCTTGCAGCCCTTGAGGCGCAGCTTGCTGCCAAAGGAGCGCCTGCTGCCACAGCTAAAAAAGCTATCAAGCCTGCCCAGAAATTACAAAAGAGCAAAAAGAAGGCCCGTAAATGAAGGCAAAAGAAGCCATAGATATACCTGATGGCGGGCATAACCCGCTGGACGGCTATGAACGGTTTCTGAAAAGCCGCAAGGCCCGTTTCCAGCGCCTTGATACGGACTCGATGACCGTTGATCAAGACGGCTATACGATTGATCTTTTCTGGAATGAGGATGACGAAGCCCTGCATTGCTCCTGCGTTTTGGGCATGCAGCTCTGCGAGGGCGTGCGCGACCTTGCGGCCCCTATCGTCATGCATATCAATCGCCGCCAGTGGCTTGGTCATTTTGAAATTTCGGATGATGGTTGCCCTACCTTCCGTTACACCATGCTTTTTCATGGGTCTGCCGGAGCTGCTGATACTGAAATCATTGAAGAGATGTGCGATATCGCCGTTCGGTCCTGCGACCAGTATGGCCCTGCCTTTACGCTGATGGCAGGTGCCGTTGAAGCCTCGCAGTTTCCGCGCATCATGGATAAACAAGGTGGCTGTGCCCCCCTTGGCCTTGCCCTCCTTGATGCCGGCGGCAGAAGTTAAGTTTGACAAACCGTTATCAAATCTGTTACTATAATTTCCACATGAAAAACGCCGCCATCATTATTATTTCCATCATTACCCGCGGCAGGGCTTAAACCCTGCCACCCAAGCGGGTGCGGCTTTACGTGCACTCCACAAAAAAAATCAGACCCTAACGGCCAAACTATTGGAGTGTGCCTATTATGTTTACGAATATCGCTCAAAAACCCCTTTCCGTTGTTCTTTTCGACACCACGCTGCGCGACGGCGCACAAACCAGCGGCGTCGATTTTTCGCCTGCTGACAAACACAAACTGGCCGCCGTACTGGACCCTTGGGTGCATTACGTGGAAGGCGGCTGGCCCGGTGCCAACGACACAGACAACCGCTTTTTTGCAAATCCGCCATCCTTCGCTCATGCAAAGCTAACCGCTTTTGGCATGACGCGCCGCGTTGGCAGATCTGCATCGAACGACGAAGGGCTATCGATGGTCCTTGATAGCACCGCCTCCGTTGTATGCCTTGTGGGCAAGACGTGGGATGTGCATGTCACCAAAGCCCTTGGCACCACCCTTGACGACAATTTGAAAAGCATTTCCGAAAGTGTTTTGCGCGCCAAAGAAACCAAAGCGGAGGTTGTTTACGACCTCGAACATTTTTTCGATGCCTGGAAGGCCAACAAACCTTATGCGCTGGAATGCCTGAAGGCTGCACGCGCCGCAGGTGCCGACTGGCTTGTCATGTGTGACACCAATGGCGGTACCTTTCCGCATGAAGTCCGCCAAATTGTGGGCGAAGTGATTGCAGAAGGGTTTGACCCCGCGATGCTGGGCATCCACACCCACAATGACCTTAGCTGCGCCGAAGCCAATACGCTTGAGGCGGTCATGCTGGGCGTGCGCATGGTGCAAGGCACGCTGAACGGCCTTGGGGAGCGCAGCGGTAACGCCAACCTTGTTACGCTTATCGCCATGTTTGCAAAGCTTGGTATTGATTGCGGCGTGACGTCTGAACAAATGCGCGGCCTCAAAGACCTTTCGCGTACGCTTGACGATATTCTCGACCGCGTGCCCAACACGCGCCAGCCTATTGTTGGGGCCGATGCTTTTACCCACAAAGGTGGATTACATGGTTCTGCCGTTGCCAAAGACCCTACTCTTTATGAACACATGGAGCCTGAAAGCGTGGGCAACCAGCGTAAACTGCCTATGTCAGACCAAGGTGGCCTTGCAAACCTTGAGGCCCGCCTTAAAGACTTCGACATCGATTACGACCGCACAGACCCGCGCCTGCGCGATGTCATCAGTACCATCAAAGAACTTGAGGCCCTCGGCTATTCCTATGACCTTGCGGATGCCAGCTTTGAACTGGTTGTCCGCCAGATGCTCGGCGAATTTCCACACTACTGCTATGTTGAACGGGTGACCGCCAACACGGATATGGAGCCCCCCGTCAACGAAGCGGCGCGCGTAAAGTTCAAACGATTTGCCAATCACCCTGAGTCCACAGTCAAACTTGTGGTAGGCGAACAGCGCCTTATCAGAACGGCGGAGGGCAACGGCCCCGTCAACGCCATCGACAATGCGCTGCGTGAAGCACTTGAAGCCAGTTACCCCGTGTTGAAAGGTATGACCCTTACAGATTTCAAGGTCCGTATTCCGACCAACAAGGATGCCACGGGTGCCGAAACCGTGGTGCGTATCACCAGCAAGGGCATGGTGAACGGCGTCGAACGTGAGTGGACGACAATAGGGGTTTCCACGAACATCATGGAAGCATCGACCGAAGCCCTTATGGATGCCTATGACTGGTATCTGTTCAAGACGAACACTACGCCCGATAAGCCAAACCCAAAGCTATTGCGCGGCCATTCTATGAACCAGAATGGTAAAGTGCGCCGTTTGACGGCTACAGGCGGATAATTACTGGAACGCGACTTCGTTAAAGCTGCGCAGCTTGCGGCTGTGCAGTTTGGCGGGGCCCACACCACGCAGGATGGCCATGGCCAATAAACCAATCTGAAGATGTTGGTTTACGCGGTTGCGGTAAAATGCATCGGCCATGCCGGGTAGTTTGAGCTGGCCGTGCAGCGGCTTATCGGAGACGCAAAGCAGCGTGCCGTAAGGTACGCGGAAGCGGAAGCCGTTGGCGGCGATCGTCGCGCTCTCCATATCGAGGGCAATGCAGCGTGCCTGCGAAAGCGGTAGGTTTTGTTCGATGCTTGGCTGCAATTCCCAATTTCTATCGTCAATCGTGGCGATGGTGCCCGTGCGCATGATTTTTTTGAGGTCGTAGCCTTTAAGGCCGGTCACATCGCCAACCGCTTGTTCAAGGGCCTGCTGGACCTCGGCCAGTGCCGGTACGGGGATGGCTGGCGGCAAATCTTTATCAAGCACATGGTCAAGGCGCAGATAGGCGTGGGCGAGCGCGTAATCGCCCAGCGATTGTGAACTACGAAGCCCCGCACAATGCCCTAACATAAGCCATGCATGCGGGCGCAGGACCGCCACGTGGTCGGTAATCGTTTTGGCGTTGCTGGGCCCTACCCCAATGTTAATCATGGTAATGCCCGAGCCATCGGCACGTTTTAAGTGATAGGCGGGCATTTGCGGCTGGCGCGGTGGGGCTTTGCCTTGTTCTGTGCCGGCATCCGGGTTGTTTTTGGCGTTGACGTTCAGGGTTATCACATCGCCCGGTTCAACGAAGGCGGTGTATTGCCCTTGTTCTTTGGCCAATTTCGGGTCGCGCACTTCCGCCATGATGTCGCGACAGATGCGGGTGAATTCATCGATGTAAAATTGGTAGTTTGTAAAGATAACGTAGTTTTGAAAATGAACGCCAGAGGTGCCCGTATAGTGCTTCAAGCGCATAATCGACAAATCCGCACGCGGTGCGGGGAAGAGCGAAAGCGGCCATGCCTCGCCTTCCTTCGGCTGAAAGGTGCCGTTGGCGATTGTATCATCAAGGTTTGTGAGATCAGGCTGGTCGAAGATGTGCGGTACAACCGCCAGTAAGTCGGATGTTAAATCTTTTTCAGGATGAAAATGTTCGCCCAACGCGAAGTGGATGGGGATGGGCGTATGGCTGACCGATACCTCCACGGGGCCGCCGTGGTTTTTGAACAGTTGTTTCATCTGTTCCAGATAGTAATGGCCAAAAATATCGGGGCGGGTGACCGTTGTCGCATAGACGCCGGGGCGGTTTACAAAACCAAAGGCCACGCGGCTATCCTTGTTGCGGGAGGGGGCGATATGGATGCGAATTTGCGGGTAGCAGGCCGATACGCGGCCCGAGGTGATTTCGCCTTTTACAAAGCTTTGGAAGCTTTCCTGCAGATAGGCCACGTTGGCGTCGTAAATCTCGCGGATGGCAGCGAGCGCATCCGTTTCGTTATCAAAGTGCCGTGGGGGGAAGTGTTTAAGAGAAGCTACCATGGTTAATTATACAGGATTTCAGGTGTTTGGGCCATTGTCTGCTTAAATCCTGAATTAAAAGTTGATTTTATATGTAAATATAAGGTAGTTTTGGCCTATCTGAATTTTTAAAGGAGATTTTTTATGGCTCGTACTATGACAAGAACAACTGTTATTCCTACCCCGGAATGGGCTTGCGGCAGGGCCGTGATGGCTTTTTGCCGCGGTATTTATAACGATGGAAACAAAGCCACCGTAAACGCCATTGAAGCCCAAATGGCTGAAGTGCTAAGTGAATTTGCATTACCCTTCCCAAAAATAGAAGGCGTTCGTTGGGATAACCATTTTGCAATACCGTACACATCCAAAGACGGAAACATAAAGTTTAATAAAACACATTTGTGGCGAAATGGCAGAACTACAGAATATGGACTTAGATCCGACATAATTGAATTTGCAGGTGATTGCGATTTAGGTCGCGTTGTGCTCTCTGAAATGACTGGCGACTATCATGCTCCCGTATATGCAGCCACTATGATGAAACGGAACCTTAGTGTTCGTGGCGTGGATTCAGGATTTTTTAGTGGGCCTTTAGGCCATACCCCAAGAGCATTTATTGCAGGTATTGAATATTTTCGCGGTGATGTTGACCTTACGAATGCGCACCGCGCAGGTGCTCCCGCTCTCACCGTTAAGCCTGTAAAAAGTGATTGGGTTGCCGAAGGTGCAGAAGCAGTCGCTTTTAAAGATGCGCTGCGTCAGTATTTTACTGACACATTAGGTCTTAAACCACTCACCAATGAACAACGCGCAGAATATGCGCAGCACCCTGATTTTGTGAAAATGACGACGCCGTTTGTTCCCAAGCCTTTTGAATGGCCAGCACCGCCTGAAGCTAAACCTACTGGCTGGCGTTCGTGGGTTCCAGCACCTGCAAAACGCTTTTTTGGGATTAGCTAAAATTAAGACCGCTTCGGCGGTCTTTTTTATTGGTTTTTTTAACCACAGCGCACACAGAGAACACAGCGATACCGGCACAAGTATCGTCATACCCCGCGAAGGCGGGGTATCCATCGTGCCAAAAGTCCAATGATCGCCTTCTTTACCATGGATTACCCGCCTTCGCGGGTAATGACGGGATTGAGGGATAATGCCATTATCTTCGAGAACAGCTATAATTATTAACCACTAAGCACACTAAGATCACGAAGAGGCCAGTGCCTTCGTGTGCTTAGTGAACTTCGTGGTTAAACCTTTTTCTGGATTCCGGCGTGCGCCGGAATGACGGTGTTTACAGGCCGACGAGGGAGCGGGCGAAGTCGCGGGCGGTGAAGGGCTGCAAATCCGCAAGCCCCTCGCCTACGCCGACGGCGTGGATGGGCAGGCCGAATTTGTCGGCAAGGCCCACAACAACGCCGCCTTTCGCCGAGCCATCGAGTTTTGTGACAACGAGGCCCGTGAGGTTCGCGACCTCCTTAAATCCTTCCACCTGCGCAAAGGCGTTTTGGCCGGTTGTGGCATCAAGCACCAGAAGGGTTGCATGCGGCGCCGCGGCATCGTGTTTGCCCAGCACCCTTACGATTTTGCCCAGTTCATCCATCAGGCCCGATTTGTTATGGAGGCGGCCTGCGGTATCGATGACAAGAACATCCATGCCCTCGCGTTTGGCGCGTTCATAGGCCTCGAAGGCGACAGCGGCGGCATCGGCCCCCACATCTTTGGATACGACGGGTACGCCCAAGCGGTTGCCCCATATCTGGATTTGTTCAACCGCGGCCGCCCTGAATGTATCGGCCGCGGCCAGCATCACCTTATGGTTTTGTGCCTGTATCCATTTGCCGAGCTTGCCGATGGTCGTGGTTTTGCCGACGCCGTTGACGCCTGTCACCAGTATCACGAACGGGCCGTTTTCTGGCTTTTTGATTGTTAAAGGCTGCGCCACGGGAGCCAGTAGTTTTTCGATTTCTTCGGCCAAAGCCTCGCGGACTTTTTGGGGGGCTATGTTGTCATCGAATTTACGCGCGCCAAAGGTGGCTACGATTTTAGCGGCTGTGCGCGGGCCTAAATCGGCCATGATCAGCACTTCTTCCAAGTTTTCGAGCGAGGCCGCATCCAGTTTCGATTTCGTGAATACATCGACAATACCTTGCGTGAGTTTGGATGTGGATTTGGAAAGGCCATCCGAAAGGCGCGCAAGCCAGGATTTTTCCTGTTCCGGTTCAACTTCGGGTGCTGGCGCGGGTTCGGGCGCAGGCGCTTCTGCCTGTTTTTCTTCGTCCTTATCTTTTTTGCCAAATGGCCAGATGCCCATTTATTCTTCTCCTACTCTGTCATTCCGGCGAAAGCCGGAATCCAGTTTTTTTACCACTAAGAGCACTAAGGTCACTAAGATACCGGTCTCTTCGTGTTCTTAGTGTGCTTCGTGGTTAAATTAATCTCTGGATTCCGGCTTTCGCCGGAATGACAACTAAACAATTTTTCCCACTAGCTTATCGCCCTCAATACCATTGACACGGACGTGCAACAAGCTGCCGACCTTGTGGGTGCCTTCTAGCTTCACTTCGGCAAAGTGTTCGGTACGCCCAATGCCGCCTTTTTCAACAATCACCGTGCGCTCATGGCCCACATGTTTTTGGAGGAATTTCTGAACCTGTTTTTCGCCAAGCTCGCGTAAGGCGGCCGCGCGAGCTTTACGCACGGGTACGGGCACCTGGTCTGGGATTTTGGCTGCTGGCGTGCCTTCTCGTTCCGAGTACGGAAAGACGTGGAGGAAGGTGATATCGCATTCCTCCACCACCTTTAGCGTGTTTTCGAACATCGCGTCGGTTTCCGTCGGGAAGCCTGCGATGATATCCGCTCCAAAAGCGATATCGGGCCTAAGGGCGCGGGCTTTATTGCAGGTGTTGATGACATCCTGCCGTAAATGGCGGCGCTTCATGCGTTTTAAAATCATGTCATCCCCTGCCTGTAAACTCAGGTGCAGATGCGGCATGAAGCGTGGCTCGCTCTCAATCATGCGCCACATATCCTCATCAATTTCGGCGGGGTCGAGGGATGATAGACGCAGGCGCGGGAGTTCAGGTACCAGCGCCAAAACGCGCCTAATCATTTGGCCGAGTGTTGGTGTGCCTGGTAAATCACGGCCGTAGGATGTGACATCGACGCCTGTAAACACGAGCTCGTTATATCCCGCACCCACCAGTTTTTTAACTTGCTCCGCGACCGCGCCAATGGGCACGGAGCGCGAATTGCCGCGACCATAGGGGATGATGCAGAACGTGCAGCGGTGATCACAGCCGTTTTGCACTTGCAGGAAGGCGCGGGTGTGGTCGTCGTAGCCTGCTATCAAATGGTTTGCGGTTTCGGTCACGGACATGATGTCGTTGACGATCACGCGCTCTTCGGCCGGAAGCCCCCATGTTTCGGGCTTGAGTTTGAGGTCGTTCCCGATGACTTGTGATACCTCTGGCATCGCGCCGTATTTATCGGGTGCTATTTGCGCAGCGCAGCCTGTTACGATGATGCGGGCATCGGGGTTTTCACGCCGCGCACGACGGATTGCTTGTTTTGCTTGCCGTTCGGCCTCCTTCGTGACCGCACAGGTGTTCACGATAATCGCGTTTTCAAGGCCCGCTGTTTTGGCATGGGATTTCATCACCTCCGACTCATAGGCATTGAGGCGGCAGCCGAAGGTCAAAACGCGGGGTTCAGCATGCGATGTCATGTGCGGATTGATATGCCCTCTTGTGCGGCAGAAGTCCAACTTTGATAACTGGCTGAAAATGGAAAGCGATTTTTTGTTTTGAATGAATGGGTTCCCGCCCTGCATCAATTACACAAACTAATATTATGTGCGCTTGCAGCAATTAAATTATAAAGACTCGCATCTTGCCGACTTGTTTGTTACGGTTGGACATCTTTTTCAGTCAACCGATTTATTCAAGGAGGATGCAATGCTGGTCAATCATCCCTACGTGCATGACACGCAGATTGTTCACAATGCCCAACCTGACGGGACGGAAGAGAGGGTGCTGGTTGTTAGAACGCGGTTGTGGTGGGCGTCGGAATATTCCGTCTCCAACGACAACCGCTTGTTGATGGAGCTGGCAGAACAGCTCCGTCGTCTTGAAAAACTGGCAAGCTTTGGTGGTGCAGATTTCGACCGTGTCGATGTTGTGCCTGCCGATCTTGCCTAAGACGAAAAGGAAGACGCCATGTGGTTTGTCATTCTTACCTGTGTGCTGGTGCTTTGCTATATCAGCGAAAAGAAAGTCGATAGCTTTTATAGCTAAAGAAGAGTTCCCTTAAAGACATACGTGACGGGCCCTGCCATCAGCACGTGCCCGTCGCTTTCGCGCCATTCCATTTGCAGCGTTCCGCCATCCATACGAATGGCGGTTTTACGTGGGGTTATACCCTTTGTAACGGCAGCCACAATCGCGGCGCAGGCACCTGAACCGCAGGCCAGCGTAACACCTGCGCCCCTTTCCCATACGCGCATCCTTAAGCCTGCCCCTTCCCTTGAAATAAATTCGACATTCGTGCGGTTGGGGAATTGCGCATCGTTTTCGACAATCGGGCCAATTTTTTCTAGTTCAATTTTTTCGGCATCGTCCACAACAAAGACCGCATGCGGGTTACCCATATCGACCGTGACCGCTTTTGGTAGTGCATCCAACACTTTGGCTTCGCCAATCGAAGCCGGTGCGCCCATATCGATCGTTACATCGCCATCTCGCCAGCATTGAAGTCTGCGAGAGCCCACCGAGAGCGTGATTTCGGGTTTACCTGTTTCTTTAAGAATGATGTCGGCTACGCATCTGGCTGCATTTCCGCACATGCCGGCCGGGCTTCCATCGGCATTGTGGATGAGCATTTCGGCATCCGCCGTCTGGCTGTTTGCGATTGCGATAAACTGGTCGCAGCCCACGCCAAAATGGCGGTCACACAGCTTTGCTAGGGTAGGTTTATCTGCCAAAAGCCCTGATATATCGACTTCACGGGCATCGACCACGATAAAATCGTTGCCGCAGCCGTGCATCTTCAAAAAAGGTATCATGACCCTAATATCAGGGAATTGTTGACTTTTGGCTAGGTGGCTTATAAAACACTGCCAAATTCACCCATCACTGGCGTTGCTAGTGCCCAAGGGTACCCCTCAGTCGGCGATTACGCTCACTGGGGCCAATTTGTTTTGAGGTTTTTTGTGTTTGAGTCACTGACCGAGAAGTTAGGACAAGTCTTCGACAAGCTACGTGGCAACACGAAGCTCAGCGAAGAAGACGTTGATCTGGCATTACGCGAAATCCGCGTGGCCCTGCTTGAGGCCGATGTCGCTTTGCCTGTTGCCAAGGAATTCATGGCGAAGGTGAAAGACGTTGCGGTTGGCGCAGACATCATCAAATCCGTAAGCCCTACGCAACAAATTGTTAAAATTGTCCATGACGGCATTTTGGCAATGCTTGGCGATGCCGCCGAGAGCGCGCTGAACATCGATGTCACGCCCCCTGCTGTTGTTTTAATGGTTGGTTTGCAGGGCTCCGGTAAAACCACGACGACGGGCAAGCTTGCCAAGCTTCTGACCAAGGGCCGCAAAAAAGTATTGATGGCGTCACTTGATACGCAGCGCCCAGCAGCCCAAGACCAGTTGCGCATTTTAGGTGAACAAAACAGTGTTGCAACACTGCCCATCATCGCCGGCCAAAACCCGATTGAAATCACCAAGCGCGCCCTTGAAGCGGCCAAGCTTGAAGCTTATGACGTGCTGCTGTTGGATACAGCCGGCCGCCTTGCGATTGACGACGCCCTGATGGCGGAAGTGGCCAGCGTACGCGACATAGCCAAGCCCGTTGAAACGCTTCTGGTGGTCGACGCCATGATGGGCCAAGACGCTGTCAATGTGGCGACCGAGTTTGTAACCCGCGTTGGCATTACTGGCACTGTGCTCACCCGTATAGACGGCGATACACGTGGCGGGGCTGCGATGTCCATGCGGTTTGTCACGGGCAAGCCCATCAAGTTTTTAGGAACGGGCGAAAAATCGGACGCCATTGAAGCCTTCAAACCAGACCGCGTTGCAGGCCGCATTCTGGGCATGGGCGATGTTGTCAGCCTTGTTGAAAAAGCGGTTGAAACGATGGACCGCGACAAAGCTGCGGAAGCCGCCAAAAAGTTTCAGGAAGGTAAGTTTGACCTTGATGACTTTAGAAACCAACTGGCCCAAATGAAGCAAATGGGCGGCGTTGGTTCCATGATGAAAATGCTGCCTGGCCTGTCCCGCATGTCCGGTAAAATAGATGAAGCCAAATTGGATGAAACGATTTTGAAGCGTCAGGAAGCGATCATGAATTCCATGACCAAGCGCGAACGCGGCAAGCCCGACCTGATTTTAAATTCCGGTTCCCGCCGCCGCCGTATTGCCGAGGGGTCGGGCACGACCGTTCAGGATGTCAACCGCCTGATGAAGCAGTTCGACCAGATGCAAACCATGATGAAGAAAATGCGTAAAATGGGCATGGGCGGCATGATGAGCATGGCCAAAGGCTTGCTTGGTGGAAACGCCTTTGATGCCATGGTGGCCGATGCCGCGGCCCAAGACCCTGCCGCATTTGAAAAGATGAAAGACAGCTTACCCCAGCTTGGCGCAAACCCGTTTGCAAGCCTTGGCATGGGCCAGCAACCGAAATTACCAGGCGGCCTACCGCCAGAGTTTTTTAAGGGTAAGAAATGAACAAAAAAGTTTTTACCACTAAGCACACTAAGATCACTAAGAGACTGCCCTTCTTAGTGTCCTTCGTGATCTTAGTGGTTAAAATTTTCTAATTTCAATCTAAGGAGAAAGTAAAAATGGCACTTAAAATCAGAATGTCCCGCGGTGGTCGTAAAAACCTTCCGTACTACCGTATCGTTGTGACTGATTCCCGCTCACCACGTGATTCCAAGTTCATCGAGCGTCTGGGTACATACAACCCGCTGCTCGCTGCAACCGACCCTAACCGCGTCATCCTTGATGCTGAGAAAATCAAAGGCTGGCTTGCAAAGGGCGCGCAGCCTTCGGAACGCATTGCCATTTTCCTTGGCAAAGCAGGCATTATTCCGATGCCAAAACAATCGGTACGCCCTAACAAATCAGCACCAAAAGCGAAGGCTCAAGAGCGCGTGAAAGAACAAGCCGCCAAAGCTGAAGCCGCACGTGAAGCCGCCGAAGCCGCGAAGGCCGAAGCTGCTGCTGAAGCCGCTCCTGAAGCTGCTGCTTAATATGTTTTACCCTCTCCCCCCTTTGGGGAGAGGGTTTTTCAGGGGTGTTCATGAAGCGTGTTCTCATCGGCAGGATTACGACGGCGCACGGCGTGCGCGGCGATGTGAAGGTGCAGTATTTCCTTGAAGACCTTGATTTGATGTTTGGCGATGCTGGCGTTTACACCAGTGATACCAAGCCAGACCGTATTCTGCTTACCTACAAAAATGACCTGAAAGGCGATGTGGTTGTCTGCAGCGTCAAAGGGGTCACCGACCGCAATGTGGCTGAACGCCTTCGCGGCACGCAGCTGTATGTTGACGAAGCTGATTTGCCCCAACCCGATGAGGGCACGGTTTACCTAAGAGAACTCGAGGGTATGGAGGCCGTAACGCCGGATGGCAAAGCCCTTGGCCGCGTGCTTGGTGTGCGCAATTTCGGTGCCAGCGACCTTTTGGAAATCAAGGGCAAGAAAGAGAATTATTTTATACCGTTCTGCGAACCGTTTTTAGTAGAGATTGATAAAGAAAACCGAAAGGTTGTTCTGAATGAACCAGATATTGTTTAACCACAGAGCACACAGAGAACACAGCGAGGCCTGCGCAAAACCCGCTGTGCACGCTGTGTTCGCTGTGGTTTAATTAATCATGCATTTTAATCTTCTGACACTTTTTCCTGAAATGTTTCCTGGGCCGCTTGGTTTATCTATTTCAGGCCGCGCACTTGAAGAAAAGAAGTGGAGCTTTACGGCTATTCAAATTCGTGACCACGCGCATGACAAGCATAAAACTGTCGATGACACGCCTTTTGGAGGCGGGGCCGGTATGGTTATGCGCGCGGATGTGATTGAAGGCGCGCTGCTATCACTGCCTGATCGCGGGCGCGTCATTTACATGTCTCCACGCGGGCGGGTTTTGAACCAACAGCTTGTAGAAGAACTCGCGGCCACCCCTACCCTCACTATTTTATGCGGGCGTTACGAGGGCGTGGACCAGCGTGTTTTGGATGCCCATGACATAGAAGAAGTGAGCATTGGGGATTATGTGCTCTCTGGTGGGGAGCCCGCGGCGCTCATTGTAATGGATGCCTGTATACGCCTTTTACACGGCGTCATGGGGAATGATGAAACCGTGAATGAAGAAAGTTTTTCAAACGGGCTTTTGGAATACCCGCACTACACACGCCCGGCCGAATGGGTGGATGCCAACGGCGTTTTGCGTGCGGTGCCTGATGTTTTACGCGGCGGGAACCATGCGGAAATCAACAAGTGGCGCCAAAAGCAGTCATTGGACCTGACGCAAAGCCGCAGGCCCGACCTTATTAAACGTTAGAAAAGGACTGAAGATAGCCGTTGGCTGTGCCTTCCGGTAACTGGCCTGAGCGCATCTGGGCCCGATACAGATCAACTTTTTGCATCAATGCGAGCCTTGTCACGCTATCCACGTTGGCATACCGGATGGCATTTGCGGTAAGGTCCAATACTGCTTCCATATCCGTTATGCCGGCTTTGACTGCGAGCGAGTATTCCTTGCCGATATTTGTGTTTTGCAGCAGCGGATTATCCGAGCCCAGACATACCGCAAGTCCGAAATCCATATACTCTTTTAACGGATGCGCCGTTACATCCCTAAAATAGTGCCTTAGCGGCCTATCCAGCGTAATTGATTTTCCGGTTTTAGATGTCACAACACTGCCAAGCCTGAGAGCACGTGTTTCCGCTGGAATGTTAATACGCTTGTTGGCTGAAATTTCCATTTCAATACCAACATTGTAGTATTTGAAACGCTGCATCAGGGATGAGGAAGCATGGATGAGCGCTGCATGCCCTGCCCGGAGGCGGCGATGATCACCCGTCGAAATTCTTAGCGCCTCCGCAGGTACGGCATCTAGAAAATCAATAGCATTATGCAGATGCTGCTCGGCTACGTGCGGAGCAAGCCCCAAGCCTGCCTCATGCCAGGCCACATGAAAAGCCTGTTTGTAGGCCATCAGTGCATCCAGATTTTCTTCGCCTGCAAGACCGAACCCGGTTACCAGTGCACGGCGATGTTTGGATAAGTGTTTTGCGGCCTTTAACGCGTGGGCCGCCCCCATATTGCGTATGGATGTCACAACAATACGGGCTTCAATACCTGTGTTGTGGCGGGCGCAGCGTATGGCTTCTTCGATTGCGTCCATCTGGCTTTCAAACAGCTTTGGATCGCGGAAGGAATTCGATATCTCGGCGTAAATTGCCCCCTCCCTTGCGATGCGTTCCAGATAGTTTTGCGTTACCTGCGCCAGCTCATTCGGCGTTGAAGTGATGTGGCGCATCGCTTCGTATACGGCGTGATGGTCCACAAGCTCCGGGTAATAGCGACGATCACGATCTAGCAAAAACCTCGGGCGGATGGTTGTACGGCCCTGCTTGATACGGCGCAAAAACAGTTCCGGTGAGAGCGCCAAGGCTATATGGACGTGCATCTCGGCCTTTGGCAGGCTGATTGGTACCAAAGGCGCCTTATCGGACACAGATGGAAGAATTTGTGCGTTCATAACCGACCCTGTTTTTATCTTTTGGCCAGCAAATACCATACATTTTGGATATGTAAAGTGTTTTTTGGAGAAAAAGGTTGCAGAATCCCGCTTTTGGGCTGTATAAACCGCTCACCAAAAAGACAAGTGGTCTGCCGGTGCCCGTTGTTGGGCATTCGATTTCGAGGCCCGATAACCGTAGTACCAGAAAGGACGTGCCATCATGGACACGATCGCAAAATTTGAAGCCAAGCAATTGAAAGCAATGGCTTCCAAAAAACAAATCCCCGTTTTCTCAGCTGGCGACACGCTGAAAGTCAATGTCCGTATCACCGAGGGTGACCGTACCCGTGTGCAGGCCTACGAAGGCATCTGCATTTCCCGCACCGGCAACGGCATCAACGAGAGCTTCACTGTTCGCAAAATCTCATACGGCGAAGGCGTTGAGCGCGTATTCCCACTGCATAGCCCTGTTATCGAGAGCATCGATCTTGTACGCCGTGGCTCTGTCCGCCGCGCGAAGCTCTACTACATGCGCAAACGCTCGGGCAAATCAGCCCGTATTGCCGAGCGTACAACCGGCCACGGCATGGAAGATGGCCGTGAAGTTGCTGAATCCGCTGGCGAGTAATTACACAAAGAATTGAATACGAAAAAGCCCTGAAACTTATTCAGGGCTTTTTTAAATTCCCAAAAAATGTATAAGTGCCCTGGTTTCAATCAATTTTAGAAGAGGGATACCTATGCGTAAGATTACCCTACTTGTTGTGGCTTGCGTTTTGCTTTCTGCATGCGCTCAAAAGTCAGACAAAATACAAGCTGCTTATGTTTCTCCGTTACAATATCAGGATTATAGCTGTCAGCAAATTCGTGGTGAAATTTCGCGTGTTGGGCGGAAAATGTCAGAGGTTGCAGGCGTTCAAGACAAAACTGCGTCCAACGACGCAGCTGCTATGGGAATTGGTATGGTTCTTTTCTGGCCAGCGTTGTTTTTTATCGATAGTACAGACCAGCGTGTAGAGCTGGGGCGACTAAAAGGTGAATTTGATGCGCTAGAGCAAGCAGCTATCCAGAAGGAATGTGCTGTCGCAAAAGAAATTGACGACATACGTAAGGTTGAAGCCGCCCGGAAGCTTGAGCTTGAAAAGCAAGAGGGCCGTAACGCAGACAAAAAGCGATTTAACTAATTTTATACAAAGTGAACCAAAAAAGCCCCGGATAAACTCCGAGGCTTTTTCGTCACAAAGAAACTTGTGGTGTTACCGTCAGGCAGCGCGCTCGATGGTTGTGAAGGCGGCCCCTACCGACATGGCATAGACGGGAAGTGCTAGAACGGGCGGAGATGTCTCCCTGATATCCACTTTGTCGTGCGAAGAATGGTCATGGACTTCCTTGGTTTGGCACAGACAATGCGAACAATCGCTCATTAGACCTCTCTCTTGGTTAAATCAAAAACTAGTGAATGGTTAGGACCGGCGCTATCAGCGTCAGGTCGTGCCCTTGCGGGTGCGGGGCTGTCAAAAACACGCAGCCCTGCTCCATAAATGCTTTGGCCATATCGGCGGTTACGCGGCCCAAACCCACCTGCATACCGTCCAGAAGAGCTGAAATTTCGCGGCTTGAGGGGTCTATAAATACCACGTCGGCCCTTGTAAAAGCGGCGTCATCGAGGGCAATGCACAAACGGCCATGGGCATCGCGTGAAAAAGAAGCACCTTGAACCTGCAACATCTGATTGACCTATCTTGTATTTCTTAGGTTAAGTGTACGTGTAAATTCGTTACTATTTCCCTAATGCGGTGCACAAAAATGACAGCCAAGCCCCTCACCCTCTTTGAGAAAATCTGGAACAGCCATGTGGTCAAAAAGCACGAGGACGGCACCTGCGTTTTGTACATCGACCGCCATCTGGTGCACGAAGTCACAAGCCCGCAAGCGTTTGAAGGCTTGCGCGTGGCTGGCCGCCGTGTGCGCCGCCCTGAGGCCACGCTTGCTGTTGTTGACCACAACGTACCCACGAGCGACCGTAGCCTGCCAATACGGGAAGAAGAAAGCCGTATCCAAGTTGAAACGCTGGAAGCGAATGTGAAAGAATTCGGCATCGAATATTTTGGTATGCGCGACAAGCGCCAAGGCATCGTGCACGTAATCGGGCCCGAACAGGGCCTGACGCAACCCGGCATGACCATTGTGTGCGGGGACTCGCATACATCGACACACGGTGCGTTTGGCGCTTTAGCCTTTGGCATCGGCACATCGGAGGTCGAGCACGTTCTGGCCACGCAAACACTGTTGCTGAAGCCCGCTAAAACGATGCGTATTACCGTTGACGGCACCTTGCCCGTGGGCGTCACCGCCAAAGATATGATTTTGGCCATTATCGGCAAAATTGGCACGGCAGGCGGCACGGGCTACGTGATTGAATATGCAGGCGAGGCCGTGCGCGCCCTTTCCATGGAAGGCCGCATGACGATGTGCAACATGTCGATTGAAGGCGGGGCACGCGCAGGGTTGATTGCGCCTGACGAAAAAACTTTTGCGTATATCAAAGGCCGCCCTATGGCCCCCAAAGGGGCGGACTTCGATACAGCGGTGGCCTATTGGCGCACGCTGCCTACGGATGCTGGCGCAGCCTTTGACACGGAAGTCGTTTTGAATGCTGCCGATATTGCCCCGCAAGTCACTTGGGGCACCAGCCCGCAAGATGTGGTGCCGATTACAGGCGTTGTCCCCACCCCCACAAACGAGGCGATGCAGCGCGCACTTGACTATATGGGCCTTGCTGCCGGCACCAAGATGACGGATGTATCAATCGATAAGGTTTTTATAGGTTCCTGCACCAATGCGCGGATCGAAGATTTACGCGAGGTTGCAAAAGTGGTTGCTAAAAAGAAAGTGGCTGCTGGCGTATATGCCATGGTTGTGCCGGGCTCTGGCCTTGTGAAAGCCCAGGCCGAGGAAGAGGGCATCGCCGCCATTTTGAAGGAGGCCGGTTTTGACTGGCGGGAAGCAGGCTGTTCGATGTGCCTTGGCATGAACGAGGACAGGCTTAACCCCGGCGAACGCTGCGCCAGCACATCCAACCGTAACTTTGAAGGGCGGCAAGGCTATAAGGGCCGCACGCACCTTCTTTCCCCCGCCATGGCTGCCGCCGCCGCCATCACGGGCAAGCTGACCGATGTGCGAGCACTATAAAAAAGGAGACAGGGAAGATGATGCATAAAGTCTATAAACTTGAAGGCAGCGCACTTGATGCCGCGAAGCGAATTCATATGGCGCGCATAACCATGGCAAAATTATTCGGCCCGAAAATCGTGTTGCCGATGACTTTTTCGGAAATTTCAAGCTTATCCCAAAAATTTCATGCCGAGGCCTACGCAAAAATGCGTACAGAAATACCTGAGTTGCTGGAAAGAACGGGGCTAGCAACGCCTGTTATCGTCATAAAGCAGGAAGCGGGGACCCTGCCGCGCGCCTACCGTGAGTACCCATCCATTTACACTAATGGCGGGGAAAATGACGGGATTTACCTGTACGCCCCCATAGCCCACGACGGCAGCTGGTTTGTACCGCCAGATTCACGGTTGCTTGACTATAAAGAAAGCGATGCTGTTGGAAACGCGCTTTTTGCAGGTGGTTGGAGCGACCCGTTGACCATCATGCCTCTTGCCATGGAGGGCACCGAATTACCGCGCGGTTTCGTGCCGCCCACAGATATGGGAGAGCCGCGCTTTCCTGCACGCATCTTTCTGCCTCAAGGGGCTTCGTACAATGACCTGAATGATCATCTGGCAAAACGTGCCGCCTGGAATGACCACATGAGCCGCCTTGCAGACGCCGTACGTGATGCAATGCTGGTATCGGCCCATGCATCTTTTGATCCGTCCGTGGTAGGCGGCGACGGTTTTTACGTGAACATGTCGTACGCCATACAAGCTGGTGCACCTCAAATCACAGCGTCTTTGCGGCGTGACGACAAGGGAGGCGACTTCATGAAGGCGGGACAACCTTTACCCCTTCCCGATTCTGCGGATTATGTTGCGGCGCCATTCACACACGGTGAGTACCGGATTACGCCAAACGCCAACCCTACAACGGACTTTGGCCGTACAATTGCGGCGCTTTTTGGCAATGTACCGCCTTTTGCCGATGTGGCAGATTACCCGTCGCTTGCAACGCCAGATGGCCGCGGACCTATCCACCACAATTATGGCGGTATCGATTTTCTTTACTATTCCGGCCTTACCGCAAACGACCCCTTTGTACCCGCAGGTGCAAAGCCCGTTAGCAACGCGACCTACTGGTGGATACGCAACGATGAGGAAGATAGGAACAGAGGTATTGTGCCGCCGCCGATGCCCGCATCCGTTGTGGCTGAACTTATGCGGCTTAAACTTGCCGTGCCCCAAGGCACCGCGGTTGAACACAGACCCAAGGTTTCATGATCCACGCCGCCTACCAAGATTTCATCGAAGACGAGCTGAAGAAGCTTGAAGCGTATGACGCGCTGCGCCCACATGGCCATGTCTATGAATTTCACAAGCATGTGCGGCGCGTGGCACGTAGCATGAAGATGCTTGCACTAGCCACTGACCTTGGCGAAGAACTGGCTGAAACGCTTTATTGGGCAGCACTTGCCCATGATGCCGGTAAACGACTTTTGCCAGTTGGTATTTGGGATGTAGGCAACAAGCCGGATAATGAAACAAAAAGAATGCGCCGCCAGCATACGCAGCTTGGGGTAAAAATTGTCGATGATGCTTTTGGCACAGATTGCCATGAGCCGTTTCTAGACCTGCTACGCGACCTCATGGCAAACCACCACGAGGCGATGGATGGCAGCGGATGGCTCAAGAAAAAAGGCAGCGACCTCAGCCTTGAAGCACGCATGCTATGCATTTGCGATGCGTTTGACGGTTATTCCGTATGGCGGCCGCATTACGGCCAGCGCGATATCTCACCTGCCGGTGTTCTGCACAGAATGCGCGTTGAAAAAGCCGGGCATTTTGATGATGCGCTATTGGGAGTTTTTAGTAAGCTCAAACTTGAAAAGGCCTGAGTGCCTCTGCTAAGGCTGCGCGCCTTATATAAGCACGCTTTGACTTAAGAAACTCGCTGATACCTGCCGCCTCTTCTCTTAATTTTTGCGCGGCTTTATCATCCTGCATGATTGCATCTGTCTGTCGTAATACCAAGGCCGGCCAGTTTTCTGGGCTAAAATTATAGCTCGTGTAGAAAAAGTTTGGCGCAGCCTTACGAAGAGCCTTAAGTGCAGCCAGTTTGGTGGCCGTGTTGCCGCGCGTATAGAGGCTGTTGAACACGCCTAAATCGCCGTTTTCAGTTATCCATCCGCTGAGTCTAGTCATGAAGTTATGCGGCTTTTTGAGTGCGTCGCGTTCGATCGTTATATCAACCACGTCAGCACGGGAGAGAGGGCAACGCGGGCTTTCAATGTACCACTCCGGCCTCTCGTTATATGCCCAGCTACTCCAATCAGCATGGATACAAATGCGTTTTACCAATCTTCTGATCTCGGCGCGGTTTTGATCGTTTATTGGGTAGTCAATACGTAGTCCTTCCATCTTCAACCGGAGGGCGTGAAAAAGGCTTTTGACCGTATCTCCGTCGTTGTCGAAAAACAGTGCGCCGTCGAGCGCAATATCAGTTTCGCGGAGCCATACGCGTAGCTGCTCGTTTTTTAGGGCATGGCCGTTCTGCCGCTTAAATATGCGGCCTGGCCTCTCCGTTGAAGGTTCGTACTTTCTCATGCTAGCGTGACAAGCTACGCACCACTAAAGGTTATGTCAACTCATGCAGCCATTTAAACTTCTTACCGCGATTGCGGCCCCATTGCCGATGACCAATGTCGATACCGACATGATCATCCCCAAGCAGTTTTTGCGTACCATCAAGCGCACGGGGCTTGGCAAGCACCTGTTTTCTGAAATGCGATATGAAGCCAACGGACAGGAAAAGCCTGATTTTGTTTTAAACAAACCGGCTTATCGTGCGGCGCAAATTTTGATTGCCGATGAAAACTTCGGCTGTGGATCAAGCCGCGAGCACGCGCCGTGGGCCCTCAATGACTTTGGTATACGCTGCGTTATTGCGCCTTCCTTCGCCGATATTTTCCACGGCAACAGCTTTAAAAACGGGATGTGCCCCGTGGTGCTGCCGCGCGCGCAGGTGTTGCAACTAATGGAGCGCGCGACTCAATACCCCGACCAGCCGATGACCGTAGACCTTGAAAAACAGGAAGTACGGGCAGGAAACCTTGTGTTCCCCTTCACTACCGACCCGTTCCGCCGGCATTGCCTTTTGAACGGGCTTGATGATATTGGCCTCACATTACAGCACGAAGGTGATATTAGCGCCTTTGAAGAGGCCCGTAAAAATGAGAGGCCATGGCTATGAGCAAGCATATCGTTTTTCTGCCAGGGGACGGCATCGGGCCTGAGGTAACGGCGGCGACCATCAAAGTGCTGGATGCGCTGAAACTTGGTTTTACTTACGAACAAAAACTTGTGGGCGGCGCTGCCATTGATGCCACCGGCAGCCCCCTGCCCGCCGACACGCTGGAAGCCTGTCGCCAAGCTGACGCAACTATTCTCGCTTGCGTTGGCGGCCCCAAATGGGCACATGCGGCCTATGACAAGCGCCCAGAAGCAGGGCTTTTGGGGTTACGCAAAGAACTCGATTTATTTGCCAATCTGCGCCCTGCCATTGTGTTTGATGCGCTTATCGATGCATCAACGCTCAAACCTGAAGTCGTGCGCGGGCTTGATATATTGATTGTGCGCGAGCTTACGGGCGGGGTGTATTTTGGGACCCCTCGCGGCATTACCGATATAGGGAATTGCGAGCGCCGCGGCGTAAACACGCAAGTGTATACGACATCCGAAATTCGCCGTGTGGCGGCGCGGGCGTTTGAACTGGCGCGCAAGCGTGGCCGCAAAGTCTGCTCGGTTGAAAAAGCAAATGTCATGGAAAGCGGCCTTTTGTGGCGCGAGGAAGTGACGAAGCTGCACGCCGAAAAATATACGGATGTGGAGCTGAGCCACATGTATGCCGATAACTGCGCGATGCAATTACTGCGCAACCCCTCACAGTTTGATGTCATTGTGACCGATAACCTGTTTGGCGACATTTTGTCGGATGCGGCGGCCATGCTGACAGGCAGCCTTGGCATGCTGCCATCGGCCTCGCTTGGTGCTGGCAAGCCATCGCTTTACGAACCTGTACATGGATCGGCGCCCGATATTGCTGGCCAGAACAAGGCCAACCCGCTCGCCATGATTTTATCACTCGCCATGGCTTTACGCTATTCGCTTGATAGGCCGGATGCGGCGGACACGCTTGAAAACGCCGTGAAGCAGGTTTTAACGGACGGCGTACGCACGGCTGATATAACTGCCAAAGGGCAGGCTTTTGTCTCAACCAGCGCCATGGGTGACGCCGTGGTTGCAAGGCTGAATGGCTGATAGTAGACTCCAGCCATGTCGCTTGAGTTGACTGTACTTATCCTCCTTGTTCTTGGTCTCGCTTTTATGGCGCTCGAGGCGTTTACGCCTGCTTTCGGGCTTTTGGGGCTGGGTGGCGCGGCATCCTTTTTTGCGGCACTCATGATGATGCGCGAGATGGACCATTTTATGGGGATTGCCGTCGATGGCCCTCTCCTGACCTCGCTTGGTGTTATCGGGGCCCTCGTACTTGCCGCCTGTGCCTATTTTGTACGCCTCGCATGGAAAACGCGCGCGACCGCCGGGTCTGAAACCATGGTAGGCATGTACGCCACCGTGCGCGACTGGAAGGATGGGCGCGGCCAAGTGCATGTTGATGGCGAGGAATGGGCCGCACAAGGCCCAAGCGACCTTAAGGCCGGTGATACGGTCAGGATTTCAAGCCGTGACAAACTCGTTTTAACCGTGATCAAGGACGCCTGACATGATTCAAATTTTTATTCTTCTTCTCTTCTTCCTTGCGCTGTTTGTTGCGACATCCGTACGCATCATGCGCGAGTACGAACGTGCAGTTATCTTTACCCTTGGTCGCTACACGCATACTGCCGGCCCCGGGCTTATTATCCTTATCCCGTTTATCCAGAGCATGGTGCGCGTTGATATCCGCGTACGCACCACGGACGTACCGCCGCAGGATGTTATCTCGCGTGATAACGTTTCGGTGCGTGTTTCGGCGGTTGTTTATTACCGCGTCGTTGATCCATCGGCCGTGATCGTCAAGGTTGAGGATTTCATGCAGGCGACATCAGAGATCGCCCAAACCACGCTCCGCTCGGTTCTGGGCCATCACGAGCTTGATAACATGCTTTCCAACCGCGACCAGCTGAACAAGGACATTCAGGAGCTCCTTGACCATTCGACCGAGGGCTGGGGCATTAAAATTACGGCTGTTGCCATCAAGCAAATTGACCTCGACCCAAGCATGATCCGTGCGATTGCCCGCCAGGCCGAGGCCGAGCGTGAACGCCGCGCCAAAATCATCAATGCGGAAGGTGAATTGCAGGCAGCCAAACAACTCGATGAAGCCGCAACCATTTTGGCGCAGCGCCCTGAATCCATGCAGTTGCGCTACCTTTCGGCGCTGACCGATATTGCGGGCGATAAAACGAACACCATCATCCTGCCTTTGCCAGATTTGCTGAGCGCCATTACAGGCAGGAAATAAGGGCGAATAACAAGCCGAACCCCACTTCAATCAATGGATAACGCGGCGATATGCTAGCGCCGCAGTAGCGGCAGTGGCCCCGCATTGCTAGCCAGGAAGCAATGGGCACGAGGTCACGTATGCCAAGCGTGTGGTGGCAGCTAGTGCAGCGTGAGCGGTCTGTGGACCAGTTTAATTTACGCGGTATGCGGTAATGCAGTGCAGTCACAAAACTGCCCACGCATGCCCCCAGACAAAAAAACAACCCGGCTTTCAAGGCCGGGTTGTACTCGATATACATTAAAAGAACATCCATTGCGCGCTACTGGCCGGCGCGGATGGCGCCTATGCGGTCATAGACCATGCCACGGTCAATGGACTTACCGTTTCCATACACGGCATCAAGTTCAAGGGCGCGCTGGTACAGTTCAAGGGCGTCTCCTGTCTTGCCTGCTTTTTCCATCGCCAATGCCTGAGCTAACATTGCCTTTGCATCACCTTCAGGTTGCGCAACAGCTTTCATTACAGGAGCCTCGACAACGGGTGCCTTGATCTCAGGGGCATCCATGGCAGGAGGTACAACAGGCGTTGCGGCCTGCATTGGTACTGGCGGTGTGTAACCGTCAGGCAGGCTTTTTCCGCCTGCAATCGCAAGACGATTTGGTGCGTTTTCAGGACGGGCTGATACGCCTGCAGGTACTACTGCATCCGTAGCTGGTGCCATACCTGCCGGCATGATGGTTGTTTTGCTACCGGCGATTTCAATTTTGCCGCCGCCCTGCATGACCATGGTGCGGTAGTCACCGGTCGCGCTTGTTACATCCGCTTCATTTGCGTTACGGGCTGATTTGCTGCTGCCCTCAACAACCGGCTGCATTTTGGCCTTTGTGGCCGTTGATACGGCACTGGCGCCGCCCTTGTTGCCCTGAATGGCAACATAGGGTGGAGGCAGTGCATCATCAGCAGATGGTGCCTGAGCTTGAGCTTTTTTGGGAGCAGCCTCCTGTTTGGGGGCTGCTTTGACAGGCTGTGCCTTAACCTCTTCAACGGGCTGCACCGGCAAATCGGCAGCCGGCATCATAGGTGAGCTTTCGGCGCCTGAAGCCCAAGCATCAACCGCTTTTGCGGCATCAGTAGCTGCTGCTACAGGTGCTGCTGGCGAAGCTTCGGCGACTGGTGCCTCTACTGGTGCTGCGGGTTGCGGTACAGCGGGCTCAGCCGTTAAAAGTTCAGCTGCGGGCGGCTCCTCGCTAGATGGCTGTGTTGCCATGGGCATTGGCGGTGCCGATGCCTCGTTGGCTATTGGTAAAGGCTGTGAGGGTAGATCGGTTGGCTGGGGGGCCGCATCCATCGTAGGTGTGGGAAGCTGCGGCTCAAGATCTGGAGAAAGAGCTGTTGTTTGAGGCTGCACGGGTTCGAGCGTATCGGCGACCTGCTCCTCACCGCCCATAAATCCACCCATGATGGCTGTCATGCCAGAATCACGATTGAGGTAAATGTAGGTGCCGGCACCGGCGACCGCGAAAACAACCAGCAGCAGAAGGCCTGTCAGCAATCCCCCCGATTTTTTGGGCGCGTTTTCCTCGGTATCTTCAGACTTATCTTCGTCCGACGTTTCAGAATCATCCGATTCAAAAGCGTCATCGTCACTTTTGAGAAAATCATCGAGGTCTTTGTCTTTTACGTCATCAGCATATTCTTTGAGCAATTCATTGATGCTCTTGTCATCTGCCGCCGCTTCGGCTTTTTTCTGTTCGGCCATCGGATTCACCCTCGCTTTTTAATAATTCGGCAGATTATAAGCCATTCTGATGGTGCGTCAAACGGCAGAAATGTGGCGGAACGCCATTAACTTTTCGCTCCTTTATCTTGATATTGACAAATACCACCCAGCTCTTTACGTAACATTTTTGTTTTACTTAAAAAGGAGCCTTTCCTATGGTCGCACTTGCCAGCACACAGCCTGATCTAACTCAAGACCTGCTTGTAACAGAGCGTGAAGAACACGAGCTGTATGTTGAGAGCATTATTACGGATCTTACGCTTGGAAAAATTACAGAGGCTGAAGCTGTCGCGCAATTGAAGGAAGCCACGGATGTTGTATTGCCCAGCGGCGTCTATCCAAGACTGGCGATGAAAATCATCGGCCATCTGTGCGATGCAGTTTCATGGGGTAAACATGTAGATGATGGTAATTATGAGCGCCGCAAACTTCCTCAGCAGACTGCCCTGTCTTTCTTTGCGTCTGCTGCCACGACATTAAGCCTGAACACCAGAGAGACCTACCTGTACGTTGCGCAGAATCAGGTTCGTGACATGCAGCCGTATCTGAAGGCGCTCTCGGAGACGCTGGGTGCTGATGCCCAAGCCATTCGCCTTGCCGGCTTTAACGAAATGGCAAAACCCAGAGGCCCTAAGGGACGCCACTCCCTTTCTGTATCCGCACTTGTGGGATACATCACGGATGTTCTGGACGCAACGGTAGCTGGCGGCGCCAAGGCCCAAGTCTATAACCGTATAGCCATGAAGGCACTTAAATGGGGCGTATGGCATTACCGCGGTAATCCGGCAGAACAAACGGCTGACCTTGTTAAAGCCACCAAGGCCCTTTTTGGCGAAGAGCGCTCCGGCCAGCGCATCAAGCTTATTACAGATTACATCAATACCCATCTTGCATCCCTTAAAGACCGTGATCACGGCAATACTGCGAGCGCTTACCGCCGCGGTATCTCGTTCCTGATTGGCATAAAAGACATGCCGATGTCTCAAAAGGCACGCGGCATGGTTTTTGAGAACATTCTGCAACTCGCAAAAGATTCAACGCGGGCTACGGAACTCTATCGTGACCGCGATGAGGCATCTGTTGAAGAACTCGTTCTTCAAGCAGCTGAAGCCTACGTGCCTGAACTCGATGATAAGGCGCACCCTGGCCTTTTGGCTCAGGCGCAGACCATGAGGGATAAAGCTTTTGAAGCTTATGCTTTTGTTACGGAAGCTAGCGTTTCAAGATCGAAAGATGCTTACGATTCCAATGCCGTTCAGTCCTTTACGGCCCTTATTGAAACGGGCCGCAAGCTTGGCAACGCAGACCGCGCTTACGAGATGGGGCTTGCTATTCTGGACCGTGCCGTAGAAGCGGGCACTGTCAGCAAACGAAATGCAACTGAGGCGCTTAATACCTTTGATATAAGGCATTACGCATCGCCTAAATACAAACTTGAAATCCTTGACCGGGTTGCTGCCTATATCCTGACTGATACCAGTAAAGGCGACAGCCGTAGCCGTGAATCTTACATGGTTCTTGGCCATGCCATCGACAATACCAACCGTGCTGATGTTGCTAAAACCTTCAGTAAACATGCCTGCAGAATCCGCAGCGCCGCGCAAATGCAGCAGATGAAAATGGTTGCCGAAGCGCTTGACTATGGCCACGCCGGAAAAGACGTGGATACAACCGAGGCCGTTGAGCAAAATATCGCTCTCGGACGTGTTGGCAAACAGCTTGCCATCGTGTTTACCACGGCACTTGACGACGGCGGTATCGAGCGTTTTGTCGCAATTGGCCGTAACATTAAAACGGTATCGGACCATGTACGTGAGATCGAGGCACATGGCGCTGCCAATGCGCAGGTAGACGAGGCTGCTGCCCGCGTGCGTGAACTGCGCGCGCTGGTAAGAAAAGCGGCGCTTGCCAATGACGGCCTTAACCTGAAAGCTGCTTAAAGTAACTGGCGTTCCCGGCGAGATTTGAACTCACGACCCCCAGTTTAGGAAACCGGTGCTCTATCCAGCTGAGCTACGGGAACATCCGGGCTTGTTTCTAGCGCAAGCCGCTTTCCGCTTCAACAACAGCCTGAATAGCTTTGTGGGCGGCTGCGGCTAGTTCCTTCCTGTCTTCAAAATCTTTGGGGTTGAGGGCATGCAAAAAGTGAAGGCTTACCCCTGCCCGTTTTGTGCAGGCAAAGGCCCATAAATGGGGCACCAGCGTATGTTCCGGCCTCCACCAGGCGTAGCGGTCCCGTAAAAGGGCGTTGCCCCCTATCCTTTGGCCTTCAATGCTTTCCAGGACGATGGCAACAGGCTGTACCACGGCATCAACGCCAGGCTCATAAAGAGCATCAAAAAGACCGGGCTTGAAGGGTTTGACCGAAGCTCCATCGGTCGAGGTTCCTTCCGCAAAGACAATCACGCTTTTCTTTTGGCGCAGGAGGGAGGCCAGTGTGTCTCTTGCGCTGTCTATGGCCGTTTTCGCACGGCGGATAAAAACCGTGTTCTGGATTTTTGCCATTACCCCAAACAGCGGCCAGTTTGCGACTTCGCTTTTTGCCACAAACAGAGCATCCAGCTGCGAACCCAGAATTACAATATCGAGATAAGAAACGTGATTTGAAGCAAAGAAGACCGGCCTGTCTTTATCCCTGATCTGGGTACCCACGACCCTTGGCGTAAAGCCAAAAAGCCGGGCAACCAAAAAACAAACGCTAGTGGGAAACGACCAGTGCCGGCCTATAAGGCGGCCCAATCCATGAATGATCAAAACCATCGCAGCCATCAGCGCTAGCGACAGAATCCTTATGATGCCAAGGAGTACCCGCATTCAGGCTCAGATGATTTCGGAAGTGGCGTCGACCGGTACGTCTTCGGTCCCCAGAGCCACGCCCGTCTTGCGCTCGTAGTGTTTTTTGTAACGGTTTGATACGGCGGATGTTTTAACAACGACGCAAACATCGATTGTATTGAACTGGGGATCGATTACGGCGCCATCGCCGACAAAACCGCCAAGGCGCAGATAACCTTTGATGAGCGGCGGGAGTTTTAAAAGCGCGTCTTTTGTATTGAGCGCGTCTTTTTCTATCAGGTTCATCGACGTGTACTGCCCGTCCAAAGCGCGGGGGCAGAACTGATCCGGCGCCCTATGGTTGTGATACAGGTATGAGAGCATATCCGCATGGGCGCTCATATCCGTTCCGTGAAACGAGGCGCAGCCAAAAAGGGCGCCTATGTCGTAATAGGCGATGTATTCCGCAATACCCTGCCAGAGCAGTTGAAGCACGCTGCGTGTCCGAAAATCAGGGTGGACGCAGCTGCGACCCACTTCCATGAGATTGGGTATAGTGCTTACGAGCTTTGAGATATCGAATTCGGAAGCTGAGTAAAACTGCCCGGCCTTTTTGGCCGCGTCCGAACGCAGAATGCGATAGGTACCGACAATACGCTCGCTACCGCTGTTTTCAGTAACAATCAGGTGGTCGGCAAATGCATCAAAGCGGTCGTAATCGAGGCCCTTGGCCTCCATATCGCCCACGGGCTTTGCGCCGTACTCACGATAAAAAACATCGTATCGCAGTTTTTGTGTGGCCTCTATCTCGGCCTTGGAACGGGTGAGCCTTACGGCGATAGGGCCCATGGAAACGCCGTCACCGGCGAGAATGAAATCGTCGGTCATCAGAGCAGCTTTCACACTATGTCCTATCGGATGTAAAGATGAACTTCGTTGGTCTGGATATTGTCATTCACCATGGACGAGAGCTCGACACGCTCAGCCCCCAGCCCCATGCCTGTGAGTGAACGCAGAACCTTTTCAGCATTGCGGCGGGACCGCGTGCTTTCGATAGCTTTTCTTGCAGGGTTTCCAGCGCCCGGGGCGACCGCCACCAACTCGAATTTGGCGTTAGGATATTTTTCCAGTGCTTCGCTGACGGATTGGTAGACAGCCTGTTGGAAGTCAACATCAGGCTTATCGAACCGGATAACAACCAGCGGGCGCGGGCTAGGCAATGCGCCTGGCTGGCCGCCGGCACCCAGGGATGCCGGTTGTGCACCAAGCCCCTGGTTAGCTGCCGCCATATCGGCTGCAACAGTGCTTTGGCCAACAGAGAGGAACGGACGGTTGGCCAGCGAACGGCCATACAGATCGCCATTGGCAATGGCGAGCGAGAGCGTACGCAGGTTGCTGCGCTCAGAAGAGAGGTAGGCGGCGGAGCGCGTAATGTCGTCGTTCACGTTGTTGAGCAACCGCTCGATCAGGACAGATGTGCTTGAAATGGAGTCCTCAAGCTGGGCCAACCTTGCATGATCTTCCTCGACCGAACCTGTCAGGCCGTAGGCGGCGCGCGTGGCTTCCTGCAAATAGCCTGACATGGCCGCTGAATCGGATATCTGGAGTGCCAGCGCGTTCATGTCGGCAACGTTGCCTGAAAGCGTTTCGAGGGCATCAGATGCCGCTGTAAGACGCTCCATCAGGCGGGGGTTACCAGGAGTTGTACCGCTTTGAAGCTGTGTGTTGATTGTTGCAATGCTTGCGTAGTAATTCGCGGCCAGCTCCTGCCCTACTTGCTGGATATCCGTCAGACGCTCGGAAAGCTCGGATACGCGGGATTGCAGCGTAAACATTTCTTCGCGCAGCTGGTTGATTTTTTGTGAGGCCAAGGTATCGGCAGGTGAATAGTATTCCTTGCTGAGAACGGCATCAGCGTCGATGCGCGGGGCCTCTGTCATCATGTTTTTGTAAACGCCGTCATCGGCTGTCGCAGCAATCCCCGGAACATCGGGCTTCAGTTTTGGTGCAGCTTCACCAGCCTCATCCATTGGCGGGCGCGCCTTATTAGCCAACACTTCAGACATAGGACGGTTAGTGACGACAAGGGTCGGGATATCGTCAGTTGGTACCTCGGCGTCCGCCTTTTTTGCAACCGCGACCGTACCCAGCGCCTTTGGCTCGGCCTTGGAGATCGTAGGTACAGCACCGATAACCGCAAGAAATACAAGCGCTGAGACGCCCAGATGCAGCTTTAAGCCTTGGTGTTTCATGATATCGTCCGTTCTTCTATGTCCGGTGCGGGGGCATGTTTTTCGTAACCTCCGCCTTCCGAGTCTTTCATTGGCATTATACGTGAAGGGGTGTCAAGGACAACACGCCCGTGGCAAAACTCTCTCTAATCCCCAGAAAAAACAAAAAGAACTTGAAATACCACCTTCTCACGGGTTATGGTCCGCCCGCTTGCGAGGTTTAGATCAGAGTATAAAATCTTGCACGCACCTCATTTATGCGCCCGTAGCTCAACTGGATAGAGCATCTGACTACGGATCAGAAGGTTTGAGATTCGAATTCTCACGGGCGCGCCATTAGGCACGTAGTATGCACTCTCAAAAAGATGCCTTGTTTTTGGCTTACGCCGCTGCGTAACGCCTGTGGTTTGCGCCATTGGCTGCCTGCGACTTACGCACAGCGGCTACCACGGCATCGACCCGATCCTTCGGCTCTTCAAGGCCAAAAAGTCTGTAGACTTCGCGCACCGCCGGTAAGCCGCGTGGGGCGTAGTTTTTAAGCACAGGGCGGCCTGTATACGCTGACTCGGGTGTTGTTTCATTGATGAAAGCCAGCGCTTGAACTGCCCTATCATCTTTGAGTCCTGCCAGTTTTGCGAGTGTCGCCTCGATTTCATTCAAGCCCACGCGCAACTCGGGCGTTGCCAAAACCATAGGGTTCCAGATAGTGGCCAGCTCAGACACCAGTTTGGCCTCAAGCCTACCCTGCTCGGTCGTTGGCTCCGGGGCCGAGGCTTTACCGCCTCTATCACCCTTAAGGGCAGCGGCACGCCTTTCAATATCGGCCAATATTTTTGCTTCCATCCCTGCTGGTACCGGGAAATCGAACGCTGCGCACACATGTTTGATCGCAGGCAGGCCGCGTGGGGCGTAGTTTATGTAACGCGAGCGATTGGGGTTATCAGGATTTACCTCTTTGGCCGTTACAAAAGCCAAGGCGCTGACAGCCTGCGGGTCCTTGATACGGGCTGCAAGCTCGATCAGCATGGCCTCGATCCTTGCGAAACTGGGGTTTACGTGCGGCGAGACATCGAGCATAAGCTGCCATTGGTCGGAAACTGCCGTTCTGAGCATACCCAAAAGCTGATCCGCATTTGCGGTCCTGTACATGGCATGGTCCGCTGCCTGCCGATTAAAACCACCAAAATAGTCGCCGATACCGGAGGAAGTATCTTGCCTTGCGCGTCTTTCGCGCTGCCAGTCATAGGTGCCGCCATGGGCTGTTGAACGCCGGCTTGAACCTGAATCTTCGGAATCGATAACAGTTGTCTGCTCTGACATCTTTGACTCTCCCTGTAATATTATTGTTGCTTATGGAGTAAAGCTTCACGATAGCTGCCTAAGAACGTCAATAGAATTTTTTGAAATATCCTGAATTTGTTTTTTTATTATTCTTAACTGGACATAAAATAACCTGCTTGTGAGTTTGACATTACCATCGCTAATATGCATGCCGCATGCGCCCTTTTGCCCGCTCGCCCCGCCGTAAAAAGACTTTAACGCTGCTCTCGGAGCACATGTACGGTGCCCTGCTTGATCGTTTGCGTGATATCAAACGCCTTGATTTCGAGCGGGCGCTTCTGATTGGAGCGGATGATACGGGGTCTTTGCAAGCCATCAAAAACGTGACTTCTGTCGAATGGCGGGAGGAGTGTGCAGTGGGAGAGACGGAACACTTTCCCTACGCGCCGCAAAGCCTTGACCTCATTATCTGCTGTGGGGATTTGCACAGGGTCAATGACCTGCCCGGCACCCTCGTCCAAATGCGGCGAGCACTTAAGCCGGATGGGCTTTTGTTGGCCGCGCTTGTTGGTGGTGAGACGCTGCATGAGTTGCGCGACACCCTTATACGGGTTGAAACGCGCCAGCGTGGTGGTGCGGCCCCCCGCATCCACCCTATGGTCGATCTCCTGACCATGTCTGGTTTGATGCAGCGCGCAGGGTTTGCCTTGCCCGTTGCTGATGTCGAAATAAAAGTTATTTATTACAAAGAAATCAGAAGATTGCTCAAGGATATTAAAGCATCAGGTGAGTCATTGATCCTGCATGCCCGTAGCCGTGACTTTTTAGGCCGCGGTTTCTGGCAAGCTGTTGAAGATGATTACAAAAACCATCATGCAGAGCCGGACGGACTACTGCGTGCCAGTATTGAGGTTATCTACGCCATCGGATGGGGGCCGGCAGATACCCAGCAAAGGCCTCTTAAGCCCGGCAGCGCCCAAACTCGCCTTGCCGAGGCCCTTGGCACCACCGAGACAAAAATCTAGCTCACTTGCCGGAAGCGGGTTCGATCGCGTCGAACACAAGCAGCTTACGGTCTTTCATATCTTGGATATCCTGGGCTTCTAGTGTTGCCAGTTGTTCGAGCTGCCTTGCCTCGCTGTAAAGCTGACGTAACGTGGAAACTGCCAGATAACTGCCCGTTAACACGCTCAACAGGTAACCAAACATAATCAATCTCTCGATACTGAACATAAAACATCCCCTTGGTTTCGTCGGTTTTTATTGTTTTTATGTAAATGCAAAGAGCGTGCCAGCCTAGTTAACCTCTTATAAATATTATGGAATTATAGTGGGGCGATGGTTGAAACCGATCGCAGAGAATTTGTGGCAGGTTTGATACTTGCTACGCTTTTTGGCACCACAGCTGCCTCGGCGCAAACACGTACGCCCAGAAAATTCCCCAATTTCAGAAAAATTCTTACGGAAATGGCTGAAAAAAGCGATGATATTTGCCTTGGTGACGACAACCATGGCGATGAATCGCTTCTCGACCCTCTCACCATTCCCGAGACCATGGCCGACGCCAAAAAAAGTGGGGTTACAGATATTTTTATTGAACTCCATCATGACCAACAAAAACTGATCGATGATCTGGCCTCCCGAAAAATTACGCGAAAAGAGTTCACCGACACGATCATGAAGCTAAGAGAAGATGTTCTCGAAAGAGACGGCATGCCCAAAATAAAGGAAGAAGATAGAATCAAGCTTGCTATCGCTACAAGGAAAAGAATAGCGCGTTATGCTGAAATTATTTACGAAGCCTCCGATAAAGGCATAAAAGTCCACGCTGCCGACCCTATGGATGAGATTAGCAAAGCAAAGCTAGTAACTGAAATGCTGGATTTCCTTGAAAATAGAAATAAATTTACTCCTGCCCAAATAGATCAACTTTTGAAGAAAATTGAAGGGCGTTTTAACCCTCACGACGCTCAAGTGGCACAATTTATTACTGAAAACACACGCGGAAAATCCATGGTTCTCTATGGCTCTTTGCACTTTTTTAAAAAAGATAATCACAATATTGATGAGCAGCTTGAACTAAGAGGGAGACGCACCTCTTTCATTAATCTTCGTAACGATGTCACGCCTAAACAATATGCCGAGTTGTGGGATCGAAGCGCGCTCATGTTCACGTCCCGAAAACCAGATTATTTCTATCAACCTAATGAAGATGCCTTCGAACCTGGCATAAGACCTACCCCCAGAGTTGAACAAAAACAAAAAACAGCCCCTCCGCTCTCTAAAAAAGCACCTGATCCATTGGCTTTACCAAAAAATTAACCTGTATTTCTTGCTTGCTTTTGTTTAGGTTGCTCTCCGCGTCGGGCCTGTAGCTCAGTTGGTTAGAGCGGACCGCTCATAACGGTTTGGTCGGGGGTTCAAGTCCCTCCGGGCCCACGCCCTATAACGGCTCGGTATGCAAGCCGCCACACCAACCCTTGCATCCCTCGCCTGATTGAAACCTATGAAACCTCTTTCCATCGGCACATTACAAATTGCTTCGCCCGTGTTTCTGGCGCCGATGTCCGGTGTTACGGATTTGCCGTTCCGGCGTCTTGTGCGCCGCTTTGGTGCGGGGATGGTTGTATCGGAGATGATTGCATCGCGCCCAATGCTAGAAGAAGTGCGCCAGCGCCCGCAAAGCCGTGACAACTACGCGCAGGAATTCCCGATGGCAGCACAAATCGCAGGCTGTGAGCCTGAGATTATGGCCGAGGCCGCACGCGTGTGTGTGGGTCGTGGCGCGCCTGTCATTGATATCAATTTCGGTTGCCCTGTTAAAAAAGTTGTCAATAATTTTGCGGGTTCGGCGCTTATGCGCGACGAGCCTTTGGCGACCACCATTATGGATGCAGTTGTGCGTGCCGTAGATGTGCCCGTGACCGTCAAAATGCGATTGGGATGGGATGAACATTCCCTCAACGCCCCTACCTTGGCCAAACGCGCCGAAAGCGTGGGTATTAAAATGATTACGGTGCACGGGCGCACGCGCAACCAGCTTTATGGCGGTGAGGCTGACTGGAACGCCGTGCGTGCCGTGAAGGCCGCCGTATCGGTACCCGTGATTGTGAACGGCGACATTGTGCACCCGCATGATGCGCGGCGTGCGCTTGAGGCATCTGGGGCTGACGGCGTGATGGTCGGGCGCGGCACCTATGGCCGCCCATGGCTTGTGCGGCAGGTAATGGATTACCTTAAAAACAACACGATGACCCCTGACCCTGCCCTGCATGAAATCCGCGATATTGTGATCGCGCATTACGACGCTTTGCTAGAGTATCACGGCATGCGCCAAGGCAATGCCATCGCCCGAAAACACATCGGCTGGTATTTGCAGGATTTGCCCAATTCGGACCCCGTGCGCGGCACCATCAACACGCTTGAAGACCCAGTTGCTGTTAAAGAACGCATCAATGCCTATTTTGATGAACTTTTGAGGAGTTTGTGATGCCAAAACAGTGGAGGCTCATTGCCCTATACATGGTGCTTGCATATCTGGCATTTGTGGTCGCCATCAACATCGCAAAGCGTGAAGTCATCGCGGATGAGCAGCGGGCGCAAGGAGAAAAGCCGCTTTAATTTGACAATCTGCCAAAAATCCTTATAAAAAGCGCCATTCCCGTGAAAGTGGTGCATGAGATGTCTTATGTTCCCGCCCTTTGAATAGGGACTAGCAGGACAAAAACAACAACAAAGGAAGTATGACATGAGCGACAAACGCCCTGAATCCAAGCATAAACTTGACCGCCGCCTTGGCGTCAACCTCTGGGGCCGCCCCAAATCACCCCTCAACAAACGCGAATACGGCCCTGGTCAACACGGCCCACAAAAGTCGCGCAAGCTGTCCGACTACGGCAAGCAGTTGATGGCCAAACAAAAACTCAAAGGCTATTACGGCAACATCGGTGAGCGCGCATTCCGCCGCCTGTATGCTGAAGCCATCCGCCTGCGTGGTGACAGCTCGGACAACCTGATCGGCCTTCTTGAAAGCCGTCTGGATGCCGTTGTCTACCGCATGAAATTTGCGATGACCCCGTTTGCTGCCCGCCAGTATGTGAGCCACGGTCACGTCCGCGTGAACGGCAAGCGCGTTACCATTTCATCCTATCAGGTTCAGGCCGGCGATGAGATCACGCTGACACCAAAAGCCGCCAACATGGCCCATATTCAACTCGCCTGCGAAAGCGCCGAGCGCGATATTCCTGAATATCTGGAAGTCGATGCGAAAGAGAAAAAAGGCAAGCTCATCCGCATGCCGAAAAAAGATGAAGTTCCATACCCTGTTCAGATGGAACCGAACCTCGTTATCGAATTCTACTCGCGCTAATCAGTACCAGCGCGATCTTCAGGAAAAGCCCAGCCTTTACCGGTTGGGCTTTTCTGCATATTTGACATATTTTTTCTTCGTTGTTATGGGTATGAACGTTTTATCATCACCCCATGGAGGATTTCGATGACCACAAGCACGACCCCTTTTGCCTCTAAAGCCGCGCCGCGCAAATTCAGAATGGACGATACAGACACCATTGTAATGGATGGACAAACGCTCACCCGCATCATTGCGAATGTAGACATACCCGGCGTTGTTAAAGCTGGAGAAAAAGGCGGATACATCCAGCATTTTTCTAACCTCTCTTACAATGGTTCATGCTGGGTTCATGAGGGCGCTTTTGTTATAGGCGAGACAGCACATATCGGCAATGACGCGCAAATCCGTGCGGGTGTTACAGTGGTCGCCTGCAACGTTACCGCGGATGCCGATATCCATGGCCCAAGAACAGTTACGCTAAACGAACCTGAGTTACCCCGTGTGCTTGACTACATGGCTCGCAGGGACGCCGCTGCTGCAGCTGCACGCCTCAGAGCTGCCTGAAGCTCTCGATATAGCCCGCGTAATCGTCGTAGATTTTTCTGGCATCGAAATCGCGGGCATAAACTTTGCGTGCCGCATACGACATGGGCGCGAGATCAATACGATTTTCAGCGATCATCGTCAGTAGCTGCGCGCAGGAGTTTTTATCACCTTCGCGGTAACAAGCACCGCAGCCCTCTGACTTGATGAGGGCTTCAACAATACCTGTGACCGAGGTGATGATCGGAAGGCCCGCGCCCAGATACTCACCCACTTTGTTAGGGTACGACCACTGGAAATCGATCGTCGATATATACGGCAACAAACCCGCTTTGGCGCGACCCATAAGTGCCTGCAACTCGGCCTGATTACGCCAACCTGCCATCAGAACATGCGGCAGACCATCGGCTTTTTTCTTTAACTCTTCTTCCGCCTCGCCCTTACCGCAAATGACGATCCGAATTTTTTGTCTTACCTCTTCGGGTAAAATTTCTGCTGCATCCAGAAGTGTATACAAATCCATGCGGCGACTGAGTGTACCTGAAAAAACGAGTGTCGGGATTTTGCCCGTGATACCCTGCGCATCCCAGAATGCCTCGGCTTTTTTAATGTCTGCATCCGGTGCCTTGCTGCCTGCTGTCGCAAGATGAAACACGCGGTCGCGCGCATCCGGCTTGCGGCCTGCAAATTTTGAGGCCCATTCCAGATAGGGCTTTGTGATGGCGCACAGGCCGGCGGCCCCCAAGGTCGCTTCGCGCGCCTGCTTATACCAGGGCGTCATGGCAAGTTTTGCCAGAGGGCGCAGCGGTACCGGCGCGACATCGGCAATAATATCCGGCCACAAATCGCGATAGTCGATGATATAAGGAATACCGTTCTTTTTTGCGAACTGTGCGACAGCATGAGCGAGCTCGATCGGCGGGTAGCTGCACTGGATGACGTCTGGCTTTTCCATCCGTTCGGCCATTTTTTTAAATGACCTTGCTACCTGCATGTGGTTTTCAATACGTGCAATTGAAACATTGCTCCGATAGGCCCGCCCGTGCATGAACGCCAGCGTGAGCCCGCCTACATTTTTTTGTATCGTACTCTTTGAAAAGCGCTGGATTTTGAGGTTGTGATTGAAAGTGGCATTGAACCAAGTCACATCATGGCCACGGGTAGACAGCGTATGCGCCAGAATGCCGGTACGAAGCAGCCTTGTGGCAGGGCCGTCTACCGGGCTTGGCTCGCCCACCACGACTGTCCAGATGCGCATTGTTTTCCTTTTTGCTTTCTTGAGAAAATCCGCCTACAAAGCGGCATGATAAAAACACCCGCCATTGTTCTGGTCAAGCCGCAGATGGGCGAAAACATCGGCATGTGCGCCCGCGCGATGCTGAATTGCGGCCTAACTGACCTTCGCATCGTGGCGCCTCGCGATGGTTGGCCCTCGGCCCCGGCAGAGGCTGCCGCATCTGGTGCCTTTGACAAGGGCGTGGTTGCGCGCCTTTACGATACAACGGCAGACGCCATTGCGGATTGTACCTATGTGCTGGCAACCACTGCAAACACCCGCGACATGGTGAAAGATGTTTTTACCGCCCGTGAAAGTGCCGTGCGCCTGCGCGCTGAAACAGGCCAAGCCGCGGTGTTGTTTGGGCCTGAGCGCACAGGCCTTGGCAACGAGGATATTGCTTTGGCTGGCGGTCTTGTGACTATCCCGCTCAATCCTGGGTTTACATCACTCAACCTTGCGCAGGCTGTTTTACTCGTCTCTTACGAGTGGTTTACGGCGGTTGATACTACGGCCCCTGCCCAGTTTCGTACAGGTGGTGCTGAGCTTGCCGATGCCGCGGTTATCTCCGGCCTCGTCTCACGGCTTGAAGAGGAAATGGATCGCGGCGGATTTTTTAGATCCGAGGAGCTGCGCCCCACGCTCATGCGTAATCTGCTCTCCTTTTTTGCGCGCTCGCGCATGACCCATCAGGAAGCCCAGACCTTCCATGGCATCGTCTCAGCCCTTATCGGGCTCAGACGGAAGTAACAACTCTCTGTTTTTCTTAAAAAAAATGTTTGCAGAATTTTTCATATTTGTTAATAATTGTTATGTAATTTGACAGTGAGAGACTGTGTTTCCAAAAAGGCACTAAACGCAGATGGGTACGAGTACCTTAGATACAGCCGGATTGATTACACCCGAGGGCCTTAAAATCGCGCTCACATGGGTGGAAGCAACGCTGACCAAAACACTCGCTGACGGCCGTAAACACGACAGGATCGCCCATCATGAAGACCTTGATAAGCTTCGTGAAATTGGATCAATGGATGCCGAGGCCTTTGCCGGCAAACTCAAAAAACATCTTAAGCGTATCGCTAACGGGAACCCTATTGATCTGATTGAGCTTTTTCAGACACCGAAGGCTGGCGGGAAAGAGCGTAGGGCCGCATACATTCCTGTTTTTGAGCGTGTCATCGCACTGGCCCTTGTTACCAGTGAATATAAAAAAATTTGGAGCACGCTTTATGCGGGTGAACTTGGCACGCAAGAAGGCATGATCGATTATTGTCGCCCACTGCCTGTGGCGCCGCTCCAGCCCAAACTAATTTCTGCGGCTGAGAGAAAATCAGGCAAAGTTGAAGATGCAAAACCAGATGTAAGCTGGCTGACTGCTTACGGTGCCTCGTTCGGAAAGTTTCGTGAAAGAACCGAAGAGCTTATCAATAGCGGCAATCATACTGTTCATATTCTTGATGTTTCCGATTTCTCGGGCAGTGTGCAATACGAACATCTTTGCGCTGGGCTTGAACAGATGGGCCTTGATCCCGCCCGTATTCAGGCGCTCAGCGCTATCCTTGATTCGTGGAAGAAGCAGGGCGTCCAGGGCCTCCCTCAAGAGTCGATCCTCACAGATGTCCTGATGAAACTGTATATGCATCAGGTTGATGTTGAAATGCAGGCTTTGTGTAAAAAAACGCCGGGGCTTGAATATTTCAGATACCACGACGATTTCAGGATTGCGTCGGCGAACCCGCAAGATGCGGATCGCGCCCGCGATGTCCTCCAGCAGCGACTTGATGCTATCGGCTTACGCTTTAATGCTGACAAGACAGACCGTGTTTCACCCGGTGAGCAGCCGAAATCGGCGAACGAGACGATGGCAGCGCTGCTTGGCCCCGTGTGGCAGGGATACTGCATGAAATCCGGAGCCAGCGGGCCATTGCCCTCGGCTAAAGACATGCCAGCGCCCATGTGGCTTGCTACCTATAACACGCTTATATCCCCCAGCCGTGCGAACAAAGCCTATCAGGCGCCACAGGCTGTTTTTAACTATGTACTCAAAAACCTTCATGCCTGCGGCGCCATACCGCCGGATGATCTTAAAGGCATCCTTGGCGGAAGCACGGAACGCCTGCCGCAGGTTCTGCTTTATCTGGGCAACCTCCATTTTGGTACGGAGAAAACCCAGAAACACGACATCATGCCTCATCTTAAAGTCATCAAGTCGATGTTGCTCGAGCCCGACACCAGCATGAACGTGAATGCCTATAACCGGCTTGTCTTTGGCAAGTTTCTGGACAGCGTTTCTCACACACTGCCTGCCGCCCGTGCTCTTATGGATGGTTTGCAAATGCCTGACGGCCAAGGCCCCAAGATTATCCGCAGGGCGCTTAAACACGCCACTCACCAGCCTGCCGCTGTACACTGACCTCTTGACATTGTTCTATTTTTGTTCTTTTTATAATTAGAACAAATATAGAACATTATGATGATAACTCCGCCACGCCCTTACGGGGTCCAATGGTTGTTTCTGGACCTCAACAGCTACTTTGCTTCCTGCGAGCAACAAGAGAACCCGCATCTACGCGGCAAGCCCATTGCCATCGTACCGATGCCGACCGATGCCACCTGCGCGATTGCGGCATCGTACGAGGCCAAAGCCTTCGGTATCAAAACAGGTACCAGCATTTGGGAAGCCAAACAGATGTGCCCGTCATTAATCTGCGTTCTGGCGCGGCATGATGTTTACGTGCGCTACCATCATAAGATTATCGAGGAAGTGGCGCTGCATACGCCTATCGGCAAAATCTGGTCGATTGACGAATTGGCAAGCCGCCTTCTGCCACTCAAACAAAATGTCGAGGCCGCAACCGCCCTTGTGGGCCGCATCAAAGACGGGCTGCGCCGCAATGTGGGTGAATGCATCACCTGTTCGGTTGGCCTAGCACCCAATGCGTGGCTTGCAAAAGTCGCCAGCGACATGAAAAAACCCAACGGCATGACCGTGCTTGAAGGGCATAGGCTGCCGGGGCCTTTGCTTGATCTCGATATCAGGGATTTATGCGGTATCGGCGCCAATATGGAGGCACGGCTCAATAATGCCGGTATCTGGACCATGAAGCAGTTGTGGGATGTACACCCGAAGCAAATGCGCGCCATCTGGAGGAGTGTAGAGGGCGAGAAATTCTGGTACCGCCTGCACGGCTACGACGTACCCGATCTTGAAACAAACAAAAGCGTGGTTGGGCATAGCCGCGTGCTGGATTTCGATTCACGCAGGCCTGATGTTGCACGGGATGTGTGCCGCAGGCTTACCGTGAAGGCGTGCCAGCGCCTCCGGCGTTACGAGATGTATGCCACACATTTTCATTTATCGGTGCGCCTTGCGGATGGGCGGCGCTGGGGGCAGGATGTACGCATTGCGCCCGATAGCGATACCCTGACTTTCGTGCGCCTGACCCATGCCCTGTGGGATACGATGACGGATACAATGAAACCGGCTGCTGTCAAAAAAGTATCCATCGCGCTTGCGGGTTTGCAGGAAGCCGCCGAAACCACGGGCGATTTATTTGCGGCCTCCGCCCCGCGTAAACCAAAAAATACGGCGTTGTCGGCTGCTATGGACGATATCGCCAAAGCCTATGGGCCGCAGGCCCTTCATTTCGGCAACATGCCCAAAACACAGGCAGGGTTTGTGGGAACCAAAATCGCGTTCGCACGCGTGCCAGAACTGGCGGAATTCGGGGAGTGATCACCCCAAATAACTTGTAAACTGCGGAATAAATCGTTTATTTACGTATTTTTTCTACAATACGTCATAAAACCATTTTTTAGGCAGGCAGCTTGAACATACCGGCTATCGACATTGAAGGATTTGTACATGCGAATGATGCTCTGCATGCCTACTCTCCAATTGCTTACGGTGGCAGCGATGACCAGCAAGTATGGGCTGACCTTGCGTGTAAATTGCATGAAAGATCATTAGGAGAACTCGCTGATTTACAAAAACAGGGGCTTATGCCCGTCCTTGATGTCGTCTCCAATATGATACGAGAGACACCGCCACCACCAGATGCGAAATACATTTGGACTGGTCAGGATATGGGGCAAGTATTCAGACTTACCGCAAGAGGAGCTAGACTGCTCCAATTGTTACAGCCCGCCATACTTCCGGTTTATACCAATAGAGGGGCCTTAGAGGAAGCACATGGAGAGACACTGGATCAATTTGGCATGAAATTTGGTGTCGTTGCGGATAGCTTTGGTATGCCCTACATCCCTTCAATGGTAATGAATGGGCCAGGAAGCACCCATTTTGGTTTCATCAATATCGTTCGGAACCAACGAACAAATGACCACCGCATCGTATCAAACTTAGTATCCATCCCCTATGTTACCGTACCAAAAGAAATCCTTCAAGTTACCAAACGCTTGAACGCAGAACCTTTACTGCGTGATTTCCAATCAATTTTTGCGCTGATCAATCACGACTGGTACCACGCCATGACGCCTTTGATTATAAATCCATACTACGGCAACAAGGGCTACGAACTCTCCGAAACCCCATATGGCGTTCATTTTGAAAGAAGAGAAGAGAAGTTAATTCCCAGAGGACGTGGTTCAGCAGTAACAACTGTGATAAATGAACGCCATGAAGGCTATGTATTCTCAGAACTTGACGAGAACGGATATGAGTCGCTAGGGCTCATTGTTCAGGCAGAAGCTTTTCAACGCCTTTACCAGAACCCCTCCATGCAGGGGTATATCGATTCACGACTTGAGCAGTTTTTTAAGAAAGTCGGGCAGCTTGGCTTTGATATCCGTTATATGAGCATCACACCGCGTGACGAACATAAAACGCTTGCCAATCAAGCACAGCACTATTTTTCAACCTTAATGATGCACCATCTTTTACGCGTTGTACCGGTTGACCATCCACTCTTTAAAAAATGCGAAGGCTGGATCAACGATCACTGTGACATCGATAAAAGCTTCCTAAAAAATGATACTTTTGAACGCGTTATTCGGCGCAGTAAAAAATCTACAGCAGACATTTCAGCGGTCACCGGGTTGCAGGCTCCCTCACCCCTCAAATCAACTGACTTGGAAGAACAAGTGGCCGATCACAAAGATATCCAGCGCCGCAGAAATTTAAAACTTCCGCAGAAAACAGCAGAACCGGAAGTTAAAAGATCTTCGTTACTCGCTCCATTTATTGAAATAGCACGAGATGTGCGCGGTGGTTTGAAAGAGATGGATTTTTCAGTACGTGTTGCTGCAAGCATACCGAAGCTCTATCGATTGACTAAAAAATGGACCACTGCGGAACACATACGTTGGGCAGCCTGGGAGCAGTCATTCGATCATCATGGCTCTATTCATACGCCCTCATATCTAAAATTTAGAGAGAGCGCACCTCGTGCCATGCAACTGCTTATGGATGCCGTTTTTGACGATTGGCATAAAGCGGTAGGGCAGCATCAAAAACCGCAACCTCAGCCCGCTCATTAATCATCTGCAATGAGCGTTTTGACAGAGGAAGTGTCCACCAATACACAAGCGAGCTCTGGAGAAAGCTCATTATAATACCCCGTATAAAGTGATTATTTACGTATTTTCTATAGACTTCCGCTGTAATGACTCAAGAAAACGACCTTTCAGCCAGTATGCTTAAGGCGGGTATAGAACTCCTGCCTTTTGCCCCCGTTTTGGGTGCCCACGAGGGCGCAGATGCCGAGCTTAATGCGGGTGTTTTGCAGGACATGCTGAGAGAGCTTGAAAAACAGCCGCTTGGAAGCCTTATCCAGATGCAACGCAGGGCCCTTGGGCCTGTTTGGGAAGGTCTTGCTGATATCATAGGAAGCCCGGACTGGAATGCAGAAAAACTAGGCGGTACTTTTGCCGTAAACGCCCTCAACACACGTTTGGCCATGATGCCTCTGCCCGCAATCGTGGCATATAAGGTAACCGTTGATCCGAAAACAAAGGAAACGGAACTTGGACCAACGGATTCAGATTACCTGCGCGCTGCGCTCAATCCCATACTAAAACCATTCGATATTCATCTTGGCCAGGTTGGTGCCAATTTTGGTATCCCCGCAGGACGTTATACGAAAATGTCCATGAAAGGCGCTGCCTATACAGGCTTCGGCTTCATGAATTTCGTTCGGAAGAGAACAGTTAATGAGGTTGAGCGGAGCGAACTCATCACTCTGCCCTACCTAGAATTACCGCCTTCTATCATCTCGGCAGCACGTGAACAGAAACTCGATGGCATGCTACAGGAATGCCAGGTGCTTTTTGGCCTTACCATCAACCACGACTGGTACCATTCAGACACGGGCAGAACCTTAAGCATCTTTCAAGAACAAGAAATTTTTTCCACTTCCGATACCCCTGTCGGATTGTTTGATGATGAGCGTAAAGGCCCGAGCGATACGGACACCGTAACAAATAGCCTGATGTACGAAAATGAAGGCCTAGCATTTGCGGATCCCGCTCTTGATAGTTATGAAGCCTTTGGACTGCACGCCCAGGCCGAGGTGTTTCAGAGGCAATACGAAAAAAACGAAGGTTTCAGAGATTTTGTTCACGCACGGCTAGATAGCTACTTTGAAAAACTGGGTCAGCTTCATGCAAAGCCTGACAGCGAAGGCGAAGTTAGCAGCGAAGTAAGCCAAAACATGCAGTTTTATATGGCCACCTTCATGGTGCATCATCTGATGCGCGTTGTACCGAACAACCATCCGCTTATCGAATACGCCAGCGCCTGCATAGACGCCCATTTAAAACTTGAAGACAAATATCTCCGTGAGCAAACAGCCAGACGGGTTTTAAGCCGCGGGCGCGAAACGACAAAAAAAATCTCATCCATGACGGGGTTTAACATTCTGTCTTCCTATAGGGCGCCGTGGCGGGAGAAAATGATTCAGAACGATCTAGCGCAACTTGCCAAAGGCAGAGGTTCTGACGGTGACGAGCCTTTTTATCCGGAAACAAAACCGTTTGAGCTGCCAAACGCCTTAAGAATTGCTTTTGCACCAATAGCAGCATTGGCAGGTATTTATATTGGAGGAGCAAAAAAATTTATTTCTGACGGACGTCAGGCTAGCCACGATATGCGCGGCACATTTCTCATGTGGCGCATGAAGAAAATGGATATGAAGCCAAGTGACCATATTGTTATCGCGTCCATTGAACAGTCTCTTGATAACCACGGCCTTATTCATACTGAGGCAAACAAACGGCATCGCGCTAAATTGCCAGCCGTTTTAAAGCGGCTACACGATGGTTTGATGAGCGATAGCGTTACCATTGCGCTTCGCCAAGCCGAGCAGAAGGAACGCCCTCACCTATTCCCTAAATGGTAACTACCCGCACTGGGCCTTGTGGCGCAAAAAGTGATCGGCCAGAACACAGGCCATCATCGCTTCGCCTACGGGCACGGCCCTGATGCCTACGCACGGGTCGTGACGGCCCTTGGTGATGATTTGGGTTTCATCGCCGTCTTTTGTAATCGTATCTTTTGGCGTGAGGATACTGCTTGTGGGTTTGACTGCAAAGCGCACAACAATATCCTGCCCTGTTGAAATGCCGCCTAAAATGCCGCCTGCGTAGTTTGACATGAATTTCGGTTTGCCGTTATCCATTCGGATATCGTCGCCATTCTTTTCGCCGCCCCACGCGACGCAATCAAAACCCGCACCGACTTCAACGCCTTTGACCGCGTTGATGGACATCATGGCTTTGGCGAGGTCAGCATCGAGTTTATCGTAAACGGGCGCACCCCAACCTGCGGGTACGCCTGAAGCCACAACTTCAATAACCGCGCCTGCCGATGATCCGTTTTTGCGTACACCGTCCAGATAATCCGCCCACATCTTGGCGGCCTGTTTGTCGGCCGTGAAAAAATCGTTTTCACTGACCTGCGCCCAATCCCAGTTGTCGCGGTTGATTTTGTGCGGGCCTATTTGTACGACGCTGCCGCGGATTGTAACGCCGCTTAAAATTTTGCGTGCGACAGCGCCTGCGGCTACACGGCTTGCGGTTTCACGCGCCGAACTTCTGCCACCGCCGCGATAGTCACGGATGCCGTATTTTGCCTGATAGGTGTAATCGGCGTGGCCGGGGCGGAATTTATCTTTTACATCGTCGTAGTCTTTCGATTTCGCATCGACGTTTTCAATCATCAGGCTGATGGGCGTGCCTGTGGTTTGCCCCTCGAATACGCCGGAGAGGATTTTAACCGCGTCAGGTTCCTGCCGCTGTGTGGTGTGGCGGCTTTGCCCCGGGCGGCGTTTATCCAAGTATTGCTGGATATCGGCTTCGGTCAGCGCCAAGCGCGGCGGTACGCCATCAACCACAACGCCGATCGCAGGCCCGTGGCTTTCACCCCATGTCTGGTACTGGAATAACGTGCCGAAACGGTTTCCGCTCACGCCGCATCCTTTGTATTGGCGGCGATGGATCCTGCCATTTGGCTCAAGAGTTCGGCGGTTGCGCCAGCAGCTTCCGGTTGCACCATACCAACCGTGTGGTAGCCGCTATCGACGTGCAGAATTTCGCCCGTCACGCCGCTGCCCAAATCGGAGAGAAGATAGAGGCCGGATTTGCCGACATCTTCGATGGAGACGTTGCGTTTGAGCGGTGCATTGAGTTCGTTCCATTTCAGAATGAATCTGAAATCGCCGATGCCGCTTGCGGCCAGTGTTTTGATAGGCCCTGCCGAGATGGCGTTGACACGGATACCGCGGCCGCCCAAATCGGTTGCGAGATAACGCACGGATGCCTCAAGTCCTGCCTTGGCCACACCCATGACGTTGTAGTGCGGCATCACACGCTCGGCACCGTAATAGGTGAGCGTAAGAAGGCTGCCGCCCTCCCCCATCATTTTTGCTGCCCGCTGGGCGATAGCGGTAAACGAGTAGATGGAAATATCCATCGTGCGTTTGAAATTCTCGCGGGTTGTATCAAGGTACAAACCATCGAGTTCTTTTTTGTCGGAGAAGGCGATGGCGTGCACGACGAAGTCGATTTTGCCCCAAGCCTTCTGGACTGAATCGAAAGTCGCATCAATCGAGGCGTCGTCCGTTACGTCGCAGGGCATGACGAGTTTCGAGTTCACGCTCTCAGCCAATGGACGCACGCGTTTTTCCAAAGCTTCGCCCTGATAGGTGAAGGCCAGCTCGGCCCCCTCAGCGGCGCAGGCACTTGCAATGCCCCATGCGATTGAACGGTCGTTGGCGACCCCCATGATGAGGCCCTTTTTGCCGTCCATCCAGCCTTTGCGATCGGTCATGATTTTTCCCTCTTAAGGTTTTAAGGGCTTGTTTTAGCCGCCTTCACCACAAAAGAAAAGGCCGGAGAGGTTAATCTCCGGCCCTTTTTACGTTCACAATACGTATCAGTTGATGATTTTCCATGTGCCGTCAGGCTGCTGGCAGGCTGTACCTGTTGCCGTTTCCTGCTGGCCACCGACATAGATGGTTTGCTGGTATTCGCGGCAGTAAGAACCGCTGTTCGTGCGGCCGTCACGGACAGGCGTATAGGTACCGCTGTTGCCGCTTTGCGGGTTGTTCCATGAAATGGTTTCGCCGATGGGGGCTGAATAGGAGCGTGTCTGCGCCTGATTCATATAAGCCATGTCGGCTTTATCGAGGCTGCGGCCCAGTTCGGAACCGACCAGTGCACCCAAAAGAACGCCTGCGCCCGTGGCCCATAGCTGGCCATCGCCGCTACCGATTTGGGAGCCTGCAAGGCCGCCAACCACAGCGCCTAGGCCTGTGCCGACCATCTCCTTGTTGCCTGCGTCATAGGCAGTGCAGCCGGAAAGTGCAACACCAGCCATTAGAGTGGCGGTAAGAGCAATTGTACGAAGCGACATAGAGAGTTCCCTTTCAAGTAGTGAGTACTTCAGTATTAAATGTAAATTCAATTTAGGGCAAAAGGATGGCCTAACAATGACTCATTTTGATATTCCTGCCACGGGTATTAACCCTTATGAACTTTTTGCTGAATGGCTAGAATCCGCCAAAAAATCAGAGCCAAACGACCCCGAGGCCATGACCGTTGCCACCATCGGCGCTGACGGGATGCCATCAGCCCGCATGCTGCTATTGAAGGGAATCGACGAGCGGGGTTTCGTATTTTTTACCAACAGCATGTCTCGCAAGGGGCAGCAACTGGCGGCGACACGCGTTGCGGCTTTACTCTTTCACTGGAAATCACTGCGGCGGCAGGTGCGCGTTGAGGGTGCCGTTGAAACCGTGAGTGATGCAGAATCAGACGCCTATTTCAATTCACGCCCAAAAGGTAGCCGTATCGGGGCATGGGCCTCGCTTCAATCACAGCCTTTGGACAGCCGCGCCACGCTTGAAGCGCGGGTTAAAGCGTTGGAAGAGACTTATAAAGATACAGATAACGTGCCGCGCCCGCCGCACTGGTTTGGGTACCGCGTCAAACCCACACGCATCGAATTCTGGCAGGACGGCGCTTTCCGCCTGCACGACAGGTTTGTATTTACGCTGGATGAAAACGGCCGCTGGGTAGCCCAGCGGCAATATCCTTAGTTTTGGGCGCTCAGACGCCGCGCCGCGTACTCCGCACGCTTTGGGCTACGCTCGCATAAGCTCGCGGAGCTGCGGTCGCAGCTCTTCAGGTTGCGGCTGCGTTGTCATTAATCGGCACGCCCGGCTCAAGCTTTGCCGTACGGATGGCGATGGACGAGCGCACGGCCGCCACATTTTCCGTTGCCAGCAACTCGCTGGTCAGGAACTGCTGGTAGGATTCCCAGTCTTTTGCGACGACTTTCAATAGCACATCGGTTTCGCCGGAAAGCAGATGCGCTTCACGCACCTGCGGCCAGCCTACGATTTTGGTTTCGAACTTGCGCAAATCGGTATCGTTGTGGGAGGACAGCGAGACATGCGCAAAAACCGTGATGCCATAGCCCAGTTTATTGGGGTCAAGGAAGGCGTGGTAGCTTTTGATAAAACCCGACTCTTCAAGGGCGCGGACACGGCGCAGGCAGGGCGGAGCCGAAATACCGGCTTTTTTGGCCAGATCAACGTTGGTGATACGCCCATCGTCCTGCAAAGTTGAGAGGATTTTACGGTCGATTTTGTCGAGTTTGCTGCGCTTCATGGCGAAATATATAGCCCCAGAGTTGATAATATTATGTAAGGTTTTAAGTCGGCTATGGGTATAATCTTGCCACTTAGCGCTTGCAAGATAATTCGGCACAAGACTCACACCGCTTTGCTTTTTTGTAACTTAAGGCGCGTTTCGCGCACGATGGCTGATAAAAAGCGTGCCGAGGCATATGCCAAGCGGCGGGGCCCTGCCCTCCACGATTTCGAGGCGCCTCGGTTTTTGAGAATCTCTCTGGTTTCCATGATGCCAAAATAGACATGGTACGGAGAAGTGGCGGGCATATAGTCCGTCGCTGGCGCAAGGTCATGACTGAGAGATTCGGTCCAGAAACCCCGCTCTTGCATGTATTTATCGCGAAAGAGTGTTGTCATGACCGCCATGTGGTTTTTTGCGGCTTCGCGATGCGGGTCGTGAATGCAGTCAAGCATGAGGGCATTGGCCTTGATTGCCTCGGTAAACGGCCATAGGCGCTTGGTGCCCGAGACCACCTGCCCTTCTGTATCCAACTCATCGTATATGCCGCCATGTGTGCGATCCCAGCCGAAGCGGTTCACCCATTCCAGCAGTCTTAGGCACACATCATCGTGCATGGAGGAATTGCCCTTGGCATGCGCATGTTTTTTGAGAAGCCATATCCACTCGCAGTAATGCCCGGGTTCACAGAGTATGACGCTTTTCTCACGATCGGCCTGAGGTTTCAGGTCGTCCGTAAAATACTCGGAGAGCACGTTGCTCTGTGCATCATAGAAACGGCTGAAGAACAGATTTACGATCTGATCCGATACTTCAAGAAATACGGCATCCCCCCAGGTTGCATGTGCAAAAAGGCAGGCCTCCAACAGATGCATGTGGGATTCATGGCGGCGCGGTGTCTCGATTTTTTTGCCTTCGCCATCCAGAGCCTCATAAAAACCTTCCGAGGCTCTAAAGTTACGGTCAATAAACGCCAGCGTTTCCAAAGCACGGGTACGGGCGCTCACATCCCCCGTTGTGCGCCCATAGTGAGACAGGCCGAAAATGACGAAGGCGTGGGCGTACAGATCCAGTGTTTTGTCGATGACCTTCCCCGAATCGTCGAGAGCGAAAAACCATCCTCCCGGCTCCTGCGCGCTGTATGCTTTTGTGATAGCGTCGAGATGGCCCGCAAGATCCGGCTTGAAAAACATACACTCAGCCTGGCTTGCCGCATGGGAGTACATGGCTAACTGCCTGAATTGACTTAATAATCTACGTTTTCCTGTTAGGACAGGGCGGAAGCTGTGGCCCAGACGTTCAAAGAAAAGGTTGGTTTTAGGCTCAATAAAGGCCGGATACCACTTCGGAACCCAGCGGCGCAAAAGCCTTTGGGAGAGATCATCGATCAGCGAAAACGGGCCCGGAACCTGTCTAAAGACCTTCATAAATGCTGATTATGCACATAATAGGGTTTTTCGGAATTTGGGATTTGTACAAACCCCAAGTTTTTCGGTATAATGATAGGACAGCGGGGTACAGGGAAAATAACAATGTCTGTCTTTTTGAAGGGCCATTCTGCGGCCCGGCTTTTCAGGGTTTTCCTCTTTATTTTGTGCCTGTTTTCTGGGCTTTACAGTGGTGCCTCGGTGGCAGCTGAAGACCCGCGCTGCTCGTCTGCCGTCAGAACCGGGGTTGATGCTACAGTTAAGCGCTCTGGCGCCGTGGCGCAGGATGTTATTGCCAATACCATCCGGCCTACCGTCAACACATCCTCCATGATGAAAGTCCCCTGCAAATCCAACGAACTCCAGCGGATCGCCAACCAGTTTGCGTATGCCCCTACCGGTTATGCTTCAAGCATCGTAGGCCAGATAAGCGGCGCTGCTGGCCCCGTATCCGGCCTCCTCAACAACATGACACGCGCTGACCAGCAAAGCTTTGCGGGCCTTGCCAAGGATTTCGGCGGGATTTTTACCGGCCTTGGGAACCTTGTCCAAGGGCAGCTTAACAGCCTTCTCGGCAGCATCCCCGGCCTATCGGGCAGCCCGTTTGCGGGGGCCCTGTGCGGCATCATGGCGGATACGCTTCTCAAATATATCCAGTGTGAAGTACCTATTACGATGCCGAGCCTTGGCAATATCACGGGCTCGCTTAACAAGCTTTTACCGAAGGGCTGCGCTGGTGATGCCTTACGCGGTGCCCTTTACGCAGCCGGTTCGAAGCAGGAATTCAGACCCATGAACCAAAGTATCGTAGGGGCTGAGGGTGGTATATGGTCGGGTACACGAGCAATGTTCGGCCCTGTTCCGACGCCGAGGAACTAAGACATGGCAAAAACCTATAAACTCTCGCTGTTTGTTGGCTGCTTCCTTTTCCTGTCTTTAGGCATGGCTTTTTACGCTCAGGCGCAGACTGGGGAGACCAGACAACAGAAACGCACCTACACAGAAGTCATTCTAGATGAAAAAACGAGTGATGCGTCTGCATCGGCAATCGTGCAAAAAGTTTTGTCTGCAGACTTGGAGGAAATGAAAGGTTTTGATCCACGCGAGCCTCTTGTTCTTGCCAGTTTTCAATCTCTGGGTCCGGACCTGCCGAAAAACGCTATCTTTGCTTATATTTTTCATCCATCAGTATGCGGATCCAGCGGTTGCAGAACCGTCATTCTGAACCCAAATGCGTCGGGAAAATATGACGTCGTTTTTGACACTACTCTTGGGCGTATTTTTAAAAATATAAGAAGTGGCAAAACTTATTTTGATATCCTAACCACAGTTATGCCGCGGGCAAGCGACGGTTTTGGTGTTTTTTTCTGGAATGAAGAGAAAAAAATTTATGTCTTTGCCGGCATCAGCAAGTTTGAGAAGAAATGAGCGCAACGAAAACTCATTTTAGAATACATGCTCCGCTGCTTCGCAGTGTCCTGTACGCTGTCTTTTTTTTATGCGGTTTTCTAGCTTCCAACACATTGTTGGCCAATACGGACGGCAGCAATCCAGATTGTAACTTTGATAAATTTGGAGCTGCTCTTGCAGGCCGCGAAAGTAGTGGCCGATACGATCTTGAAAACTCATTTGGCTATTTGGGCAAGTATCAGTTTGGCACGGAGACGTTGCATGATCTTGGCTTTTACAATGGCCCAACAAGTGCTCGATATCAGGACTGGAGTGGCCCTTGGACTGGCCCAATGGCAGAACGATTTGGTATAAGGTCTAAAGAAGACTTTCTATATACTGAAGCTGGTAGACGCGCGCAAGAATATGTCTTTGAACAAAACCAAAGCTACCTTTGGAGGCAAATCCAAAGCAAGGGGCTAGACAGGTATGTTGGCCAAACTATCAATGGCGTTACGATTACCGAGTCCAGCCTTCTTGCCGGCTGTCACCTCAAAGGATGTGGTGGATTGAATAAATGTTTGAATGGTACAGGCAGCTGTACGGACGGTTATGGTACAAACGTGTTTGAGTATCTTCAGCGTTTCGCTGGTTACAACACGCCGTGGGGCGGCGGCGGCAACTGCCAGCAATACGCCAACAATGCCTCTCCCCGTGGCCTTACATACGGTGACCCACGCTGTGCAGAGGCTGTGAAGGCCCGTATTGATGATCAGGTTAAAGCGAGCAGCGCCATCAGGCAGGATACGTGGAACAGTATCGTCCGTCCGCCGGTCAGCGCGGCTGCCATGATGAAAGTGCCCTGCAAATCGCAGGAACTTCAGCGCATCGCCAACCAGTTTGCTTACGCGCCGACTGGATATGCGTCGAACATTCTGGGCCAGCTCAGTGGTGCTGCGGGCCCTGTATCTGGCCTTCTCAACAACATGGTGAGCGGCGATATCAAGAGCTTCATGAATCTTTCCAAGGATTTTGGAGGGATGTTTACAGATATTGGCGGGCTTGTTCAGGGGGGGCTTAATAACCTTCTCGGCAGCATCCCCGGATTATCAGGCAGCCCGTTTGCAGGAGCCCTGTGCGGCATTATGGCCGATACCTTGCTTAAATATATCCAGTGCGAGGTACCGATCAATATGCCAAGCCTGGGTAAGATTACCGGCTCGCTTAACAAGCTTTTACCTAAGGGATGTGCTGGCGATGCCCTCCGCAGCGCCCTTTATGCATCCGCTTCCCAGAAGGCGTTCCGCCCGATGAACCAGAGTATCGGCGGATTTGAGGGAGGTGTTTTCAGCACCGTCAGAGCCCCAAGGCTTAACCCCTTGCCTACACAGTAATAACCATTTCCTTTGACTTTAAGATGCCAAGGCCGTTTATAGGCGGAGATGATTTTGCGCCTATACCGCCTTCTTGTGCAGACCCTTGTTCCACTGATCCTGCTTGTCCTTTGGGTGCGGGCGCGGCGCGGGCATGAGGAGACGGCGCATCTCAAGGAACGCCGCGGTATCCCTTCCCTTCCCAAACCAAATGGCAAGATTTTATGGGTTCATGCTGCCAGCGTTGGCGAGATGCGTTCCGTACTGCCGCTCGTCCAAACACTCATTGAAAAGAATGAAGACCTGACCTGCCTGATCACGACTGTCACCGTTACAGCTGCACGCCTTGTAAGAAAGGCTGAACACCAGCGCATTATTCATCAATATGCCCCTTACGACCACCCGCATTGGGTCGAGCGCTTTTTGAAATACTGGCAGCCTATGGCTGTGCTCTGGGTTGAATCAGAGCTGTGGCCGAATGGACTTCAGGCGATCAAAGCGCGTCAAGTGCCGCTTATCATGATTAACGGACGCTTATCCGCAAGAAGCGCTGACCGCTGGAAGCGTGTGCCTAAAACCATCCGGCATATCCTCTCTCATTTTGATCTTTGCCTTGCCCAGAGCGAGGAAGACGGCGAGCGTCTTAAAATCCTTGGTGCGCCGCGGGTCGTGGTTGCTGGGAACATGAAATATGCGGGTAAACCTCTTTTGTTCGATGAGCAGTCGCTCGAAATTCTTCGATCCCAAATTGGCTTGCGACCTACGGTCCTGTATGCCAGCACCCATCCGGGAGAGGAAGCGCTTGCCGTCAGCGTCCACCAGACCCTTGCCGCACAGCATCCTGAATTACTGAGCATCATCCTGCCACGTCATCCCAAGCGCGGTGAAGATGTGGCCGCGATCGTGGACAAAGAAGGACTGAGATATGCCAGACGTTCACGCGGGGATGCCCTTGCCCGTGATGTTTCGGTTTATGTGGCTGATACATTGGGCGAGACAGGCCTCTTTTACCGCCTTTGCCCTGTTGTATTTTTAGGTAACTCCATGGTGAGCATCCCCGGTGGCGGGCATAACCCCATCGAACCTGCGCAATTAGGCTGCGCCATGGTCTATGGCCCGCATATGTGGAACTTTGCCGAGATCGACAAAGAACTGCGCATTGCGGGCGGGTCGCTTTTGGTACGGGATGAAAAAAACCTTCAGATGGCTTTGCATACGCTTTTGACGGATGAAGCCAAACGTAAAGTGCTCTCTGAGGCTGCCCGTGCCTTTGTTGCCCGCCAGAACGGTGTTCTGGACGGCGTACTTGCCCTGTTGCGGCCTTTGCTGGAACGCGCAAAAATAAGCGTATGATACGCCTTACTGCCCCGGCTTTCTGGTTTGACAGAAATGCGAATGTTAAACTCCTTAAACCGCTTTCTGTGGTATGGCGTTATTTTACGCGGCTAAGGATTGCGTGCGCACCGTCATATATCCCTCATGCCAAAGTCATTTGTGTTGGCAACGTGACCGTTGGCGGTGCGGGCAAGACCCCTTTTGCCATTAGTCTTATGGACGGGATGCGCGAGGCTGGGATGGTAAAAAGACCCTGTTTTCTGACACGCGGATTTGGCGGGCGTACTACTGGCCCTGCGTTTATTGATGCGCATGCATCTACGGTCAATGAGTATGGTGACGAGGCACTGCTTCTAGTGCGCCACGCACCTACGATTGTGGCTAAAAATCGTGCTGATGGCCTTCGTTATGCCGATGAGCATGGGTTTGATACTGTGATCGCCGATGACGGGTTTCAGAATCCGGATCTTGCCAAGACAATCTCGATCCTTATTTTTGACGGTGCTGTGGGCATAGGCAACGGACATTGCATACCCGCCGGGCCCTGCCGTGAACCACTGGCTGATGCATTGCCACGCGCTGCCGCCTGCATCGTGGTAGGGCAGGATCAAACGAATATTCGTGAACAGCTTTTATCCCTCCCAACTTTTGCCGCGCACTTTAAAGCTGCCTATAATTTATCTTCTGAGGCCAGATATCTGGCCTTTGCAGGCATTGGCCGGCCTGAAAAGTTTTTTGAAACGCTGCGCGAATGCAATTACAACGTTGTAAAAACAGTCGCTTTTCCGGACCATCATCATTTTACGGCCAGCGATATTGAGGCACTTGTGGCTGAGACCAAACGGCTTCAGGCCCGATTGATCACTACAGAAAAAGATTTTACACGCCTGCCTGAAAGTGCCCGCAGCACCGTCGATGTGCTGCCCGTCAACCTTAAGGTCGATGGCATGCCGGAGCTATTGACGCTCATACGCACCCGACTTGGCTTATGCGCATGAAACACGGCACCGAGCATATACTGCTTAAGGCAGCTTTAGGTTTTTTTGGCATCTTGTCACCTGATACGGCATCCCGCTTTGGCGGCGCGCTTTTCCGCATGCTCGGGCCATTTATGGGTATTAGCAAAGTGGCCCGGCGTAATCTTGCCCTGTGCTTCCCTGACTGGTCACAGAGCAAAATTGATACGACTGTTAAAGGAATGTGGGAAAACCTTGGTCGTGTCGTTGCAGAGTACCCGCATCTTGAAGCTATCGCCAAAAGCGACCGGATCAGATTCAGAAATGCCGATGCTTTTCGTGCCATCAAAGACGGTGGCAAACCCACCATTTTTGTGAGCGGGCATATTGGCAACTGGGAGTTATTGCCGCCCGCCCTTTTGTTTACGCAGGGGCTCACGATGCACTCGGTCTACCGTGCACCCAACAACCCGCTTGTGGACCGCCTTCTTGTCCAATTGCGCGCTTTTGGCGGTGCTTTGCGTAGCTTCGGTAAAAACCGCAGAGGACTTGCCGAAACGTTGAAAGCCCTGCAGGAAGGTACATGCGTTGGCATGCTGGTCGACCAAAAAATGAATACCGGTATTAATGTCCCATTTTTTGGGCACCCTGCCATGACCAGCACGGCCTTTGTGGAGCTGGCAAAAAAGCTTAGCTGCCCAGTGATACCCGGGCGCATCATCCGTACGAGTGGATGCCGGTTTGAGATCGAGCTTTCTGATGCCCTTGTCATTGACGGGCGCGATACATCCGCCATCGTTGCAGATATGCATACACATCTCGAGCGCTGGATTACGGAGTATCCGGAGCAATGGCTCTGGCTACATCGCCGCTGGAAAAAGCCTGATTAGGCCGCGGTTTCCGCCGCAGGTTTTTCGGGTGATGCGCGCAATTTCAGGTAGTAGAGAACCGGCGAAGACACGAAGTAAGAAGAGTGCGTGCCGATCAGAATGCCTATGAAGAGCGCTGAAACGAAGCTCTGGATAACCATGCCGCCAAAAAGATAGAGAGCCAGAATTGCAAGCAGTGTTGAGCCAGACGTCATCATCGTGCGCGGGAAGGTCGAATTGATCGAAAAGTTGATCACTTCATCCATCGGCATTTTACGGTATTTACGCAAGGTTTCACGCACACGGTCAAAGATAATAACGGTCTCGTTGATAGAGTACCCGGCCACCAGCAGAATGGCTGAAAGTGTCGATAGATCAAAGTGCATCTGGGTAAGCGAAAAAAGGCCCAGAATGCCCACGACGTCGTGAATAAGGGCTAAAAACGCGCCTACCCCGTACTGCCAGTTAAACCGCAGCCAGATGTAGCTCATGATCCCGCCAATCGCGATCAGTACGGCAATAAGCCCCGCTTTTTTGAGTTCGGAGCCGACCTGTGGGCCCACGAATTCGGTACGGCGGTAATCCAACTTACCTTCGCCGAATTCGGTATCAAGTACGCCACGCACCTTGTCGATGGCTGCCTTTTGAGCATCCGGCCCGCCTTCCTGCTGGCGCAGGCGGATCATGAGAGACTGCTTCGAGCCGAATTCCTGTATAGGCACTTCGCCCAGTTCCAGTGCATCCAGCTTGTGACGAAGATCAGGAAGGTTCGGCTCTACAGGTGTCTGAATCTCGATCACCGTGCCGCCCGTGAAATCAATCCCGAAGTTGAGCCCTTTTATCGAAAGGCACAAAATCGAACCTCCAATGATAATGAGGCTTGCGAGCATCGCGTAAAAGCGGTGACCGAAAAAATCGATTTTTGTGTCGTGCGGGATGAGAGGCAGAAGCTTGATGATCATGTTATGCCGCAATTTCTTTTGGTTTAGCCCAGTTGAGCCATGTGAGGACCATCAGGCGTGTCAGCATGATGGCGCAGAAGTAGGACGTTACGACGCCGATACAGGTGGTCACGGCAAAGCCCTTGATTGGCCCCGTACCGAAAGAAAACAGAATGAGCGCAGAGATAAGCGCGGTCAGGTTTGAATCGATAATGGTAACCTTGGCACGCTGGTATCCTGTATCAATAGCAGCAATGATGCTTCGCCCTGCCCGGAGTTCTTCCTTGATACGTTCATACACAAGCACGTTGGCATCGACGGCAAGGCCGATCGCCAAGACCATACCCGCAATGCCGGGCAGTGTGAGCGTGGCCTGAAGCATCGACATGACAGCCATGATGAGCACCATGTTGATCAGCAGCGCGACCGATGCAAACAGGCCGAACAAGCCGTAAACGGTGCTCGCAAAAATTATAACGAATATCAGCGCCATAATGCACGCCGTGCGACCTGCTGACACAGAGTCCGAGCCCAGTGTGGGGCCGACCGTGCGCTCTTCCATCAGCTTCAAGGGTGCTGGCAGCGCGCCCGCACGCAGAAGAAGTGATAGGTCAGACGATTCCTGTACGGTAAATCCGCCTGAAATTTCGCCGGAACCACCGCAGATAGGCTCGCGTATAACTGGTGCAGAGATGACTTTTTCATCAAGGACAATCGCAAAAGGCTTACCCACGTTGGCTTTTGAAGCATCGCAAAAACGCTTGGTGCCTAGCGCGTTGAAACGGAATGTAACAACAGGCTGGCCGTTCTGGTTGAAGCTTGGCTGAGCGTTTGTCAGCATGTCGCCCGTAATCAAAGCGCGTTTTTCAACGACGATTTTAGAGGCCGGGTTATCCTGCATGGGCAGGAGCATATCCCCAACGCCGGCGCGACCGGCTGCCGAGGCTTGCGCATCGACTATATGAAACCCAAGCTTTGCAGTTGTGCCTATCAGTTTTTTAATCTGCTCGGGGTTATCAACGCCGGGGAGCTGAATAACTATCCGGTTCTCGCCCTGTCTTGCAATGATGGGCTCACGTGTACCCGTTTCATCGATACGGCGACGAACGATCTCGATGGATTGCTCCATCGCGTGGTCTTTGACGGCTTTCAGTTTTGCTTCGGTGAACTGGGCCTTGATGGTCGATCCCGTGTTTTCAAATACCAGCTCCGGCTCAAGCTTGCGGGCGGCGCTACGTGCAGCCTCTGCATCGGTCTCGTTCCGTACAGTCAGGCTGAACCCATCTGTTGCCGGCCTTAAGGATGTATACTGGATTTTGCGGTCACGAAGTTCGCTCCTGAGGGCCGAGACGGTGTTCTCGGCACCATCGCGGATAGCCACATCGATACCGACTTCCAGCAGCAAATGCGATCCGCCCTGGAGATCCAGCCCCAGATTGACCGTTTTATGCGGCAGCCATGAGGGTATTTTACCTTCCAGCGCCTCCATCTTCGCTTTCGGTAGGGCATTGGGTACGGCATAAGCCGCGCCCAAAAGCACCACCAAAAGGATAACAATCGTCTGCCAGAGAGGTATGCGGACCATGCTGGTTACGCCGCTTTCTTCTCGTCGTTTGCGACGGTCGAGATGGTGTAGCGCAAAGCTGTCACCTTCAGGCCGTTACCGAGATCAACTTCTACTTCCGTATCGTTTTTCAGGCTGGCAATCGTGCCGATGAAGCCTGCGCCCGTAACCACACGGTCACCGACTTTGAGGGCCGCCAGCATCGCCTGCTGCGCCTTGAAGCGCTTTTGCTGTGGGCGGATGAGAAGCACGTAGAACAAGATGAACATGGCCAGGATAAGGCCCATGTTGGTCAGGAACGCGTCACCGGCTGAAGGGGCGGCGGCGGCAGGAGCCACGGCAGGCGCTACGGCATCGGCTGCGGCAAGAGCTTGAGAAATCAGCATTAAACTACTCCGTCAAAAAAGTTTGGATTCGACGGGCTACTATAGTGAGCTGCCCTACAAAGGCAAGGCAGGCCTCGGGGTGTTTATAGATAATCCTCAGGATTAAGTGGTGTTGTGCCGCGCCTGATCTCAAAGTGGAGCTGCGGGTCCTTGACCTTGCCTGTTGCCCCCACGCGGCCAAGCATAGCGCCCTGAGGCACGCTCGCGCCCTCGTTCACATTGATCTGCGAGAGGTGCGAGTAGACCGTAAAATACCCGTCATCGTGCTTGACGAGCACCATGTTGCCGAAGCCCTCCGGCCCCTGCCCAGCAAAGGCCACTATACCGTTTTGCGCCGCCGATACGGGCGTGCCGGCCTTGGCTGCTATGTTGATGCCGTCGTTGTACATGCCTCCGGCCTTGGGGCCGAAGCCGGAAACGACATTTCCATCGAGCGGCCTCGCAAATCTGTTAGTGGGGATGGTGGGGATAGTGTTGCGCACCGGAGCCGGTTGCAAAGGCTCGGCCATGACCGATTTATCAGGTTGAGGCTTATAACTATCCAGCGGCTGGGTTTCAATGCTGTCGTAGGCGGGCGTGCTTGGCCCACGCAAATCGCCGGTTTTTATGGGTTCATGCTGTTGATCTTGCGGGATTTGCAGCATCTGCCCGAATTGCAGGGCATAGGGCGGGTAGAGATTGTTTGCCGTTGCCAGAGTCTCCATATCGGTATCGAACATGCGGGCGATACGGTCGATCGTATCGCCTGACTGTACGGTATAGGTGCGCGGCGGCGGCAGCAGCAGGCGTTGGCCTGCCATTACCTGTGTGCCCGATATCATATTGGCGCGGATGATGTCGTTGAGCGTGAGAGCGTAGCGATTGGCGATCTGGCCCAGCGTATCGCCCTCAGCCACAAGGGCTGTGCCGCTTGAACGTGCTTCAAACTTGAGATCGTAGACAGGTATATCTCGCGGCGCTCCAGCCTGATTAGAACAGGCGGCCAGCATGCAGGTCACCAGCAGCAGCGATGGTAGCCTTATGCCCATGCCAGAAGTTTGTTGAGGTCGGGCTCCATGTCCATGGACTCGGATGCGACATCAGGAAGCAAAGGTACAAAACGCACGGGCAGCAGTTCCTGCGCGGTAAACTCATGCTCGGCCACACGGATGTATTTGATGAGATTTTGAGCGGTGCCATCCGGCCCCTCTGGCACCACCATGACTCCGCCAATTGAGAGCTGATAGAGCAGCTCGCGCGGCACTTCACCCTTGGCAGCTGCCGTCACGATTATACGGTCAAACGGGGCCTGCACGGGCCACCCCTTCATGCCGTCACCTACCAGCGTTGTAATGTTGCGGATATTCATACGTTTGAAACGTTCTTCAGCGATATCCAGAAGCGGTTTATGGCGTTCCATAGAATAGACGCGGCGGCAGAGGCGCGAAAGGATGGCGGCCTGATAACCAGATCCCGTGCCGATTTCCAGAACCTTCATGCGATCATTGAGTTCCAGCGCCTGCGACATGGTTGCGACCACAAGCGGCTGCGAGATGGTCTGGCCCAGGCCGATTGGCAAAGCCCTGTCCTCATAGGCTTGGTCGTGGAACATGTCCGGCACGAATTCTTCCCGCGGGATGCGTTCAATAGCACTCAGGACGCTCGTCTCGGTTATCCCGTGACGACGGAGGTGCATAATTAAACGAATTTTGTTTGCGTACAATGAGTTCATGGATCTTTTTGAGATGGAATCTAGCGAATCGCTTTCTCTATTCTGACCCTATCGAGTCCGGACCTCAAGTGCTGTCTTGCCTGCTTATAAAAACAAAAACTTTTCATATTTAAATTGTCGTAGTATTTTCTGCTGATGCCTCAAGCCGCCCCTCGCTCTCGGTCACTGCCCTACGCCCGCAAAGGCGCAGTATTTTTGGGGATGGTCGGGGCACTTATCGGGGCCCTAGCCATTGGAGGGCCTTTTCTACTGCCTTCCCTTTTTGGTGCCAGCCTTGGCATTGAGGGTGCGACCGCCCTCTACCTCTTTGGATATGTACCTGTAGCTGCGGCCACGGCCGTAACGGCGCTTGTCAGCAACGGTTTCAGGATACCTAAAAAACTTGGCGTGCTTTTGGCGGCCCCTGTCCTGCTTGGTGGTGCGGCCTTTGCGGCACTGGCCGTGCCTTCACTGACGGTTGCGCTTTTTTCAAGCACGCTTGCTTCCACAGGGTTTTTCTATGCCATCAATGCCGGTTTTCTTGGATTTGCTGCAGGAGCAGGCGCTACCATCGGCGGCGTTGTTGGCGTGATGGCTGGTGCGATTGCCGGACGTTTAACAGGCGGTACGGCAGACCGCATTGCCGCGGGCCTCATGAATTTTAAAATGCCTGTCTGGTCGATGCCAGCGCTCAAGTTAAATAAGCTGCGCTTGCCGTCTATAAGCCGGCTGATGGCGTTTATGACCGACTTGCGTCAGAAGCCTGTCTCGCAAAAACCTCGCGCTGTGGTACGTCCGTCTCCGCCTGAAAGGCGCTTGCCGCCTGCCTCGATCCCTGTATCACGGACACGTGTTGTGCTTCCTGTGCCTGCCCGCACCCGTTTTACGGCTGCCGATACCTCGGGCCCAAAGCCCCAGGGCGCAGCCAAACCCGATGCCGCAAGCCCACGACGGACACCGCCGCCATCAGGTGGCACCAAACGCCGGCGTAGGCCGCCAGTTACTTAGAAATTTTTGTAAGTCCGCCCATATAGGGTTTAAGTACATCAGGAATGATCACGGCTTGTTGGGCATCATCCCAGTAATTCTCGAGCACTGCTATAAGCGCACGGCCAACAGCGACACCCGACCCGTTGAGGGTATGAACAAACACGTTTTCGCCACCCACCTTGGTGCGAGCCTTCATGCGACGGGCCTGAAAATCCCAGCAGTTCGAGCAGCTGGAGATTTCGCGGTACCTGTCCTGCCCCGGCAGCCAGACCTCGATATCGTAAGTCTTGCGTGAGCCAAAACCCGCATCACCCGTGCAGAGTACGATGGTCCGGAAGGGCAGACCAAGTCTGGTCAGGATGGTTTCGGCGCATTTCGTCATGCGCTCGTGCTCGGCCTCCGACTGATCTGGTTTCGTGATGCTCACCAATTCCACTTTGTAAAACTGGTGCTGGCGGATCATGCCCTTTGTATCTTTACCTGCCGCGCCCGCTTCCTGCCTGAAGCAGGGGGTACAGGCGGTAAAGCGCAGTGGCAGCGAAGCCTCATCCACAATGCTGTCTGCGACCAGGTTGGTCATACTGACTTCGGCGGTTGGTATCAGCCAATCACCCCGCGTGGTTTGAAACTGGTCGTCACGAAACTTCGGCAGCTGGCCTGTGCCGTACATGGTTTGCGAATTAACCAAGATAGGCCCCGAGATTTCGCTGTAACCATGCTCACCCGTATGAACATCGAGCATGAACTGGCCGAGCGCGCGCTCTAGGCGGGCGAGAGCCCCCTTCATGATGACAAAACGCGCGCCTGAAATTTTGGCGGCGGTGTCGAAATCCATGAGGCCAAGGGCCTCGCCGATCGCGACGTGGTCGAGCTTTTTGGTATTCTTGTGATTGGGTTCACCCACGCGGCGGATTTCAACGTTGTCATCCTCGCTTTTGCCGTCCGGAATGCCCGGGTCCTGCACGTTGGGGATGTTGGAGAGCAGGTCCGTCAACTCATCACCTACCGCTTTTTCAGCGGCTTCTAGCTCGGCCATTTTGTCTTTCATGGCAGCGACTTCGGCCATGACGCTATCCGCATTTTCCTTTTTTGCCTTCATCTGGCCGATGAGTTTAGATTTCTCGTTTCTTTGAGACTGAATGTCCTGCAACTGCGTTTGCAGGCTGCGGCGCTTTTCATCGAGAGCGAGGATGGCCGGGGACTGCGCAGGCAGACCGCGACGTGCCATGGCGGCATCGAAGGCTTGCGGATTGCTACGGATGTCTTTTAAATCGTGCATAACTTGTCCCTTTGGTTTTTTGGTTGCCTGAGATAACCATGGGTAACACGGGTTGTTAAGAGGGTATTTGATGCACATCAACGGCGTCTTGCGCGTTTACCACCCCCGTCAGGCGAAAGCGGTGCCGGTGCTGATTGACAGCCCGCATAGCGGGCGCACTTACCCTGCCGACTTTAACCATGCCTGCCAGAGGGAAGCGCTCCAGGTTTATGAAGACCGGTTTATGGACCTTCTGTTATCGGGCCTGCCCCACAAAGGATTTACGGTTGTGCAGGCTGAAATGCCGCGTAGTTACATTGATCTCAATCGTGCCTATGACGATATTTCGGAACAATTAGTGCCGCAGAGGCAACTCGGCGATTTTGCCCTGAAACCGAGCCTTAACAGCCAGCGCGGTACAGGGCTTATATGGACCTACGCCGGTGATGTTATGATTTATGACCGTTTGCCTGATCCGGACTCTATTGAAGCGCGTATCAACACCTATTACTGGCCCTACTATGCCGCGCTTGAACGTGAAGTCACACGTATCCGTGAGCGTTTTGGCTCAGTATGGCATCTCAATATGCATTCAATGCCTCCTACAACCAATAACGGGGCTTTCGATGTGGTTTTAGGTGATCTGGATGGCCGCAGCTGTGGGCGCGGCTTTGTGGATGTGGTTGAAAATGCTTTTGTGAATGCCGGCCTCAAGGTCACGCGCAACAAGCCTTACAAGGGAGCGCAGCTTACCAAAACCATTGGCCGCCCCGACAACCGGCAGGAGAGCCTGCAAATTGAAATCAGCAAAGGGCTGTATCTGAAGCATGATCTCATTACCCTTGATCGTGATAAATTTTTGCGGCTACAGGGCGTCATTGAAACGGTCATGGCAGAGGCTGCCATTTTTGCACGTTCTCAATTGCCGAATACGGCCTCAAATGCCGATGCTAGAGCCGCATCAAGCTGAGACATCGAAATGTTCAATCCCTGATCTTTCAGGGAGGTCACGCCGTATTCGTGCACGCCGCAAGGCACAATGCCGTCAAAATGTGTGAGGTCAGGCGTGTTGTTGATTGCAATACCATGATACGTGACCCAGTGACGCACGCGCACGCCGATCGCAGCGATTTTCTTTTCCGTGTCGCTCGTTACAACCCAGATACCCACGCGGCCTGCTCGCCGCTCGCCCTTCACACCCAGAAGCGCCAAAGCACGGATGATCATCTCCTCCAGTTGCCAGACATATTTTTTTATATCGGGCTCTGATTGTCTGTTTTTAAGATTGAGCATGACGTAAGCCACGCGCTGGCCGGGGCCATGATACGTGTACTCGCCGCCCCTGCCCGTTTCAAATACAGGAAATCGTTTTTCAAGCAGGTCTTCGGGCCTTGCGGATGTGCCGCCTGTATACAAAGGCGGATGCTCGAGCAACCAGACGCATTCGGCCAAACCTTCTTTGGCAATAGCATCCACGCGGGATTCCATTTCTTGCAGCGCCACTTGATATGTGACGGGCTCGGTGCTTACTTTCCATTCAACTGAGGCAGAATTTGATTTTTTCATAATCATTAAATAGGCTGTGCTATGACTTTTTCTTTTGTAGCCGTACCGAGCGTCCGTGACCGCGTCAATGAAGCGTTCACCTCGATGAGGCTTGCACCTGAGAATTTTAAAAATTTATACAGCTTTCTGCTGTTCAGTTTTTCGGAAACCCTTGGAATGGATGGGGATGGCAACCGTGCCCGTGCCCATGATGATGCCATTACCCCGCGCCTTGAGAACATTGTTCGCGCTGTCCTTGAGGCATCCAACTTTGCAAACCCCTCCCGTCCGCTTTCTGAGGAACTTTTAACTGCTATTGCCATGCGCGACACACCTGATCTGGGTCTTAAAGGAACCGCGATGCTTTCAAAATATCCCGAGGCCGAGGGGTTTCTTGCCAATCTCAAGCACGTCTACTCCGGGTTCAGGCGTGTGAATGACGAACCTATCCCCTCCGTCAGAGCCTATCGGAGCGCCGGGCCGGATGCGCAGTTTCTTGTGCAGCTCCATGCCCTTGATGTGGCGCGCCGTACACTTTTAAAAATATCGGACAAAAGTACAAAACTGACGCTTGTCGATAAATCTCTGATGATGAACGGCGTCAACCGCTACAGGCTTTTGATGGGGGCGATCGAGAGCGCCATGTGCAACCGCTATCACTCCATCGTTGGGCTTATCGATGCCGACATGCAGGACAAAAGTAAGGTTGCTCCGCGCAGTAAACCCGGTGAACCTCAAGGTGGCGGCGTTGTTATCCCCATGTCGCGATACAGGCGTGATGAGCATAGGCGCCTCGTAAAAACTTGATTTTGACATAATGTTTGTTCATAAGACGACTTATGAGACAAAAAGCCGTCAGCCTATTTAACGATTCAGATTCCATTTACAGCCTCGTCCGTGCGGCTCTTGAGGACTGTGGTATCGATTGCGATCGCCACCATGTTTTTCGCTACTTTGTCAGTCTCAGCCTCTCTCCCGAGAATATAGAGCATGGCCGGAAAGCACTTAATGAGGGCGATGTCAGCCGTTCGATCGCGCTTGCCAATCTTGCCCTGTACCTTGATACGGCTTCCGAGCACGGCGCGCCCGATTTTGTAAATATCAACGAATTGTCTGACCCGCTTTTGTGCGCGATTGCCATGCGCGCCTTGCCTTCCGAGGATGGATATTTTCCGCGCGCTCATAGAATTCTTTCGATCGGTGATTTTAGACCCTTCATGGATGAGGCCAGAGGCATTTATCTTGAAGCCGCGCATTTTCATGCCAACGGTGCTCTAAACAGCACACAGTATAAGGCCATGAGCCCTGCCACACGCCTCGTGAGCGAGCTTCATGCCGTCCATTTATGCGAGCGCGCTCTGGAAGTTGAAACCACACAGACGCTTTACCCTCTCCTTCGTGAAGTTGCGCCTTATGGGCCCCTGCTTGCACAGAGCGATACAGCCATGGCTCGGCACTTTAAGGGGCTTTTTGATAGACTTTCCACAAAAGTCCCCGACCTTGCCGTGCCTCTGGCTGCCGCCAACTCCGGAGGCGCCAGCAGCGCAAAACTCCACGTTTTTACCGGGCGCAGACCCGCGCCACCGCGCCTTTAAAAAATTTCTCTTTTCATGGTGCGCTGCATTGTGTATTCGTGTTGCCACCATACGGCGGATTTGCTAGTTATCCAGCGCAAATCCGGTGTAATTCGCGGTCATGGCGGAATTGGTAGACGCACTACCTTGAGGTGGTAGCGGGGTAACCCGTGGAAGTTCGAGTCTTCTTGACCGCACCATTACACTAAAACATCTTATGCCTTTTCGGGTACCTTATGGAACAATCTCTGCACGATGCCGCTCTCGAGTATCACAAGAAACCCACACCGGGGAAACTTGCGATCCATGTTACAAAACCGATGACGACGCAGCGGGACCTTTCTCTCGCCTACTCACCTGGCGTTGCCGCCGCGTGCGAGGCGATTGCAGAAAACCCCCTTCTCGCCCTTGACTACACAAGCCGCGGAAACATCGTTGCGGTTATCTCCAACGGCACGGCTGTTTTGGGTCTTGGGAACATCGGCGCGCTAGCCAGTAAGCCGGTGATGGAAGGCAAATCAGCCCTATTCAAAAAGTTTGCCGATATTGATTCCTATGACATCGAGATTGATGAAACGGATGTCGATAAATGCGTGGACATCATTGCATCGCTTGAGCCCACCTTTGGCGGGATCAATCTTGAAGACTTCAAGGCGCCAGAATGTTTTGAAATTGAACGCCGCCTGCGCGAACGCATGAAAATCCCCGTTTTCCATGACGACCAGCATGGTACGGCCATTATTGTTGGCGCGGCCTTCACCAACTGGATCCGTATGTCCGGTCGCAAGATGGAAGAAATACGTTTGGTGGCGTCCGGTGCCGGCGCATCATCGCTTGCCTGCCTCAAGATGCTTGTGCAGTTGGGCCTGCCCAAATCCAACATCACCGTGACCGATAAAAACGGCGTCATCTATAAAGGCCGCAAAGAAGGCATGGATAAATACAAGGAAGAATTTGCCGTGGAAACCAACGCGCGGTCCCTTGCTGATGCGATTGCCGATGCCGATGTGTTTTTGGGCCTATCAGGCCCCGGCGTTTTGAAGGGCGATCTTGTAAAAACCATGGCAAAGGCCCCGCTTGTGATGGCGCTTGCCAACCCGACCCCTGAAATCATGCCGGAAGAAGTGGCGCAATTTAAGCCGGATGCGATTGTGTGCACCGGTCGCTCGGATTATCCCAATCAGGTCAACAACGTTCTTTGCTTCCCCTTCCTGTTCCGTGGGGCTTTGGATGTGGGCGCAACCGCGATAAACGAAGAGATGAAGGTTGCGTGTGTGCGCGCGATTGCCGATTTGGCCATGGAGGAAGCAACGCACGAAGTAACGGCCATTTACGGGGCCGAAAACCTGACCTTCGGGCCGGACTATCTTATCCCTAAACCGTTTGACCCGCGGCTTATCGTCAACATCCCGATCGCTGTAGCAAAAGCGGCCATGGATACAGGGGTTGCCGCCCGTCCGATTACGGATTGGGAATCATACCGTGACAGGCTTACGCAGCACTATTACCGCTCCAACATGGTTATGCGGTCTTTGTTTACCGCGTCCAAAAAAGAAACCAAAAAAATTGCCTTCGCTGAAGGTGAGGAAGACCGCGTATTGATGGCGGCACAAACGCTTGTCGATGAAAAGCTGGCGCGGCCCATTTTGATCGGCCGCGAAAAAGTGGTCGATGTCCGTATCAAAAAGCTGCGCCTGCGCCTACAGATGGGGCGTGATTTTGACCTGGTCGACCCTGAAAACGACCCGCGCTACCGTGATTACTGGACCCACTACCATCACGTAATGCAGCGTAAGGGCATAGCCCCTTCTGTTGCCAAGCTTGTCGTACGCACTAACCCGACTGCCATTGCCTCTATCATGGTTCAGCGTAATGAAGCAGATTCCATGATCTGCGGTGTTATCGGACAGTACCATGACCACCTGAAACATGTTCAGGATATCATCGGTCTCAGACCCGGTGCCGAAACGGCTGCGGCCTGCGTCGGGCTTATTACGCAGAAGCACACCGTGTTTTTCTGCGACACGCACGTAAACCCGAATCCTAGCGTTTCCCAGATCGTTGAAATGACGCGCCTTGCCGCAGATGAAATGCGCCGCTTTGGCATTGAGCCTAAAATTGCCATGGTTTCACATTCCAATTTCGGAACGCACAATCATCCGAGCGCTATTAAAATGCGGCAGGCGGTAGCCGAGCTTCATGCCCGTGAACCGGGCCTTGAAGTTGACGGCGAGATGCACGCGGATGCCGCGTTATCCGAAGACATACGCAAAATCGTGATGCCGAATTCGCGCCTCAAGGGTGTTGCCAACTTGCTGGTGTTCCCCACTGTCGAGGCCGCAAACATCACCTATAACGCGGTCAAAATCATGTCGGAAGGTACGCCAGTTGGGCCTTTCCTTCTTGGTGTTGCCAAGCCTGTCCATATTGTTACATCGGCCGCCACACCACGCGGCCTTGTAAACATTGCCGCACTTGGTGCAGTTGGCGCGCAAGTGATGGCCGGGCAGGACGCACCAATTTTCAGCCAGTAAGTCTTAGGTGCCCTATTTCTTTACTAGCCATGCCCATGGCTTTGCGTATAAAGGAAAGGCATGAATACGGACGCGCACACCCGTGAGCCGTCAGCACTCGAAGATGTAAAGCAAGAGAGCCTTTTCAAAGATCCTGAGGCTCCCGATACAGATGTGGTCGTTGAGGCCGCACTTTCTGATGAGATGATTGACGACATCCTGACCGCCCTTGATGACGGGCGTGAGGAAGACGTGCGCCTTATTCTTGCTGATCTCAATGCCGCAGACCGTGGCGACCTTCTGTCCAAAATCGGGGGGGATGACCGCGCGTTCCTCATTGACCGTTTCCCGCATATTTTTACGGCAGATGTTTTCTCCTGGCTTGCGCCTGAGCTTGCACGCCAAACCATTGAAGGCATGACCCCTGCACGCGTTGCCTCCATGCTTGCGACACTGGAGAGCGATGACGCCGTAGCCCTGATCGAGGATCTGTCACCAAGTTTCCAGAAACAGATTCTGCTCAAGCTTTCTGCCTCGGACCGTGCGGCGGTTGAAGAGGGTCTGACCTATCCTGAAGAATCAGCAGGCCGCCGGATGAGCCGCGATTTTGTGGCCATACCCCGTTTCTGGACTGTTGGCAAAACCATTGATTACATGCGCGAAGCCGGCGGCGAAGAATTGCCCGACCACTTCACTGTCGTTTTCGTCATTGACCCGCTCTATCACGTTGTCGGCGAAATTCCGCTCGACCGGATTTTGCGCTCCAAACGATCGGTGAAAATCGAAGATCTAGCACTAACGGAAATTCACCCTATCCCCGCCGATACGGATCAGGAGGAAGTTGCGCGCCTCTTCCGCCGCGAGGGGCTGACATCCGCGCCTATCGTTGACGCTAACGACCGGATTATCGGCGTTATTACGGTTGATGACGTGGTCGAGGTTGTGGCCGAAGAAGCTCAGGAAGACATCATGCGCCTTGGCGGGGTTGACAGCTCTGACCTCCACCGCAGCATTTTGCCTACTGCAGCATCCCGTTTCTGGTGGCTGGGTATCAACCTCGGGACGGCTTTTCTGGCATCGAGCGTTGTGGGACTATTTGAAGCGACTTTGCAGCAGATCGTGGCACTGGCTGTCCTTATGCCTATTGTAGCCGGCATGGGCGGAAACGCCGGTACGCAGACCCTGACTGTAGCCGTGAGGGCCCTTGCCATGAAAGAACTTTCAAAAACCAACATGCTGCGAACAATTTTTAAAGAAACAGCGGTCGGATTCCTCAACGGATTTGCCTTCGCTCTCATTACGGGCGTTGCCGCCGCCTACTGGTTTGATAGCCAGATGCTGGGCGTTGTTATCGGGCTTGCGATGATTGTAAATCTGGTGGCAGCGGGGCTTTTCGGTATTCTTATTCCGCTACTTTTGGAAAGGGTTAAGGTTGACCCCGCGCTTGCCTCAGCCGTCTTCCTGACGACGGTTACGGATGTTGTCGGGTTCTTTACCTTCCTTGGTCTTGCAAGCTGGTTAATGCTGTAAGGCTTTGTACCCCGCGTAAAGGCAGAGCGTCGCTACAGCCGTCAGCACGGCGCGCAGTATCACGAACCATTTTGTCGATGCATAGACACGGCGATCTACAAAAAACGCAGCCATCAACCCTAAAAACAACAAAAACAGCCCTTTATCAGGCGGGCACATAAGAGCCACCACAGCCAGTAGCGACGGGCATACGGCATAAACGTAACGCTCTATTTTTTTAGGCTCATCGCTGCCCTCGACGGCCGAGCCCCAGTGCATACCGCCTAAAAATGACAGGATAACCGCCCCATACGCCACCAAAGCACGGGCAAAGGCATCCTGCCATGAGGGTGCCACAAGCCAGAGACAGACTGCGGGCACAATAAAAGGAACAAGCCCCCAAAGTCCCAAGGCTATGGCGATACGTGATGCTGGAATATGGATCATTGCTACGCCCTTCGTCTTGAATAATGGATTGAAATACAATAACAAACACTGAACCTTATGGCCAAGCGCAAACGCCACGACGACTTTGATGATGCCTCTCGAAAATCGGGGTTCTTTGGCGCGTTCTTCCGCTGGATGTTCGTTTTGGCTATCTGGGGCGGCATTGTCGTAGGCGGTGTTGTTCTTTGGTACGGCAAAGACCTTATTGAGCTTACACGCAAATCGAACTTCGAGCGCAAACGCTCGGTCGTGGTGCTGGCAAATGACGGCCAGACCGTTTTAGCCAATTACGGCGAAAGCAGCGGAAAACGAGTCAAAGTTCAAGACCTGCCACCTTATGTCGGGAACGCTGTTCTTGCGATTGAAGACCGCCGCTTCTACTACCATCTCGGTGTTGATCCCATCGGCCTTTTGCGCGCTGCCGTCATGAACTGGCGGCAAGGGCGTATTGTTCAGGGCGGCTCCACCATCACGCAGCAATTGGCCAAAAATCTTTTTTTAAAACCTGACCGTACGCTCAAGCGTAAAATTCAGGAGGCTATTCTGGCTGTGTGGCTTGAGATCAAATATACGAAGGAAGAAATTTTAACGTCTTATCTCAACCGCGTTTATTTCGGGGCGGGGGCCTACGGTATTGACGCCGCCTCGCGTGTCTACTTTGATAAGACACCCGAGCGCCTGACCCTTGAGGAAGCGGCTATGCTTGCCGGCCTTCTCAAAGCCCCTTCCCGCCTCAGCCCCGAGGTTAATCCTGATCGCGCAATCGAGCGTATGAACATGGTTCTGACCGCCATGGAGTCATCGGGGTTCATCGACGTCAAAAAAGAGGAAGAAGACAAAAATAGCGGCAAGCCAACGCCGCCACGTAAACCTTTTTCTTTGCGTAGTAACAATGACGGAAGTCGTTATTTTGCTGACTGGGTGCTTGACCGTGCCAACGAGCTGATCGGTATTTCCGGGGCTGACCTTACCATCGTGACCACGCTTGATCATAAGCTTGAGCGCGTAGCGCAGGAGGCCGTGCGCAGCTCCATCGATACATTTTTCAAGGATGCCAAACGTAAGCCACAGGGAGCCGTCGTAGTGCTTGAACGTGACGGCGCGGTACGTGCCATGATCGGCGGCACCAACTACCGAGAAAGCCAGTTTAACCGGGCTACTCAGGCTTTGCGCCAACCCGGTTCATCCTTCAAGCCTTTTGTGTATCTGGCGGCTCTTGAAAAGGGCTGGAGGCCAGGTGACCCTATTGAAGACGCGCCGATCCAGCTTGGAAGTTATGCGCCTGCCAACCATGACGGTCAGTATTACGGGCTCGTCCCGCTTAGCTCAGCTATGGCACTTTCTCTTAACACGGCTGCGGTGCGCATGGCCGTTGAAGTGGGAATCGACGCCGTCATCGATGTTGCGCACCGCGCCGGAATTAAGGGAGAAATTGTTCCCAATTACAGTGCAGCCCTTGGCACAGCCGAGGTCAGCGTCATTGAAATGGCACAGGCTTACGCAACAATTGCCAACTATGGAATCCCGACCGAACCCTACGGCATCGTGAGCATTCGAGACTCCGAGAACGATGTCCTTTACAAGCACGAGGCGCAACCACAGCCGCCTGTCATTGATGGTGACGCCTGCCGACGCCTAATTGCCATGATGCAGGAAGTCGTAACACGCGGTACGGGCGGGCGTGCTTATCCGGGTTTCCCCGTTGCGGGTAAAACAGGCACATCATCCGATTATCGGGATACGTGGTTTGTTGGCATGTCTGGTACCGCTGTTGCAGCCGTATGGGTTGGCCATGACGACAATACCCAGATGCGCAAGCAATACGGCGGCAACGCCCCTGCCGAAATCTTCCGGCAGGTCATTAAAACCGCTCAGGAGGGGCGCCCGATCGTCGCCATGACTGATGCCGACCCTTATGAAATGTCGTTTGGATCGGCTTTTGCTTCTGAAGGGCTTTCAGGTGTTTTCACACGCATTTTTGGTAGTGGCGAAACTGCTCAACCCATGGAGCGTAACGGCCAGCGGATGAAACCCATCGTCGATGAACGGCGCTTTAACAACTGATGCGATTAGCCTTTGACGGCGCTTGACTGCTTGTCGTAGTAGCGTTTGCAGGCGTTTCTGATTTCCGTGAGGAAGCTCTGTCCGTGAGGGTTTGTTTCGTCTTTAATTTTTAAATCCAGCAACATCCGGGCTACCTTGATGTAAGCGCCGATAATATCGGCAACGTCGTTATCAAACTTCCGGACATCCTCGATAAAAGTCAGAACAAAAGAGCTAACACGGCAAACCATCATCTCCTGAAACATGCCGGATGTCGCTTTGGTGTTCATGAGAGGTTTTGTGATTTTTGGTAAAAACTCCTCACGCCCGTAGCTTAGCGCGCGTGCATCTTTGAGTGTGTTTTCGATTTCGTCCAGATACTCGCGCAGCTGCGGGCCTATATCGGTCTGTACGCTATCCAGAAATTGCTGGACCTTGGCGACAGAATTCGGATCCAGGTTGCCCGTGCCCACTTTTTTCTGGAGTTCGTAATCTGCCTTGTAAAAGCGCGGAAATGATTCGCGGAACCCGTATTTGTCCTTGCCGACCATTGGTTAGTCTTCCTTCCTGCGTTCCGGGCCTTCGTAATCCTGGCTTCTGCGCCTTCTGCGGTCCGGCCCGAAAAACTCGCGTGTTTCGACGAAGTCGCGCGGACTGTCGATCACATAGGCGATGCGCCGCGCAAGTTCGTTGGCTGTAAAAGGTTTGACCAAAAATTCGGTGACACCCTTGTCGCGGGCTTCGGCCACGCGCATTGAGGCCGCGTAACCGGTCATGATGATGACGGGGACAGTCCTTTTCGGGGACATGCTGTCCCGCCGGATCCATTTTATGAGTTCAAGCCCGTCAACGGGTTCCATCTCCCAGTCTGTGAGAACGATATCGGGGCGAATTTTTATAAACTGCTGGAATCCGCTTTCACCGTTACGGGCCTGATACACATGCCCGACACCCAAAAGTTTGAGCGCATTCACGACCACTTCCAGCATGGGAGCCGAGTCCTCGACCACGAGTACACTGAGCTTGCTAAAGTCGTAGGGCATTGGTTCCAATCGGGCGAATTAATCTTACGCCCCAAGGTAGCATATTTGCGCCCAAAGGAAAGTCAGGCCGTGGTTAAAAAACTGTACAGGCGCTTCTCTGGACCTTCCGCTCTTTCCTGAAGGGCGTAGCCGTCTTCGCCTATCGCGCTCCAATGGGCGGTTAGGGCCAGATAGGATGGCGGCACGGTGCGCAAAGGCCTGTCTCTCAGGAGAGTTGCGTCCACATGATCCAGAAAATCCCCCGGGTAGGCGAGACGCGGGGCCATAAGCCCCATATCTACGAGTACGCGGCTTACATAAGCGTCAGAGTTATCCGTGACATCGGCTGCGCGGTGGATAGCGGTTAAAATCCGCGTCTCCATGCGACGATGTGGCCCCTCTCTGAAAGATTTAAAAAACGCGAGGTGGATTTCGCGTTCTATCTTGCCGGCATTTTCAGGCTGGCAAGGCAGTATGATGCGGGTGGCCTGACGGCTTGTTCTTATCGGGGTGGTGGTAACGAATGTTTCACTCATGGCGTACCTCCCTGTTTTTTCAAGGCACAATGATTGCGCCTATGAGGAAAGGTTGCGCCGGAGTCGTTAACGGAATCTGAATCCCGCCCGTTTGTCGCGAGATCGTTGTGGATAAGTTTTACGGTTTAGGGATGCCCGCGCGAGCTAGCGCATCGGCCCGTTCGTTCTCGGGATGGCCGGCATGGCCTTTGACCCAATGCCATTTGACCTGATGTCTTTCAAGCGCTTCCACAAGTTTTTCCCAGAGGTCTTTGTTTTTAACTTCTTTTTTATCGGCGGTGCGCCAGCCGTTGTTTTGCCAGTTGGCCATATATTTTGTTATGCCATCCATTACGTACTTACTATCCGTATAAAGATTTATCTCGCATGGGCGTTTCAGCACGTTCAGAGATTCGATCACCGCCATTAGCTCCATACGATTGTTGGTGGTCAGCGATTCTCCGCCGGAAAGTTCTTTTTCCGTGCCGTTATACTGCAAAACGGCTCCCCACCCACCTGGGCCGGGGTTACCGGAGCACGCGCCGTCCGTATAAATTTTTACGGCCATGTTACGTCCGCCTTTAGTTTTTTAAGGTATTCGATGGGGTCTTTTTTGACCACGTTGGCGTCAGTTGGCGTAAACACCCAGTCGTAAAGGCGGGTTGAAAGAATCCGGAGGGCCGCCGCGCGGCGCAGTGCGCCAAAGGCATCCTTTTCCACCTGCATCAATGGACGGACACTCTCATAGGCATTTGTAAATGCCTCCAGCCTTTGGGGCACAAGAACACCATCCGTCGTAAAACACCACGCATTGAGGGTCATGGCTGCGTCGTAGGCAAACGTATCCGTGCAGGCAAAGTAAAAATCGATAACGCCGCTTAGGCGAGGCCCTTCAAAAAAAACGTTATCCGGAAAAGCGTCGGCATGGATGGCTGCAAAGGGCAGCGAAGACTGCTCAATTGCAAGGTAATCCTTGAATGTTTTCTCAATTGCCTGCTGGCTTGCCTCGTCCAAAATTTCTGTTTTTGGCAGGGCTTCTTTCAGCAGTTTTTTCCAGACCGTATGATTGACGGGGTTTTCACGCCCGCCCGCAAAGCTTTGCGCCGAAAGATGCATGCGGGCCAGCGTCTCTCCCAACTGGGCGCAGTGGTCCGGCGTTATATCCTGATCCTTGACGCCTGCGCCATCCAAATACCGTATTACCGCCGCCGGCTTGCCGCCCAGCGTGCCAATGATATTGCCCGTTTTGTCGGAGTAAGCATCAGGTACATTGATGCCGGAGGCTTTCAGATGAGCTGTAAAACCGAATACGAAAGGCAAGTCCTCACGCCGGATACGTTTTTCAAAAATGGTCAGGATGTATCGACCGCTGCTGGTATGCAGATGGTAGTTTGTATTTTCGACGCCCTGCGTAATGCCCTCATGCGCACGGTACGTGCCGAGGGCGTAGCTTTTCAGATAATCCGATACTTCATCTGCGGTGACGTGCGTGTAGACAGCCATGAACCTTTTTATGCGGCTTCAAGGCTTCGGGGAAGGCGGAAGGTTACGTTTTCCTCACGGATTGTTACTATTTCGACCGTCACGTTGTATCGGCCCCTAAAGGCATCGACTACTTCATCCACCAGAACTTCCGGGGCCGAGGCGCCTGCCGTGAGCCCCACCGTCTTTGCAGCACCTACCCACGCCCAATCAATGTCGGTCGCGCGCTGGATGAGAGTGGCCTTGGGGCAGCCGTAATTGAGCGCCACTTCAACGAGGCGGTTAGAGTTGGATGAGTTGGGTGCGCCGATCACCAGCAGGCAATCGATTTTTTCTGCGATGGCTTTTACCGATTCCTGACGGTTTGTGGTGGCGTAGCAGATATCCTCGCGACCAGGGCCCATGATCTTTGGGAATTTGCGCTTCAACGCCTCAACTACCTGCGCCGTATCATCAACCGAAAGGGTGGTCTGTGTTGCGTAAGCGAGTTTTTCTGGGTCCTGAACAGTCAGACCCTCGACGTCATTTACATTTTCCACCAGAAGCACCATGCCCTCCGGCAGTTGGCCCATTGTGCCGAATACTTCTGGATGTCCCTCGTGGCCGACCAGTATCACCTGCCTGCCCTCTTTTGCGTGGCGCTGGGCTTCGTTATGGACCTTGGTTACCAGCGGGCAGGTTGCGTCGATCGCAAACATGTTTCTGTGCTGCGCCTCCTCATGCACGGCCTTTGCGACCCCGTGGGCCGAGAAAATGACCGGGCGATCGGCGTGCGATTCGGGTATCTCTGAAAGTTCTTCCACAAAGACAGCGCCTTTGTTGCGTAGCCCATCCACAACATATTTATTATGAACAATTTCATGACGGACATAAACCGGAGCGCCGAATTGCGCCAAGGCTTTCTCGACGATTTGTATGGCACGATCGACCCCCGCACAAAATCCGCGAGGGGCTGCTAAGAGTATCTTGAGGTCCGTCTTGTCCATGGGCGCAAGATAAGGCACACTTTCAGAAAATGCCACGGATGATTCTGTCCGGTACTTTTTCCATTCGTGAAGGGTTTAGGTCATGCGCACATACGTTCTTCTTGCTGCCAGTGTTTCCATTTTGGCTTTGGGGGGATGCTCTTCTCTCTGGGATTCCGCCGATACGCCTGCCAAAAAGGCTGCGGCCACTCCAACTCCTGCCTCGGCGCCAGCGCCTGCTCCTATTTCCGCGAGCGATAAGGAAGCCCGCGAGATGGCCGCACTTATGGGCGAGGAAAAAATTTCGGATGTGTATGTCGAGCCAAAGGATGTACCGCCACCGCCTGTCGCTGATATGGACCCGTCTGAAAACCCAGCACCGCGTGCGGATGCTGCGCCCGCCCCTGCGGGTGCCCCAAAGGACTGCCCGGGCGTTGAAGTCCTGCCGGATACAAAATCGATTACCTATTTCGATGACCCAATGGGTAAGCCCACGGGTGCGCTGGTTGCGCGCGCGCAGCTGATCGATATCAAAGGCGGCTGCGACTACACCGCTAACTCGGTCGTAGTCGATATCGACATGGTGATGCAGGGCAAGATCACCGATAAAGGCCGTTATGACGGGCGCCGCGATCTCGAAGCGTTCATGACCTTCCCCTACTTTGTGGCCATCATGGCGCCTGACGGCAAGATGATTGATAAGAAAATCATGGCGACCGCCATGCGGTTCAAGCCGAATATCGATGACCTCGACCATGCCGAGAAAATTACACAGACCATCCCGCTCGATAACATGGCTTTAGGCCCGCAATATACGATTACTCTCGGTTTTCAGCTCAATCGCGCGCAGCTTGATTACAACCGCGGCGGTAACAAGAGCGGTGCCGAGAGCATGGAAGGCAAAAAAGCTACGCCCGACGACGCTGTGAAGGCTGATCAGAAAAAGCCTGCCAAGTAAGCTCGAGCCCCTGCTTGAGCGAGATTTGAGGCCCCCAGGTTGATGCCTGTAGGCGGCTGATGTCGAGAAGCTTTCTGGGCGTGCCATCTGGTTTTGATGTATCAAAAACTATCTGCCCTTTGTAGCCCGCGATTTCAGTCAGTATAGCCACAAGATCAGCGATGCTGATATCTTCGCCCGTGCCGATATTTACCAATTCATTCGCGATATTTTTTGCTGCGTGTATGATCGCATCTGCACAGTCATTGACATGCATGAACTCGCGGCGCGGCTTGCCTGTACCCCAGACTTTAAACTCGGCAGACTTGCTCTCGATCGCTTCTTTCAGGCGCATCATAAGTGCCGGGATGACGTGTGAATTCTGGATATCGTAAGTATCACCGGGGCCGTAGAGGTTACAGGGCAGCACGCTCATAAAATTGCAGTCATGCTGTTTACGATAGGCGTTTACAAGCTCAATACCCGCGAGCTTTGCCATGGCGTAGGCCCTGTTCGTCTCCTCAAGCGGGCCGGTGAGCAGGTATTCCTCTTTCAGTGGCTGGGGTGCGTGTTTTGGATAGATGCAGGAGGACCCCAGAAAAACGAGCTGGCTTACGCCAAGTTTTGCGGCGGTCGTGATGATATTGGTTTCGATTTGTAAGTTATCCGCAATAAAGTCTGCCGGATGATTGGCGTTATCAAGGATACCGCCAACACGCGCTGCCGCTACAAATACGACATCCGGCCTGCTGCTCTCCATCCATCCCTCGACATCCGCCTGACGGCGCAGATCCAGTACCTGCCTTGGCGGATCCTGCACGATCCGTGCGCTCTCCTGCATAAGCCTCTGGACAAGCGCCGCGCCAACCATGCCCCGCGACCCTGCTACCCAGACCTTCTTTCCCTCAAAATTGTGCATTGCAGTATTTTCCGGTCATGCTAGAATTTCATCAGATTACATAATTTTAAAATATTTTCACGTCTGGGAGTAAAAAAATGTCCAAATCATCAGGAGCGAAAAAAACAGCCAAAGCTCCCAATACATCTAATGAAACTGTTGTCCTTTTTGAACAACTTCCTTCGGTTCAAAGCGCGAGCGGATTTGCAATGACGCCTGTTATAGTCATTAGACAAGCTGCTTAAGCGATCATCTCCTCCACTAGATCTTCTATTGTGCAGCTTGGTTTCCAACCAAGCTGTTTTTGTGCGCGGCTGCTATCGCCCAAAAGGCACTGGACATCCACCGGCCTGAAAAGTGCTGGATCGACGGTTATCAAAACTCTGCCTTTAGAATCAACCGCGCCATTTTCTGACCATACGGGCACTATGCCTGCTTTTGCGAGGGCCTTATCCGCAAACTCCCGCACGCTCAGTGCCCTGCCCGTTGCCAGCACATAGTCGGATGCCGATTCGTTTTGCAGCATGCGCCACATGCCTTCTACGTAGTCGCGGGCGTGGCCCCAATCGCGGCGCGCTTCAAGATTTCCCAGCTTAAGGGGCTTTCCATCCCAGGAGCCCTCTTTAAGCGACTTTGCAAAGGCCGCAATTTTGAGCGTTACAAAATCACCACCCCGCCTTGAGCTCTCGTGGTTAAAAAGGATGCCATTGCAGGCGAAAAGGCCATAAGCCTCACGATAAAGCCTGACCATCGAGTACGCATAAAGCTTGGCCGCGCCGTAAGGGCTTGCCGGCTTCATGGGTGCGTCTTCGTTGAGTGCCTTGCCGTCATCCGTGCCCTGTCCAAAAAGCTCTGAGGTTGATGCCTGATAGAACTTTATCCCCACATCCAGCGTGCGGATGGCCTCCAGAATGCGCACGGGGCCAAGTGCGTTTACACTGCCCGTATACTCTGGCTGCACAAAACTTGTGTGCACATGGCTTTGTGCTGCGAGGTTGTAGACCTCATTCGGCTGTGTGGCCGATAACGCTCTCCAGATACTTCCTGAATCCGTCAGATCGCCCTCGTGCAATGTGATTCTGTCAGCTATGCCTGCAAGCCTTACACGGTTGTTTACGGAGGTGCGGCGTGTTACGCCGCTTACCGCGTAGCCCTTTGCCAGCAATAACTCCGCAAGATAAGATCCGTCTTGGCCTGTTATTCCAAATATCAGCGCTTTTTTCACTTCGGGGCTTTCATTTCCGTTAAACTAGACGCCATCGTTAACATCCGTGTTTGTTGCGTCAAGTTTGAAGAGGCTCCAAAACGGCGTCTGAAGCGTGGTAATTCTCAAGAAATACTTGCCCTTGAGTCGCGATTTTCCTTTTGCTAGTTGTCATGTGTAAGGGGAGATACCGATGACCAACGACGACCTGCTCAGGCTTGCTACTGCCAATGCCCAGAAAAAGGGCCGCGCCGCACCTCCCCGCGTTTATCTTGCAGGCCCTGAAGTCTTTCTGCCTGATGCCTTTGCGATTGGCCTTGCAAAGAAGCGTATCTGTGCGGAGTACGGATTGCTTGGAATCTTCCCTTTTGATGGTGATGTCGATCTGTCTGCTTTTACACCTCATGGCGCGGGCATGGAAATTTCACGTAAAAACGAGGAAATTATGCGCGGCGCCGATACGATCATTGCCAATGCAACACCTTGGCATGGCCCTAGCCTAGATGTGGGCACGGCTTTTGAGATCGGCTTTATGAGGGCCCTTGGCAAGCCGCTTTTTGTTTACAGTAATGTTTCAAAGCTGTTTTTTGAAAGACTCCAAGGGTATTTCAATCATCAGATTATGCAGGACGAGCATGGGTTCTGGCGGGAGACCGCAAACAAAACATCTCTCGAGCCTTTTGACATGCATGACAACCTGATGATTGACGGCGCTGCGATCGCCTCTGGCGGGCATATCATGGGTCAGGATGTTGCAGACAGGCTGCGCGATCTTGATACGTTTCGCCTTATTGTGCCGAAAGTGGCCGAGCGGTTTTACGGCCAGGCGCTAACCCCCGCAAGTGGTGATCGGCCCCGCGTCGCGTGACGTCACATTTAAACCCCGTCTACTCTTATTCCTTGCCCTGACATGCGCAAAAGGCTAGGCTTTGGGCCCTATGACCAAAGCTGCTGAAAACATTGGGAAAATGACCTTTGAGGCCGCGCTTTCCGAGCTGGAAGGCATCGTGCGCGCCCTTGAGGCCGGCCAGACCCCGCTTGAGGACTCTATCGCCGCCTACGAGCGCGGAATGGTCCTGAAGCAGCACTGCGAAGCCCGCCTTAAAGATGCGCGGCTGAGGGTCGAAAAAATCAATCTCTCCGCCGATGGAACTCCCGCCGGTACAACGCCCTTCAACCCCGATCAATAGAAGTCAGGTTAGCTATGCCTTCACCACGCGCCGCCTCATCACCCGAATTGCAGGAAGCTTTGGCAGAAACCGCCTCAGGCATCAAAACAACCATCGAAACGATGTTGCCGCTGAACGATACACCGGAAAACAAGTTGGTTGAGGCTATGCGCTACGCTACTCTTGAAGGCGGCAAACGTATCAGGCCGTTTCTGGTGATTGAATCCGCCAAGCTTTTTGGCGTTGATGTGATGCGTGCCAAACGTGTGGCCGCCGCCCTCGAATTTATTCACTGCTACAGCCTTGCGCACGACGATTTACCGGCAATGGATGATGCTGATCTGCGCCGCGGGATCCCTTCCCTTCATAAAAAATATGATGAGGCAACGGCGATCCTCGCGGGCGATGCCCTGCTTACATTGGCCTTTGAAGTTATTGCGGAGCCTGAAACGGCTGTTGACCCCTACGTACGCTGTGAGCTTACGACCTTACTTGCCAAAGCCGCAGGTATGCACGGCATGGTGGGCGGCCAGATGCTTGACCTCATCGGCGAGAAGGAAAGTTTTGACGTTGGGCAGATCAGCCGCCTGCACCGCATGAAAACAGGCATGCTGATGGCCTTTGCGTGTGAAGCAGGCGCCGTGCTTGGCCGCGCGGATGAAACGCGCAAAAAAGCTTTGCGTAACTATGCCTTTGACCTTGGCCTTGCGTTTCAGGTCACGGATGACATCCTCGATGTTGAAGGCGACCCTAAAGAGACCGGTAAGTCCAAAGGCAAGGACGAGGCCGCAGGCAAATCCACCTTCGTAACCACGCTTGGGGCCGAGCAGGCAAAAATGCGCGCCGAAATGCTTGTTGCGCAGGCTGTCCGCCATCTACATGTCTTTGATAATCGCGCCGATATCCTGCGCGCATTTGCACGTTATGTGCTTGAGCGCCGGGCGTAATATAATCTCCGTCTGAATATACACTTTTCTAGCAGATATCCTCTGGATGCCTTGTTGTGAGCCGATTTGGCGGCGTGCTTTTTCGAAAGGTGTTTTAGTTTTTTCTTGCTTGCGGTTGAAGAAGGCTTTTAGATTACGAAAAAGGATTAGATATGCCGCACGACATTATCCCTTGGGGAAATAGCCAAATTGCCATTGGCGCCAAACAGGGCGATCTTGGAGTTTTCGATCAGCGCGGATATTCGCGAGTACCTGATTTCTACTGGATCGATAGGGGCGAGAACAAACTCACCATACTGCATACGGTCATTACGCACGATGCCATATGGGATTTCTGGGATTCTAAAAAAGACGAGAAGTTCCATGAGATGTGCAGTAAAGCTGGTATCTCCCTTCCGGAACCTCATTTGAAAATCGAAGACAACCTTGCCATCACGACCTACTCATTGGACGGGCTCGGTAGCAATGCGGTTTCGCGCATGACAGGTTTTCTGCAAAGCTTCATAGGGCCCCATACCAACGCGCAGGTCCAAAACGCGCTTAAATACTATCCGGAAAAATCGGAGCGCCCGGATTTTGTTGTAGGTATCCGTTTACAGCCCGGTTCAGACCGTAGTCTAAAAGGCGCCATGATTGATAAGGTCTTGCACAGTGTTGGAAGGACTGTACGCGTGCGCGTTGGGGAAGGTCGTGACTCACAGTTTGTGCACTGTATGTTAAATATGCCTGATCTGTCGTAAAATCCGCCATTCAGACAAGTTTTTCCTGAAATGATGCTGGCGCTTATTTACCTGATGCCTGTTGTCTATCGCCCGGATTTTGGAGAGGTCGGCACAAAAAAAGAATACCTGCCCGATGCCACACGCGATGCTACGGTTCAGCTACAGCAGGATACTCTTAGGCCGTTGTTGCAAGAGTGGGCGCAGGCGCATGACCCGTTGAATGGGGATGATCTTGTCGTTGTCGGTGATAACTTAGCCGAGGTTGTGCAGCGCTTGTCCAGCCACCCTGCCCTCATAGAAGCCATGAAACGCCGTCATCTGGCCCCCTTAAATGCACGAGACGTAACGCCAGTACAAACAAGGGCTTTACCTGCGCCCGATAGGCGTCTGCCTAGGCCACGCCGAAGCTGATAAAAAAGCCGCCTTTCGGCGGCTTTTTTGTTTTATGCGGCTGCCTGTATGGCCAGTTTGGAACAGAAGCGCTGGATGCGGGTGCAGGCTTCCTTAAGGGCCTCCGTTGATGTCGCATACGAGATACGGAAGTGCGGACTGAGACCGAAGGCCGAGCCCTGCACTACGGCTACGCCCTCTTCCTCCAGCAGGTAGGTCGCAAAATCATCGTCATTTTTAATGACTTTGCCTTGGGCTGTGACCTTGCCAATTGTACCGGCGCAGCTTGGGTACACGTAAAACGCGCCTTCAGGCTTGTGGCAGGTGATGCCGGGGGCCTTGTTCAGCATGTCCACCACCATATCGCGACGGGTTTTGAACACGTCGTTACGCTCCTTGAGGAAGCCGAGATCACCGTTAAGGGCTGCAAGCGCCGCCGCCTGCGATATAGAAGACGGGTTGGATGTTGAGTGCGACTGCACCGATGCCATGGCCTTGATCAGCGCCTTAGGCCCTGCGGCGTAGCCGATGCGCCAACCTGTCATCGCGAATGACTTTGATACGCCGTTCGTCGTCAGCGTACGCTCGTATAGTTTTGGTTCTACTTGGGCTACAGAGAAGTATTTGAAGCCGTCGTATACAAGGTGTTCGTACATATCGTCTGTCATTACCCAGACATGGGGGTGCTTCAGAAGCACGTCCGTCAGGGCTTTGATTTCATCTTTCGTGTAGGCAGCACCCGTGGGGTTGGACGGCGAGTTGAAGATAACCCATTTGGTTTTGGGTGTGATTGCTTTTTCCAGCTGTTCCGGCTTCATCTTGAAGAAGTTTTCAGCGGTGCATGGCACGAACACGGGCGTGCCATCGGCCATCATCACCATATCTGGGTAAGAAACCCAGTACGGTGCCGGGATAATGACTTCATCGCCAGCATTCAGCGATGCCATGAAAGCGTTATACAGTACTTGCTTACCACCGGTGCCGACGCTTACCTGATCGGGCGCGTATTCAAGACCGTTCTCGCGTTTGAACTTGGCGCAGATGGCTTTCTTAAGTTCTGGTGTACCATCAACAGCCGTATATTTCGTCTGGCCTTTGTTGATGGCTTCAATGGCTGCCGCCTTGATGTGGTCTGGCGTATCAAAGTCGGGCTCGCCCGCGCCGAGGCCTATCACATCGCGGCCGGCAGCTTTAAGTTCGGCTGCTTTCGTGGTCACGGCAATGGTTGGCGATGGTTTGATACGGGCAAGGCGTTGGGCAACGATCGAGGACATGGAAACTCCGTTAGGGTTGTTTTAGCCGCTGCCTTTTTAATAGTCGCTTTATGTGTTCGCAAGCAAAACAGGGCTTTTCTGAACAAGAAAAAGCCCGCTTTAGGCGGGCTTTTTGGGAAAATCACAACCTTGATTAGGCGGCGATACTGTCCTGGGCGCGTTTCATCGCTTCAGACATTTGCTTATTGATCGGTTCGAAGCACTCCATGGCGACTTTGACAGTCATTTCCGACATCTGAGCAGATGCGGACATGGCTTCCTCGAAGCAATCCTGCGCCAGGCGGCTTTGGGCTTCAGCAACCTCGTTAATGGTCTTGCAGGCCATCAACGATTTCCAGGCCGTAGCGTTTTTCTCGCTCGATACCTGAGCTTTGCTCATGCAGGTTTTCATCATGTCTTCCATCCCTTTTGCAAGGACGGAGCTACATTTCATCCATGCGTCGCTGGACTGTTTGCCCATCGACATCATGTCTTCCATTTGTTTCATGCAGTTCTCAGCATACTTATCCATGCTGTAGGACTGATTTGCGTTTGCTTTAGACATATCATCACTCTCCTTTGACACGTTAAATCCAACAACTCTTAAACTACGCAGGCTGGTGGTTTAACGGCGCTGGAGATTGAGGCCTTCAGCGCCGCTATAATTACTTCTTTTTCGCCTTTTTAGCTGGCTTCTTAGCTACTTTTTTAGCAGCTTTCTTAGCCGGCTTCTTGGCTACTTTTTTAGCAGCTTTCTTAGCAGCTTTTTTGGCTGGCTTTTTAGCTACTTTTTTAGCAGCTTTTTTAGCAGCAGCTTTTTTAGCCGGCTTTTTCTTCGCTGGCTTGGCTGCGGCTGGAGCCGCTTTCATACCTTCAAGTGCCTGGATGGACACAGTTTGAAGTTCAATCATGGTAAACCCCCAATGTTGCAGTGCACAAAATAGGATAAATTCCTATCACAGTCAACAATGATACCTAAATGTATTCCGGAGTCGAGAGGCTATTGAAAAGATAGACAAATCTGTTTGGAAAATTTTACACTGATGTTAGACACATCTCCTTGCAACATCCCAAAAACCCAAGCCTAGAAGAAAATCGTGATTCAAAAACACAACACAAAAAAAATTGCTTCTGTTTTTCTTGCCGGGCTGCGTGTGATCGCTTTTGTATGCCTCTCCGCTCTTATTGTATGCGCAGGATTCGATGATGCGTGGGCTGCAAAAAAGAAAAAGACGAAAAGCGCGAACAGCACAGAAACCAAGCGTTACGCGGCAATTGTTGCCGATGCGCAGACGGGTGAAGTTTTGATGGCGCGCTATGCCGATTCGATTCGCCATCCTGCATCGCTCACAAAAATGATGACGCTTTATATGGTGTTTGAAGCTATTGAGCGCGGCTCGCTCTCGCTCTCTGACCGCATTACTTTTTCATCTCATGCAGCCAAAATGTCGCCCAGCAAACTTGGATTGCCAGTCGGGTCGAAACTCCGTGTCGAAGACGGCATCAAGGCGCTCGTTACAAAATCAGCCAATGACGTAGCCGCAGCATTTGCCGAAAAACTCGCAGGCTCGGAACGTAACTTTGCTGCCCGCATGACTCGCAAGGCCAAAGAACTTGGGATGACCCGCACCGTTTTTCGCAACGCATCTGGCCTGCCCGATACGCAGCAAGTTACAACCGCGCGCGACATGGCAAAGCTTGCCATGGCTTTGCTGCGCGATTTTCCGCACAGGTACCATTATTTTGGTATACGCAATTTCTCGTATAATGGTCGCAATCATCACAACCATAATCGCCTTCTGGGTGAGTATCGTGGTCTTGACGGTATAAAAACCGGTTACATCAATGCATCCGGCTTTAACCTTGTCGCTTCTGCAAAACAGAATGGGCGCAGACTCGTAGGTGTCGTCTTTGGCGGACAAACATGGCGCTCGCGCAATGACCACATGGTGAAGTTGCTTGATGAAGGTTTTGCGACGCTTGCAACGCGCGGGACTCAGATACAGGAAGCTTCTACCAAATCCGGTTCCGTGCCTATTCCGCCCCCACCGCCCATTTTTGAGGATGCCAGAGGTGCTCCGCCTTCCAACGCCCAATACGCTTATACAACAGACAGCGAGGAGGATGAGGCAGCCTACTCAGACCAGAGTTCAAAAAAACTGGCCGATATGATCGGTACTGTTGAAGCCAAATCCTATGAGCGCACCGAGCAAAGCAGTCTTGAGAGCGCGGTCCCCCCTATTCCGGCACCACGGCCTGTGTATGGCGAGGCTAATGCCGGTGACCGCTCCTATGACAACGAAACGCGCACATCTCCGACAGGTGCCGCACGTACCGTCATGCAATTGAGAATCCCCCGCGACCAATTGCCTAAGGGCATATCAGGCACGCAAATAGCCAGCGCAAACGAGCAGGGCGGGTGGTCCGTGCAGGTTGGGGCCTTCCAGAGCAGGGCCATGACCGACAAGGCCCTCCGTACCGCTCAGGCCCGCCTGCCCTCGCATCTTCAGGGTACGCAGGCTGTCATCGTGCCACAAAGCACTGGAAACGGCATCGTCTTCAGGGCGCGGCTTCAGGGGTATACCGAGATTCAGGCCAACTCCGCCTGCGCCCATCTCGGGTCGTGTCTTGTCGTTGCGCCCGGTTCGTGAGAGTGTTAGCCCCTGACACATCTCGGGGGTTTTCATGCGTACTCAATCACAGACGACCAAGGGCAATATTCTTTTCATGTTGCTGGTCGCGATTGTTTTAATAGCGGCTCTTACTTACGCCATTACCCGCGGCGATCAAGCCGGCGGCAACCTCACCCGCGAAAAAACAAGCCTTGCCGCCGATCAGGTGGCTAGCCTTGGGGTTGATCTGCGCCGCGCGGTTGATGCCATGACCCGCGCCGGACGGAGTGAGACAACCATCAGCTTTGCGCATGCTGCCATTTCCGGGTACGGCACGCCAGATACAACGCCGGATGCCGAGGTGTTTAACATCAGCGGCGGTGGTGTTGCCTATATAGATGTACCTGATGGCGTCAATGACGGAAGCCAGTGGGAGTTTTATGGCCTGACCGCAGCCCCCGGCATGGGCGAAGAAGCCAATGCGGACCTCATGCTTGTACTCCCCAATGTGAATGAAACGTTTTGTCGTGCCTTCAACAAGAAGGCCGGCTATCCCGACAACGCAGCCATTCCCACGGATGGCGCCGCCTGCCTTCATAATACCAGCAGCCGTTTTGCCGGTGCTTTTGCTACTGGTGGCGGCGTAAATACAATGGATACGGCTACTTTCAGAACGCCTGCCCCGTTTGCCTGCGTTGCATGCTCTGGGCCTGCGTATCATGTTTATTATGTCCTGATGGACCGTTAAAAAATCACTTTCCGATTTATACAGGTGATTTAAAAGGCTAGGTATGAACCTCAACTGGGACAAGCTCCGAATCTTCCATGCCGTGGCTGAAGCAGGCAGCTTTACCCATGCGGGGGAGGTGCTTAACATCTCACAATCAGCTATTTCGCGGCAGATAGCCTCGCTTGAAGATCAGCTCTCCGTGCCTCTGTTTCACCGCCATGCCCGCGGGCTTCTGCTGACGGAGCAGGGAGAACTTCTGTTGAAGGCTACCAAAGATGTCTATGAGAAGCTGGCGCTACTAGAGGGCCGGATTTCCGACACAAAAAGCGTGCCTGAAGGCCCTCTCAAAATCACTTGCCCCGGATTTATGGGGGCAACCTGGCTTGCGCCCAGGATCAACCGTTTCCGGCTTAAATACCCCAAAATGCGCCTGACCGTTATCCTTGATAACCGTATCCTCAATCTTGGTATGCGCGAGGCTGATTGCGCCATACGTATGTATGAGCCCAATCAACCTGACTTGATCAAGCGAAAACTTACCGCCGTCCGGTTTCACCTTTGTGCATCAAAGAGTTACTTGCAGGAATTTGGGACACCCAAAACAGCCTCGGACCTCAAAAAGCATTGGCTGGTTGGCTACCCTCCGGGGATGCCACTACCGCATGAGCAAACAGACTGGCTGTTTCAGGTTGCTGGCGTTGACAAAGAATCAGCCCCTAACGTGATTCTTATCAACTCGATGCAAGCTGTTCAGAATACAATTGAAAATGGTATCGGAATTGCCTGCCTACCGGACTTTATGATTCATAATAATCCGGATCTTGAGATCATTCTCGGGCAGTATCCGGCATTGGAAATACCCATCTTTTTCGTGTACCCACTCGAGCGCAAAAATTCGACCCGCATTCAGGTATTCCGCGACTTTATGATGGAAGAGCTGGCCGAGGCAGCCCTGTAATATCCATGCTTATTTTATGGTTAAATGTAACAGCGGTATGCATCTTATGCATACCTGCCATGATCATTATTTTATAGCGGCGGAGTCAACGAAGCACTATCTATTCCCCCGTCGACGTTCGCGTCGACTTTACGTCTCCCAGACGTGAAACCTCCCTGTTCAACTCGCCGGGCCTTAGGGCCCGGTTTCTTTTTGTCTAAAATCCGTGCGCAGGATTAGTGAACGTTAAGGCTATAGCTACCCATGTGCTGTGCGGCTGCCATCAAACCTTGGGAACCTATGGTTACCAGCTCGGTCTCGCCCCTGTGACGGCGTTCCTGCGCCACTTTTCTAAAAAAGCCGTGTGCCACGGGGGTATGGATTTCAATCCCGTTCATCGCACGCGCGGCATTACGGAGCAGGATGCGCCCGTAACCGTTCCCCTGCTCACCACTCATAACACCGATCGCTTCCAGCCTTGGTGGCATACGCACTGTTGCCCCGTCAAACTCGCGCTCAACAACCCTTGCAACGGCGTAGCCAACGGCACGGCTGCCTACGTGCAGAATCATAACTGACGCGCTTTTGTCATTCAGGGCACCCTCAATAAACCTTCTTGCCTTGTCGGGCGCTGAAACCATGCGCGAAAACTCGCGGTTTACCGTGTCAAAAGCCGTACCCATGCAGCGTACATGCATGTCGGTCAAAACATCGATATCTGCTATCGTAGCGGGCCTTACAGTCGGCAAAGATCTTGAAGCGGTGGCGGCTTGTTTTCTTGCGGTGGCGATCATTTGAATGGCTTTCGATATTTGTTTTTATGTCTTTTGCATCATTCTCCAATTGCTGCCTCACATTGAATTTCTTTGTTTTCATACCTCATGCAAAAATTGCATCGTTGTTTTGAAAGCCTTAGGATAGCTTGGCTGCCGTGAGGGGACCATGGAACTAACCGAGATTGAAGATTTTCTGGCACTGGCCCGTACAGGGTCTTTCAGACGGGCGGCCGAGCTGCGTTTTATTACGCAGCCCGCTTTTTCGCGCCGTATCATGGCCATTGAAGAACGTATGGGTACGCCCCTGTTCGACCGCAGCGTAACACCGGTTGACCTAACACCCGCAGGCCAGCGTTTTTTGGTGCATGCCGAACAAATTAGCCGCGGTATCGCCAAAGCTGTTGAAGACACGCGGGCGGCATCCTCGGCGCTCACCAATCCGGTGCGGATTGTTATATCGCACACGCTGGCTGTCAGTTTTTTTCCGTTCTGGTGGAAGCAGTGCACGCGGGCCATGCCGCATTTAAGCGTACGCCTGACTGGCCAGAGGATCGAGCAATGCGTGTCGGATTTGCGCGAAGGTCTTGCCGATTTCGCGATGGTCCACGCCGCACCTAGCTTTTTGCCGTTTGCGGATGGTACGGGCCTGCAATCCAAAACTTTAGGAACAGATACCATTCTGCCCGTCATGGCCAAACGGATGATGGGGCAAAGCGTTGGCCTACTTGGCTATGCCCCGGGCTCTTTCCTTGGGCGGTGCGTTGAAGCGCTGACGCTTGACCTACCGCGCCACCGTAAAATTGAAACCGTATTTGAAAGCCCCTCTTCTGAAGTTCTGCGCGCGATGGCCATGGCCGGATTTGGCATGGCATTTTTGCCCAAGAGCCTTATTGAAGATGACCTAGAAGGTGGGTTTTTAGTGTCGGCCTTGCCTAAGCGTTATCAGATGGATCTCGATATCCATATCATCCGCCGCAACGGCACCATGACTCCTGACTGTGAAGCGCTTTGGAAGCACTTGAAAGATTAGTGCCCCAAACCCATAATTGCATACGGCAAAATCTGGGGCATCATGAGCGCAAAAGCCAACACCCAACTTCAGCATCTCCTTGCGGGGGCCAGACAGCATTTGCAAAAAGGGCATGCCGATTTGGCATTGCCCCTCCTCAAACAAGCGCGAGGCATTGCCCCGCAATCGGATGATGTTTTGACAGCTTTGGGCGGAACTTACATGTCGCTCAACGATTTTGAAAATGCGGAAGAAGTCCTTCAAAAAGCCATTGCCATCAACCCTACAAGCGCCGCGCACCAAAGCCTAGGTGCCATAGCGATTATTCAGAAAAAATATAAGGTTGCGGTTGAACATTTCAGCAAGTTGGCGGCTGCCAACGAGCGGGATTACGAAGCCTGGCAGAATTTAGGGCATGCCTTTTTTCTGGATGGACGTATCATCCATGCTTTGCTGGTCTTTTTGAAAATAGCGAAAGAAGTTCCTGATTCTTTAGCCTTCAAAAGCCGCGTTACGAGCATCCTTAAGGAATTCGTACCGCCAAAATACGAACAGGTATACCGCGATGCGGTGATGCTCTGCCTTGGAGATGAGCGCCTGACGCAGGATGATGTCAACCTCCCCTATACACAAATTCTTAAGCTTTCTCCCCATCATCCACTTATTACCGCGGGCATTAAATCATCCAGCTACGACAGCTATAAAAAAATAATCGAAACGGTATCTTTGACGGAACTTGGTGACGATTTTCTGTTGGGCGGGCTTACGGCTTTCATCATCAGGGACGATTTGATTGAGCGCTCGCTTATTCAGCTGCGGCGATACCTTTTGGAAATGTATCTTGAAAGCCCTAAAAAACTTCAAAGCCATATCCCTTTCCTTATTGCGCAGGCAATGCAGGCGCATTTGAACGAATATGTTTACGAAGAGGACGCAAGCGAGACTGCCGCCATTCAAGCCCTAGAGGCCAACCTTGCAAACACAAGCGGCTGGAGCCCAGAAAACACCGTCCGTTTTTTGTTGCTGGCGGCTTATAGGCCCGTGATTGATACACCAGCAGTCTCCGGTTTTATTACAGATGCGGAGATACTCGCTGTCAAAAATCCCGCCCTCTCGCATCTGCTGCTCGAAACAGTGACTGATATACGCGAGGAACGCGCCCTTAAAAAAGAAATACCCAGCCTTGGCGCTTCGACCGATGAGGTGTCACAGCTTGTGAGGGCGATGTACGAACAAAACCCCTACCCGCGCTGGCGCACGGCGCTGAGCCTTGAGGGTACCACCAACCCCGCCCTTAACCTCGCAGCCTTAAAAGAGAAAGCCGACGGCAAGCCGCTGGAGATGCTGATTGCCGGCTGTGGCACGGGCATGCATATCGTACAGACATCCGCGAATTTCAAAGGTGCCAATATCACGGCGATTGATCTCAGTTTTTCGAGCCTTGCCTATGCCAAAAGGAAGTGCACGGAACGCGGTCTTACAAACGTCACTTTCCTGCAGGCCGACATTCTAGACCTTGGCAAGCTTGAAAAAAAATTTGATGTCGTGGAATGCGTGGGGGTTTTACACCACATGAAAGACCCCATGGCTGGCTGGCGCGTGCTTGAAAGCCTTTTGAAACCGGGCGGCTATATGCGGATCGGTCTTTACAGCGAGCTTGCGCGCAAATCCGTCGTCGATACACGCGCGTTCATTGCCGAAAACAGTTATCCATCAACCCTTGAGGGCATCCGCGCGTGCCGCAAAGCCATTAAAGCGTTGCCAAACGACCACCCAATTCGATCTATCCTTACAACCAATGATTTTTACTCGACCTCACTTTGCCGAGATCTTGTGTTTCATGTGCAGGAGCATCGGTTCACCATCCCCCAAATCCGCGCGTGTCTCGCTGAACTTCACCTTGAATTCAAGGCTTTCAACATCGCCTCGCCCGCGACCGCCTTCGATTACTGGGAGCGCAATCCCACTGACCGCCTTTTTTCCAATCTCGATCTTTGGGAGGCCTATGAGCGGCGCTTTCCATCAACTTTCTGGGGTATGTACCAGTTCTGGTGCCAGAAGCCTGTGGGCGCCGGTTAGCAAGGAGTTAAAACCTTTCGCAGGGCACCATCAAGAAGTCCTGACAAGTGTCTGAAAAATCTATAGAATAATATCGTGACAAATTCCTATGTCGTCCTTTTCACTTATGGCGGCGGGATGCGCGGGCTTATACCGGCGCACCTGATGGCTGCGGTTGAAAAAGCAACGGGCCTCCACATGGCGGATATGGTGGACATGTTTACGGGGCCATCCACGGGGTCTATTTTGAATGCGGCCCTCACGCGGCCCCACCGCAGACGCCCTCATGAACCGCAATACAAGGCCCGGCACATGATCAGGTTCTATGAATCGGAGGGTGCCAATATTTTTCCCCGTGACCGGTTCCGAGAATTCCGCGGCCTTATTCACGACTTCAATAACCGTACGATCAAGCTTTCTTCGCTGACTAGCCTTATGTCGCACGGGCATTACAGCCCCCGTAATCTTGCGACTGCGCTTTATTCGCTCTATGGCGATGCGAAGCTTGGAGACTCTCTGTCCTCGCTCGTGATCCCTTGCTACAGCCTAGGTAGTGATGCAGATCAAGGGCTTGAGGCAGGGCATGCGGTGTGGCTCAAAAATATCCGTGGCGCTGCCCGTAACGAGGGTAACCGTAAGCCTATCGATGTTACGCTTTACGATGCAGTCATGGCCTCGACAGCCGCACCCACCTTTTTTCCCTGCCATGATTTCTCGGCCTATGATCCGAATGACGGGCGCTGGCGCAACGTGCACGCAATCGATGGATCCATCTTCGATAACCCCAGCGTTACGTATCACGGCGTTGTAAAACAGCATGTACCGCAAGGTGCGCAGGCCGTCATGGTGTGTTTTGGCACGGGCATCACCAACCGCTCTATACATAAGGATGAGTGGAACAGTTTTGGTTCGCTCGGTGTTGTGGACCCTGCCAATGACCTGCCGCTCATCAATATCTTTTTCCACGCGTCTGAAAGTGCGCTTATGGAGTCGTTCGGGCGCGATTTAGGTCGCAACCTTTACATGTTCAACCGTTCACTGCTGGCACCTATGGAGGGCTGCGAGCTGCCTTCCGTCGATATTGACGACGCCACACCCGAAAACATGAAACGTATGGCGCGCTTTGCCGAGGTCATACTGGAAGAAAACAAAAAATCATTCGATTCGCTCTGTCACCTGCTCGTTTCCAACAGGGATCGCAAACAAGAGCAACCATCAGACCTTATGTCTACGCTGCGGCGCACTGTCCACGCACTCACGGGAAAGAGCCAAGATTAAGAGGGTTTTCCACCTGATTTGTGCGGTGCGTAAATGATTCTTCTAGAAGTTGTATCGCTCTCGTCCTAGCCTCATCGTCAAACGTCGGTTCGTCAGGACAGACAACAACGATGACATCACAGGCGCAGGTTCATACAGGATACATCTACCCCTCTGCCGGGGTGCGCATACTTATCCCTCTGGTTGTTGCTGCCTTTATGGAAGAGGCTTCCAGAGAGAGCATGCACGACATGGCCGATTATAACATCGGCGTTTCGGTCGGTAGTGTTGCCGCTGCGGCCTTTTCCATTTCCAAAACTGAAGGAAACATGGAAACGGGCGCCAATGCCGCCAAAGATGTATTGCTGAACACTTTTGTTACCGCCTACCTGATGTTCAACCGAAACCCCGGTACCATCATGATCAACAATGTCTGGCGGGATATTGTCATGCATGCCCGCACGGATTTCGAAGCCTTGCGCCCGTATTTGACTGGTGTTGTGGGGCGGAATGTGATGGCTTTTCTTGAAAGTCGCATCCCACGGGAGGAAGATACCCGTTACGACCCCTCCATCCTTGAAGCCACTTTGCGTAAAAAATTTGGCGACGCCAAAATCAGCGATCCGCGTAAAGCTTTTTTTATCATTGCTCACGGCATGAACGATAAAGGGCCTGTGTTCTTTAGCAATGTGGTACCTGATGACGCCCAAAAAACAGCCAAAAAACCGCTTTTTTTAAACCGCACCCCCGTGCACCGGGACCTTTCGATTACGGATGCAATACTTGCAGCGACAGCCATACCCGGTTTCATTGGCTACAGGCATTTGGGAGGCATTGAAAAGCACTTCATGGACCCGGGGTCTTTTGCCGTACCGAGTTTTTTCAGCATCATGCGTGATATGCATGATATCTTTTCAGGGCAGGCTCTCGCTGACCATGAAACGAGATTATCCGCCCGTCCGACATGGAAGCGCGTTGCCGGTGCCCTTGCAAAAGCCGAGGCGCCACCAGAAATCATTTCAAGGGCTGTGTATCTTGGCATTGGTGATGAGGCCGGTTTGGGTTTTGATGCATCCAACGAGCGCGGCGTTGTAACGCAGGCCGGTGATATTGTTAGAGCCGCAAGCGACCATGTCCGCGGCCAGACATTTGCACAGATTGCCACACGATTTGACGATGCTTCGCGGCGTGTTACAGGCGCACCGGGGTTCCGGATCATCGACTCTAGCATTGTTCCACAGACACCTCAGGAAGAAGCCATATTCCCTTCCAGCGATATAAAAGACGGGCAACTATCCAACCTCCTTAAACTTCTGGCCTTTGGCCGCCATGTCGTCATGCAGAATGCAGATGCGATTTGCGATGAGATCTGCCTGCGCATGCGCGCGCTAGAGGCACGCGGCCTTAGAACAGCTGATGAGACTCAGGCCGTCATCCATCGCCTTGAGCGCTTTAGAACCCCTGAAGCCGCGGGCGCACTTTGCGATAAAATTCTTGTACGGGAAGAAGAGGTCGTAAGCCTTTTTGAACATCACGGCGTGCAGATACCTAAAGCCCCGGAACCAGCTCAAAAATCTCAATCCGGCGGCTGGATCAGCGGTATAGGCGGCGGGATGCGCCGTGTCGCCTCATTCGTCGTTTGATTTGACGGGAAAACCATAATCATCAAGTTTTGTTGAGCCATCAACAAAGTAGCCCCATCTGTCCTGCATCTCATTGAGTATTAGATCAATCTGCTTCAAGCGGGCGGTGGCGCGTTGCTGCATGATGGTCGCAACCATGCCTGTTACGGTCGATTCAATGGCGTAGCCTGTTGCTGCCATCACGTACATGATGATAACGGATTTTGGCTCCATCATGATTTTAATGGCGTTTTCGAGCGAGTTTGGCGATGAGCTCAGCCATAGTTCCAGTACAAAAGGCATCACTCCGGCTAAGTTCATCATCCCTACACACATGGCGCGGCTTTTGCTGCGTGTCTTATCCATGAGGTTGGCACCGATTGTAGGCATCATGCCGAAAAAGACGATCATCGTCGTCGGCGCAAACAAGACTGCGCAGGCAAGCGCGACAATCAGAAAAAGCTGCTTCTGGATATTAATGCCACGGCTCATAGGATGCGCGCTCCGTTGAGATAAAGAATAATGATTCCTACGATCAGAAGGGCCGCTATAATACCAGCAACCACCACAGAGGAATCGCGCCCCTCGCGGCGGCCAAAATTCCTGATGTCCTTTGAGCGGGCCGCAAGGTCATTCCGCTCTATGACCAACGTCCTGTGGTCACGCATGGCTTTTCTAAAGTTATTGAGATCGTTGCGCAGAAGGTCCGCGTTATCCAGCACAGAAAGCAGTCTGGGCAAGTCACCTTTATCACGTATCTCTGCTACTTTTTTGCGTAAATCGCGGCGGACGTCACGGTCATGGAAACGATCGAAAACCGGCTCAATGTAATCAGCCATCCAGTCTGAAAGGTTTCTGAGATTTGTCATTTTGGAATAACGCTGAATGGCCGCCAACACCTGCAACGTGCCCATGACATATCGATAGGGCTCGGGCGATGCGAGATCGTAGAGGTAGGGTTCGGCCACTTTTCGGTCTTTGGCGCATAAAAACGCTATTGTGTGGCGGTCCATAATGCGCGAGGGACGGGCGCCTTTATCGGACGCCATATCTTCAAGCGCCATAATATACTCGTCAGGTGTCCTGCAATAATACCTGCCTACGACGGGCGAGAGGCAATGCACATCCGGATTGAGGTAATAGAGTATGCGCTCAAGCCCAAAACCGACACCCGGCTGGCGCATGTAACTGCGGCATGTATCAAAACGGGTTAGAAGCAAGCTGACATCGACATTCAGCTCAGTTAGAATCGTGAGCCAGTACTGGAGCAACGATCCACTAAAGATTTCCGCGTAAATAGCTAGATCGCGATTGGATACGAAAGCCTCGGCAAGGGCAGTTGCCAGCCCCTCGCCTGTGACTGCAATATGCTTGTATCTTATTGGTCCCTCTGGATCGAGGCACATGCCTACACGCGAGATTAGTCTATCCCAGTATGCGGGACCGCTACGGCCCTGCTCTTCGGCTGATTTTACCGCGTTCTCAAAGCGAGTTAGCATTTCTTCATCGGCGAGCGAGCGCTTGATCCATTGCTGGATATCGCCACTTTCCACAAGCTGCACGGCTTCTGCCGGGCGTTGGAACATGTCACGTGCCAATGAGCCCGGATATGTGTACTCCTTACCACTGAAAGTAAGAGGCCTTGCCGCCTTAAGCTTTTTTGGCCCCTGCTTTGGGGAAAGGCGTCTGCCATCAAGCCATACCAGCGCGTCCTCAACTGTCCAGCGCTGGCGGCGGTCATCCTGCAAAAGACCTCTCAACAATTCCACTATACCGCCCGGGAAGTGATCCTCCGGATTAAGGAGCGTTGCGTATGTGCCATACTGCATTTTGCTTTGCAGGATATCCGCCTCGCTTTTTCCCTTCATGGGGTCACGCGTACGCATCAGCAGGGCAAGTGTTACCCCGAGCGAATACAAATCATCCTGATTGGTCCCCATACCGCGCCCCGTGGGCTGTGCCAGCGCCCTGTCAGGCGGCTCGTAAATGAGGGGCTGTGCCAAAGAGGGAGGGAGCGAGAGACATTCGCCCAAAACCACATGATCAAAATTCTCCTTGCCGCCATCAAAAAGGTTAGTCGCCCTGATCGCGCCATGGACAATGTCTTTGTCACGCAGATCCTTGAGAACACTTAGAAGCGGCGTGACAATGCGCTCGTGGACGCGGTCGGGCTTTAGACCTAGCGTGAGCCCCGTATCCATATCGGCAATGGGTTTGCCCAGCGCGTTTTCGTATATGAATACAAAGCGGTTTGTATGATGCTCAATAATCTTGCCAAGCCCTGACCCCACAAGCCTCAAAAGAGCGGGGTTTGCTATCGCTGCTACTGCCGGCCCCATGCGATTGCGCGGGGTAAACTGCGGCTCACAGACATAGGCAATAAACTCGCGCCCGTCCGATCCAATCGATTTTGCGGCGTATGCACCGATAAAATTGTTGCCGTATTTTGGCAGGCGCTTTGACAGATCGATCTCGATCGAGTCGCCAAAAGTCATGCGCCCCCGCAATGCAGACAGTTTGAAGGAGGAGAACGTCCCGTCTCCCGATCCTTCTATCATGTCGTTTTGTGGAGCCTGCGGCGAAGTAGACATAATCACTTTTGATTCGTGTTAGTGCCTTAATTGTAAGGGAATTCGTTAAAAAACCCAATGCTTCCGTAACGATTCCTATTTATTGAAAAATGTGAGAGAATGCGCTCATGAGCCGAGATTATGCTGACAAAAAAGTCTCCGAAGCCCTTCGTTTGTCCGGGGGGAATGCCGCCAAGGCCAAGCGCCAGATTCAGGCATGGTTTTTTGAAGATCCAAAACTTCTACTGGAGCTAACCCGCCCGCACTGGAACGGGATCGTCGCTTATGCGGTGGACCGCGCCGAGCAGCGCGCCCTGCGTGGCGAAGACGATGCCGAAAGACGCGAAGAAAAAAGAGCTAAAAAACCTACCCTAAGCAGTAAAGAAAGCAGCATCGGCAAAGAGATGCTGCGCAGCTTTGTCTCCGAGAATGCCGCCCAGTTTGGCCATGAGATCAGCCGCTCGGCTGCCCCTACAGGCCGAAAAGTCGCAAGCCAAACCCATGTCGATGCCATTCACCTGATGGCAGCCAAGTCCAAGCAAAAGCCCAAGAAAGACCGTTAGGCCAGGGCGCGCCTAAAAAGCGAAAACTTTGCATCTTGTCTCTTCCCAAGTCTCAGTTCGCGCTTCATTCTTGGGGAATGGATGATTTCTTAAAACAGGCTGGATGGGGAGCTGCCATACGCACACCCATGACCTCTGATTGGTCACCGCGCCAGTATTGGCGGCTGGCAAAGCCGGATGGTATGCGCGCCATTTTGCTGAAAAGCCCTGATGTCGATCTTGCGGGACACGGGCTGGAGGATTTTATCCGTTTGGCTGAGCAGCTGCGCCGTGCGGGTATGAGCACCCCTCGCCTCTATGCACAGGACCTTGCACATAAACTCATCCTGATGGAAGATTTTGGCAACATATCAATCGACCAACCCGCAATCGAAGCCGAAGCCTATGAGGCTGCTGTCGATGTGCTGGGCGTACTGCGCACATGCGATACTGCCGGGCTTACTGCTTACAAGGACGGATATATTTTCAAGAAGCTGTCGCTCTATTCAGATGACCCCGCATGGCTACACGCATGGGCTGAAGCTGAGGCCGCGCTACCGCCTGCACCACTTGTCTTTAGCCACATGGATTACAAGGCCGGTAACCTGCACTGGTTGCCTGAGCGTGATGGGTACGCCCGTATCGGGATATTAGATTTTCAGGCGGCGCAGGCAGCGCCTTTTACTTACGATCTCGTCAATCTGCTTGAAGATGCACGTCGTAACCTACACCCAACTCTCAAAGCAACCCTCAGGCAGCGCTTTTACGACGCCTTGCCCGATTCATGGAAACCGCTGTTTGATGACTGGTATGCTTTCATGGCGGCACAGTTCCATGCCCGTGTACTGGGGCAAATCCGTGGAAAAACCAATGTCGCACCGGATGTGGAACCCCGGCTTCTGGCGTATCTGGAGACCGAGCTTCAGCACCCTGCCGTGGCCCCAATTGCGAAATGGCTTGAAAAAAGCATTTAAAAGGTTGCGCTGCCTGCCTGTATCCCCTATCAAGTTCTCTTCAGGACCCATATAACCCGCAGGACCTGAAGCCATGCCAAAACGCACTGATATCAAATCCATCGCCATCATCGGCGCGGGGCCCATCGTCATAGGACAAGCCTGCGAATTTGATTACTCTGGCACGCAAGCGTGTAAGGCCCTCAAAGAGGAGGGTTATCGCATCATCCTCATCAACTCCAATCCCGCGACCATCATGACCGACCCGAACATGGCGGACGCGACGTATATCGAACCCATTACCCCCGGTATCGTGGCCCGTATTTTAGAGATTGAAAAACCAGATGCACTTTTACCCACCATGGGCGGTCAGACGGCGCTTAACACGGCGCTTGCGCTGGCCGATGATGGCACGCTCGACCGCCTTGGTATTGAACTGATTGGTGCGAACCGCGAAGCCATCCGTAAGGCTGAAGACCGCTTATTGTTCCGCAACTGCATGGACGAGCTTGGGCTTGCCTCCCCCAAAAGCGTGCTCGTCAAAACACTCGCTGAGGGGATTGATGCTCTATCCGTTGTTGGAATCCCCGCCATTATCCGCCCATCATTTACACTAGGCGGTACGGGCGGCGGGATTGCCTATAACCGCCAGCAATTCGAACAAATCGTGCGCGAGGGGCTTGATGCATCCCCCGTCCATGAGGTGCTGGTTGAGGAAAGCGTTTTGGGTTGGAAAGAATACGAGATGGAGGTCGTGCGCGATAAAAACGACAACTGCATCATCGTCTGCTCCATCGAAAACTTTGACCCGATGGGCGTGCATACGGGCGATAGCATTACCGTGGCCCCTGCCCTTACCCTCACCGATAAAGAATACCAGATCATGCGTGACGCGAGCATCAAAGTGCTGCGCGGCATTGGTGTTGAAACGGGTGGATCCAACGTGCAGTACGGCATCAACCCTGTTGATGGCCGCATGGTTGTGATTGAGATGAACCCGCGCGTATCGCGTTCATCCGCCTTGGCATCCAAAGCCACGGGCTTCCCCATCGCCAAGGTCGCGGCGAAACTCGCGGTTGGTTACACGCTTGATGAGCTTGGCAACGATATTACGGGCGGCAAAATCCCTGCCTCTTTCGAGCCGAGCATCGATTACGTTGTCACGAAAATCCCGCGCTTTGCGTTCGAGAAATTCAAGGGCACGGATACGCGCCTCACGACATCCATGAAATCAGTCGGTGAAGCCATGGCCATGGGGCGAAGCTTTGAGGAGTCGGTGCAAAAGGCCCTGCGCTCGCTTGAGGTGAACCTGAGCGGTTTTGATGATATCAAAATCAGCGGTGTCGCGGCTGGCCAGGAACCGGATGCAGACCAGATACGTGCGCATTTATCAAAACCCACGGCGCAGCGCATTTTGTATGTTGCGCAGGCCATGCGCCACGGCATGTCTGTTGATGATATTTATGCCATTACCAAAATCGATACATGGTTTTTGGAACGCATCAAACACATCGTGGATACAGAAGCCGATGTCAAAACGCACGGATTGCCCAAAGATGCCGAGGCATGGGCACAACTGAAAGGTATGGGCTTTAGTGATGCGCGGCTTGCCAAGTTGACAGGCGCTCAGGAAGACAGCGTGCGCAACGCGCGCCTGAAGCATGGCGTACGGCCCGTTTACAAGCGCATTGATAGCTGCGCTGCTGAAATTCCATCCGACACGCCTTACATGTACGGCACTTATGAAAGCTATATCAACGGCCAGCCCCAGTCGGAAATCAATGCAACGACACGCGAAAAAATCGTGATTTTGGGCGGTGGACCCAACCGCATTGGCCAAGGTATCGAATTTGATTATTGCTGCGTCCATGCCTGCTATGCCTTGAAGGAAGCGGGTTACGAAACGATCATGATCAACTGTAACCCTGAGACGGTTTCGACGGATTACGATACATCCGATCGCCTGTATTTCGAGCCCCTCACGCAAGAAGACGTGCTCGAAATCATTAGGGCCGAAGGCAATATCAAAGGCGTGATTGTTCAGCTGGGCGGCCAGACGCCTCTAAAACTTGCGCAGTTTTTGAAAGACCAGAAAATCCCGATACTGGGCACAGACCCCGATATGATTGATCTCGCCGAAGACCGCGACCGTTTCAAGAAGTTGATTGAAAAATTGAAACTACTGCAGCCACCTGCTGAAACAGTGACATCCATCGAAGGGGCCATCAAGGCCGCCAATGCGCTCGGGTATCCGCTTGTGGTTCGTCCATCTTACGTGCTGGGTGGCCGCGCGATGATGATTGTCACCAATCAGGAGGAGCTGGAAGGGTACATGAAAAACGCCGTGCACGTATCCGGCAAGAACCCTGTGCTTATCGACACCTATCTGCAAAACGCCGTGGAAGTCGATGTCGATGTGCTGGCGGATGGTGAAGATACCTACGTATCCGGCATCATGGAGCATATCGAGGAAGCGGGCGTGCACTCGGGCGACAGTTCCTGCGTGTTGCCACCGCATTCCCTGCCTTACAAGGTGGTGCGTGAAATTGAACGCCAGGCGACTGCGCTTGCCAAGGCTCTTAAAGTCAAAGGGCTTATGAACGTGCAGTTTGCCGTCAAGAAAAACGGAGATAGCGGTGAGAGCGATATTTATATCCTTGAAGTCAATCCCCGCGCATCGCGCACGGTGCCGTTTGTGGCGAAGGCCACCAACGTGCCTGTGGCAAAGCTTGCTGCCCGTATCATGGCCGGTGAAAAACTGGATGCTTTCAGAAAGGCCGGCATGTTGACCGGTATGCGCGATGACCACATGGCAGTTAAGGCGCCTGTGTTCCCGTTCAGTCGGTTCCCCGGTGTGGATGTGCTGCTTGGGCCTGAAATGAAATCGACGGGCGAGGTCATGGGTATTGATAAAAACATGGCGCAGGCTTTTGCCAAATCACAAATCGGTGCCGGTATGTGGCTGCCGCGTGAAGGCACGGTGTTTTTATCGGTCCATGATGCCGATAAACCTACCCTACTGCCACTGGCCCGCGATCTTCTGGACATGAAGTTCAAGATTATTGCTACAGGCGGTACTTGTACCTACCTCCAGAAAGCGGGGCTTGATGTCACCCGTGTGAACAAGGTATCGGAAGGCCAGCCGCATATCGTGGATGCCATTATCAATGGTGACGTGCAACTGATGATCAACACAACCCTGACCCGCCAGTCCCTCACGGATGGGGTGGATATCAGGCGCACGGGCCTTATGCACAAGGTGCCTTACTATACCAACATGGCTGCCGCCATAGCCGCCGTGCAGGCCATCAGGGCCATGAAGGCGCGCAGCTTCCATATAGCGCCTTTGCAGTCGTATTTCGTGGGTGATGCGGCCTGATTTGACAGGTTAGGCTTCAGCGTTTAGTCTTTGGAAATCCCGCCGGAAAAGGCGGGGTTTTTGTTTTTTTATAGAGGTACCCATGGAAAAAATTCCGATGACTGTTCGTGGCCACGGCCTGATTGAAGCCGAGTTACACGAACTCAAGCACGTACGCCGCCCCGCCATTATCGAGGCGATTGCAGAGGCCCGCGCCCATGGCGATCTTTCAGAAAATGCCGAGTACCAATACGCCAAGGAAGAGCAGAGCCATATCGAAGGCCGTATTGAAGAGCTGGAGGCTGTTTTGAGTCGGGCCGATGTCATTGACCCTGCAAAATTATCCGGCGATAAAATCATGTTCGGTGCAACCGTCACCGTTTTGGATGACGACGACAAAAAGCACGTTTATCAAATTGTGGGTGAGCACGAGAGCGACATCAAATCCGGAAAACTGGCCATTCTGGCCCCGCTTGCCCGTGCTCTTATAGGCAAGACAAAAGGCGCTATCGTTGAGGTCAACACCCCTCGCGGCCAGCAGTCTTATGAAGTTGTGAGCATAGATTACAGATAGTTTTTATTGTTCTGATGCCCACTGTATAAGTGATTTATGCGCTTACTCGCCCTTACGTTTCTGCTTACCCTGCTTTCAGCCGTTGCTTATGCGGAAGATGTCAAGGTTGCTTCGGTCGAAAAGCCCAAAGACCCCGGATTGCTTTACAATTTTATCCATGGTTTTGCGCCTGAGACGGCTGTCGATATGTGGCGTGGAGGCAGTCGCCCCGCCCTTTCCACCCTTTTAAAACAGCGTGGCTTTGAACTGGGTCAGCCTGTCTATATCCGTATCTTCAAATATGAAGGCGTGGTTGAAGTATGGATGAAGCGTAACGAGCAGTTTGACCTTTTTGAGGTTTATCCCATCTGTGTCAATTCAGGTAAGCTCGGACCCAAGCTGAAGCAGGGCGATAGGCAGGCGCCCGAGGGTTTCTATGAAATCAATGCCAAGCACCTTAACCCCAACAGCAAATACCACCTCGCTATCAATATGGGGTACCCCAACGCCTATGACCGCGAGCATGGCCGCACCGGTGACTTTTTAATGATCCACGGGGCCTGTGCATCCATCGGCTGTTACGCCCTCACGAACGCCAATATCGAGGAGGTTTACAGCCTCGTAAAAGCCGCCCTTGATAAAGGGCAGGAAAATATTTCGGTCCATGCCTTCCCCTTCCGTATGACGCGCGAAGCCTTGGCCGAGCGGCAGGAAAGCAAATGGATCAATTTCTGGGTGTCCGAGCTCATGCCTGCCTATGAAACGTTTGATGTCACCCGCCTGCCGCCACGCTTCATGACGTGCGGGGGCGTCTACCACATGATGGACGGGATTGCGGATGAAGATATCCCCGAGGGCTGCGAGCCCATCACGGCCTGGGAATAGTTGACATAATTATTCTCTCTATAGTAGCTTGCCTGCCATGAGCTACATCTCCGAACTGAATACCCCGTCGCGCAAGCGCCACGCCCTTTTTGTCGATGACCGCATGCTGGTCACCGTGGATCCCGAGCACATGTTTAAAAACTGCGGTGTCGATGTTGAGGTGCACTGCGTGCGCAGCAGCGAAGAAGCCAAAGAAATTCTTGATGACTGGGCCCGCCAAGGCATCCGCGCTGATGTCATGAGCTGCGATGATAACGAGCTCGGCTGGGGCGAAATCGGTTGCATGATTTATGACGAGATGCTGCCTTACCTGCGTGATACGTACGGCCCAGAATTTGTACCTGAGAAATTTTTTATTCATTCTGCCGGCACCTGCCACACCCGCGAGATTAATGGCTTTGGCGAACCAGATTGGTTCCGTGGTGAGGAACTCGGGGAAATATCGAGCTGGGGCAAGGCCTCGGAAGACGGATACATGATGCGCCATGGCCGGATGTTCGATAACACGACCTTACGGCAATACTGCAACGAGGCGTGGGGTGCCAAGTTTGTGCTCACTGAATCAGCCATGCGCTTCATAACCAACCCGGATCGACGTCTTGACGCGCAGGAAGCGCACTCTCTCGTTACCTATGAAAAAGAAGCCACGCCAGACGAAGCGCTGCGCCGCCTTAAAATTGACAGTGACAGTTTTGTTACAAAAACCTTTCTCAACGGTGCACATAATCTGCCAACGATCGAGTTTGCAGATGCCGTGGGCGGCGCAGTTGTTGGCGTGCTCGCTTTTAATGCCGATGATGTTGCCCGTTTGCGCCGAGAAAATCCGCAGGAACCGATCGTTCTTTGCATGCAGGAATACCACCCTTCCCTCATCTCGCTTGTACAGTCGGTGGACGGTGTGGTGTTGTTTGGCACAGGCAGCGAGCACTTAAAAGTCGTCCTTGAAAACGGCGATATACCGGCTGTTCTTGGCCTCAAAGGCCGTGATGAAGGAGTACGCAACAATATCGAAGTGAAAGAGACAGACGGCGCCCTGCATGTTGTAAAATATACTTACGATCATGACAGAAAACAATTTGATGGCACCGATCTGATCCTCAAGGCAGGCGATTACATCAGCCTCGATCACACGACATGGACGAGCTCCACAAGCAGGTTCGATGGTGAAGATGATGTAGTAGTTACAGGCATAACCGGCAATCTCTACCTCGGTAAATCAGGCACGTGGACGCCTGAAGGCCGTGACCTTGAATGGATGCAGGATCTAGCCCGTTGGGCGGATGATGCTCGCGCCAAAACAATCCCTTTTGCCATCAAAGCCAATGCCGATACGGCTGATGCCATTACGAAGGCCAAGGCATCCGGCGCAACAGGTATCGGGCTTGTCCGTACAGAGCATATGCTGATGGCGGATGCCAGCCGCGATTTGCTTCAAACTGTCTTTTTAACGACGGATGAGGACACGCGAGCTTCTGCACTTTCCTTGCTCGGCGAGCAGCATAAAGGTGAGCTTGTTGCATTGTTTGAAGCGGCAGACCTGCGCGATCCGGATTTCAATATGACCATCCGACTTTGCGATGCGCCTCTGGACGAGTTTTTAGACACCGCACAAGTTGAAGCTGTTAAAGACCGCGTAGGACGCGACAAGTTTGGCCGCGATAATTTCCGTGGTTACCAGATGGCTAAAGGCACACCAGGTTTTTATGCCATGCAGATTGAGGCTATTTTTGAAGCCGCACAATCCGCTGGCTGGAGCAAGCCAGTTGAAATCATGGTGCCCAATATCTGGGGAGCCGACGATATGAAGGATGTGCGCGCCCTATGCGAGAAAATCGCAAAAGGCCGCCCTTACCGCCTTGGCGCGATGATCGAGACCAGCGGCGCCCTTCACAACGCCGACTTTGTTGCCAAGGTGTCTGACTTTATCAGCTTTGGCACCAACGATATCATGACGCATCTGATGAATGGTGTTCAACGCAATGACGTTGATGGTATTGCCGCATGGATGATTAAAAACGGCGTGCGCGGCGAAAGCCCCTACAAAGTCGTAACGAAACCGCTTCTAGACTGCCTCTCTGCGGCTGTGACCCTTATCCGTACCGTACGGCCTGATATTGATATTTCAGCCTGCGGCCAGCAATGGGGTAGCGATGCAACTGGCACTAACTTTGCCATCGGGCTTGGCCTCAACGGTGTATCCGTATCACCAAAATACGTGATGCAGGCACGTATCCACTCTGGGCACTTTGCCCTTCATGCTCATGACGCACGCACAGGTCATACGCCTGATGCCCCTGTTGCAGCCCAAGCACGCGGAGATATCGTGCTGGGTTACAGAGGCCGTGGTGGTAACCGTCCGGAGATGCCTTGAGCACCCCTGACTTCAACGCTGCCACGCATCCATCGCAGATCAATATCCGCGAAGGCATTACGCATCTCATGATTGCGCCTGAGGCCGGCACCGAGCCTCATCTCGTAGCGCGATGGCTGGGCCTTAGGTCTGCCATCGAAAAAGCCGGTGGGCATGTGCAGGCTATTGCCGGTGAATTCAATTACCACTATGCGCGCGATCTATGCGTTTTGATTGGCGATACAGCCTATCACCCGACTGTCCCCATGGCTGAGGATAGCCTTGATGATCTGGATTATCGCCGCCGCGCCTTTTTACCTTTTATAAGCCATTTTGGTTACCGTCTGCGCGGCCTCAACGTGCTGCCGGATTACGCGATGGATGGTGGCAATTTTGTACCGCTCGAAAACCGCAAGGTTTTGATAGCTGGCCAGCACAGCATTATTGATGAGGCTGATGACATCAATATGGATGCGATGCGCGCGCAGCGTGTAATTTCGGTCATGTCTTCCATGACTTTATGCTCGGTTTCGGCAACAACATGGCATGTTGATGGTGTGAGTGGGCAATTGCCGGATGGTGCGCTACTCGTCAAACTAGATGAGCTGGACCGCGAGCAAGACTTACAGGCGCATGGTATTGAGCGCGCCTATCTGCCGCTTGTCGGTGCCAAAAAATCCGGCCTGCGTGCACTCGATCGTCATGTCGGCCGCCCGAACCTTTTAACCTTCTCGCTGTTTGATCACGAGGATGCGGATGTCATCTGCCAGCCCGAGAGCCTTCGTGGAAATAACATCAACGCGCGCGCCTTTGGCCTTGCGACCAACTTTATTGTCGTGAACGGCATCATGATTGGCGAGGACCTACCTGAGCCCCTTGAAAACGCTCTAAAAGCACGTGGTATCAATAAGATAGGCCCCAAGGATGTGGGGGTAGATACGTTTCTCTTTGGAGATGAGGGGTTTGTGGGCGGCGCGCGGTGCCTCACCTTGCCGGTAGCCAAGCAAACCCGCCGTCCTGCCTACTTTTGACCGCTTATTCTTTATATTTACATAATTAAAAGTTT
>RFNZ01000024.1 GCA_009926935.1 Pseudomonadota bacterium | reverse complement strand
ACTAAGAAGAATTATCAAGATTTTCTTAGCGTAACTTCGCGCCTTCGTGTCTTCGTGGTTTAACATTTGCCGCATTGCCATCCCCTATTTTTCCTGTACCATTTTACAGGTGCGAATTGGGCAAGGGGCTATCATGAAAAAACTCATCATCTCACTGCTGCTTCTGAGCACTACCTCCGCCATGGCCCAAGAGGTTGAAAAATTCCGCCTCAAACCTCGTATCGAGGGGAATGTCAGGGCAGGGAACGAGCGCACGATTGGCATGACCGAGGTCTGGATACCTTTGGTACAGGATGACCGCACAACATCGGTTTTATACGGCGACATCCGTTTGATGGACGATAGCCAAGATAACAACGAAGGAAATATAGGCGTCGGCTACCGCCAGATGGTGACCAACACGCCTCTAGGGGACGGCATCGCAGGCGCGAATGTTTGGTACGACCGCCGTCACACAGACCTCGGCACAAACTTTAACCAAATTACCGTCGGCGCCGAATGGTTTAGCGATAGCTGGGACGCCAAAGCCAATGCCTACATCCCCCTCAACAAAAAGAAAGATTATGTCGGGGCCATCGCGGGTGGTGGCGGCTTTACCGGCACGCAAATCGTGGCCTACGGCAACCAAAACCTGACGGAAGAAGCGCTGATGGGCTTTGACTTCGAGCTCGGCTGGCGTGTGCCTTTCATGGATGAATATACCGACAGCACCCGCATTTACGGCGGCGGCTATCACTTTACAGGCGATGACGCCGATGACGTGACGGGCTACCGTGCCCGTATCGCAAGTGATGTTACCGAAGACGTCCAGCTCGGCACCCGCTTCCAGCACGACGACGAACGCGGCTCACAAGGCTTCCTTGAAGCCACCATCCGCTTCCCCTTCGGCAATAAACAAAGCTACAAGGAACAGGGCCTGAAGGCTCGCCTTGATGAAAGCCCAGAGCGCGACATCGACATCGTCTCCGGCCAGGCCGTGACGGGCACCAGAACAACAACAGTTCTTAACAACGCCACAACCGGTACCGCGCAGGAAATCTGGCACGTTGATAACACGGCGGCAGGCGGCGGCAACGGCTCCGCAGAAACACCGTTCAACACTTTGGCCGCAGCTGTAGCGGTAGCAGGCACCAACGATGTCATTTACGTGCATCGCGGTAACGGCACATCAACAGGCCAAAACGCGGGTGTTGTTATCAACGATGTGGGGCAAAAACTCATCGGCTCGGGCGTGGCTGTCACACCATCCCTCATAAACCTGAGTACGAGCGGCGTTTCGGGCCTCACATCCAACACCACTTTGATCGCTGCAGGCACAGCGCCTGTTATTACCAACGGAGCAGGAAATGTTGTGTCCGTAACCGCCGATAGAGCCGTCGTAGCAGGCATATCGGCCAATAACGCAGGTGGCGGTGCCAACGGTATAAACGTCGATAACTCAAGCGGTACGACTTGGAATAGCTTTAAAGCAGCGCACGTCACGCTCAATAACAACGCCGGCAGCGGTTTTTACGGCGGTGCTTTCAATGCAGGCTCCCAAATAACCAATTTTACATTGGATAACGTCGTGGCAAGCGGTAACGGCGCTAGCGGCGTCACAATTGAAACTGCTACGGGCACTATCGGTGCGCTCACAGCCACCGACGTCAATACAAGCGGCAACGTTCAGGTTGGTTTTTATGTGACATCTACAGGTACAGCCGGTTCCATTACTGGAACGGTGTCGCGCCTGAGATCATCGGGTAACACCGATCCTGGCGCCGCGTCAGGTGTTTTAGTTTGGATACGCGATGATACGACAGCGTCATTGTCCTTCAGTAATTCTACCGTAACAAACAACACCAACAGGGGCTTCCTGCTGTTAGACGACTCTACGGGCAACGTAGTTGTTGATTTAGGCGGCGGTACACTTGGTTCAACCGGTCAAAACTCCATCTTCGGCAATACAGGGCCGGAGCTGGACGTTGATCTCGACGGCGGAGTTCTGAAGGCAGAGAACAACTGGTGGGGCGTAAACACAGGCCTTGCCGGCGGCGAGACGACGCTTGTAGGCGGTTCAACCGTGGATGCCTCGCCATTCCGTACCTCCGCGCCTTAAATCTTTTAACCGTCATTACCCGCAAAGGCGGGTAATCCATGGTAAAGAATGCTCGATATTCGTTTTTTTTACCGCTAAGGGCGCTAAGATTCACTAAGGACCACTAAGAAGAATTATCAAGATTTTCTTAGCGTAACTTCGCGTCCTTAGCGCTCTTAGCGGTAAAATTTAACGCCCTCTAGATTGCGTCGTCGCTGCGCTCCTCGCAATGACGGTTAGCACAGATGCCTTCGTGTGCTTCGTGGTCAAATCCTTGCCTGAAATCCTTTGCCGCATTGTCATCCCCTATTTTTCCTGTACCATTTTACGGGCGCAAATTGGGCAAGGGCCTATCATGAAAAAACTTATCATCTCATTGCTGCTTCTGAGCACCAGCTCCGCGATGGCGCAGGAGGCCACGACTTATCGCCTAAAGCCTCGTATTGAAGGGAATGTGCGGGCAGGGAACGAGCGCACCATCGGCATGACGGAGGCATGGATACCGTTGATGCAGGATGAAATGGCATCCTCCGTCCTCTACGGCGATATCCGCCTGATGGACGACAGCCAGGATAACAACGAAGGCAATATCGGCGTCGGCTACCGCAAAATGGTCACGGGCACACCGATGGGTGATGGTATTGCAGGGGCAAACGTATGGTTCGACCGCCGCCATACCGATCTCGGTACAAACTTCAATCAGGTCACCGTGGGTGCCGAATGGTTTAGCGATAGCTGGGATGCCAAGGTCAATGCCTATGTGCCGCTAAACAGCAAAAAACGATACTCCGGTGCATCAACATCCACCGGCGGTGGCTTCACTGGTACACAGATTGTAGCAAATACCGTTAATAGCCTTATCACCGAGGAAGCGCTGGCCGGTGCAGATGTGGAATTCGGTTGGCGCCTGCCACTGATGGATGCTTATACCGATAGCACGCGCATTTATGGTGGTGGTTATCACTTTACGGGCGATGACGCCGATGACGTCACAGGCTACCGTGCACGCATTGCAAGCGACATCACTGAAGATATGCAACTCGGTGCCCGCTTCCAGCACGATGATGAACGCGGCTCACAAGGCTTCCTAGAGGCCACTATCCGCTTCCCCTTCGGCAATAAACAGAGCTACAAAACACAAGGCCTCAAGGCCCGCCTTGATGAAAGCCCTGAGCGCGATATCGATATCGTCTCCGGTGAAGCTACAAGCACAACACCGGTGACTACGGTATTGAACAACGCCACAACCGGTACCGCTCAGGAGATATTCCACGTGGATAACACGGCCGCCGGCGGTGGCAACGGATCTGCAGAAACACCGTTCAACACCCTTGCAGCGGCTGTTGCCGTCGCTGGTACCAACGATGTGATTTACGTCCATCATGGTGATGGATTATCAACAGGCCAAAACGCAGGCGTTCTCATCAACGATGTCGGTCAAAAACTCATCGGTTCTGGCGTGGCTGTAACTCCATCGCTTATCGGCCTTGATGTCAGCGGTATTGCTGGCCTCACATCCAACACCACACTCATTGCCGCAGGCACGGCACCCGTCCTTACCAATGGTGCCGGGAGTGCTGTGCGCGTGACCGCCGATAAAGTCGTCGTATCCGGCATCTCTGCCAATGATGCTGCTGGTATCGTTGCCAACGGTATATCGGTTGAAAATTCATCGGGGACGGCCTGGGATAGCCTCAAAATTACGAATGTCAGGACAAACGGTAACAATTCTTACGGCATTTTTTTAACGACTTTTAATGCAGGCTCCAACATAGCCAATATTACACTGGATAACATCACGGCAAGTAACAATACGGGTGGATCGGGCATTCTTGCGGAAATAGAGGATAGCACTGTCAACTCATTGGCAATTAGCAATGTAACTGCACAAAACAACAGCGATCGCGGGTTGTATTTGCTCACGAGAGGAACTGGCTCTATGACAGCCACCGTATCTAATGTTACCGCCTTTGGAAGCGGTGCGGAGGGCATGATATTCTGGACACTCAATAACAGTTCAATGTCTGTATCGCTTGCAAATTCTACTGCTAACGGAGGTACTTCCGAAGGTATCAGAATTTTGGACGACTCCACAGGCTCCATTACTGCCGATTTAGGCGGTGGTACGCTAGGCTCAGCTGGCAACAATTCCATCTTTGGCAATGCGGGTACGGAATTGCGCGTCGATCTCGATGGTGGAGTTCTGAAGGCCGAGAATAACTGGTGGGGCGTAAACACAGGCCTTGCC
>RFNZ01000023.1 GCA_009926935.1 Pseudomonadota bacterium | reverse complement strand
AGACAGGCGGTGGTGCGTGCCTGGGCAGGCACCGGGACGGCCACGGACGGTAATGGGGAAAAGAAGTGATGGTGGGTTATTGAGCGGGGCTTAATTAGCGCCAACGGGGGGCGGCTCCAAAATGATTTTGGAGGCGGAAAAGATTTTGGAGCCGCTAACCCATTGAAACCATTGGGAAATACCAAAATTCCACCATTTCCAAAATCTTTTGGAAGTTCTATATAAAAAATGGTGGAGTATTACATGCCTGTAATATTCCTATATATCTTTTTATATGTAGTATATCTCTATTTATTTTGGAATAATGGAAAAAGAGAGAGAAAAGGGCAGATTTCCGCTGGTTTTTGACCTCCAAAATCTTTCCAAAATCTTTTTTACCTCCAAAATCTGACCCCGGATTTTGGAAACCGGGGTCTCTCCGCCGGTTTTGAGAATAGAAAAAGCATTTTTTAGATTTCAAGCATGGTTAACGATGTTACGGTGTTGTTGCGCTGTGTTACGGTCAAACATTCTTCGTTTTGGTTACAATTCGAGCGTTTATCTTAACGCAATTTTAAGAACTGCTCAGTATGCTCCCGTTGCCGCTCGTTGATTCGCGGGCGGGGCTTTAGATCACGGAGGATATTTTACATGGTGTTTATAGATTGGATTGCTGGTTTGGTGAGCGTTGTGCTTTCCACAATCATGATGTTGGGTCTCATCTTGATCGTGGCAGGTGCGGTATGAAAGAGGCGGCAGCATTGTACGGCGCGTTCTTGGGCGGAATGGCTTTGGTGGCGCTTGGCTATTGGATAGCGGCGGTTCTTTCCGCTCTTGTTGGTTAGCCTGTGGCGAGTGTCCGGCCCGTGGGCCAAGTGTTACGGGCCGGTGACTGCTCAGTCTGCTTGTCTTGAGGGTGTGCAACAAGCGTTTGAACCCCCCGGCTCCACATGGCCTGGGGGTTCTCTCTTTTTGTTCCCGTGCCGGCCAGCCAGCCAGCCAGCCAGCCAGCCGGCCAGCCAGCCAGCCAGCCAGCCAGCCGGCCAGCCAGCCAGCCAGCCGGCCAGCCAGCCAGCCAGCCAGCCAGCCAGCCGGCCAGCCGGCCAGCCAGCCAGCCGGCCAGGGCGGCTAGGGGAAGGTGTAAACCGGGACGCCCCCATACCGATGTGCGCGCTCTGCCCCGGCGCGCGTGGCGATGTGTATCAAGGCCGGGCCGTCCGGGCCGAATGTTTCCAGATAAAACCCCAATCTGTATCTCTGGCAAAGAAGTAAGGCGCGCATTGCGCGCGCCTTGGTGCGGGTGAATAAAACGCGTGTTTGGGGGCGGGTCATGTGCCGACCCTCCACATTGGGAGCCAGTGAATATCTGCGACCTGCTTGTGGCCTTTCCATTGCCACGAAACAAGCGGCATGAACACTGAAGCCTCACCTATTTTGTACCCAGGTACATCATGCGGCAATGCCCGCGCTGTTTTGACTAGGGACCGCGCGATATTCATGCGCTGTGTCGCGCCCCCCATGGCGTCAACAAACGCCAACACCTTTTCTATGTCGCCGCGCCTTGCGGCGTTTATGACGGCAGCATTTGCCGCGCCATTAGCAAGCCAGCGGCGTCTAAATCCGTTGTTGTGGAACCAACGGCCTTTGTCTTGATAGCGTATCGGTTCGCCGTCGAAAATTGGTTGCGTCATGTTTTAATTCTCCCTTGTCGATTGCTTTTTGCTTGTCAAATAATCCTCAATTACCCTCAACGCTTTTTCGCATGTCGAAAAGAACCAGATATCCATCTCATAAGATTGCGTTTCCCCTGTTTCTTGAGTTTCCACTTCATAGGTGGAAACCGAAAACGTACCGTTTGCCTCCGGCTGTAGGATTGCGAAATAGGCAATATCCGTGCCGTCGAAATTCGCTTGATCCGCCCAAATCTCGTCATTTTCTGTCATGAAAGAGAAAAACGGCGCTTTTCTCACTATTTCTTTCTCGTGTTCGCTAAATCGCGCAACGCTCATGGTTTAATCCTCCTATTGTTAATTTCGCCATTAGTAGCGCGCCAGTATTTCGAGCGGTATGCTTTTCTCGTGGGTCCATTTTTGGCCAACGAAAAAATGTCGCCCGGCCTTTTTTAATTCGCTTTCGCGCCATATAAGGCCGGGGTACGGTTCTCCCTCACGCTGAATGAATCGGTGCATTGCTTCCGTGGTTTTGAACGCCTTAACGAGGCGGTAATACTTGACGGGACCGGCGTTCACGTTTCTCTCGATGTAAATCATGGTCTAAACCTCCAATTGTTGCCGCATTAGTGCAGCGGGGAAGGCACGCGCGCGCGTGGCGCATGCCCTCTGGCGCTGCACTAGATCCGCCGTTGACGCTTTAGCAACGCGAGAACACGCGATGCGCTTGCGTCGCTACACTTGATGTGCGCCGCCTTGGTTTCGTCGTCGCCTGTTTCGTAATTTCTCTCCGCTTCCCCGTAAAGCGTAAGGCCGCTCCACGTCCGCTCCGCGTGGACTACGGGGCCTATTTCGTCAATCATCTCGCGCAGTGAATAGCGATAGGGTTCGTCCTTTGCGTTGAACCTCCAACCTCCCGGCGCGCACCAACCACGGCGGTTTGTGTCGCCAGCTTCAGCTTCTTCTTCGTTCACTAGTTCATACGATACCCGGATCATGGTCTATCCCTCCTTATGCCGCTTCCTGCAAATCAGTTTCAATATGTCCCTGCAACCGGCCTAAATAGTCCGCCGCCTTTTGTGCGTGCGACGCCGCTGTGAATATCGCGCGACTATCGGCCTTGAGTATCCCCAACCAAGCCTTGAGATATGACGCATGGTCCTCGCGTGGTTCGAGATACAACCCCAGGTCAGCGGCGACAAACGCCGCGCCTAATTCCGCGACTAGTTCCTCTGCCGCGTAACCGTTGTCACCAAAACGCTTTCCGCCTAGGTCGCGGTTTAGACGCTTTTCGTGCTTAGTCCAATGAATGTGTTCATGGGCCAGCGTCGCGTAGTAACTCTCTGCGTCCGTGAACGCCTCGAATGCTGGCATTGTGATTGCGTCAACGCTTGGCGCGTAAAACGCACGGTTCCCCCCATGGTTCAACGTGGCACCGCAATTCCGAAAAAATGATTCCGCGTTTGCAATGCGCGCTGCCGGGTTAACGGCAACAGGCTTTGCGTAGTAGCTATCGGGCAGGCCATCAATCTGTTCAACGTTGAACACTGTGTATTGCTTCAAAAAAGGGATTGAACGCGTCACATCCTCGCCGCGCGCATTCGTTTCCTCTTTCGTGAATTTGGACGCATAGACAACAGTCTGTCCCTTGCTACCCTTTCTAACATGCGCGCCTAGATCGGCGGCCTGTTTGAAGGTAAGCCACATCGGGCAGGAATAACCATTGTCATGCGCCGCACCCCAAAGCATCACGACATTTATGCCCGTGTAGGGCTTTCCGTTGCCACGCAACGGGCGATGGATTGAACCCAGGTGATGCTGCCCGCTGGCCCACGGTTGAAGCCAAGGGCGCGTCCCCTTTTCAATTTGCGTGATGATTTTGTTTGTCACGCTTTCGTAAATGTCTTTTCGCATATCGTGTCCCTCCGATTAATTTAGTTGTTCCGCGTACACTTCGAGCAAATAGGCCTTTTCACCATCAATCCGGCTTAACTCGCCCAGCTTCACGGATTTACCGATTAGTTCCCAGCCCCCGCATTCGACTTGCGCCTTTAGCGTCAAGGTGTAATGGCCGGAGCGTGACTTAGTTACAAACCAACGAAGCTTGCGCATATCGTGTCCCTCCCGGTCACTGTGACCGTGGTCCTGATATAGGCCCTTGTTGCGGTAAGCGCAACATCTAAATTGCGTCTATCGCAACAAAATCATGCGACAAGTTGACGCACGCATTGAGATAAAATCAAGGTATTCTGTCAGCCATGATCCAAGACAAGCGCCAGGCCGCTGAAGCGGTAATCGACACGCTAGCCAATGGGGCTTCATTGCGCTCCGCTTTGGCGGAGGCAGGGCTTACCGCGAATGAGTTTAATCGTGTCCTTCAAGATGCTCGCGATTTGGCCATTGCTTATGCTCGGGCCACTGAAATCCGCGCGGATTTAATGGCCGATGAAGTGATCACAATCGCCGATTGCGAGATGACTGATCCCCAAAGAGCGCGCAATCAAATTCAGGCCCGACAATGGCTTGCTGGCAAACAACATTCACGGCGCTATGGCGACAGGATCGATCTAAACGTGAGCCAATCCCTTGATGTGTCTGTCACTCTGGCCGAAGCACGCGCGCGCCTTTTGCGTCCAGTGAGCGACCAGCAAATAATTGAGCATGAAGAAACGCTAGCTATTCCGCCAAAAATTGCCTCAAAGCCTAGCGACTAACAATCGTATTTCGCGAGCAAAGCACACGTTTGAAACAAGCGTTTGAAACACACGTTTGAAACGCGCGTTTGAAACGGG
>RFNZ01000022.1 GCA_009926935.1 Pseudomonadota bacterium | reverse complement strand
GGTGTGATGTACGTGAACTTGTTCGTGTACATGTATTCATCGTGAGCGTAGTCAATCGTACCACCCGTAGCGGCGCGGAACGTGCCGATATCAGGACGGATACCATCGATTTTGTCGTCAGCCGAAGGAGCTGCAACTTGGAGAAGGTAGGCAATGCCATCTTCTTCACCGAAGTTTACGCGGCCCCAGCTGCTGCTGAGGTACAGGTAGGATTCTTCAACCGTTGCACCGCCGTCAGCGCGATCACCGAGGAGCTCCATGTGAGCGCCAGCTGTGATGCCGTTGTCGAGAGCAACTTCACCGGTCAGGTGAACTTCCGTGTCTTTACGGAAGTCGAAAGAACGGTATTCGGTTGCTGCTGGCTCATCTTGCGATGTGTGAACAGCATAACCGCTGATGTAACCGCCGAGGCCCAGTTGCAGCGCTGGTTCATCAGCGCGAACAGGGGCGGCAGCAACGAGAGCGAGACCAGCAAGAGCGGCCGTGCTCAAAAGAACTTTTTTCATTGATGTCCTCCATAAACCCTTGATTGGGTCAATTGATAATATCCCCGCGAGGGGAACCGAGGTGAGACTCTCATAAGGGGGAACCGTGGGTCAACCAACGCGGGGGGAGGTGGCAGATACTTTTTTAAAACCTGTCGCATTTTTGCAACAATGCCCCGAGGTAGCCATACAGCCGCCACATATATAGGGATAATCATGGGGCTTGAGAAGCACCCGACTTGGGTGCTAAACATCTGGAAAGCCAGCACTTAGGACCCAAAAGCCATGACCAGACTTCTTTTAATTGCCATAATAGTTTTTTCTGCTGCAGGCCTGTCCGGTTGCGGTACAGATTCCGAAGCGAAATACCCAACAGGGGCCGAACGCTCGACAACTGGCGGCGATATCTACGCAAAGCCTGAAAGCGTCTTTGGGGAGGAGGGTCTGCTCGTCCTCGGCGGCAAAAAGAACACGCCTGATGTCATTACAGTCAACTCGTATCTCTGGCGCGCCGCGCTTGATACTGTCAATTTCATGCCCTTGGCCACGGTCGACCCATTTGGCGGCGTCATTCTGACAGACTGGTACACAGACCCGGCAACGCCCAACGAACGCTACAAGCTGAATATCTTCGTTATGGGCGGCCAGCTTCGCTCGGATGGCGTCAAGGTCAGCATGTTCAAGCAGCGCGGCGGCAAAAACGTGGGTGTTGACGATAAAACCAACCGTGACATCGAAGACGCCATCCTGACCCGCGCCCGTGAGCTGCGCGTAGCAAGCAAACAGGAAGACTAAATAAAAGCGAATTTCTTGACGCCGCGCGGCAGACTATGCCCATGATTGGGTATGGAACCCCGTAGACGCCCTTTACGCGTAGCTGGCCGCTTTGCCAAAAAAGCAGCAGGCGTTGTCATACGCACCCCTGTCAAAGTGGCCCTGCGGACTGCCTTTATGACGGTCGCATCGGTTGGCTGCCTTGTCTTTTTAGGTATGCCGCTGCCTGGGCTTACTGAGCTTGCCTCAATAAATTCCCTCTCCAGTTTTTCATCGGCCTTGTTCCCGACACTGACCAAAGGTATCGGTCTCATGGGCCAATACGGTATTCAGGTTGGCTTGCTCTCCTTCATGGGCGGCTGGTTTGCTGCCGACACGCTCATGAACGCCTTCAAAGGTCGCGGCTTTGCAAAAAACACGCTTCGCTCCGCCTTACGCGTTACGGCAGGCACTGCCGGCCTTTCTATCGGCGCTTTTGCAGGAACATGGCTTGCTTCCAAGTTTTCAAGCATGGCGGCAGCTGTTCACAACCCGGGCGCTATCCTCAAAAATTTCTACGATGTAAAACCAACAGGCTTTTTTTCAAAGCCAGAGGTCACAATGAACATTGGTTTTGATTCAACCGCCCGCGCCCTCGTTGAAAACCTGCAACAGGGTTGGAGCGTTTTCTGGCAGGGGATCGGCTCTGGCGTCTCAAATCCTGACTTCTTGGCCGCAGCAGCCCTTGCAACAATAGTCATCACGACAACCGCAAGCGCCATGAACCCGCGACGCGCTGTCAGGGTTACACGGCGACTTATGGGCTACCGCCCAGCCTGACCCTTTCCAAAATCGCAATCACACGCTAAAACCACCCCTAAAGAAACATGATTTCAAAAGGACCTGCCATGACGGGCGATCGTTACAATATTAAAGAAACCGAAGCGAAATGGCGCAAGGTCTGGGCCGATAAAAAATCGTTTGAAGTTACGGAAGATACTTCAAAGCCCAAGGCTTACGTGCTCGCGATGCTGCCGTACCCATCAGGCCGCATCCATGTGGGCCACGTGCGCAATTACACGCTTTCCGATGTTGTCGCCCGCTACAAGCGCGCCAATGGTTATAACGTCTTAAACCCAATGGGTTGGGATGCGCTGGGCCTGCCTGCCGAAAACGCAGCAATGGAACGGAACGTCCACCCATCCGATTGGACCTACCAGAACATCGCGCAAATGAAGGCGCAGCTGCTCTCGATGGGCCTCGCCATCGACTGGTCACGCGAGGTCACAACCTGCGGGCCTGAATATTACAAACACGAACAAAAAATGTTCATCGAGTTCTACAAAAAGGGCTTAGCTTACCGCCGCGAATCCGTCGTGAACTGGGACCCGATTGAAAACACGGTCTTGGCGAATGAACAGGTCGTCGACGGCAAAGGCTGGAGGTCCGGCGCACCGGTCGAGCGCCGCACCCTCAACCAGTGGTTCTTCAAAATCACCAACTACGCCGATGAATTGCTGGAAGCCATCAAAACACTCGATAGATGGCCCGAAAAAGTCCGCATCATGCAGGAAAACTGGATCGGAAAATCCCAAGGTCTGCAGTTCACCTTCGATGTCGCAGACTCCGATAAAAAACTCGATGTCTTTACAACCCGCCCCGATACGCTTTTTGGCGCATCCTTTGCCGCGATGTCACCCGACCACCCATTAGCCAAGGAACTCTGCGAAGGCAAAAAGGGCTGGGCCGAATTCAAGGCCGAATGCCAGGGCGTCGGCACCTCCGAAGCCGCGATTGAACAAGCAGAAAAAATCGGCTTCGACACCGGCGCCAAAGTACAGCACCCGTTTTTGCCGGATGTGCAGCTGCCGCTTTACGTCGCCAACTTCATCCTCATGGAATACGGCACCGGCGCCATCTTCGGTTGCCCCGCACACGACCAGCGTGACCATGATTTCGCGACCAAATACAAACTGCAAATCCTGCCAGTCATTTTGCCGGAAGATAACGCACAAACCGAACTGCCTTATATAGGCCCGGGAAAACTCGCCAACTCAGGCTTCCTCAATGGCCTTGATGTTGAATCCGCCAAAAAAGCCGCCATCAAAAAAATGGAAGAACTAAAACGCGGCCACGCCGTCACCAACTACCGCCTGCGCGATTGGGGTATCAGCCGCCAGCGTTACTGGGGCTGCCCCGTGCCGATGATCCACTGCACCGCCTGCGGCATCGTGCCCGTACCGGATAAAGACTTACCCGTGGTTCTGCCGAAGGATATCAACTACGACGCCCCAGGCAACCCGCTGGATAGGCACCCAACCTGGAAGCACACAACTTGCCCCAAATGTAACGCCAAAGCCGTCCGCGAAACCGATACCTGCGATACGTTCTTTGAGAGCAGCTGGTACTTCCTGCGCTATCTTGACCCGAAAAACGAAGGCGAGGCGTTTTCAAGCAACGCTTCAAAATATTGGATGCCGGTTGACCAATATATCGGCGGTGTTGAACACGCGGTCTTGCACCTTCTCTATTCCCGCTTTTTTATGCGCGCGCTTCGCGACTGCGGCTATCAGGTACCGGATGAGCCGTTTACCGGCCTTTTCACCCAAGGCATGGTCACGCACGTGACCTTCAAGGATAAGGACGGCAAATGGATTTACCCCGCCGAGGTCGAACAGAACGACAAAGGCGAATGGGTAAAATCGGACGATAAATCGAAGGTCACATTAGGCCGCATCGAAAAAATGTCGAAATCCAAAAAGAACGTCATCGACCCCGATGACATTCTAAGCACATACGGTGCAGACGCCGCGCGTCTGTTCATACTTTCTGATTCCCCGCCGGAGCGTGATTTGGAATGGACGGAAGGCGGTATCGAAGGCGCATGGCGCTACATCAACCGCCTCTGGCGCAACATGCAAAACGACCTGTCGAAATTAAAATCAGGCGACAAACCAAAAACTTTCTCGAAGGAGGCGGCGGACCTGCGCACCAAAACGCACAAAACCGCAAAAGGTGTCGCTGACGACATTCAGGCCTTCGTCATGAACAAGGCCGTCGCCAAAATCCGCGAACTCACAAACGCAATGGAATCGTTCGAAGTGAAAGACGACGCCGATGCCTGGGCCCTGCGTGAAGCATGGGAATACGCGCTCGTTTGTATCAACCCAATGACCCCGCACTTGGCAGAAGAACTCTGGCAAACTCTTGGGCATAAAACCCTGTTAACCGATAGCCCGTGGCCGAAGGTCGATGAATCGCTGCTGGTGGCTGATACCGTAACTCTCGCGGTACAAGTCAACGGCAAGCTGCGCACGACAATAACGCTGGCAGCAGGTGCGGATCAAAAAGCAGCCGATGGCCGATGCCAACGTCAAACGCGCGATCGAGGGCATGGCCGTCAAAAAGGTCATCGTCGTGCCCAACAAAATCGTGAACATCGTAGCCGCCGCTTAA
>RFNZ01000021.1 GCA_009926935.1 Pseudomonadota bacterium | reverse complement strand
TTGCGCAAGCTTGCGCAAAAAGGCGGTTTCAAGATGGTCGGGGTTCCGAAAACCATCGATAACGATCTCGGTAAAACGGAAGTATCGGTTGGCTTTGATACGGCTGTCGCAGTGGCAACCGAGGCGCTCGACCGGCTCCAGCCGACGGCCGCGAGCCACGACCGCGTGATGATCCTTGAGGTCATGGGGCGCGATGCAGGCCATATTGCCCTCAACGCAGGCATCGCCGGCGGCGCGGATGTCATTCTGGTGCCGGAAATCGCCTACAGCCTTGAAAAAATTGCAAACAAGATCAAAGCGGTAAAGGACAGCGGGCGCAACTTCGCGTTGGTTGTAGTCTCCGAAGCCGTCAAGGGCGAAGGCAAGCAAGACCTGATGATCACCTTTGCCGATGGGCAAAAACGCTATGGCGGCATAGGCAATTACCTCGGGCAAAAAATTGCCGAACTCACGGGTTCCGAGACGCGCGTCACGGTCTTGGGGCACGTGCAGCGCGGCTGCCCGCCGACATACAACGATCGCCTTGTGGCCTCGGCCTTTGGTGTCCACGCGGTAGACCTCATCGCCCAGGACAAATTTGACCGCATGGTCGCTTGGTCAGGCCGCGGCGTTGTGGATGTGCCTATTTCCGATGCCATAGCAGCATATCAGGAAATTGATCCGAAAAGCACGCTTGTCCATACCGCCCGCGCTCTGGGTATTTGTCTGGGGGACTGATGGAATACGTCAACGAATCCCTGACCGGCAGCGAAAAAGTGGTGATGCAGGGTCGTTTTCACTGGATATACATGATCGGAGCCGCGCTCTGGATCGTGATCGGCGTGGGGCTTTGCGCGGGGATTATCATTGGCGGTGTTGTGTGGGATGTGCGATCGGGCATGAGCGCGGCATACCCGAATTTGCCCGATCACCTCTTTTGGCGTGGATGGGAGGCCGTCGTCGTAAAATCCGGCGGATACATGGCGATCATCCGGGATATGCACGTTATCCTGCGCGTATCCGCTTTTTTGGTACTGGTTTTGGGAATCGCCCTTTTTGGCCACATGCTTATGGTCCGTGCCACGACCGAGATCGCCGTGACATCGCACCGTCTGGTTTTGAAAGAGGGGATCGTCTCAAGAAACGTCGATGAAATGAGTGTCGACCGGATTGAGAGCGTCCACGTTATTCAGTCTATTCTGGGCCGCATTTTTAACTTTGGAACGGTGATGGTGCGAGGCATGGGGATAGGCGAAATCGTCCTCCCGCCGCTCGCTGACCCCATCGCCTTCAGAAACGCACTCGAAAAAGCGCGCCAGCTGCACGAGAGGTCCAAAAAATGATCAGGCGGATACTCCTGTTTGTTCTTGCCTGCGCTTTTGGCCTAACGGTCATGCAAAAACTGGCCCGTGCCGAGGAGGTAGATCAGGCGTTTGAAGTACTGCACAGCTTTTATGCCGAGCGCAATTATAGCCCCGTCTGGACAAACGAAGACCGGTTTACAAACCGTGGCCGCGCCTTGCCTGCCATCCTGGCAGGGGCTGCTGCCCACGGCCTCGACCCCGAGGCTTACAGTCTCGCCCACATGGTCGCCATGCTGGACGGGAAGGGGACACCCGATACCGAAAAAAGCTGGCAGGAGGCCGAGCTGCTCATGAGCTACGCCCTCTGGCGCTACGCGGGGGACCTTATGGGCCAAGCCATCGATACCGAGACTTTCTCGAGTTTGATCGACGGCGATATCGAGGATAATCTTCAGGCTCTCGGGCCAAACCAGCCCCTTTACGCGGCCCTCAAGTCAAGACTGACGGAGCTTGACCACATCATCGCCAATGAAAATCTCGCGGGTGTTACGGAAGCCCCTAAAATCGAGTTTGGCAAACGTGGCTTTAAGCCAGGTATGAGCCACCCGAACGTGGTGCAGCTGCGCAAGCTCATGCAGCCTTTCGGCGCCCCTGAACTGCCTGAGGCCGAGGATGAAGCCAGAAAGCAGCTGTATGACGAGACCCTTGCAAAAGCCGTCGGTCGGTTTCAGCAGGAATATGGCCTCAAAAGCGATGGATCCATCGGGCCTGAGACACTCAAGATTTTAAACCGTGACCCACGGACCCTGCGCCGACAAGTGGTGGCCAATATGCAAAGATTGCGTGAGCCGCACCGCCGCCTGCGGGAAGAAACCCGGATTGAAGTCTCAATCGCCCGCTTCTGGCTCACCGGATACGAAAACGGACAGGAAGCGATTTCGATGCCGGTCATCGTCGGCAAACCCGCCCGCCAGACCATCAGTTTCAGGACCGAGATTTCAGGTGTTCGCCTCAACCCTGCGTGGCACGTACCACCCACCATTAAAAAGCAGGACTTCCTGCCGATGCTCGTCAAAGACCCGGCCAAGCTGGTGCGGATGCACGGCGTAAAGGTTGTCCATGGCGGACGCTCGGTTGATCCGACCGCTGTCGAGTGGGCAAAGATGACCCCGCGCGAACTCTCGCAGGTTGGTTTCTGGCGTCCGGCAGGGGATGGTAATCCTCTGGGGCGCTACCGCGTCATCATGGAGAACCCGTATGACATCTACCTCCACGATACCAACCACCCCGATTTGTTCGAAGGATCGATGCGGGCGCAGAGCTCCGGCTGCGTCAGGGTCTCGAAACCGCAGGAATTGACAGAATTTTTACTCAGACAGAAACCGGGCTGGACCCCGCAGAAAACCGAGGAAATCATCAAATCCGGCCGCACCTTTGATGTTGTTATGGAAAATAAAATACCGATATACCTTGACTATATGACGGCATGGTTTAATAGTCTTGGCCAAGTCATCCTTGGTACGGACGTTTACGGACTGGACGCACCAAGATATGATGGACTGGTTAAACATGTGCTAACAACTCAAAGGAACGCCCAGAAGATTCTAGAAAGAGTGACGGATATACTAAGTCCCGATCTCCAGGAAGCTCACCATAGGGACCCCGTTCTCACCCAATCAACAAACTAAGCAACCCAAACGGACCAGACGACTTGTCAACAGCAAGGGATTTGTACGATGAACAGTTTTTTAACACGCCGCAAAGTACTTAAGACCGGAATTGGCTGCATTCTGGGGCTTGTCGCTGGCCTTGCGAATGCATTACCGGCTTCTGCTCGCGAAACCATTGGCTACACGATTGCGATTAAAAACGTCCACACGGGCGAAACCTTCCGCGGTGTTTACCGCGTTGGCGGCTACTACGTGCCCCGCGCCTTCCGCCAGATCAATCACATCATGCGCGACCACCGCAGCAACGACCTCCACCCGATCGATCCACGCCTGATCGACGTTTTGGCAAAGCTCCAGAAGCGCTGCGCCTGCGCCGAGCCTCTGACGGTTCTCTCCGGTTACCGCTCGCCAGCCACAAACGCGATGCTCCGCAAATTCTCACGCAATGTCGCCCGCAACTCCTTCCACATGAAGGGGCAGGCGGCGGATATCCGCGTTCCTGGCAAATCGGCCGGCGAAGTCCATCAAGTGGCCATGTCACTGCATGGTGGTGGCGTTGGCTACTATCCGCGTCGGTCTTTCGTGCATGTCGACACGGGCGATATCCGCCACTGGACCGCATAACCGGCGGACAGATACAGATAAAGTAAAAAGGGGCGAGGCCCCTTTTTTTATAAAGGAAAAAAATCCATGGAAATGCTAGCCATCGCCAAATCCAACCTCTTGTCGCCCATCATCCTCTTCTTTGTGCTCGGGTTTTTGGCAGGCACAGCGCGCGCGCGGCTCGAAATACCTGAAAACATAGGGAAGTTCCTGGCTCTGTACCTGATGATGGCTATCGGTTTCAAGGGTGGCGTAGCCCTTTCAAGCCACGGGCTGAGTGCCGATGCTCTGACTCTGCTTGGACTTGGGATAGTGCTCAGTCTGTTTATACCTGTACTTGGATTTTTCGCTGCGCGCAGATTTTTAGGCTTTTCGGTGCCTGATTCTGCAGCTTTGGCAGCACATTATGGTTCGGTAAGCGTTGTAACCTATGTGGCGGCCAGCGCCTTCCTTGAAACACAGGGTATCGACTACGGCAATTATATAGTAGCCGTGGTGGCAGCGATGGAAACCCCAGCCATCATGACCGCGCTTTTCCTGATCCGTAAAAAAGGCGAGCAAAAAGGCCAGAAGCCCCTCCCTTTAAGCGCTCTGATGCACGAGGTTTTTCTGAATGGCAGCGTAGTGATGCTGCTGGGAGCGTTTGCGATAGGTCTTGTCACGGGCGACCATGGCCAGAGCGAGCTGAACGTCTTCATAACCTCGCTTTTCAAGGGCGTTCTGTGCTTCTTCCTTCTTGATACTGGCCTTAAGGCCGCAGCCAGTATTACAGGTACGGCGTCCGAAAAAGCCAAGGGTATGACTTTGGGTATGATTGCTTACGGGATTGGCATGCCGCTTTTGGGCGCGACCATTGCGCTTGTCGCTTGCCGCTTTTTGGGGATTACGGGCGGCGATGCCATCATGATGGTCACGCTCGCGGCCTCGGCTTCTTATATTGCGGTACCGGCCGCCATGAAAATCGCCATCCCCGAGGCCGATACCCCGCGCCTCACCAGCGTGGCCCTGGCCGTTACCTTCCCCTTCAACATCATCATAGGGATCCCGCTATACGCCTGGCTTGTCGGGGGTTAGGCAATTTAATTTGCATAAATAAAAGGTTTTTGGCAATCTACCTCCTGTTTGAAAACGAAGGAGAGTGCTTACGTGGCTAAAACAGTCGGCAATAGCGTAGATGCATTTAGCATAGCATGCAGAAAATCAGCCGCAGATGGTGCTGCATCGTTGATAGAGTATATAGGCCGTATACAACAAGTGAATGGCGGCGCAGAAGAAGCCTTTAGGACGGCTGTTCACAATATCGCGTACATATATGGTATTCCAGTCGCTCTGGGTACAGGGAATTCTAACGGTTTTAAAGACAAGCATCCGACTGAGTACGAAGCGATTATGCTTGTAAAACGGGCGCTGAATATCAATTAAGCCTTGTCATCCGCTGGCGCCGGTTGCGACGGGCAAATGGGCGAGGGGATAACCTTGAGACGCCCGTGCCCGACCCAATCCAGCACCTGAATCCGCCACGGCATGGGTGTATGTTTGGGTTCCGGCTCGAAGGCATGGAGCGTGGCATTAGGAATGAAGGTCCGGCGGTGTTGCCCGTGCATCCGCTGGAAAGAGTGAAACAACCCGCCATGAGTCACGAATAAAAGCCGCTCACTCTCGTAAGCCAGGAGATTGCGGGACAGAGCCTCGCGCACACGCGCGGCAAACTCATCGGCGCTCTCGCCGCCCTCGGGCTTCGTGCCTGCACGTAAATGGGGGATGATGTCCTCCCACGGCTTGTTCTCCCATTCGCCGAGCATGTGCTCGCGCAACGCGTTATCTTCAAGAACAGGTAATTTAATAAATTTATTAATAATTTCAGTAGTTTCTCGCGTTCTGCTCATACCTGAATTGATAATAAGCGTGGGCTTTGTTTCAAGAGCCTGAAGCGCATAAGCGGCAATGTCCGCCTGCTTGCGGCCCTCGTCATTCAAGACCGTATCAACCCCGCCGCCGCAAGACAGTTTAAGGGCGTTCATCACGGTTTCACCGTGTCGGATCATGTAAAAGGAACGTGCGGGAATCATGGAAGGATTTTAACCACAGCGTTCACAGCGCGCACAGCGATTTTTCTACAAGCCTCGCTGTGGTCTCTGTGCGCTCTGTGGTTAAAAAACTACACCAGAATCGTTGAGGAATCGTATTTCTGAAAAACAGCATTGCTCGTGACGAGGCAAAGCCCCTCGATTTTCGCCTGCGCAATCAGCAGTCGGTCATAAGGGTCGGTATGGTGATAGGGGAGACGCACGGTGCGGAGGGCGTGGTCAGGCATTATTGGCAAAATCCTGAGGCCGCTGGCCACGGCAATTTCATCTAAATTATCCGGCACACGGACCTTTTTTAGCGCCTTTTTGACAGCAATTTCAAAAAAACTGGCCGCACTCACGTATAAAACAGGCTCTTTGTCCTTTAAAACAGGCATAACCCCATCCAAAAACTGCAAAAACACCCGTGTATCGAGCAAAAACCCCTTCATTTGCCTTCCAAAAGGCCAAACAAAGCCCCTTCAGCCGCGGTAAAACCATCAAAATCATCGGAAATCCAGATCTGGCCTTTGAGTAGCCCTGCAACCAGCGGCTTGGCTTTTGGGGGCAGGGCGGTAATCTGGGCCACGGGCTTGCCAGCGCGGCACAATTCAACGGCCTCGCCGCCGTCTTCTATGCCAGCCACGAGCTTGGACAGCGTACTCTTGGCCTCGTGGATGTTGACTTTCTGCATACGGCCTCATATTAGCTAAGCTAAGTCTAGTTTAGCTAATTAAATTGTAAATGATTATTTTAAACACAGCGTGCACAGCGATCACAGCGAAGGGAAGGCCCCGAAGTCGCTGTGTACTCTGTGGTCGCTGTGGTTAAACATTCCTTCTTTCTTCGTGCTTTAGCGCCTTTACGGTAAACAAGGATATGGAACACTTCACGGATAACGGCATTGTGCTTGCGGCCCGCCAACACGGCGAAGGAGCCAGCGTTATAACGCTGCTGACCGAAAATAACGGCAGGCACGCTGGCTACGTGCATGGCGGGTACTCAAGCGCGCGGCTACGCGCGCAAACCCAAAGCGGGGCGTTGGTCAGCGTCAACTGGAACGCCCGAACGGAAGGGCAGCTAGGCAGCTATACAATCGAGGATTCGCGGCCGCCAAGCCCTGCATGGCTGGAAGATGCCGCAAGTCTTGCTGCGCTACAATCCATCTGCATCACGCTTGACCGTGCTTTGCCGGAACGCGAGGCCCATCCGGCCCTCTACGCGGGTACCGTCGCCATGTTGGAAATGCTGGGCCAAGACCGCGAATTATGGGGCGCGGCGCTGGTATTTTGGGAATTATCGTTGCTACGCGAACTAGGCTTTGGGTTAGATTTATCAAAGTGCGCGGTGACTGACACGACCGAAAGCTTAATGTATGTCAGTCCAAAATCGGGTCGTGCCGTTTCACTTGAAGCCGCTGGGCCCTACAAGGAAAAATTACTACCGCTGCCCGCATTTTTAAGGGGTGAGGGGAATATAAATACGGAAGAAATACAGGCGGGCCTGAAACTATCCGGCTACTTTTTGGAGCACCGTTTATACGCGCACACAACCCACGCCCTGCCCGAACCGCGCACGCGGCTGCTGGAATTTTTTGCGGAAAAATAACGATTTTGCTTGGTTTTCTGCACCTCTCGCGCTAAACACGGCAGGCCATGAGCAAAAAATCGACCCCGACAGCCGTCTCAGCCGGCATTATCCTTGAGCAACCTCTTGTTGATATTCTCTCGGAGAAATATCTCGCCTACGCGCTTTCAACCATCATGTCGCGCTCGCTCCCTGATGTACGCGACGGCCTAAAACCTGTTCACCGTCGCCTGTTGTTCGCGATGAACGAGCTGCATTTAAAATCCAGCGGTAGCCCCAAAAAATCTGCCCGCGTGGTGGGTGACGTTATCGGTAAATTCCACCCCCACGGCGATCAATCCGTTTACGATGCACTTGTAAGACTCGCGCAAGAATTCGCGGTGCGCTACCCGCTGGTTGATGGCCAGGGCAACTTCGGTAACATCGACGGTGATAACGCAGCCGCCATGCGTTACACGGAAGCGCGTTTGACGCCCGTGGCTGAACTGCTAATGGACGGCCTTGATGAAGATGCCGTCGATTTTAGAAGCACCTACGACGGCGAAACGCGGGAACCGATTGTGATGCCCGCTGGCTTCCCCAACCTTTTGGCCAACGGTTCATCCGGTATTGCGGTGGGTATGGCGACCAACATCCCGCCGCATAACGTAGCTGAACTCTGCGAGGCGATGGAGGCGCTGATAGAAGGTGATCCATCCGTTCAGGACCTTGTAAAAATGATCCCTGGGCCAGACTTCCCAACAGGCGGCATACTGGTTGAAGAACGCGCCGCGATTGTGGAAGCGTATTCCAAAGGCCGCGGCTCCTTCCGCCTTCGTGCGAAGTGGGAGACGGAAGAACTCAAAGGCGGTAGCTACCAGATTATCGTGACCGAAATTCCGTATCAGGTACAGAAAGCGAAGTTGATTGAAGACATCGCAAAACTGATTGGCGACAAAAAACTAACGCTACTCGATGACGTACGCGATGAGAGTGCGGAAGACGTGCGCTTGGTACTGGTGCCGAAATCCCGCAATGTTGAAGCCGCGTTGCTGATGGAACAGATATTCCGCGCAACTGACCTCGAGACAAGATTCTCCCTCAACATGAACGTGCTGGATGGCGGGCGCACACCGCGCGTCATGAACTTGAAGGAAGTACTACAAGCCTTCTTGGCCCACAGGCAGGAAGTACTGCAACGCCGCGCCCGCAACCGCTTGGGCGAAGTCGATCGCCGTTTGGAAATTCTGGCAGGTTATCTGATTGCTTACCTGAACCTCGATAAAGTTATCAAAATCATCCGTACGGAAGATGAGCCAAAAGAAAAACTCATCAAAGCCTTCAAACTGAATGATGTTCAGGCCGATGCCATCCTTAATATGCGCCTGCGCAACTTGCGCAAACTGGAGGAGATGGAAATCCGCACCGAGAACAAACAGCTCTTGGAAGAGAAGGCGGAACTGGAAACCCTGTTGGGTTCGGAACGCCGCCAGTGGACCGCGATTAAAAAGCAGATACAGGCGCTTGGCAAACAATTCGGTAAGGATACGCCGCTTGGCAAACGCCGCACAAAAATCGGCAAACCATCGCAAATCACGGTGGTGAGTGCTGAGGAGTTTATCGAGAAGGAGCCGGTCACGGTTGTATGCTCAGCCCAAGGCTGGATCCGCGCCATGAAGGGCCACGGCCTCGATACCACGACCTTCAAATACAAAGACGGCGATGAAGAACGCTTCATCATGCAGTGCCAAACGACAGATAAAATCGTGGTCTTCGCAAGCAATGGCCGCAGTTACACGCTGGGCGCAGATAAACTGCCATCGGGCCGCGGCTTTGGCGAGCCTGTACGCCTGATGATCGAAATGCCCCCGCAGGACGATGTTTTAGGCATGTATGTCTATAACGAAAACGATCGCTATTTGATGGCCGGTGCAGATGGTCGGGGTTTTGTCGTGAAGGCGCCGGATTGCATCGCCCAAACCAAAAACGGACGCATTATTCTGAATGTGGACGAAGGCGGCAAAGCGGCTGTGGTGCAACCGATTGGCGCCAAACACGACCATGTGGCGGTCATGGGCACCAACCGGAAACTGGTTGTGTTTGCGCTATCTGAGGTGCCTGAGATGGGCCGCGGCAAAGGTGTTACATTGCAAAAATACCATGGCGGCAGTTTGGCCGATGCGATTACCTTCGCGATGGCCGAAGGTATGCCATTTAGCGATGGCAGAGGCAGCAAAAAAACCGCGAATGGCAAATTGTGGCTCGCCGCTCGCGCATCCCAGGGCAAACTCCCGCCCGAAGGTTTCCGCCGCGATAACCGCTTTAAGGTGTAATTTCAGTTCAGGCTGTAATCTGTGGGCGAGGTGTGTCGTATCTGCGCCACGCGCCTTTGCCATCGTGTAGTTCGTAGGGTCTGAATTGAGTTTTCGTGGCAAGGCTGTTGCAGTCTTTATTCCAGGCGCCTACATACAGGTAATCTTTTCCAATATCCCGGCAGTGTTGCAGGAGGCTTAAAACCATCTGCTTACCGGGTTGCAAATGCATCAGGGATTGATCGTAGTAATAGATGATACCGTAAAGGCTGTTTTCGGTTTCAAGATTAAGGCTGCCCGCAATGAGAAGCCCCTCATGATCCCTGACTTCGACAATCCGTATGGGCAAAACAGGCTCGATATAAAAAGGCTGAAGTAGGCGCATTTCACTGGGAAGTTTTTCTTCATCCTTGGGAAAACGTTTTTGCCAGTGCGCTTTGGCAAGATCGACGTGTTCCTGCAAGTGAGCCTCGGACTCAAATCCATGATAAGAGAAGATCTGGCGCAAAGGTATCTGGCGCCACATCTCTTGCTGAGAGTCTGACATTTTAAAGTCATTTATCGGATAGCGGATGGGCTTGCAGGCATGGCAGGCTTCGCAGGCAGGCGTATAAAACATACTGGCGGCAGAATAGCTGAAACCGCTTTCAAGAAACGCTTCGGCAAGCATCATCCGGTCAATGATGGGAACTTCAGGCTTGATATGGATGCGCATGTCGCGGCGTTTCTGACTGGGCAGATAGCCGCATGGATCAGGCGGCTCATGGAGCGTCGTCACCATCACGGAGTCAAAATCATCGGATGCAGACATGCAAAACAACCTGTTGTTTTTTAGCGCTGCTCTTGCCTGAAACCGCTTGAACAAGAGCGCTTTTTAATGGCTTCAATCGCCTTACGATCACATGTAACCCACTCCCGGCCCAGTCGCAACTCCAGAGGGGCATATTGCTCTTTCCAAGAAAGACGGCTCGGGCGCGGTGTCCAGTTGCCGAGATAAAGGAGGTGGGGGGAGGCTTCGGTGATTTTTTGGTCTTTAAGAATACCGATGGTTTTCAGCATCAGGATATTGCCGGGAGAGCGGTGCCTGAGCGCCGGTTCGTAGGCATGAAGGGCGGCGTATACCGAATTGAGCGCCTGCAGGAGAACCATATAGCCGGCAAGGACCGGTTTGCCGTTCTCATCGACCGTAAACATGGAAAGCGTATAAGGCGTAAGCCCGGGGAATCCGGCAAGGGAGTCTAAAATCCCCGCAGCTTCATCGCGGCAGCCTCTGTTAAAACTGGATTGGAGATGTCTTTCAAAAAGCGAGACCGCATCATTGTAAGATGCAGCAGTAGACTCGTGAGGCAGGCCGGGCACAAGTGAAAAACGCAGGTCACTATTGGCCTCAAGCAGGCCACCGCGCCTGCCTTCTACATCAAACTGTTGAAGATCGATGCGCACGGGAATACAGGCATTGCACCCGAAGCAGTTTGTCTTTTCAAATCCGTCAAATGTGGGCACTTGCCCCTGTTCAAGAAGGTGCTCGGCCTGAACCTGATCCTCAACATGCATCATGACGTTGACGCGGGAGAATGGCTCACGAAGAACCGTCAATTGAAGAAGCGCAGCCCGATCCGGAAAATGACGGCAGGGGTCAGCCGAAAATTTAAAAGGCAGTTCCAGGGGGCTTTTCGCATCCATGGAAGCGTAGACTATGGTAAATTAATCCCAAAGTCAAAATTATGAAAAAATCAAAATTCCAGAACTTTTTTGCTGCCAGCGGCAGCAGGGCCTACCTGAATATGCCCGGGCTCTGACGGTGCCACGGGGAGTTTCCGGGCAGGTTCCTCCACTGGCGGAAGCTTGGCAGGGGCCGATGGGTGCGTGGGCGGCGTCATTTTTTCGACCTCGTTGAAGGTCATAGCCTTTTTATCCGCAGGTGCGGTTTTTTCTGTATGCGGACCCTGCTTATCCGTTTTATGGGCATCGCCCTCAAGCTTGAAGACGGGTGTTTTAATGGTGGGCGGTTTGTTTTCAATCGGATCCTGCACAGGGCCTTTATAAAGTGGCGCTGTATCCTGAGGCTTGCCGTCTTCACCAAAATACAGCACCTGCGGCTGGCGCTTGATCGTACTTGTAGTGGTGCTGGGCGTAACAGGCAGCGCCTTGGGGGCTTGCTCTGATTTAAGGGCAGGGGCCGGCGCATTACCAGTGGGGCCGGTGCCGGCCTGCGCCGCAGGCTTGGTGTCATCGACGATGGTAATGCCGCCCACAACAGGACGTTTTTTAGGCTGCTCTTTTGCTGCATTTTTGGGATCAAATTTTTCACGCAGTAAAATGATGCTGATACGCCTGTTTTTTTCATTCGCGGGATTTTTGATATCGAGATGCTCGCGGTCGGCACGGCCCATCACGTTTTCAACACGGGCCTCGGGCAGGCCGCCATCAACAAGCACGCGGCGGCTTGACTGCGCACGGTCAGCTGAAAGATTCCAGTTATCGTAACGGCTGGGATCTTTGTATTTATTAGAGTCCGTATGCCCGCGCACGGATACCTGATTGGGCAGTGGTTTGATAACGCCGGAAACCTTTAGAAGCAATTCACGCATAAACGGGTACATCTGTGCGCTGCCGCTAGGAAACATCGAGCGTCCTTTATCATCCACGATCTGTATGCGCATCCCCTCCGGCGTGATATCAACCATCAGGTTTTTTTGCATTTCCTTGAGATCGGCGGATTTTGCAATCTCCGCTTTCAGGTTGTCGGCAGCGCTCTTAAAGCGCTCATCCTCTTTTTTGCGCAACGACTTCTCAAGCTGCTCGGTCGCAAGATCACGGACGTTATCGATGTCGGTGTCATCGCCCTCCGTCTGCCCCTGAAGCGCACCGCGGGTTGTCGTGTCAGGCATTTGCGGCTGCGCTATTGGCTGAACATTTGAAACCTGAGCGCCATCAACCGTCATGGTCAATCCGCCCATGACACCGCCCGCACCGGAAACAGAGTCGGATATTTGCGGATGGCTTGGGTCAAAGTAATTGGATATCGCGTTTTTCTGATCTTCGGTCGTAACGTTCAAAAGCCACAGCAGCAAAAAGAACGCCATCATGGCCGTCACGAAGTCGGCATAGGCCACTTTCCATGCACCGCCATGGTGCCCGCCGGCCACCTTTTTGATGCGTTTTATGATGATCGGGGCTGGCTGTTCGTTCTCGCCTTTTTTGCCTTTGGGGGCCATGGGGCTTAGGCCTCCCTAGCCACTGGTACCGCCACCGGAGGTGGCTTTGTTCGTCGCCTCTTCAACTTCAAGGAAGGTCGGTTGTACCTCGTGATGAAGTGTTTTGCGGGCAAACTCGACGGCGACCTGAGGCGCAACCCCGTTAAGAAGGGCAAGCAGCGCCACTTTGATGCAGACATAGTATTTAATTTCGGACTCGGCACGTGAGTTGATGGCTCCCGCGAGCGGCCCCACAAAACCGTAAGCGATCCAGACCCCGAGAAATGTACCGACAAGCGCGCCACCAATCATAGAGCCAAGCACTTCAGGCGGCTCGGTAATGGAACCCATTGTTTTGATAACCCCCAGAACGGCGGCAACAATACCAAGGGCTGGAATACCATCGGCCATGGTTTGAACCGCGTGGCCGGGGTGGCGTTTTTCGGTCGCAATGGTTTCGATCTCGATGTCGATCAGGGATTCAAGATTGTTCGGATCATCATTGCCGAGTGAGATGATGCGCAGATAGTCGCACAAAAACGTAGTGGCATGATGGTTATTATAAAAGCTGGGGAATTGCTTGAAAATGTCACTTTCGTGAGGGTTTTCAATATGGGCTTCCAAAGCAAGCCAGCCTTTTTGCTTGGATGTCCGGAAGATGAGATAAAGCATGCCGAGAAGCTCAAGATAGTCTTCCTTGCTGTGTGCTTCGGACTTTGTGATGAGCTTGAGATAATGGATCGTCTCTTTGATAACATGCGGGCTGTTTGCGATCATGAACGCGCAAACGGCACATCCCATGATGGTCAGACCCTCGCCGGGAAGGGCGTGCAAAATAACATGCGTAATGATTTCGACCTTACCGCCCGCAAGCAGGAATCCGCCGAAAGTGCAGACGATAACGGAAACAAGGCCGATAATCTTCAGCATGGGCAGGTTTCTCCTGAAGCCTCGGCCCGTCCTTGGGCCTGATGGGGGCTATACTGCGAGGGTCGCATGCGGTTGGTTAACAAGGGGTCAAATCACTATGGAAACGGGCAGAATCACCCGCCACTAAGTTTACTCTGCGGGCGCTTTTGTCTCAAGCGAAAGGGCGTGCAGATTGCTCTCGGTCCAAAGAGGCTTCAAAAGTTCCATGACCATACGCTGGCGGGCGAGGCGATTTTTGCCCTCAAATGAGGCCGACACGATAACCGCATGGAGATGGGTTTCCGCCCCGCCGCTATGACCGGCATGACCATGATGGCGGGATGTATCATCGCGGATGTCAAGAAAAATAGGGCTCAAAACCGCCAGTTTTTCTTTGATTTTCTCAATATTTGACGCCATATCCATTTGCCCAAAATGCGGTAAATCAGGGATAATGGAAGGATATGTCTCTTAAACGCGTCAAACTCAAGGAAAAATCACCCGAATTTGTCGAGGAAGGCAAATCGGCCAAAACGGATGCGCGCGCGTGCGACATGCCGGGCTGCCCCCATGCGGGCGAGCATAAAGCCCCAAAAGACAGGGGTTTGCAGGAATATTATTTTTTCTGCGCGGGGCATATCAGTGAATACAACGCGGCGTGGGATTTTTTCGACGGCATGTCCCAGATGGATATCGAAAAGCATATCCGCGAAAGCATGTTTGGCGACAGGCCGACATGGGTATACACGGCACAGCCCGGTTTTGAGGATATGCTGCGCGAAAAAGTGTCGGCTTTCCGCGATTTCGAGGATGCAAAACCAAAGCGCGAACAGAAAAAACAGGAAGGCTCGACACCCGAAAACGAGGCGCTTGCAATCATGGGCCTGACAGCCCCCGTCACATTCAATAAAATCAAGGAGCGTTACCGCACGCTGATGAAAGCGCACCACCCAGACAGGAATCAGGGCGATAAAGAGGCGGAGGAAATCGTAAAACGCGTCAATATGGCGTACACGATCCTCAAAGCCGCCCACGAAAAATACGAAAAATTAACATAACGTATTAACATCATCTGGATAACTCTTCACAAGCGCATGTAAACTCATGCGTTTTTATGCATAGATAAGGGCCCAACCTTCTAAGGATCGGAAAAACGTACGTGCATCGTGCGCGCCCGAAACGAACACGCATAAAAAACCTGCTGGCTCATAGCCTCGCGGGTATTTTGGCAATACACGCCTGCGTTGGTTTGCCGCATCCGGCACTTGCGGATTGTTCGGGCCCTTCAACCAACGTTCAATGTACCGGCACCGATGACGTAGACGGCTTCACGGGCGGCGCTACACACACACTAACAGTGCAGGCGGGCGCAACCGTTGACGATACGGTCGGCCCCACGATTGATTTGGGCGCAACGGCCAACGTAACCGTGGCGGCAACGGGTATCGTGACAAACAACGCGGGCGGTGCCTCCGCCGTTTCGGTCGGCAACGGCAGCACGGTTGTGATTGACGGCACGATTACAGGTTCGCTGACGGGACTTTCTTTTGGCGGCGGCGTATCCGCCAACAACATCACGGTTAACAGTGGCGGTGTCGTGAACGCGGGCGGCACGGGCGAAGCTCTTGTAATCAGCAGTGTTGGCGGCAACAGCGCAAACACAATCACAATCGGCGGCGCGCTGACATCAACAGGCGCGAATATATTTCAAGGTAACACCAATACCGGCACGATGACGCTGCTGACATCGGCTGTCCTCATCAACAACGGCTCCTCAAACGCCCTCAATGCCGCAAGCATGGGGCTTGTGCTGGGAGGCACCGGGAGTGGTACCATCAATTCAAACCTGCTTGGCAACTTTGCAAGCTTTACCAAAAACAACACATCGAACTGGACGTTATCAGGCACGAACGCCAAAGTCTGGACCGTTAGCGCAGGTACTTTAACAGGTACCAGCAGCACCTTTGGCAACGCTGCTGTTACAGGCACCTTGGCATTCGACCAGAATTTTGATGGCACCTATGGCGGTGTGATTTCGGGTGCGGGTGCGGTTACAAAAGCGGGTACTGGTTTTGTAACATTGACGGGGACGCAAACCCACACCGGCACGACGACTGTAAACGCGGGTGGTGTCGTCGTGGGTGCAAACGCCAATCTTGGTTCGGGACAATTGATTCTGGACGGCGGCACAATGCGCCACAGTGCAGGCTTCACGTTTACCCGTACCGTCAGCACGGGCACGGCTGGTGGCGCGGTTGATACCAATAGTTTTACAAGCACGTTATCAGGTATCATCAGCGGCACGGGAGCACTGACAAAAACAGGCACGGGTACTCTCACGCTCTCCGGCGTCAATACCTACACTGGCGGCACCGTCATGAACGGCGGCACGCTACAGGTATCCAACAACAACCAGTTAGGAAATGCCACAGGCACACTCACACTTGACGGTGGCACACTGCGCACCACAACGGGCATAACAGCCGCGCGCAATACAACATTGGGGGCAGGAGGCGGTACGTTTGATGCAAGTACCGTCAACAGCACGATATCAGGTGTAGTTTCGGGCGGGGGTACGCTCACGAAACTGGGTACGGGCACCCTCACGCTGTCAGGTGTCAACACCTACACAGGCAACACCATCATCAATGCTGGTACAATTGCAGTTTCAAACAACAACCAGCTTGGTAACGTTTCTAGCAACGTCACCCTGGATGGCGGTACGCTGCAAACAACGACAGGGATCACAAGCGCACGCAATATCGCCATTGGTGCTGGCAACGGCACATTTAACAGCGGTAACGTCAACAGCACACTCTCAGGTGTTATTTCAGGGGCGGGCAATTTCACGAAGCTGGGTGGCACTGGCGTTCTTACGCTTTCAGGCACAAATACCTACACCGGAACGACGACAGTCAGCGCGGGCACGCTTCAGATTAACAACGCGAATGCGCTGGGTGCAGGGGCATTGACCCTCAACGGTGGTACGCTGCAATACGGCGCGGCATTTACAAACAACCGTAACGTAACGCTTGGCGCAGCCAACGGCACAGTAAACACAAACGCTTTCAATGCCACGATGTCGGGCGTGATATCGGGCGCAGGCAACCTCACGAAATCAGGCACAGGCATCCTGACGCTTTCGGGCGTCAATACCTACACAGGCACAACAGCCGTGACGGGTGGCAGTTTGCAGGTTTCGGCCGATAACAATATCGGCTCAGGGCAGTTGACCTTAAACGCAGCAACACTCCAGTACGGCGCGGCTTTCAATACGTCGCGCAATATCACGCTCACGGGCGCCGCAGGAGTCAACACAAACGGTTTTAACGCGACGCTTTCAGGTGTTTTGGGTGGCACAGGAAATCTTACCAAATCAGGCACAGGCATCCTAACGCTTTCGGGCACCAACATCTATACAGGCACAACCACTGTATCGGGTGGTACTTTGGAGCTTAGCGCAAGCAACAATTTAGGTACCGGCGGCCTAACGATGTCTGGCGGCAGCACGCTGACATATCTGGCAGGTTTCACGAACACGCGCACGTTGGCACTGGGCGCAGGCGGAGCCGTCATCAACACCAACGGGTTTAACAGCACCATTTCAGGTGTGGTTTCGGGCACGACGCTCCTGACAAAATCCGGTGCAGGCACCTTGACGCTATCGGCCACCAACACCAACTCAGGTGGCATAACAGCAAGTGCGGGCACAGTTGCTGTCACAGCAAACGCATCACTAGGTACAGGCACTCTCACTCTGAACGGCGCAACCCTTCAGCACAATGCAGGCCTGACAATAACAAACGCAATATCTGCAGGCGCAGGGGGCGCCACGATCGATACCAACGGCTTTAATACAACGATGTCCGGCGTCGTATCTGGAACGGGGGCTATCGTCAAAAACGGTACGGGCACTCTAACAATCACGGGTACTAATACCTATACCGGCAACGTGACTGTAAACGCAGGCGGCCTTACGGGTACAACCGCAAGCTTGCGCAACAACATAGCCAACGCGGGCACGCTTACATTTGATCAAACAACGACAGGGACTTTTGCAGGTGTCATATCAGGCGCAGGTGATGTCGTAAAAACGAATACGGGTAACGTTACGCTTTCCGGCGTCAATACCTATACGGGCAATACGATTCTTACAGGCGGCACGTTGACCATCACTGCCGATAATAGGTTGGGCGTGGGCGGCAGCGTCACGCTGAATAACGGCCAGATTGCATACGGCGCAGCCTTTACGCAGAACCGCAATTTTATTCTGGGTGCTGGCAACGGCATATTGAACACGGGCGGGTTCAACGTAACAGTATCCGGCGATATAAGCGGCACAGGAGGCCTAACCAAAGCCAGCACAGGCACGCTCACTCTTTCGGGTAACAATACGTATTCCGGCACAACAACAGTTTCAGCCGGTACACTGCAGACATCAGCCGCAAACAACCTTGGTAGTGGTGATCTGATCCTGAACGGCGGGACATACCAGTACGGTGCCGCTTTCAACCTTGGGCGTAACGTCACACTGGGGGCTGCCAACGGCACAGTTAACACAAACGGTTTCAACGGAACCATTTCTGATGTCATCAGCGGTACGGGCAATTTAACTAAGGCGGGCACAGGTACCCTCACGCTCTCCGGCAACAACACCATGACAGGCGTGATGGGGGTCAGCGCGGGCACGCTTCAGGCGACGACGGATGCAAATCTGGGTGCCGGTAGCCTAAACATTTCTGGCGGCGCAACATTGCAGATACTGGGTGCCTTAAGCACATCCAAGGCACTGGCGATGGGCGCAACAGGCGGTACAATCGATACCAACGGCTTTGATATGACTATGGCAGGCGCCATATCTGGCACGACCACGCTTACAAAAGCGGGCGCAGGGACGCTCACGCTCACCGGGACAAACACGAATACAGGCGGTTATACAATCAGTGCAGGCACGCTTAAGGGTGCTGCTGCAGCATTTTCCGGGAACAACATCACCAACAACGCAGCCCTTATCTTCGATCAATTGACAGCGGGTACTTACAGTAACGTTATCAGCGGTACCGGCACTGTGAGGAAGGAAGGCGCGGGCACACTCACACTTTCTGGCGTCAATACATATTCGGGTACGACTACAATCGCGGGTGGTACACTATCCATTGCTAATAACGGCAATCTTGGGAGCGCAGCCGTAGGGATTGTGTTTGACGGCGGCACGCTGCTAACCACATCGGGTATCGCTACCGCACGCCCGATCACCATTAACAGCGGCGGCGCAACCATTGATACAGGAGGTTTTGGCAGTGCTTTTTCCGGTGTCATCTCAGGCAGCGGAAACTTTGTAAAGACGGGTACGGGTACACTAACACTACTAGGCGCCAACACATTTACAGGAGCAATATCGATCACGGGCGGATCTTTGTCCGTTACGAATGACAATCAGTTAGGAAACGCAGCAAACGCCATAACGCTGAACGGGGGCGATATTGCCTTTGGCGGCTCTGTAACGCTGGCCCGTAACATTGCAATCAATTCCGTGACTGGCACATTTGATACGGCCGGGTTTGCTGTAACGCTGTCATCACCCATCACCGGCACAGGCAACCTGACAAAATCAGGCGCAGGCAACTTAACCCTGACAGGCAGCAATACCTACACAGGCGGCACGACGGTGAGTGCGGGAACCTTAATCGGGAATACCACCTCGCTTCAGGGCAATATCGCCAACAGCGCAACCGTTGACTTTAGCCAGTCTGGATCTGGCACATACGCAGGCATCGTTAGCGG
>RFNZ01000003.1 GCA_009926935.1 Pseudomonadota bacterium | reverse complement strand
GACACAGATCTGCATATTTTTAGTGGCCGGGTCAAAGCGCAGTGTACCGTTATTGGCGCCACCTGCCGCACAGATCAAGCTGTTGCCTACGCGTACACCTCCCGCCACATCAAGGGTGGCAACAGGGGTCGCAGTACCTATACCCACGTTGCCCGAAGAACCATCAATACGGATACCCTTCGCAGATGCCGACCAAGGCGCAATCACAAGCCCGCCGCTTTCACTCACACCGGCATTGCTAAAGATAATACGTGAATCCCCGGCTTGCGTGAGGGAGTTGAATGATGAAACAGCACTGGCACCAGCCAAAGTCAGGAAGGTACTACCGGTTGCATTTCTAAGAGCAATATGGGACTCACCCGCGCCTGAGGGCGTTTCATCAATCACAACTGCATTATTGGTTGTGCTGTTTATAATATGGAGGTTTGCTGTAGGTGTCGCCGTGTTAATACCAAGGCGGGTATTGGCGTTATCCCAAACCATATTGTTGGTGCCGCCAAATGTACCCGCGCTGTTGAACTGCAACTGGCCTGATGTGCCACCCGGCGTACCGCTGCCGCCTGAGCCAACAGCCGACCATGCCGCACCATCACAAATCTGAAGTGCCGTGCCATTCCAGCGCAATGTACCTGCCACGCCGGGTGCGCAAGTGGCGGATTCATTACCAATTTTGATGCCACCAACAACCTCAAGCTTAACCGCAGGTGATGTGGTGCCGATACCAAGGCGCGCCAATGAGTTGTTCCAGAAGAAGTTGGAGCTGGCAGCAAATGCACCATTGTTTCTGAACTGTACCTGACCATCAGAACCGGCAGGCAACCCGCCGCCCGCGCCAGAGCCACCACCACCACCATAGTTGAAGGTGGCACCAAGCGCCGTCAATTGGGCGATGGACTGGCTGTTACAGGTCGTATTGCCAATACCGATACTACTAAAGGTCTGGTTTTTATTGAAGTTTAGTCCAGTACCAGCCGTTGTGCGGTAATAAGTCAAGGTCGCATCTTGGTGTGCTATATGGAACAGATACGGATAGTTATCGTTGTTTTGGCACAAAATCATATCCGGCCAACCATCAATTTTTGACCCGCCGGCAGGCGTATATGGCGTCGGTACACTGCCAATATTGTTTGTATCCGCTAAGAATACCGTCGCCCCTTCCTTGTGCAATTGCGCAATGGATTTACCAGCGCAATCGGTGGCCGTACTTTCAGAATTAAACGTATATGGCTTTACCGTGTTAAATCCAATCCCATTCGTACTGTTGCTTCTGTAATAGAGACCATTGGCCGTATTGTCCTGATAAAAATTATCTAACCAGTAAATTGCTTTTTTGCCATAGGTGTTTGTGCAGATAATCGCATCTGGCACGGAAGGGATAACCGAACCATCATCGACGCCACGATGAAGATTATAGGTACGCGACTGTTCGGACATCAATTGGCCGATTGTTTTATTGGCGCAGTCCGTTCCAAGGCTGTCGGAACTAAAAGTACCATTCCGGTTAAAGATGATACTATAAGAGGTACCACCTTGGTGATAATAGCGGTACGTCGTTGCATCCACGAGACCAATAAATACCGGGAATATCACACCGTCGCTGTTCCGGGTGCACAATATCTGGTCAGGCCAGCCGGGCAAGATACTGGTAGCAGCACCGGCATCCCTAAAATTCTTGGTCCGGCCAGATGCAATCAACTGCGACATGCTCGCATTCATACAGTCCGTAGAGCCAAGGCTAGCATGGGTATTCCAGGTACCATTGTCGTTGAAATAAGCGGCATAGCCTGTGTGCGAGCTGAAATAGCCATGCAGGTTATCCGTGCGCCAGCGGTTGTAACGCAAGACAATACTAATACCGCCAGTTTGGTTACAGACCAAAAGGTCAGGCCAGCCTGTTATGAGCGAATTTCCTGAACCAGGCGCAGGCTGCGTAATGATAGGGTTGTTATCGCCACCGCCACTGCCCGTAGTCGTACCGTTATCAGCAAAGTTGAAGGCCTTGTTTTCGGTCCTCAAAACATCAAGGTTTTTATAGCAATCCGGCGTACCATTCAAATTTTCGCCAGTTGGCGCACGCGAAGAAGGATTGAAATCAACATATAATGAGTTGCTCTGGTTTGGGTTCTGGTAACGGATTGTGCTTGCATCCGTATAGCTCCGATAAAGGGCATATTGATCGCCATTACCGTCACGGCAAACAATATTGTCCGGCAATAAGGCATCATAGCTCTTGGTGCCGTCGCCGCCGACCAGGTTATAAGCTTTCTCTCCATTCGCGCCGGCATAAAGTTGCGTGACTGTATCCCCATCACAGAACGAGGATACACCACAGGCGTAATAGCCGCCATAATAGCTGTCATAGCACGAGCCTATGACGCTTCCAGCAGTATTGTTAGCAGGGTTGATGTCCAGATATTCAGCGCTATTGAAATCCCGGTAGCGGATGTTGCTGCTCGTAGCCGAAGTGATATACATGAAAAATCTTGTGGTCGGCGTTCCGGTTCTTGGGCACACAATAGAGTCAGGGTACCCCGGACGCATCGTCGTCTCTGTACCGGATTTGAAGTTAAAGGTCTGCCCATCGTTGATGAGCTGTGTCATCGTTTTTGAATGGCAGTTCGTGCCCGTAATCCCGGATGTCATGAAACGCCCAAGCGTATCAAAGGCAACCACGTTATTACCCTCAACCTCACGGTAATTGCGGGTTGTTGCAACATTCATGTTCGCGTTAGCGAAGTAATAGCGGGTTTCCGATGCAGTCGCACACACGATCGCATCCGGCCAGACAAGGGTAAATGGCTGCTCCTCGCTTGGTGGTAGAGGGGCCGTGCCGCTGACGACTGCAAGATCAGTCCAGGCAAGGTTGACGCAGATCTGCATCTTGCCAGTATTGAAACGCAGCGTTCCGTTGTTATTGGCTGTACAGGCCGTCGTATCATCGCCAAGGCGTATACCGCCGGCTACATCAAGCTTGGCTTGTGGCGTCGTGGTACCTACACCAAGATTACCGGTGTTCGTGCTGTAGGCATCGTTACCGGCCACGGTCCAAAGCGTGCCCGAGCCACCGCCACCAGTAGGCGACCAGCCGGCAGACTTACAGACTTCAAGCGTATCGGCTGCAAAACGTAGCGTTCCTAGTCTTGTGCCGTCGCAGGTCGTTTCATTGCCAATCCGGATACCGCCTGCAACATCAAGAGCAACAACAGGGCTTGCAACACCAATGCCAACCTTGTTACCAGCGGCATCAACGACAAGTGTGCTTGTATCAACAGTAAGATTGCCTGTAACCGTAGCCGAGCTAAGAGTTGCAGCACCAGTAACGCCAAGAGTACCGCCCAATGTCGTGTTGCCTGTAACGCCAAGAGTACCGCCAACAGTCGCATTGTTGGATGCGGCAAGCGTACCGCCTACGGTCGTATTTCCGCTCACACCAAGCGTACCTGTTACATTCAGTGTATCGCTACCTGGCGCACCGCCTACACCAAGCTTGCCACCCGAGAACACAAGATTGGCATCCGATGTAAAGCTACCTGAGCCATTGCTGAGCTGCACGCGGCCAGCCGCACCGTTGGCGAGCGAAATGGTGCCAGTAGCCACCGGCACAAATGTGCCCGACGAATTACAGAATTGGAGTGAACCCGCATTGTAAACCAGCATACCGGCCTTGGGCGCGGTACAGGTCGCATCCGTGCCAAGCTTCACACCACCTGCCACATCGATGGTAGCAACAGGCGCGCCAGAAAGACCAACGCCAAGATAGTTGTTTGGCTTATCCCAGAAAAGTGCAGGCTCGCCATCAAGCGCGCCCGAGCTGTTGAACTGGATATACCCATCAGACCCCGCAACCGTAAGGCCAGAGCCGCCGCCACCTGTGCCCCCGACAAGGTCAAACGTCCGTGTCTCGGAGGCCAGTTGAGCAAGGGTTTTGCCGTCACATCCGTTGGCGTTGGTCCAGCCGGCTGTGTTGGTTGTTGAATTATGCGTACCTGCGGGCAGAGCATTGTAAACAACCTGCATGCCCACAGCCGTCGCACCAGCGGAAAGAGCGTATGTATAGGTCGTAGCTGTCGTCGTTTGCAGGAATAGGATCCGGCGTGTACCGGAAACACCGCACTCAATCGCATCAGGAACGTTTGTTACAATGCTAGTGCCCGCACCCGCCGTACCGCCGCCCACAAAATTATAGGCACGTGACTCACCATACAGCTGGCCTATGCCTTTGCTGTCACATCCGGCATCACTTGTTGTTTTGCTGTCGTAGGTTTTATCGGCCTTGAAGATGACCGAGAGTTCAGACCCGTGCCAGATATTCCGGTAGTAAAATTTGGTATCGGTAAACGGCGCGTAGGTCAGATAGTACATTGAAGGATTACCGGTGCCACCGCAGTTAATCGCATCCGGCCAGCCTGAAACCATAGTCTCGCCTAGGCCGCCACCACCACCGCCTGCACCGACGTTTGTCCAGGTACCGGCAACGCAGATCTGAAGCTGGCTCGTATTATAACGCAACGTACCGTCTTTGGCGGCATCACATGTGCCCGTATCATCGCCAAGCTGGATACCGCCCTCGACATCAAGGAGTGCACCAGGTGTCGCCGTACCAATACCCGTCCTGCCATTGGAGCCGATATAAAGACGACGCGTAGAAGGCGTACCCGTCCAGAAACTGAGTTCGTCCGCTGTATAGACATTAAGATCACCGGCAGTGGCGGAATTGGTGATATCAAAGTTAGAGCCCGTATGGCTGATCGTGCCGTAGCCGGATCCGCTTTCCATTTTTAAAACGGTATTGCCTGCACCACGTTTGATATGCAGATCAGTATCAGGCGAATTGGTGCCGACACCAAGGCGGTCATTGGTTTTATCCCAGTGGAAGGTCGCGGGGTCAGCACCGAGGTTGCTGCCATCCTTAAACTGGATGGAACCATCGGAACCAGCAGGTGTTACCGAAGCAGGACCAAGCGCGCTGATGGGTTTCGCCATCCATTTGCTGCTGACTGTATCCCACGCCAAAACCTCGTTGCCGGCAGGTGACGGCGCATCAACGTCACCAATGTCATCAAGTTTGTCGATTGAGCTGACGCTCTTCCAATTAGTGTCAACGCAAAGCTGCATCACTTTAAGTGTGCTCTCGTAGCGGATCGTACCGTTCTCGCCGGCGCCACAGGTTGTATGGTTGGCAATCTTGACACCGCCCGCGACAGAAAGTCTGGCACTCGGGCTTGTATCGCCAATCCCGACGCTACCCGTGGCGGTAACGCGCATGCGCTCCGCACCAGCGGTCGAAATGGTTAGAAGATCAGTGGATGAGTTGCCGGTAATAGTAGTATCCGTACCGCCGAATTGGAGCGATGACCCGTCCGTCACACGCGCACTGCCACCAACATCAAGCTTAACTGCCGGTGAACTTATACCAATCCCGACGTTACCGCCGGCCGTAGCTCTGATAACTTCAGCAGAGTTGGCAATGACGCTGACATCAGCGCTACCAGTGCTCCCAACAACAAAGAAGGTTCCATCAGATACGATCGTATTGCCGTCCATAAATAGCGAGGGGCCCGCCGTATCTTCCTTGATCCGCACAATCGCGTTGTTGGTATCAAGCGACCCTATGGCGCCGATGGTCTTAACGGCATAAATATCAAGCGCATAGGTAGGTGTGGCCGTACCGATACCAACCGTGTTGGCGCTGGCATCAACAAACAAGCTGCTGGTATCGACAATCAGATCATCAACAATGGTGCCGGTGCCCGTCACATAAGCGTTACCGACAACATCAAGAGCAACGGTAGGTACGGCTTTACCGATACCGACATACTTGCTCGCAGCAATGACCGAGAAGGCATCGTTGTTGACTGTAAAGTTACCGACAACCGAACCCGTACCGCCGATAACCGTGTTGCCGCTGATGTTGGTATTGCCCTGAACATCAAGCTTCTGACTTGGCGTGTTGGTACCAATACCAACGTTACCAGTATTGCCGTTATATATATGAGTACCGTTTTCAAGCCATAGGTCCGACCCGGCAGCTTTCCAGACCACACCCGTGCATATCTCGAGTTTGAGGGTAGTCGTATTATAACGGATAACGCCCGCATCGGCGGCCGCACAAGCAGTAACATTGGTATTTGTATCGAGCTTCAGGCCGCCGCCAACCGCTATACGGTTGGTTTTTGCTACAAGTGAATCGGTGGTAACGCCTAAAAAGTCACCAACACCAGTCGAACGGTCAATGCTAACACGCGCCGTACCACCGGAGTCTTTCAACTCGGCTTTTGCCTGATTGGTACTATTGAGAGTCCAGAGCCCGTTCGCATTGGCCGATGCCTCTGCATACGTATATTTGAAGATAAGGTCATCAGAGCCGCCTGTTTTTGCAACGGCAATCGGGCCTGAAGTAAAAGCGGCACAGCTTGTTTGAAAAAGCTTGTCAGGGCCGGAGGCGATAATAGCAATAACAGGCTGCGTATTCGCGCTGGCCGTATTGTCACCTGTAATACGTTGGGTGGATGTGTTGGTTGTACCGTGATCCCATACACAGTAACCGTACTTGCTGCCCCATGGGTCAGTCAGCGAAAGCCCGAGTGTCGTCGGCAGATAACCACCGTTTGTAGGCGGGGTTTCACCGCCGCCCGCTGCCACGTAAGGCGCAGGCTCGATGATACCGTCGCTATCCGCATCACCGCCAAGAGTGCCGGACACAGCCGCGTTTACGATGATTTTGGCGTTCATCAAAAGCTGCGTATCGGCAATGTTTTTCTGGGTAACGCGTGTGATCGTCGTAACGGGGCCAGTCAGGGTTTGCATACCGACACTTGCCAAAACGCCTGTCAGCGCAACCGCCGCAAACAGCATAGCAAACACGTTACCGCGCTGGGGATGCGCGGAGAACGGCTTATTTCGGGAGTTTTTAGCGATTCGAGAAATGGAGAAGGAACGCGAAAGCAGCCTTGCAATCGAGGGCAAACACCAAGTACTCTGGCTAAAAACCGCCCTTTTGAGACGATTTGTGAATGACTGTGTCAAGCGATCCCCACACGCTGCGGATGGGTGTTAACCATCCTTACCTATCATAGGGGCAAAACCCTTAACAAGACGTTGATATTTCTTAATGGCAATTTTATTTATTAATATCAGCATGTTAACATGATAAATGCCTGATAAAATTATCTGTGCACAAAAAATGGGTAAATTTATGAAAAGAATAGGTTTTTCATAGAGGTAGTAAGCACCGAAGCGCTGGTACAATTCAGCTAAAATTAAGCTAAAAATTAACCTTGTTCGCCTTCGGCGCTACTACGGCGCAAAGACAAAGGCTTACCACGGCGCTGACCGTCATCTTCAGCAGCAGGAGCCGCCGCAGGGGCCGGAGCTGCAACCGGGCTCTCATTACCTGTGTTTTCAGCCTGCTCGCCACCGCGGCGCTGGTTTTGGAACGGACGACGCTGTTGTCCGCCACCCTGCCCCTGGCCACCGCCCTGGCGATTGGCGCGGTTATCATCTTCAGGGCCCTCGTATTCTCCGCCCTGACGGCGTGAAGCACGGTGCGAAGGAATAGGGATCGGGTCGGACGTCTGGGCCTTGCGGTCACTAACGGCAAGTTCAATCTCAAGGCGCGCAGCCACTTTACGCAACTCATGAACGGCTTCCTGCAAGGCTTCGCGTGCGCTGTGATCACCCGTTTTGGCGCGCCATGCTTCATAAGCCTTGATGCAGGCGTCGGAGGAGGCAGAGAGGCGCTGTTTGATTTCGTCCATGTTATATATCCTGTCGTGAAAGTGCGTTGAGACTACCCGCGCAGGGCCAAAAGTGCAAGCAATCCTTAGGATTCACCAAAAACGTTGTTGATCTGCTGGGTTACACGCACAAACGTCGTACGCTTCGAGAGCTCTTTAAGCTTGCGCGCGCCAACATAAGTGCATGCCGAGCGTATGCCCCCCAGTATATCCTGCAGGCTTGTCAGTACGTCGCCCCGATACTTCACGCGTACGGTCTTGCCTTCTGAGGCGCGGTATTTGGCAACGCCGCCGCTATGCTTGGTCATGGCCGTTTCACTGCTCATGCCATAAAAAGTAACAAATTTTTGTCCGTTTTGCTGCGTTATCTCGCATTCGGATTGGTCATGGCCTGCAAGCATTCCGCCCAGCATCACAAAGTCCGCCCCAGCTCCAAACGCCTTCGCAAGATCACCAGGCACTGTACATCCGCCATCAGCACAAACAAGGCCACCAAGGCCGTGCGCCGCATCAGCACATTCAATTATGGCTGAAAGCTGCGGATAGCCGACACCTGTCATTTTGCGCGTAGTACAAACGCTGCCGGGGCCAATACCTACTTTAACGACATCGGCACCTGACAAAATAAGTTCTTCCGTCATCTCATGGGTCACAACGTTGCCCGCCATGATTGTCATTTTCGGGAACATCTCGCGGGTCTGTTTTACGTACGTTGCAAAAGCCTCCGAGTATCCGTTGGCAACATCAATGCAAAGGCGTGTCAGGCGCTGCTTATCGGTTTTTTTAAGCACCGCCTTAAGCTTGTCCTGATCATGCTTTGTGGTACCAAGCGAGTACCATGCCGATGCGCTTTGCGGCGTCTTGAAAAACGCAGCAAGCTCGTCAACCGAGTAATGCTTGGTAAGCGCTGCAGTCAAACCTTCACCATGCTTGGCAAACGCCTTGGCCATGGTAATGGTGCCCACGCCGTCCATATTGGCAGCTATAATGGGCGTCCCATGAAATTTGGAACCGCTCCATTTAAAAACATACTCACGGCGTATATCAACCTCGCTGCGCGATGCTAGCGTGCTGCGTTTTGGACGTATCAACACGTCTTTGAAATCCAGCTTTATATCTTCTTCTATACGCATGGTGTGATCCCCTTCTATTGTGCCGTCCAGCCGCCATCCTGTACCCACGAGCTCCCGCGCATCTGCTGCGCGTTTTCAGAGCAAAGGAACAGGATCATCGAGGCAATATCTTCAGGGCGTGTAAACTCGCCGGACGGCTGCTTTTCAGAGAGTAACTTGTTCTTGGCCTCATCGTTTGAGATACCATCGCGCGCAGCAATCGCATCGATCTGTTTCTGCACAAGCGGCGTATGCACCCAGCCTGGGCAGATGGCGTTACAGGTAATGGGCTCGCGTGCCGTCTCCAACGCAACCACTTTGGTAAGGCCAATCAGGCCGTGCTTGGCTGCAACATAGGCCGCCTTGTTGACCGAGGCGACAATACCGTGAACCGAGGCTATATTGACTATTCGCCCCCATCCGTTTCTGCGCATGGCGGGTAGCGCTTCCTGTATCGCCCAGAAAGGTGCCGAAAGCATGAGTGATATAATCAGGTTCCATTTATCGGACGGAAATTGGTCAACCGGCGAGGTATGCTGAATGCCGGCATTGTTGACAAGAATATCAATCTTGCCCGCCTTGCTAATCGCATCTTTTATAAAAGCCTTCGTCCCTTCCTCGGTGGAGAGGTCGGCGCCATTGTAAAAAGCTTTAACACCAAACTCTTTTTCGATTTTGCTGCGCTCGGTTTCAATGGCAGCGGCATCACCAAACCCGTTAATGACAACATGGGCGCCGTTCTTTGCCAGGGTACGGGCAACCGCGAGGCCAATCCCGCTTGTTGAACCGGTAACAACCGCCACGCGGCCTTTTAAATCAGTCATGATGATTTTCCTTTTGCTGCATTATTTCTTGAAGAAAAGACTGGCGGCATCCGCACTTGCCTTTTTCTTTTTTATCTCGTCTTCCGTACGCAAAATTTCAGACTTCAGTTCGTCGATATACGCATTCAGCTCGTCGATCGAAAGATTGGCGAGAGGTTTAAGCTGCGGTTTTTTCTTTTGCGGCAGAAAGTCTTCTTCTAACATCGGGCGTGAATGTAACACGCCTTTCCAATAGAACAAGATATGCGCGCAATAGAAATCAAAAATGACGGCTTTCACTTAACCGAACGCCCCAAACCCGTGCCTCTTGCAGGGCAAGTCCTGATCCGTGTGGCCTATGCTGGCATGAACCGCGCCGACAGGCTGCAAATCAAAGGCCTGCACCCGCCGCCCCCTGGCACAACGGATATACCGGGCCTTGAGGTTTCAGGGGTCATTGAGGCTACGGGCGAGGCCGTCTGCGCCCTCTTGCCGGGTGGGGGCTATGCCGAGTTTGTGGCTGCCGATAAAGACCTCTGCCTGCCAGTCCCCAAACCACTTTCACTGGAACAGGCAGGCGTACTGCCAGAGGCCGCTTTTACCATCTGGAACAACGTCTTTGTAAGGGGCAGCCTAAAATCTGGCGAAACCCTGCTGGTCCACGGCGGCACATCCGGCATAGGTACGCTTGCGATACAGATGGCCCTGTCCATGGGCGCCAAGGTGTTGGCTACCTGCAGCTCTGATGACAGAGCCGCCTTCTGTGAGAAACTGGGCGCAAAAGCCGTTAACCGCAACACCGTGTCCTTTGTGGATGCCTTCAGAGCCACACCGCCGAATGTGGTTCTCGATATGGCAGGTGGCAAAACCCTGAGCGACGATATTGGTCTTATGGCGCTGGATGGCCGGCATGTCAGCATTGCCTACCTTGAGAGCCAGAAAGCGGAAATAGATATAGCCGCCGTCATGAAAAAGCGCCTCGTGATCACGGGCTCCACGCTGCGCGGTCGCCCATTGGCCGAACAGCGCTCGCTGGCCGAGGGCTTAAAAGCCCATATCTGGCCACTCATTGAGAAAGGGCAGATAACCCCCGTGATCGATCAGGTTTTCCCGCTCGAAAAAGCCCAGAAAGCCTTGGAATACTTCTCTTCTGGCATCCATATCGGGAAAATCGTCCTGAAAAATTAAGATTTTGTGGAATTTACCCAAAAAATGGTTATATTCCGGCGGCTAGACCTAAAACGAGGACCCAGAATGACGGCCCCCCTGATGCCAAAGTCCACCGCTGTGTGGCTAATTGAAAACACTATGCTGACCTTCGACCAGATCGCGGATTTCTGCGGCCTGCACACGCTTGAAATTCAGGCGTTGGCCGATGAGGAGGGCCAGAAAATCATGGGCCAAAACCCCATGACCCAGCGCCTTTTGACCGCGGACGAAGTCAAGCGTTGCGAGGCTGATCCAGCCGCCCGCCTTCGCGGGATCGAGACGGATCTCCCAGCGCCCAAGGCACGCGCCAAGGGCCCGCGCTACACCCCCATCGCCAAACGTCAGGATAAACCGGACGCCATTGCTTGGATTCTCAAGCACCACCCTGAGCTGAACGATAACGTTATCAGCCGTTTGGTAGGCACAACGCGCACAACCATCATGTCCGTTCGTGATAAAACCCACCCGAATACGGGCAACTTCCAGCCAAGAAGCCCGGTTGAAATCGGCCTCTGCACCTATGAGGAATTCGACAAGGCCGTTCAAAAAGCCCGCAAGCAGCTTGAAAAAGAAGGTAAGTGGAAGCCGCCGGTCGAAGAAGCACAGGAAGTACAGGAGCCGAAAAACACCGGCTTTGACTTCTCGAACTTCCTGCGCGGCACAGGCACCAACAACTAAGCCGCAAGCCGATAGATACAAAAAAACGCCGCTCCATCTGGGCGGCGTTTTTGTTTGGTTGGCTCTCAGCCCAGTTAGGCGCGACCTCTCGTGCGGGCCTCTTCCATGAGGTCGGTGCGAACACCGGCCAGAATGTCTTTAATCATGAGCTTCTGGCGTTTGAGCTGTCTTACATAGCTCTCATTGCTCGAAGGCAGGTTTTCTTCACGTTCAATTAGGGTCGAAAGCATGGTGTGTTTGCGTTGTAGGGCTTCAAAACGTTCTCTTGGTAACATAAGCGACTCCTCCTAATGACTAGACAAAGTGGACCCGATTTATTCAGCTGAATGACATCAAGCTAGCACGAAAAATGCGCATAAACCACTCGTAAGCAGAATTTTATTTCTGTCCAGCTAACCCGTTCTTACGAGGGGATAATTTAATTGTGCGGTGCAGCGAGTTAAAAAAGGGTTAAACGATTCCGAAAATGGCAGATACGAATCGCCGCACCTGCAAAAAAAGCAAAAGGCCGGTCTTTTTTAGGGACCGGCCAACTGTGCACCACAAGGGTTTATGCAAGACATGAAAAGTGATGGAGGTCACCGTTCATAACTCCACCATAACGGTGATTCCTTAACGGAATCTGAATCCTAGAAAAGAGCCCGGTTTTCAACGAGAAGATGCGGATAATAATGCCGCTCAAGCGCATCCTGATGTGGTTGCAAATGCGCAAGCCCCATTTGGGAATACGGGCTGATAACCAAGGTATTTCCTCGCTTGGCAGCCCTTCTGAAAATTTCTTTGTAAAGCCTGAGACCGAAGCCGCTATTGCGTGAATCTTTGGCGATCTCGATATACCCAAGATACGTGCTGGCCCCGTTGAAAAACAGTTTGGCGTAGCCAACAACAGGCTCGTTACCACGTTGCATCAAAAGATATCGGTCAGGTGTCCCACGCGCATCTATGGCAGCCGTATTGAACCTTACCCGCATGGCAGGGGCATACAGGGTGTAAAACGTCTCCTCATCGACGGCAAAGTATCGAACGCGCTCAACCATGCCCCCTTTTTTGGCACAAAATTATTAATTATGCAAAATAATAGAAGTCACTTGAGCCTATTAATATTTTCATAAACAAAAAAGGATAATCTACAACTTCACATGACTAGCCAAAATGCTCACGTCCATAGCTGGGAATCGATCGGCAGCACCGTATTAAGAACTGCCGTAACAAGGTTTCTAGATAATCTGATCAATCTCACAGTCATTGAAGGCAGTCAGATAGACATGGGATACGTGGGAAGGGCCGCAAAACTAGCGGTTTTAAAGACCGCTCTGTCAGCCGGCCTCTCGCCGGATGCGGTCTTAAGCGATAGAGATTTCGACAAAATCGAGGATTGGGCAGCCTTCAATCGTGAACTTGCTACAGCCATAGTCCACATACGTTCCAACAATGAAGCCCGAAAAACTGGCGATCTCTCGATTGCCGAAACAACACATGACAATAACCGCATGACGGTCCGAGTGCTGGATGCTTTTATGAGAGCAAACGAAAACGACCCAATACTAAGCGCCGCAGAAATGAACACGGCCATCCGAACGGCTCTCATAATGACCTCCGAACAGACACGGGAAACAATCTCGCAGCTCGCAGGCCTGCTGGATAAAGGGCAAGGTACCAGCCTCTCGGCTGACTTTAGGGGGACCAGCATGACAGCCTCAGAAATACGCCAAAAAATAGGTTTCCCACAGGATGATGAAGGCTTCGAAAAACTACTGCTGGATAATGTTTTAAAAGTCATTGAAACGCAGCAATTCGGAGCAAGAAGAAGCCCGCTCAAAACCACCCTTGCATCTCTTTCAAACTGACTTCCTAAACTTCAAACACAATCCCCTGCGCGAGTGGCAAAGCGTTTGAGTAATTGACCGTCTGTGTCTGGCGGCGCATATAGGCTTTCCAGCTATCCGAGCCGCTTTCACGCCCGCCGCCTGTTTCTTTTTCGCCGCCGAAAGCACCACCGATTTCAGCGCCGGATGGGCCGATATTGACGTTGGCAATACCGCAATCACTGCCCGTAATAGATGTAAACTGCTCGGCCTCGCGCATGTCGGTTGTAAAGATGCACGATGACAATCCCTGCGGCACATCGTTTTGCAAGGCGATGGCCTCGTGCAGACGCTCATAGGTCAGCACATACAGGATGGGCGCAAAGGTTTCAGTGCTAACAACTTCCGTCTGCGCACTCATCTCGACAATCGCGGGGCGCACATAGTAACCGCCGGCGCCCACATCCACGCGCCCGCCGCCAGTCAGCACGCATCCCCCCTGTTTGACAGCATCTGCAAGCGCCTTTTGCATGGCCTCAAAAGCAGCCTTGTCGATTAACGGCCCCACAAGCGTAGATGCATCAAACGGGTTACCGATACGGATAGCCTCATACGCCTTCACAAGCGATCCCATGAGTTTTTCAGCAACATTTTTATGCACAATAAGGCGTCGCAGCGAGGTACAACGCTGCCCCGCCGTGCCGACAGCGCCAAACAAAATAGCACGCACAGCCATCTCGATATCAGCTTGGGGGGTAACTATCATGGCGTTGTTGCCGCCAAGTTCCAGCAGGCTTCGGCCAAGCCTTGCGGCTACGGTTGTGGCTACAGCCTTGCCCATGCGTGTGCTGCCTGTTGCGCTCACAAGCGCGACATCGTGATGCGCACAAAGCGCTTCGCCTGCATCCCTACCGCCAACGATGACCTGCATAAGACCATCTGGTACGACATGGCCTTTGGCTCTGAATTTTACAACCGTACGTTCAAAAATTTTAGAACAGGCGAGAGCTGTCAGCGGCGTTTTCTCAGATGGCTTCCAAACAACACTATCACCACAAACGAGCGCCAGAGCCGCATTCCACGCCCATACGGCAACAGGGAAGTTAAAGGCGGTAATCACGCCCACTACACCAAGCGGATGCCATACCTCACGCATATGGTGACCTGCCCTTTCAGATGGCATCGTCATCCCGTAAAGCTGGCGGCTGAGCCCAACAGCGAAATCGCAGATATCAATCATCTCCTGCACTTCGCCAAGGCCCTCCTGCAATATCTTGCCGCACTCAAGCGTAACAAGCCGCCCGAGATCGCTCTTACACAAGCGCAGTTCTTCACCAAGCAGCCTTACAAATTCACCACGCACGGGAGCGGGTACTTCGCGCCACGCAACAAACGCCCTTTTTGCGCTCTCGACCATTGCCAATACATCGTTAGATGTATGCATGGCCACAGCCCCTATTTGCGAGCCGTCAACGGGCGAGTATACAGGCCAATTACCACTGGTATTTTCAAGGCCAAACGCTTTCAAGACATCCTGCATCAATGTGCTCCTGTACCTATGATTTGTCCGGTCATGGCCGAAGCCTCGTTGCTGGCCAAAAACGCAGCAACCTTGGCTATCTCGTCAGCATCGCTGAGGCGCCCCAGCACCATGCGTGCCATGCCGGTATTAAAAGCGGTTTTACCTGTGCCTGTAGCAGCCCTCAGCAAAGGGGTGTCTGTCATGCCGGTTGCAACCGTATTGATACGGATGCCGGCATTCGCAAATCCGCGCGCCATGGCAAGCGTGAGTTTTTCAACCCCGCCCGCCGCCAGCACATGCGGCACAACATGCGGAATGGATTGAAACGCAGCATCATCCGAAAAAGTGACAATACTGCCCAAAATATCCCGCCCGCGGTCACGCTGGTCCAGCATGGCTTTTGCCGCCGCCTGCACGCACAAAAATGTACCTTTGAGATTAGTGCGGATCACACGGTCAAAATCATCTTCCTGCAAATCGGAAAAAGGCGCGCGGTGCACGACAGCCGCCGCACACACCATTGCATCAAAATTGCCGTAGGTATTAAGGGCATGCAAAACCAGCGCCTCTACCTGACGGGCATTGCCAACATCGCAGATCACGGGCGAGGCCCTTTTGGCAAAAGCCTGTGGCATGGCATCCATAACGCCGGAAAGATTGCCCTCGTCGATATCCGCAAATACCACATTGGCCCCCTCTTCCAAAAGAAGCCCTGCGCAGGCAAGACCAATACCGCTGGCCGCCCCCGTTACAATCGCTGTTCTATTGGCAAAACGCATGGGAAGCTCATTCCACTTGCAAAAAGGTACAACGCATAGAGAATACCCTCATGAGATTGACTTACAAAGCAGGACTTTTTGTCTTGGCTCTGGGGCTGATAGCCTTAGGGCCCCTGCACGCACAGGAAAACGAGGGTACGGACAGCACAACCCGCCTCATGCAGTTTGCGGCCAATAATGTGGATTTCGACAAAACCGTTGAAGCCCGGGCCCTTGAGCTTTTTACAAAACAGATAACGGCCTGCGCCACACCGGAAAAAGCAGTACGCCAGTTGCCGCGCACCTATGGTGAGCTACAGTTTCCCAAAGATCCCAAGGGCCAGTTTCCTTACCCGACACAGGGCGTCTGGTCTGAACACGTTAAAATTAAAGGGTGCGGCCGTATTTGGAGTATCAACATGCTGGCTGTCGCAAGGGATACCGGCAAAGCACCTCTCCTGCTGGCGCTTATGCCCGGCGACACGCTGGCAGACCCTGCCGTCCAAAAAACGACCGAGCGCATTGGCGCAACCGCCATCAAAAAAGCTGATGCCGAAAGCTGCGCCGATGACGCCTTTGCCACCTACAGCAAAATCATCGGCTACCTGATGGCAGATGGCACCCTTACCAAAAAAGATGCAGGCCACGGCTGGTTTGAGGAGTGGACTTACAAATTCTGCCAGAAAGACGTGCCGGTGCAGGTCGCATTTACCCCCAATGGCGGCGGTTACGATATCAAGGCACGTATCGTTCCATCCGCGATGCCCAAAGTACCGACCCAAAAACCCGTGACAGCCAAGGATATTCCTGCTCAAAAAAGCGCGGCGCCCGAGCCTGCGCGTGACCGGTCAGGCGAGCCCAAAGCAGCGCCATCCCCGCTAGAGCCCGAGGCGCCCCCCATCAAGATGGACCCTCTCAACTAAAAGCCACCGCCTTCTGCCAGATAAGCGATTTCTTCAGGTGTTGAAACCCTGCCAAGCGCCGCATTGCGATGTGGAAACCGCCCGAACTTCATAATCACATCCCTGTGTTTGAGCGCATATTCGTAGCCCAGCGGATCCTCTTTTTTCATGGTCTCGAACAAAGCCACGCACCGGTCCTGATCAGCCGCTTGTTCCGAATGTTCAAACGGCAGGTACAAAAAACGCCGCTTCAAAGGCGGTAGCAAGGTATCAAAATGCTCGCCCAGCGCGTGACGAGCGACATCAAGAGCCTGAGTATCCGTAGCAAACGCCTCTGCCGTACCTCTGAACATGTTGCGTGGAAACTGATCCAGAAGCACGCAGAGCGCAAGGCACCCCTCAGCTCCCTCATCTCGCCACGCATCAAAAATACCGCTACGGGCAAGCGTAAAATCAGTAAAAAAACGCCTGCGAATCTCCGCATCAAAGTCCGAGCTGGACTGAAACCACTGTGCGGGCTTCGTCTCCTCAAACCAGAACGTCAGAATGTCGTTTTTGCTGTCCTTCATGATACATATAAACCAAGTTCAAAAAATTACTTTATTAAAACATTGTTTTAAAATGATTATTTTTATTTTTACAGAATCAACTCTATATAAATAGTCATCAAAATTATATACAAACCATCTGACTATATTCAACACGCCGAACGCCTAAGTCTCTAGTCTATTTCAATGACTTGTGGGTGTAAATGTGAATAAGCCGGATCAAAAAGAGAATCAGTGACACGTACACCCTCTATAAAGCCGATACACCAAAATACAAACGACTGATTTTTTGCCACAGGGTACTTGAAGATAGGCAAGAAAGAGCCGATATTCAGTTCCAATTCGATACCGTACATGGCCATCCAGCCCTGCCACGAATCGACAGGGGTTTTCCGTCATGATGCGCGCTTTCTCTCTCGCTTTATTAGCCTTAGCCACAAGCCTGATCTTGTCAGCCTGCGATAACACGCACGCACAGGAAAACGGCGCGGGCGGCCCGCCACCAGCTGCCAAAGTCACGGTGGCAACGCCGCAGCGCGAAACGGTCGAGGATTACCGCGAGTTTTCCGGCCGCTTTGAAGCCTCTGAAAGTGTCGAAATCAAAGCGCGCGTCAGCGGCTACCTAACGCAAGCCCCTTTCAAGGAAGGCGGCTTGGTTCAAAAAGGTGACTTGCTATTTGTGGTCGACCCGCGCCCGTTTGAAGCCGCGCTCAAAAAAGCGGATGCCGATGTCAAAGTAGCCGAAAGCCGCATAGCCCTCACAAAAAACAACTTTGAGCGCGCGGATGCACTTTTCAATTCCGGTGATATTTCAGCCCAGATCCGCGACCAGCGCCTACAGGAACGCGATCAGGCACTGGCCGAGCTTGAACGCGCAAAAGCCGCGCGCGAGCAAGCCCGCCTTGACCTCTCTTATACGCGCCTAACCGCGCCCATTACAGGCAAAATCGGCCAAAAACTGATGGATGTAGGGAATTTTGTATCAGGCGGCACGGGCGGCTCCAGCACCCTTGCTACAATAGTCGCCATCGACCCCATCCATTTTGCCTTCGATCTCGATGAGCCGACCTACATCGAATGCAAAAAACACCAAGCTGAAACCGGCCATTCAGGCATATACAAAGTGGCCGTAGCCCTAGCCGATGAAACGGATTACGCCCACACAGGCGAAACGTATTTCATAGACACAACGCTCGATAGCGGCACCGGCACCATGCGTGCCCGCGCCACGCTTACCAACACATCCGGCATGCTGGCACCCGGCATGTTTGGCCGCGTGCGCGTAATGCTTGGCACTGAAAAAGAGGCCATTTTAGTGCCCGCAAGCGCCATCCTCATCGATCAATCGCGCAAATATGTCTACGTGGTTGGCGCCAACAACACCGTGTCCTCAGTTACGGTTGAAACGGGCGCGACGCGCGGCGATTTACAAGTGATAACAAAGGGCCTCACCGGCACAGAACAAGTCGTTGTTAATGGCCTTCAGCGCATCCGCGACGGTGCAACGGTCACAACCGAGGCACCTCCGGCTGCAGCCCCACAAGCTGGGGCCGCACAATGAAGTTCGGCCATTTCTTCATCGAACGGCCCATTTTCGCGGCCGTTATTTCTATCCTCATGGTGCTGGTGGGCGGTATTGCTTATTTCAACTTGCCTGTCGCGCAATACCCTGAAGTAGCGCCGCCCACTGTGGTTGTCAGCGCCAATTACCCGGGGGCAGATGCACAAACCGTCGCCAATACAGTCGCAAACCCTCTAGAAGCCGCGATCAACGGTGTCGAGAACATGCTTTACATGTCCTCGTACTCTACATCCGACGGCGCGATGAGCCTGACCATCACGTTTAAAATCGGCACCGACCTTGATTTGGCGCAAGTGCAGGTCCAGAACCTTGTAAACACGGCCTTGCCAAGGCTGCCGGAGGAAGTGCGGCGATTGGGCGTCAACGCCGCCAAATCCTCGCCAGACCTCATGATGGTCATTCACCTGGTCTCGCCGGATGAAAGCCTGGATCAGCTTTATATCTCCAACTATGCCCTTCTACGTGTTAAAGACCAGCTGACAAGGGTTGAGGGCGTTGGCAACGTGCGCGTGTTCGGCGCACGCGAATACGCGATAAGGGTCTGGCTCGACCCCGAGCGGATGGCGTCCCTAGGCCTCACAGCGGGCGATGTCGTGGGCGCGATGCGTCAGCAAAACGTACAAGTATCTGGCGGCGGCTTGGGCCTGCCCCCCGTGGATGGCGGGAACGCCTACCAGTTTACGGTCACGACCCAAGGCCGCTTTGAAACGCCCGAACAGTTCAAAGACATCATCGTCAAAAACGACGGGGGCAAACTCATAAGGCTTTCCGATGTCGCGCGTGTCGAATTAGGCGCCAAGGATTACATCCTCAATTCCTATCTCAATGGCAAACAGGCCGTGGCCATGGTTATCTTCCAGCGCCCGGGTTCAAACGCGCTGGCAACGGCCGAAGCCTTGCAGCAAAAAATGAAGGAACTTGCCCCCAATTTCCCAAAAGGGCTTGAATACCGCATCATTTACAACCCGACCGAGTATATCGCAAAATCGATCGAAGCCGTTTACCACACCCTTATCGAGGCCATCCTTCTGGTGGTTTTGGTTGTGCTTATCTTCCTGCAATCGTGGCGCGCATCCATCATTCCCATCATTGCAATCCCCGTTTCGCTGATAGGCACTTTTGCCGTCATGGCGGCGTTTGGCTTTTCGCTCAACTTGCTCACCCTGTTCGGCCTTGTCTTGGCCATCGGGATCGTGGTGGATGACGCGATCGTCGTCGTTGAAAACATCGAACGGCACATTGCCGAAGGCATGACCCCGAAGGAAGCCGCCTCCCGCACCCTCGACGAAGTGGGCGGGGCGGTGATAGCCATTGCCCTTGTCTTGTGCGCGGTCTTTATCCCGACAGCCCTTATCCCCGGCCTATCAGGGCAGTTTTATAAGCAGTTTGCGATGACGATTGCGGTCGCAACCGTAATTTCGGCCTTTAATTCGCTCACGCTTTCGCCCGCCTTGGGTGCAATGTTGCTGCGCAAACACGAACACCATGAAAAACAGGGCATCCTCACCAAATTCGCGCGCGGCTTTAACAGCGGCTTTGACAAGCTTGGTAAGGTTTATGGCCAGGGCGTCAAAATATTTGTCCGCCGCAGCGTGATGATGCTGCTTGTCTATGGGGCACTTGTGGGCGGCACCGTTCTTATGGCAGGCAAAGTACCATCCGGCTTTATCCCGATGCAGGATCAAGGCTACGGCATTGTGGTCATTCAATTGCCTGATGGCGCCGCCTTAAGCCGGACCGATGAAGTCACCCGCCGCGCGATGGACATCATGCTCAAAACCCCGGGTGTCGATGGCGCCGTGGGCTTTGCCGGGTTATCAGGCGCGACATTCACCAACGCCTCCAACGCCGCTGCCATTTTTGCGCGGTTCAAAGATTATAAGGAGAGAACAGCGGCAGGCCCATCCCAAAGCATGTTCGGCATTATTGGCGAGCTGCAGCAACGTCTCTCAGCGATTGAGGATGCGTTTATTATCGTGATCCCACCCCCACCCGTGCGCGGTATCGGCAACGCGGGTGGCTTCAAAATGATGGTCAAGGATACATCAGGCGCAGGTATCCCCGCCCTGATGCAGTCAACGGGCGAACTGATAGGCGCCGCGAACGGCACAAACGGCCTGATCGCCGTTTACACGACCTTCAGCGCAGGCAGCCCGCAAGTGTATCTGGATATTGACCGCGAAAAAGCACAGATGCTGGGCATCCCTCTGCCCAACGTGTTTGAAACCCTCCAAATCTATCTAGGCTCGGCCTACGTCAACGACTTCAACGCCTTTGGCAAAGTCTATCAGGTGACAGCGCAGGCTGATTTGCCTTTCCGTCTAAAACCTGAAGACATCGCCAAACTTAAAACCCGCAATGCCGCGGGCGAATTCGTGCCCCTTGGCACCATCGTCAAAGTGCACGAAACAACGGGGCCAAACCTTATCCAGCGTTATAATCAGGCAACGGCCGTGGCCGTGTCGGGCAACACCATGCCGGGCTTCAGCTCAGGCGATTCCATCGAGAAAATGGAAAAACTCGCAAAAGAAATCCTGCCCCAAGGTCTCGATTTTGAATGGACCGAATTGGCGTTACAGCAAAAAGAAGCGGGCAATGCCGCCCTCTTTATCTTTGCGCTTTCGGTCATCTTTGTGTTTCTGGTGCTCTCAGCGATGTACGAAAGCTGGTCGCTGCCGATTGCCATCATCCTTATTGTCCCCATGAGCGTTTTGGGCGCCTTTATCGGCGTCTGGGCACGGGGTATGGATAACAACATCCTGACCCAAATCGGCTTGGTGGTGTTGATTGGCCTTGCAGCCAAAAACGCCATTCTGATTGTCGAATTCGCAAGGCATCGGCAGGAACACGGCGAAACCATGATGGAAGCCGTGGTGGAGGCCTGCCGCCTGCGTCTGCGGCCCATTCTCATGACATCGCTTGCATTCATTTTGGGTGTCGTACCGCTTGTGATAGCCACAGGCCCGGGCGCTGAAATGCGTCAGTCCATGGGCACGGCAGTCTTTGCGGGTATGATAGGCGTAACCATCTTTGGCCTTATCCTAACGCCTGTCTTTTATGCGATAGTCCAAAAACTGACAGGCCGCACCGGCCCTCAAAAGCCTTTGCATGCAACTCCGGCAAACGATGCATGGGCTGAGGAATGCAGCAAAAAGAAACACTGATAAAAATACCCTTCACTCATGAACGCGCAAACCCGCCTTTTGAAGGCGATGACATCCGTTACCCTGAAGGGCTGGTCCGGCATTTTTTAAAAACCTATACAAAAGCAGGCGACAAAGTGTTTGACCCCTTCGCAGGGCTCGGCACCACGCTTTTTGTGGCCGAGGAAATGGGCCGCACCCCATACGGCATCGAAGCCGATAGAAACCGCTTTGAGTGGGTCGCAGGCCAGCTGGAGCATTGGCAAAACCTGCTCCACGGCGACGCTGCTAAAATCGGCACTCTCGGTTTCCCTAAAATGGATTTCTGCATGACATCCCCGCCCTACATGCCAAAGCACCATAAATGGAACCCCCTGTTTGCAGGCAACCCCAAACACGCCGGGTACGATAAATATCTAAAACAGATGGGCCGCATTTTCGGCCTTGTGGCTGACCAAATGAAAAAAGGCGGCATCGTTATCGTGCAGGCGGATAACCTGCACCACGGCCACATCTATACGCCCTTGGTGCGCGATCTAAGCCAAGTCATCGAAAAATCACTGACACTGCAAAACGAAATCATCGTGGAATGGCTAAACCCAAAACCGGGCTACACCCATACGCATTGCCTGATTTTCAAAAAATAAAAAACCCCGCTAATGCGGGGCTTTTTTAAAACGCTCAAGGCGTATTAGTTCATACGGCAGCGAAGAACCGCAGCATCTTCCGCATCAGGCTGTCTCCAGTCGCCTGTTGCAGGCTTCTGTTGACGGCGGCTTGGCATTTCAAAAATGCCCGGGCTTGCAGGTGCGCCATCATGGGCACGAATCTGGGATACACCACCTTCTCTAAAAATAGGGCGGGCCGACAAAGGGGCGGGTGTTGATGTTACAATAACTTGCGGTTGCATTTTTACCTCTCTTCTGCGCGTGTGAATAACGCGTCCCTCCTATCAATGCAACAAAAAAATGAAATGCCCGTTCTACCTAAAGCTGCAAAAACAGAACTTCATTTTTTCTGAATCTAACCTCTAAGCAGACATGATGAGTCGAGAGGGCAGATAAGCCATAACGGCTGACATAAAAAACCCGCCAATCAAGGCGGGCTTTAAGAATTTTAAATGGCAGCAAAGATCAGTGGAGGTCTTTCCAGACTTTGCGTTTGGTCGCATACATAAGGACCGAGAACACCAGAAGGAAAATCATAACCTTGATCCCTGTCTGCTTGCGGATTTCCATCACAGGCTCTGAAGCCCAGGCGAGAAACGTCGCAACGTCCTTGGCCATCTGCTCAACCGATGCATCGGTACCATCGCCATAGGTAACCGCACCAGCTACAAGCGGGGCCGCCATCGCAATCTGATGACCGGGGAAATACTTGTTGTAGTGCATACCCTCGTTCATTTTTACGTCGGCAGGCGCATCACCATAACCGGTCATCAACGCATAAACGTAATCAGGGCCACCGGCACGGCTGCGGACGATAAGCGAAAGGTCAGGCGGCAGAGCGCCGTTATTCGCGTAACGTGCTGCGTTATCATTGGCAAAAGGCTTCTTAAAAGCATCCGATGGGCGTCCGGGGCGCTCAAACATCTCGCCTTCATCATTAGGGCCGTCGGTAATTGTGGCTTCGGCCGCGATGGCTTTGATCTCGGCCTCGTTATACCCGAGAGCCGCAAGATTGCGATACGAAAGACGGTTCAGGCCATGGCAAGCAGAGCACACCTGCTTGTAAACCTGAAAACCGCGCTGCATGGCTCCACGGTCAAATGTACCTGTCATGCCATCAAAGGACCATTGTTGTTTGGGCAGCTCAATATGCTCACCCGCAGCATGGACGGGTCCCGAAAAACCAATCACTGCGGCAACACAAAGGGAAAGGAGGATTTTTATTTTCATGATTATTTCCCCTTCTCGGCCAGAACGGCTTCGTGGATGGAATTAGGTAGTTTCGCCACAGGTTCTTTTTTGGAGAGCCAGGGCACAATGACCAAGAAAAACGCAAAGTAATAAAGCGCAGCCGCCTGCCCGACCATAACCCAAGGTTGTTCCGCAGGTTTGGCACCAACGTATCCAAGGACGCACAGGGCAACCACGAGGCCGATAAGCGCAATCCTGAACCACGGGCGGAAACGGGCGCTCCGTACAGGGTGCGTATCAAGCCATGGCAATACAGCCAGCAAAACAATCGCGCCGAACATCGCAAGCACTCCGCCCAACTTGGCTTCAACAAGGATGATATGTGTGAACGGGATCGTGATATCGAACGTGACCGCCCGCAAAATGGCGTAGAACGGCAGGAAGTACCACTCAGGCACGATATGCGGCGGCGTCACCATCGGATTGAACGGGATAAAGTGATCCTGGTGCGTCAGCAGTGTCGGTGCGTAAAACACCAAAAACGCATACACAATCAGAAACACCGAAAGGCCGAACGTGTCCTTGACCGTGTAGTAAGGGTTAAATGGCAGCGTATCCTGCGGGCCTTTTACATCAATGCCCAAAGGGTTGTTGGAACCAACCACATGCAATGCCCACACATGCAGAAACACAACAGCGCAGATAACAAAGGGCAGAAGATAATGGAGGGCGAAGAAACGGTTGAGCGTCGGATTATCGACGGAGAAACCACCCCACAGCCAGGCAACAAGGCTGTCGCCAACCAAAGGCACGGCCGAGAACAGCGACGTAATAACCGTAGCGCCCCAGCCCGACATCTGCGACCAAGGCAGCGTGTATCCCATAAACGCGGTTGCCATCATCAAAAGGAAAATGACAATCCCGAGAATCCACAACAGCTCGCGCGGTTGCTTGTAAGACCCGTAATAAAGGCCACGGAAAATATGGATATAAACGGCAACAAAAAACATCGATGCCCCGTTCATGTGCATGTAACGCAACAGCCATCCGTAGTTGACATCACGCATGATGCGTTCAACAGAGTTGAAGGCCATACCGGCATTGGCAGTGTAATGCATGGCAAGCACAACGCCCGTCGCAATCATGGTCATCAGCATGACCATGGCAAGCGCACCAAAGTTCCAGAAATAGTTGAAATTTTTAGGTGTCGGGAAAACGCCGTATTCCTTCTGCATGAAGGTAAATACGGGAAGACGGCTGTCGATCCACTCGACGACAGGATTTGCAAAAGGTGTACGTGGTCCGTGGGCCATGATGATTACCCGATCTTGATGACAGTGTCAGAAACGAAACTATAGGCAGGCACTTCAAGGTTCCTTGGAGCAGGCCCCTTGCGGATACGCCCCGCGGTATCGTAGTGCGACCCATGGCATGGGCAGAACCAGCCGCCAAAGTCGCCCTTGGGCTCAGCCGATTTGGTACCAAGCGGCACGCACCCAAGGTGCGTGCAGATTCCAACCAGAACCAACCACTCTTCTTTACCTTCTTTTACGCGGACAGCATCCGCCTGAGGGTCACGAAGCGTAGCAACATCAACGGCCTTAGCCTCTTCAATTTCTTTGGTCGTACGGCGGCGGACAAACACCGGCTTTCCACGCCACTGAACCAGTATGGCTTGCCCCGGTTCGATGCCCGAGATATTCACTTCCGTCGTGGAAAGGGCGAGCGTATCGGCTGCGGGGTTCATCGAATCGATAAACGACCAGCCGGTGATCCCTGCGCCAACGGCAGCGACAGCCCCCGTCGTGAGGTAAAGGAAATCGCGGCGCGCCGCGTCCGCTGGAGCGTCATGGGGAGGTAAAGTATGATCTGTCATGGTATAAGTGCCTGAAATTACAGTTTGCACATGCTAACAAGCCTGCGCCGCCGTGAAAATACCCAATGATGAATGTTATGCAACTAAAAACATAAAATGACTGCACTCGCCCTCTTTCAACCTGATATTCCGCAAAACGTCGGCGCGGCCATGCGCCTGTGCGCCTGCCTTGATACAGCCCTCCATATCATCGAGCCGACTGCCTTCCCCTGGAAGGAGCAGGAGTTCAGGCGCTCCGGCATGGACTACGTGAACCATGTCAAACTCACGAGGCACATTTCATGGAATGACTTCCTGCAAAATATGCAAGGCAGACGCATCGTTCTCGTTGAAACGGATGGCGCTACCCCGCTATGGGATTTTACGTTCAAGCCGGATGACATACTTCTGATGGGCCGTGAAAGCGCAGGTTTTCCTAGGGATTTATATACTAAGTGTGATAACTCGGTTTATATACCTATGGCCAAAAATGTTCGCTCCATGAACGTTATCACCGCAGCAGCCATAACACTGGGCGAGGCTATACGCCAGACCTCAAAAATTGCCATATAACAATTGACAGAATTCGATTGCCTATCTACGGTCCCAAAAAAATCAGGGCGGCAGAAAAGCAAATGACGGCAACATCAAAGCAACCCGGCAATGGCCATGGCACAGGACCTGTCGTTGTGGTTGCGGCACCAGCCAAAAAGAAAAAGAAGGCCGAAAAAAAACAGGCACGCCCCAATCCGTTTCTCCAGAATTTCGACCATCTCGAGGATATCAGCATCCTCTACCTCAAGCAGTTCATAGACAGCATAGACCTTGAAGACGACAAAGAATTGGCTTTCCGTATCTGCCAGATCCTTGAAGAAAACGCGATCCTCCGTGATGAGAAAAGAGGCAAACTCTCAAGGCCCTATACATCGCAAAGCGGTACAAAACCTTTACCGAAAGAAGGCTTTTACGCCGAAGGTTTTGAGCTCGAAGACGATGATGACGATGATCCCGATACGCAAGACAGCGCAAAAGACGGCATCTTTTTCCGCGGACTGTCCGAAACCTTCCCGGCCAAACGTGCCAAGTATTTGAAATCCGCCAACAGCAAACCATACAAACCGCGTTACGATGATGATGCAACGTCTTTCAAGGTTGATCCCAAAGACTGGGCGCAGATCAAAACCTACCTGGCCGAGCGCGTAAAAAAACTTCCCAATCGTAAGCCGGGCATCCGCGGCGGCTCAAACCCGCAGCATGAAAATTTGATGAATCTGGCAAAAAGCCTCGGTGTCGCACAAGATGAGCGCAATCTGCTTGAGCTTCTTCTGGCGCTTTATCACACGTCGCGCCTGCAGGCATTCTTCTTTGAGCTGACAGGTGCCGAGCGAACAAAGCAAGGCCGTAACCCCATGCGCCAGTGCCTCGCGCGTGCGCTCAAAATTACCCCCACACGCCTGACTGAGATTCTTAAAAACGACGGTGTTTTACGCAGAAAACAGCTTCTGGAAGAAGATCACACAGAATCATCAGAGCGCAGCTTAGGCCTGCCCTACCTCGAAGATATGATCATGAGCCTCATAGATCATCCGGGTATCACGATCGAACAGATGATTGCGGAAGTCTTGGGAGACCCAAAAACCACGCACCGCAAATGGACTGATTTCAAGGGTATGGGCAAAAAATGGACTATGCTGCAGCGCTATGTCGAAGGCTGCGTTAAAGAAGGCCGTGGCGGCACGGTCTTACTTGTAGGCAGCGTAGGGCTTGGCAAAAGCGACATGATCAAGGCGCTGTGCAAGGAGCTTGGCATCCCTCTCTACTTCCCCGGCGAAAACGCAGCAGAAATCGTCCGTAACCAGACACAAGGTGCAAGCCCTGAGATGGCCCGTTTTGAGGCATGGCGCCACGGCATGACGCTTCTTGGTGCCAGCAGTGCCGCTGAAAAACGGGATATTCCTCACTGCGCGATGTTCGTCGATGAAGTCGGTGAATTACTGGATAGCAAGGGCATGGGTCGCCAAAGCGATGGCAACTACGGCAACGGCAAACTCAGCCGACTTGATATGCATGAGACCATTGAAAAGACCCCCATCATCACTTTCTTTGCCGGCAACAACCAGACCAAATGGGATCCGGGTTTTCTAAGCCGCATGGGCATGGTCATCTCGCTCGACACACCGGATTACGCCTATAGCCGCACAATCTGGAACACGCTCGTAACCGAGCAAGGCATGCAGCACGCATTCAATGAAGGCGATATTGAACGCTTAGCATCCGAATTTGAAATCCCTCCACGCCTCATGGAAAACGCGGTTTTGTTTGCCAAACGCACGGGTGGTGGCTTGGCCGAAGCCTTGTTCGATCTACAGGAGAAAGCCGATCTTCTTTACGGCGGGCTCGATAACGTACGCACGGCCCAACCGGATATGGAACCGTTTTACCCTGAACTGGTTGCAACAGATAACATCGATGCAACAGAACTTTTACGCCGCCTGAAACTCGTCGAAAAAAAGCCGATGAGCCTTCTGCTGTCAGGCCCGGAGGGCAGCGGTAAGGGTGTTCTCGCGCAGCAATTTACAAAACTGTCCGGCCGCCGCCTGCGCACCATCACATTTGAAGATCTCAAGGCCGATAGCTACGACGCTGCACAAACCCGCATACGTGGGTTTTTTGAAGACGCAGCAAACGATAATGTGGTTCTCAATCTAGTGGGTTTTGAAGCCGCAACGGATGTCGCAACAATAGAACAGAACCCTGCTCTTGCCTATGTTTGCGAACATCTAGAGACGCAAATTAAAAAAGGCCATGTACCGGTCATCATGCGGGTCACGGCCGAAAAGCCGTTTACGATTTCATCCAGAATCCGCAACGCCTTCTTAACTCACGCACATCTTGGATTCTTGAACGAGACCCAAATTACACAAGCAGCAGAGCTGTTTAATGGTGCTCCAATAGCGACCAAGGGGGTCCGTGAGAAAGATATCACACCGGCAGATGTTGCAGACGCTGTTCGTCAGATGAAGCAACTCGACCTTCCGGAAAATACCTTCCCGATGCTTCTAGACAGAATATGCCAGGCAAGACGCGGTAAAAGCAGCCACCGTATCAGCCCAGTCTAAAGGCAAGAGGTTATTAAAAATAGCAATTATATTACAATAATTCCGCTTGAGCCTGCCGATATATGACCTTACCGTTTTCGTAAGAAGCTGAGTTGAACAGGTAAATAATAATTATGGCCAATATTTCCGTCCACGCCGCTAGTTCTATGGCAACTAGCCAATCGGGTTCCAATTTTATGGGATTCTTCCATGACTTGCCTGAATACCCGGGTATGGCTAGGACTTATTTCAATCACTGGGCCGGTCTTGATCACCTTGAACTGGGCGCTCTCGGTTCACGCCAAGTGTGCCAGATCATAGGTCGTACAGGACAGGCATACGCACGCCACGGGCGCGATACTTTTGGCGATGGTTTCCGCTTAGCTTTACACAAAGAGCGCGGCTCATGGCTTCGCCACGCCTTCCACCGCATTGGCCAGACGGAGGCCAAGGATCTCCAGTTTGCCTTGTGGGGCTTTGGAAAAATCGGCCTGCAGCCGGACTTCGAATATTTCAAAAAATGGAACATGCGGGCAATCCCGACCATGAATTTGGCGGACGAAGTAGATATCGCCAACAGCATGTGGGCTCAAGCGGTTCTGTGCCTCAAACCTTTCGATAAATACATGACGGCCCTTACAAAAAGGCTCGATCATGTGCTGCCCAATATGTCCTCCGACTCGGCAGCGACCCTGCTTTGGAGCCTTGCTGTCATCGATTCCATGTATCCAAATCCTGAGCACGCCGTATTGGCAAAACGCGTGTTCAAGCGTTTCAACTCCTTTGGGACCCGCGTTCCAAGCAAAGACAACGTTGAGGAGCTCTCTCAGGTGCGCGATGCCTGCCTGTGGTTCGGGTTTAAGAACCACCACGGCCAGCCAATCAACAGGGGCAACACGAGATCCCAGCTTGAGATGGATGTCATGAGCGCTCTTAAACGCGCGGGCATGATGCCACTCGATAGACGCTACAAAGAGTTCGCAACACTTGGCAAAGAGGCTGACCACGCATACGCAGTCGATGGAACTCTCATCAATATGGAAATTGATGGCTACACCCACCTCATCAGAGCATCAGATGGCAGCTTTGCTTTCAGCGGAAAAACACGCTTCCAGACATCTCTCATGAACAAGGAACATCCTGAGCGCCTGATCGTCCGCCTGCCCGTCGATGCATGGGAACAGGCAAGCTACAACGGCGTAGTCCTCGACGGCGAAAGGCTCAATCATCTGTTTCATGGCCTGGCTGCTAACGCAAGTGGCGCTACAGGCACACCACGCGGTGCCATGGCCCTGAATTACAAAGCAGGCGTGGGTTTTGAAGCAAAAGCCCTGACGGCATAGACATTGTAAAACTTAGATCAATTAGGTTTTGCTTTTTCTTTTTCAATGATCCGACCCCAAAAACGATAGATAATTTCACGGCGCGCCTATTGATTCTTTTTTCGTATCAAAATACGCTTTTTCCAAGGACATAAAAAAAAAATTACAGGGAGCCTAGAATTGGTTCACGCGAGCACGCATAGTCACGCAAGACGGCATTTTTCATCACGTGGCGCAGCTGCTCGAGTTCCTAAAGATGTTATGGATTATTTTCTGACCCTCCAAAACCATCAGGGTCAGGTTACAAAATTCTTTGACTACTGGGACAGGTTAAAGGCCCTCCCGCACGGCTCGCTAACCGTAGGTGATCTTGTTTCCATTCTGCGCGGAACGGCAGCTGCTTACAAAAAATGGGGGCGCGAAACCTTCAAGGATGGCTTCCGCCTCCGGCTTCAAAAATCTTTGCCTGATGTGCTTGCCCACGTCGCAACGGACCTCTCGCGCATTGGCCCAAGCCATATCGAAGGCCTTAATTACTCATTTGCATCCATCGGCATCCAGCCTGATCATCGCTTCTGGCACGATGTATCTAAAGCCGCCTCAGACCGCCTGCACAGAGCTAATAACATAGAGCTCTCGAACATCATTTACGCGCACGCCGGCCTCAGTAAGCAGCCCCTGCCCGTTCTTTTCGATCCTTGGGCCGAGTCTGTTGAAGACCATATAGATCAATTCCGAATGCGGGATGCCGCCGTCACCATGTGGTCCTTGGCCGTCCTTGATTCGGTGCAGACAAACCCAAAATTCCGTACCATTGCCGAGATGTGCTTTGACCGTGCACTAGAAATCGGCGCCCCTCCCTCAGATAGGCAAAACTCCCCTCTTCTCCGCCAGATCCGCGATACAGCGCTCTGGTTTGGCTTCGATACCGATGCCTTCCCCGCCCCATTAAAACCAGGCAACTCTGGCTCTAGCCTTGAGCAAGAGGTTCGAGGTTTTCTCAGCAGGGGCGGCGCAAAAATTCTCCCGCGCGCACAAACACACAAGTCAGTCCTCGATAACCGCTGCGATTGGGCTATTTCCGCATGTGGCCGCACGGTAAACGTTGAGGCCGATGGCTGGACACACCTCATCCGTAATGCAAATGGTGGTTTTGGATACAATGGCCATACCCTATTTCAAACGGCTTTGGCTCTAAGGGTCGACCCCCAGCGGCCAATCGTGCGTGTTCCCAACATCGCTATCAACCGCGCAAAAGCGGCCACGGGCACTGTGCCTTCACGCAGCATGTGTAACTGCTTTATGCAGGCAGCCGCCAATTGTAATGAAACGGGCCGTGCAGGTGGCTATTTCATGACGTATAACGAGCAGGCCAACGCTATGGGCTTGCAACGTTTGGTCGCCTAGGCCATACCCTTCACGTGATGGACGATATAAACAAACGCAGTGCGGACTGGTTCCGCGACCTTCGCGATCGCATCTGCGCGCGCTTCGAAGCGCTGGAAGATGCGCTGGCATCCTCAACGCAAGCCGCAGGCCGGTTTGAACGCAAAACATGGGCTCACCACGAAGGCGGCGGCGGTGAAATGTCCATCATGCGTGGCCGCGTTTTTGAAAAAGTCGGCGTCAATATTTCAACCGTACACGGCACTTTCCCCGAGGATTTCCGCAAAAAAATACCAGGGGCCGAAGAATCGGGCGGTAAATTCTGGGCAGCAGGCATTTCACTGGTTGCCCACATGCAAAGCCCGCTGGTGCCGGCCGTACACATGAACACGCGGCGTATATACACCTCAAAAGGCTGGTTTGGCGGCGGTGCCGATCTCACGCCAATGATTCCGGATGATGCGGATACAGCAGAGTTCCACAAGGCATGGAAGGATTGCTGCGACAGGCACGACCCCGCCTATCACGCCAAATTCAAGGCATGGTGCGATGAATATTTCTTTTTAAAGCACCGGAACGAGCCACGCGGTATCGGCGGCATTTTCTACGACTATCTGGATAGCGGAGATATCGAGTCCGACTTCTCTTTTACAAAAGACGTTGGAGAGACTTTCTTACACACTTATCCACAGCTGGTGGAAAAATCGATGCATAAAACATGGACAAAAGACCAACGTGACCAGCAGCTGCTCAAACGTGGGCGTTATGTAGAATTTAATTTGCTATATGATAGAGGAACAATTTTTGGCCTTAATTCAGGTGGCAATGTCGAAGCTATACTTATGTCATTACCACCCGAGGTTCGCTGGTGAGATATTGAAACACCGTCAACCGCTCAGCGCATCGATTTAACGTATTCTATACATGCGTTATGGTCAGGAAGAGTATCGTTCTCCAACCACCATGCCTCAACTTTTTTAAGAATATCACCAAGCTCTTTGCCCTGCCCGATCCTACACTCACGCATCACATCAGATGCTTTAAGTGAAAACTGAGGAACGGGTGTAGTGCGTACACTTTCAAGCAAAACTTCAGAAGCTTTTAAATTAAAACTTTCTCCATTGATAACATGCAATAAAATACCGCCAGCTAAAGTCGTATCTTTGCCGTATGTGTAAAGATTATATTTAATGGATTCAGAATGTTCATGGATAAACTCAATGCAGTTTTTAAGCTTCAAATGTTTCTGCTTTGAAAAAACTATATATTTAGAGATTTTTGCATCAATTTTATCAGCTTCGTTCTCCCACACGCTATAAGCGAATAAAGTAGGAAAAACCGCTTCAAAGGCCTGCGTTACGACAAAATCGCGAAGCCCATCATACACTTTTTGATTGAACCCTGACTGGAAGAAATCTGGCATTATGCCAACTGATTGCATCGCCGCGATCGCGCCACTTGCCTGTGGCAACGGTAACATTCTTTCAATCTCGTGGGTGATCCGTTCGCGGGATAGATTTTTAATATTGCTGGCAGCAGCTCCGCATGCCTTTAGTCCAGCAGCATCCGGAGCGCCTTTCCCGTAACGCGCATGGAAGCGAAAAAACCTGAGAATACGTAAAGCATCTTCGGCAATGCGGGTCACCGCATCCCCCACAAACCGGACGCACCCCGCCTTCAGGTCTTGGACCCCTTGCCCCGTCGGGTCAAAAACATGGCCATCAAGATCCATCAAAAGCGTGTTCATAGTAAAATCGCGGCGCTGGGCATCCTCTGCCCAATCAGTCGTATAGGCCACAACAGCGCGGCGCCCATCCGTTTCTACATCGCGGCGCAAAGTCGTAATCTCATAGCCCTTGCTATTGGCAACCGCGGTAACGGTACCATGCTCAAGCCCCGTAGGCACAACCTTTATGCCCGCAGCCTCAAGCCTCGCCGTAACAATTTCCGGTGTGTGAATGGTCGCAATATCGATATCGCCAGCCGCCTCACCCAAAATGGCGGCACGCACGGCGCCGCCCACCATAAGGGCCTGCCCCGGGCCCAAAGCTTCCATCACAGCTAAAAGTCCCGCATCCTGTATAAAGGACTGCGGCGACAGGGTTAGAACAGGTTTCATTATCCTTCGCCCTCGGTCATGCCCACAGGGTGATATACCCCGCAGGAGAGCAGAGAAAGCCGCCCCGTGGCATCAGGCCCGCCTTGTGCCAGCGCAAGCTCGACAAGCTCATAGTAAACAGCCGTTCCCACGCGTGCCTCAAGCCCGCCGCCAATCTGATGATACGGCACAAATGGCCCGCCGGTGCGCGGCATGCGCAAGGTGAGAGGGCGGGCGGCGTCCACACCCATTTCACGCCCTATATTATCGGTCAGATAAAGTGCCTGGGTGTCAGTGCCCTTGTTCTCAATACGCAAGCCAACCGCAACAAAAGGCGCGTCAGTTACGGCAATCCGCCCGCGCTCAGCAGGGGTGATCAACCAGTATTCGCCGGCGGCATCACGCTGCAAAACAGAGGCAAACAAACGTACCATCGGCATACGCGTCATGGGTGCGCCCTGATGCAACCACGTCCCGTCATAGGCAATGGCGATATCAAACTGCTCTTCGGCGATCTTGGCGAGGTTTTCCATCGCCCACGATTATAGCACAGGAAGCTTTAAGGATTATAGGCGGTGTTGATAGTGCCCAGTGAACGGTGCGGCTGCCCCTCGTCCTCACCGCGCTGACGGGCAAGTTTCATGCGGTAGACCGCATAACCTTCCATCACGCGCTGGACATAGTTACGCGTTTCATAAATGGGGATCATCTCCATCCAATCAACCATGTCGATACGCGGATTGCGCGGGTCGCCAAACTGCTTGATCCACTGGTCAACACGCCCTGGCCCCGCATTGTAGGAGGCAATCGCCATAGGCAGATTGCCGTCATAGCGGTCCAGCATCTCCCCGATGTATAGCGAGCCAATCTGGACGTTGTATTGCGGCTTGGCCGTAAGCCACGACGCATTGTGCATAAGCTCGTTTTTCTTGGCGGTCATTTTGGCGGTAGCCGGCATAACCTGCATCAGCCCCAAAGCGCCGGAGGATGAAACCGCATTCGGGTCAAACTGGCTTTCCTGTCTGATAAGAGCATGCACAAGAGCCTTATCAACCCCATAGCTGCCCACAGTGTGACTAATTGTAGGGAAGAGGTAATCAACCAGATAAAGATCGGCCTTGCGCTCGGCTTCCTTGGCAATTTTGAGGGCTGCATCCACCTGTCCCATGGAAACCGCAAGGTCTGACATCATCGAATAATCCTGAGGGCCCTTAGCTGAATCCATGAGTGCCTTGATAAATTTCGAGCGCTCGCGCCCCATCCCCGCCTTATGAAACAGGCGTATCGCCTGCACGATGCTGCGATTGTCAAAGCTGGCTTTTTGGGCCGGTGAAATAACGGGCTTCTCGCCCTTGATCAGATTGAGCGGCAGGCCAATCCGCTGTGCTGCCTGCTGGCCGTAAAACGTTGTCTGGTGCTTGGCTGCAACCTGATACCACTGCAAGGCAATATCACGGCCATTCAGCGCCTCGCTGGCACGGCCAGCCCAGTATGCGGCACGGGCACGGGTGATAGGTGTTTCAGCACTGTTATAAAGCTTTTCAAAATGTTCGAACGCAGCATAAGGCTGGTTAACAAAACGCAGCGCAAGCCACCCCGCCAAAAATTCCGCAGCAGCAAAATCAGCACCGGCCGAAGGTAAACCGTGCGCAGCCGCAAGCTTGTAGGCCGTACGGTAATCCCCACGCTCCATCATACGGCGCGCAATGATATGACGCTCCTTCCACCAGGCGGCAGGGTCAGTGGTTTTGCCGGCAGGCGGCGCCATATCAAGAATCTGAATGGCCTCACGGTCCATGTCCTTTTGGCGGCGATACTGCAAGCGGGAAAGCAGCAAGCCGGAATCCTTAAGCAGTGCATTCGGCACAGCCCCAACGCTGGATTCAACGCCTTTCCTGCCCTCTTGCAGCGCCTGACGCGCAGCCACCAGTTGCAGATATCCGGGGCCCACACGTGCCGCAAGGGCGCGCGCACGGTCATATTGTTTATCGGTCAAAATTTTCTCAAGGCGGCGCACGTGATCAGCCGTACTGAAATACCGGCCAAACGAAGCGAGCATTTGCTCCTGATCATCGGCGGAGAGGTCAGCCTGCGTCCACCACTCCTTGAGGGTTGAAACAGCAAGGCTTGTCTGACGCGTATCCAAAAGCGCACCCATATAGCGCTTCATACCGGCAGCCGAAACAGGCGGGTTAACCGCAAACCAGTTTAAAACCTGCTGGTCGCTGATATCCGAAGGCAAACGCGTTTCAGCAATTTTATAAAGTTTTTTGACATCCGGCCAATCAGGATGGGTCGAGACAAAAGCCGCAATTTCGCTGAAAGATGCACGGGTATCGTCATCAACCAGATACATCCAGCGGACGATATCGGCAGCAACGCCGTGGCCGGCAAGCTGATGCGCCTGAGACCAGCGCCCGTTTTCCGCAGCCCTTATGGCATCAACATTAGAGGCGCTGGCCGGAAAAGCAGAAAGAGCGGTAAGGCAAGCAGCCGTAAGGCAAAGGGCTTTGAATCGGTTCATATAACCACTTTAGATGCTTCGCTTTTCAAATGACAAGTAAAGCTTTTTTGCCTCATAAGAATGCTTGATTCCCGTGTGTTTGACGGGCAAAGTCACGCCAGCTATGGCAGATAAAAGCAACAAACGTAAAAATTTCCTGACGGCAGGGCAACCTATCGCCGTCAATAAACGCGCGCGCCATGATTATTTTTTGGAAACACCCGTTGAAGCCGGACTACAGTTGACTGGCTCCGAGGTTAAATCTCTGCGCGAGGGGCAGGCCAGCATTGGCGAGGCCTACGTGGGCGAAAAGCACGGCGAACTCTATCTGCTCAACGCCAATATTCAGGAATATCCTCAGGCACCCGCCCATTTACAGCACCAGCCCAAACGGCCGCGCAAGCTACTCCTTCATAAGAAGGAGGTTGATCGCTTCATGGGCGCCATCAAGCGGGAGGGCTATACGCTGATCCCGACGCGTCTTTATTTTAATTCAAAAAATATGGCTAAGCTTGAAATCGCTCTCGGCAAGGGCAAAAAACTTCATGACAAACGCGCGACCGAAAAAACGCGTGATTGGGGCCGGGCAAAACAAAGACTTATGAAAAATTAGTAGGTTAAGTTTTTATTTAACAAACCGATACACATTTTTTATCCGAAATATTTGGACATAACAAAAAAATCTGTCTAAGAGGACCTCGACAACAACCCAAGACAGGTGACACATGTCCATCGTACCTAACACGGTCCTCGACCAATATCTTCGCTCCTATAATGACGCCGAGCGCCACGAGCTTCAAGAAACGTTCTACGCCCTGCGCGCGGAAATCCTGAACGGCATGCACCCGCTGCCGACAACACCTAACAGACGCCTGATCCTGACAGCCGGCGCAGAAGGTGTTGGCAAATCAACATATCTTCGCGAACTGGTAAAGACGGAAGCCGCAAACGGTACAAACTTTGCCCTCATCGACTGGGACCAAATCATCTGCAAAATCCCAGGTTTTGCGCAGGCACAGGCAACACTGGCTGAATATTTTTCTAACACTGCAGATGGCACGGCCCATGTGCGGGAAGCGGGCGAGCACTGGATTCAAGGCGCCAAATGGATTGGCGACATGCTCCTCAATGATTTCACTGCTATGGGCCTGCCTATCGCTTTTGAAACAACGGCACATAACAGAAACATCAGCAAATTCCTCGAAAACTTCAGAGACCAGCACTACCACGTTGAAATGCACCTCGGTGATGCACCAATGGCAGTCAAAATTGACAGCGCCCGCGCGCACCATGTGCAGGACAAAGCGGCACTCGTCGATGCCTCCACCATCGAGCGCAAAAGCACGGATGTCATGAACAACATGTGGATATTTGCAACATTGGTCGACACGCTGACTGTTCTTTGGCGCCCGACTGCTGCAAGCAAACTCGTACCTATTGCCACCTCTTTGGGTAGCAAACACGAAGCAAAGTACATGGACGAAGTCGCCATCAGGGCCTTTGATGCCGAGCACGCAGATCGCGGCGGCATGAAAGTGATGAACCTCCTCGGCACGCACATCCATGCATGCGCCCTGCGCCTGCGTGATAAAGGCAGCCACCCCGTCTGCACAGCCGCTTAAAGAAAAACCGCTCCGTGGGGGACGGAGCGGTCTTTAATAACGGCACGCAACTGTAATTTCTATCCGGCCTTTTTCATGGCCGTAACTTTGCCCTTGGCCGGTGCCGAGGCGGCACCCTCTGTATCAGTGGGCGGCGTATCGTCACCGGCATCTGGCTCCTCCGTACCGCGCAGCATGTTTTCTGCAATAAGGCCGGCATTGCCACGGATCTTGTTTTCAATTGCACTCGCAAGATCCGGATTATCTTTTAAAAACTGGCGCGCGTTTTCGCGGCCCTGCCCGATGCGCTGCCCTTCATACGCAAACCACGCGCCGGATTTCTCAACAAGGTTGGCGGCAACGCCGAGATCCAGTATCTCACCCATCTTGGAGATACCCTGACCATACATGATGTCAAAATCAACCTGGCGGAAGGGAGGCGCTAACTTGTTTTTGACAATCTTCACACGGGTCTGGTTACCAATGACTTCCTCACGTTCCTTGATCTGACCTATACGGCGGATATCAATACGCACCGAAGCATAAAATTTGAGCGCATTGCCGCCCGTTGTCGTCTCGGGGTTACCAAACATGACGCCGATTTTCGAGCGTATCTGGTTGATGAAAATCACACAGGTGCGCGAGCGGGCAATAGAGCCCGTAAGCTTGCGCAAAGCCTGCGACATAAGGCGCGCCTGAAGGCCCATGTGGCTATCACCCATCTCGCCTTCAAGTTCGGCCCGTGGCACAAGCGCCGCAACGGAGTCGACGACCAGCACATCAATGGCACCGGAACGCACCAGCGTATCGGCAATTTCAAGGGCCTGTTCACCGGCATCGGGCTGCGAGATCAGCAATTCATCAAGATTGCATCCAAGCTTGCGAGCATAGATAGGGTCAAGCGCGTGTTCGGCATCGACAAAAGCGCAAGTGCCGCCCGTTTTTTGGGCCTCCGCAATAACCTGAAGCGCCAGCGTTGTTTTACCCGACGACTCAGGACCGTAAATCTCAACAATACGTCCGCGCGGAACACCGCCGATACCAAGGGCAATATCAAGCCCCAAAGAGCCCGTGGAAATGGACTCGATATTCGTAAGAGGCGCACCCTCACCGCCAAGCTTCATGATGGAGCCTTTGCCGAAGGCGCGTTCGATCTGGCCTAAAGCGGCATCGAGAGCTTTCGTACGTTCGGGATTCTTCTCTGGCGATTTTTGCATGGATGGGCCTTTCAGTTCCTGTACCTGTGACATGTGGTTTCCCCTTGAGTTGAGCATGATGCTTCGATTGCCCCAAGCCTGAACAAAAAAAGAACGCCAGTCAAGAACAAAAAAAGAACTTTTTAGCTTTACATGAGAACAAACTGTGATTAAGGTGTGGATAACTGAGAACAAACAATGAACTAAAGGAGCAAGTCATGAAAAGTCAGAACGTCCGCAATTTTGAACTGAGAATCGACCGTATCCGCCTGCGTGGTGACGGTCGCAATACGCCCTCTCTTCAGGAAAAAGTGATCGCACGTGCAGGCGGCGGCACCTATATGGCTGTCGCACCCACGGAAGAGATGGCAATAAGAGACGTGATCAGAAATATGCGTATGCACTACCGCCGCCTGGGGATCACGATGGGCGATGCCATGACAAGCCGGATCATCAAGGCCATCCACACGCCGTGCGAACGCGTACCGGATGCAGCAAATGACATCCGCACCTACCCGCTCACCTTATTGGGCGCATAGAGCCAAAAATTCACGATGCATGGGCGATGGATACACCATCGTAAGCTCGGGATGAAACGCCGATGCCATATAAAGCCCTTTTGAAATCCACGCGGCCCGTCCTTCGTGCATGGCTTTCACATTCACATCATGCGCGGCGCTCTCAAACACGGGTGCCCGTATGAACGAGACCTCATATCCATCGATCATGGCGGTATGGCTATCAAGCTGGCGGCCATAGCCATTGCGCACAACAGTAAAAGGCATCAGCCCGAATGATTTCTGCTGCTGCGTTTTACTGCCATCCACATAAACGGTTTGCGCCATCAAAATCGATCCTGCGCAAATGCCCCACACGGGTTTTGCTGCAAAATTGCGGGCCAAGGCATCCCACAGGCCAAACACCTCAATCAGCTTGAGCATCGTCGTACTCTCGCCGCCGGGCAAAATGAAAGCATCCGCAGCATCAAAATCGGCCGCTGTCTTGACGGCTCTAAACGTGCCGCCAGCAGCCTCGATATGCGGCTTGTGCCTATCCACACAGCCCTGCAAAGCCAAAACACCAACTATGGGTTTACGCGGCACGATAACCGCCGACACGTTTCAAAAGATCTGTGGCCTCGCGTGCTACATAACGGCGGGTCAAGACATTGAAAAACTCATGGCCTCTCGTAAAAATACCAACGAGCTGTGTATCAACACGGCGGCCCGCTGCATTTTCTTGCGCTTCATAAGCGTCAAAAGCCCCTTTTAAGTATTCGAAGCAATGGGTAATCGGGGTACGAGTCTCATAAAAAGCCTGACTAGATTCATCATAAAAGCTGATACAGGTGGACGCTTCAAAAAACATGCCGCAGCTAGTTGCAAATTGTTTCTCCGCAGCGGTTAAAGATACCCCGTTTATACGCGGCTCCATGCTGGGGCGGCTGGCTGCATAATTGCCAAGGTCAAGAATTTGACTATGAAACACCGGAAGGGATGCATCACCCGGTAGCTCCTCCTGAAGGGCTAAAAAAGCCTCGTCAAGTCTATCCCTTGCCTGAACCAACTTAGCCTGCACCCTTTCATATCCTGGGGTTTTACCATCGACAAAAGCAAGCATTAAAGCAGACTCAATAAAAACACCGAAAGCCCTCGCATATCGTTTTTGTGATGCTGCGATATTCTTACCTAGTGCTTTTCTAACCAAGGCTTTACTAAATTCGGCTTTTGCTTGTGCCATTATATCCCCCGCACAACCGTCGTTTTTACCAACCTCTGTTGGCCATCCGCATAGGTTCTTCGATTTTTGAAATCTCGATTCCGCTCATGGCCATACCAAGCCCTTTGGATGCCTCAAGCACCATTTTAGGGTCATTGTAATGGGCCGTCGCCTTAACAATGGCTTTGGCAAATTTAGCCGGGTTCTCGCTTTTAAAGATGCCGGATCCCACAAAAACGGTCTCGGCCCCAAGCTGCATGCACAAGGCCGCATCGGCAGGCGTTGCAATGCCGCCGGCTGCAAAATTCGGCACGGGCAATTTGCCGTCCTTCTTGATCATTTTTACAAGCTCGTAGGGTGCGCCAAGGTTTTTAGCTTCGGTCATAAGCTCTGCATCGTCAAGAAGTTGCACGCGGCGCATGGCTTGATTGAGCGCACGCAGATGGCGCACGGCCTCGACAATATTACCGGTACCGGGCTCACCTTTGGTACGCATAAGGGCAGCACCCTCGCCTATCCGCCGCAAGGCCTCGCCTAGGTTTTTGGCACCGCACACAAAAGGCACTTTAAATGCATGTTTTTCGATATGGTAATCTTCATCAGCTGGCGTCAAAACTTCGCTTTCATCAATGTAATCAACACCGATGGCCTCAAGCACCTGCGCCTCGGCAAAATGCCCAATGCGGCACTTGGCCATGACAGGTATCGAAACGCTCTCCATGATCTGTGCAACAAGCTCAGGCGGGCTCATACGCGCAACACCGCCAGCGGCGCGGATCTCGGACGGCACACGCTCAAGGGCCATCACAGCCACGGCACCCGCATCCTCAGCGATTTTGGCTTGGTCAGCCGTAACGACATCCATGATGACGCCGCCTTTAAGCATTTCGGCCAAACCGGTTTTTAGATTGATGACATTAGACATGAAAAACCCTCGCTGTTGGGAACGAGGGTATAAATGCATTTTATCAGCGGAAAATCAAGGTTTCTAAGCCAGAACTTCTTTAACCTTCGCCGCAAGCTGCTGAAGCGTAAATGGCTTGGGCAAAAACCATGTTTTCTCGCCAAACTGGCCTTTGAACTTGTCTTCCGTGTAGCCGGACACGAAAATAACCGGCACTTCCGGATACTGGGCACGGACCTTGGTAATCAGGGTCGGCCCATCCATTTCAGGCATGATGACGTCAGTAATGATGAGGTCGGGCGTACGGCCAAGACCTTTGATAATCTCAAGCGCGCTCTCGCCGCCCGGGGCATCCAAAACCTTGTAGCCCTTATTCGTAAGCGCGCGGCTTGAAAACGCGCGCACTGCATCTTCATCCTCGACAAGTAAAATGGTTGCGGTTCCGGTCAGATCTGCTGTTTTGTCTTCTGGTTTCGCTTTGGCTGTCTCAGTCTGCTCAGCCTTTGTGTGGCGCGGCAGGTAAATTGAAAACGTGGTGCCAGAGCCCACAACCGAGTCCACATGCACATATCCGCCGGTCTGCCGCACGATCCCGTAAACGGTGGAAAGGCCAAGGCCGGTGCCCGAGCCCACAGGCTTTGTCGTAAAGAACGGCTCGAATATGCGGCTGATGATGTCTTTTGGTATGCCACACCCCGTATCCGTAACCGAAACACACACCCAGTCACCGGCAGGCATGGTATCAGCTCCGCGCTGCATGGGCGCTTCAGTCAGGAAATGCTGCGTTTTTATTGTCAGCTTACCTTGGTTGTTCATGGCATCGCGGGCATTGACCACAAGGTTGATGAGAACCTGCTCAAGCTGCCCCTCATCCACTTTTACAAGGCCGGTATCAGGGTCATGCACCATTTCCATCTCGATCATCACGCCTACAAGACGGCGCATGAGATGGGAGAGTTCGGTCAACGTCTCCGTAACATCCAGTACCTTGGGCTGCAAGGTCTGCTGACGGCTGAAAGCCAGAAGTTGCCGCACAAGATTGGCGGCACGATTGGCGTTCTGCTTGATCTGCATGATATCATTAAAGCTCGGGTCGCCCGGCTTATGACGCAGCAACAGGAGGTCGCAAAAACCGATCATCGCTGTCAGAAGGTTGTTGAAATCATGCGCAACACCGCCCGCAAGCTGGCCCACGGCCTGCATTTTCTGTGACTGGGTAAACTGCGCCTCAAGCTGCTTTTGCTCAGTCAGGTTGATGAAGTGCACAACGATATTGCGCCCTCTGAATTTACGCGCATGCATCTGTACGACGACTGTTTTGTCAGCACCCAGCAACGTCACTTCAAGAGGTGCAGTCAAACCGGCGCCCTCTTCAATAGCGGCCATGGCTTTGGTGACCTTCTCGCGGTCTTTTTCGGCAATGACGGTATCGAAATTCCGCCCCTCAATGGACTCGACCGACATACCCATCATCCCTGCAAGGGCGCGGTTACAGTCGCTCAGAATGCCGTGCGTATCAACAAGGGCGATCCCCAGTGGCGCCTCATGGAAAAAGCGCTGGAAGCGATCTTCCGAGTCTTTAAGCGCCTGCCGCATTTCCCGCTCGGTCGTGAGGTCATGGACAACAGCCCGCGTCCGCACCATGCCGTCTGCATCTGTTACAACCGTCTGGTTGACGGATGCCAAAAATGCCTTACCGCCGGGGCCTTTCATTTTAAGCTCAATAACCTGCCGCGCACCGCCCTCGTTTGTAAGGTCGTAGGGCTGGCCTTTGACAGGCGGCTCCATGAGGTAGTGGTGCAGGCGTCCTACCGTCAAAAGCGTCTCGATATCAGTCCCGAGCCAGCGCGCCAGTGTTGCGTTTACAAACAGAAAACGCCCATCCGTTCCAGCCGAAAAAAAGCCGACCGGCGCGTTATCGGTAAAATCGATCAGTTTCTCGCGTTCGGCACGAACGGCGGATTCAAGCTCGTGTTCGTCCGTAATGTCCTGCACGCGCCAGCTGACATTGCCAACCCATCCCGGCACGGGTTGCGCCTCAATCTTGAGCCAGCGTCTGTACCCGTTGAACATCGTCGATAGCTCAACTTTTTCGGTACTCCCGCGATAAGCAAGATCAAGCATCAAATCAAAACGCTCGAGGCTTTCGGGCACCGGCTCCAGAATGCGGCGCAGGCAGCGTAAGCCCGGCGGGTTATCAATCTCGCCGCACAAAAATTCATTACACAAATTGCGGTAGGCATCATTGATAAGGATCGGTTCGCGCGAGATATCCGTGACCATGCGGCAAAGCGCCGTACCATGAAAAATTTCCTGTAGTATGCTGCGTTCCCGACGTGCTACACGGCCATAAATATAAATAAGGACAAGCGCCATAACGGCAACGCTGGCCGCAATCCCGACCATGATCTGGACATGCGCATGATCCCAGCTAACGTAACCAAGCTTGACCAATATGGCAGTAATAAAAATTTCTGCGACGCAAAAAAGCAGCATCCACCAGAAAAGCACCGTCTCGCCGCTCAAAACACGACGGGATACGCTTTGCGCATACACGACGCCCCGCGCAGGGCGCATCGTGCTTTCGGCCGAGTTTGCCACGGGGTTGGTAGAGGTTAGGGGCGAATCGTTTTCTGTCATACCGCCGCAATTCTACAGCTTTTTCTTCATGCGGAAAACGTAGGATATCACTTCAGCCACAGCCTTGTAATGCTCGGGCGGGATGGTGTCATCTATGTCCAGAACCTTGAAAAGCGTACGCGCCAGCGGCGGATTTTCGACTATTATGACTCCATTTTCTTCGGCAACCTGCCTAATTCTGAGGGCTATGAGGTCCTGCCCTTTGGCCACACAAATAGGCGCATCCATCTCATCCGGCTCGTATTTGAGGGCAACGGCAAAGTGGGTAGGGTTGGTGACGACCACCGTAGAACTGGGCACGTTTTGCATCATGCGCTGCCTTGCACGCTCCATCCGCAGCTGCCGGATGCGGGACCGTACATGGGGGTCCCCTTCCGTCTGCTTGTATTCATCTTTGATTTCCTGACGGCTCATGCGCATTTGCAAGTAATGCGAATAGCGCTGAAAAATAAGATCGGCGCCCGCAAGCAAAAACAACGTGGTCAAGATAGCGACCATCATGGCCACAAACATTTCCATCATCTCTTCCATCAACTGCGGAATGGGTAAATCGATCACGTGCTCTATGCCATCGAAATACGGTCTAAGCGCGTAAAAAGAGACCGTTCCTATAATGACAACCTTGAGAATCCCCTTAACAAACTCAAAGAGCGATTTCTTTGAAAACAGCCTTTTAAAACCTTGTATCGGCGAGAGCTTGCCAAGATCGAGACTGATGACCTCGGTTGAATACAAGGGCCCCACCTGTGCAAACGGCCCGACAAAAGCCGCAACAAACAGCACGGCCAAAGGCGCTGCAATAATGATAAAGACATCAAGCGTAATCCGCATGACCACGCGCATAAGGCCAGGCACACCAATCGTCTGCCATGACTGATTCATGATGATGGATAAAAGCTCGCTCAATCGTGCCGATATGCCGGGGACCATCGCAACCACGACAATCGTCGAGATCAAAAGCATGATCCAGGTATTGGTTTCCTTGCTAACGGGTACCTGCCCGCGCTTGCGGGCTTCCTCAAGCTTTTTGGGCGTAGGATCTTCGGTTTTCTGGGAGTCTTCGGTTTCTTCGCCTTCAGCCACCATTGCCTCCGGCATTCATATCCGAAAAAGTTACGATAGCGGCCTCGTAATGGCCTAGCCAATAAACCATGGCCGCCGCAAACGTTAAGATAAACGTAAGGAGGCCCGCAATGATCTGGACGGGGATCGAAAGCACAAACACCTGCAACTGCGGCATCAGGCGCGAAAGTATACCCATCGCCACATAGATCATGGTGGTAACGATAACAAAAGGCATCGCCATGTGCAGGCCAATGGCAAATGCTTTTGTTACAGCCAAGGAAAGCGTCTGGGCCATATCACCGGCAAATCCTACCTCCAGCATGCCGGGCGGGAAACTGCGGTAACTATCCACGATAGCTGTCAAAAGCACGTGATGGAGGTTGGTGGCAAATAGCAATAACGCACCCGTTATCGATAAAAACGCACCCATGATCGAGCCTTGCGCCGCAAAAGCAGGGTTGAATATCTGGGCGTTGGCAAGCCCCGTCTGGATCGAGATCATCATACCCGCCGTATCCAGTGCGGTCATAAAAATCCGCGCAATCGTGCCTATAAACAGCCCGGTAATAAACTCACCTAAAAGCAATAGCAGGAACGGCAGGCTGGCCGCGGCAAACTCGGGCAAGGTCGCAGCAACCGTAGGGGTAATAATGACAGCAAACGACAGCGCAAATAAAAGCCGTACACGCTCAGGCACAAAGCCGTCGCCCACGCCCGGCATGATCATCATCGCCGTACCCACACGGACAAAGACAAGCATGAAAGCGTAAACCTGACCAACGACAAGTTGCTGTAAGAGCGATTCCATCTATGGGAAAGAGTATCTGGGTAAACCCTTGTGGCAAAGAAATCTTGCGAACATCCGTTAACATAATTATTAAACCTGTATGTCTCAATACGCCGCCAACAACCTCACGATTAACGACCGCGATACAATCGCACGCGCAGGCCAGATCAAACTGGCACTGGCAGCAGGTTGCACAGGGCTCGAAAACGATCCAGGGCATGCACAGCGCCTGAGGGCCCATTTCGGAACAACGGATGTCACGTACCAGAATACGCTGGCATCACGCCTTGTCTTGGCTCGCGATGTAACACCCGCCCTAGCTATGGCCGCAAGCGTGGCCTACCACGCCTGGGTCATTCACTCGCTCTTTATGCGTGAATGGCTGAATCACGGTGAGATGAACGGTTTTTATGGCTCCCCACGTATCGCACATGATGCCTATACACAAACCCTCCGCTGGGAAAAAAACGCTCACGAACTCGCAACCTACGCCCTGGAAAGATTCGATTACGCACTTCGCTATCATCCCGATGCGTTTGACCTTCCTCTTGCCCGCCATAACCTCGCGCATATACGGGACCGCTTCGCGCGTACCGAAAACATGGCAAGGCAAGGCCGTGTCATGTTCAAAGATGCCAAACCGGAACTTTTTTCTAGCGCGCGCTTCACGTATCTCACGACCGCCTTTTCTTTTTCCTCGAAGGCATTCGCGCTGTATCTCGATTACTGCGACCGTGAACTGGGTATTTTACACGCCTATTCAAAAGCGCCTGACGGCGTAAAACTTGATCCGATTGATGTTGCCGAGCATCTCGGAAAACACGTAAAGCGCATCAACGACATTGAAGACCACCGCGCCGAGACTTATCAGTCGATCCTCCTGCTCGCGCAATCGGCAGGACAAGACCCCCGGACGGTTTTCTTTGGCGGCGTATCCGCAAACGAGCCGGATGCCGGCCACCTGCGCTACAGGCAGTAACCCCTCTTAGGGCATAAGTCGGTTAATACCGCAGGCATATTCGCCGCGCACGATCGCGCGTTCATCGGGCTCGTTCGTACCTGCATCAATGACATTCGTCATGGCCGCCATGCTGTAAAGCCTTTTATAGAGGCTGCGCTTATCGGCACTTTGCGGCACACGCTCCAGTATATCAAGGGCACGCTCAATGTAATCCAGCGCATGGGCCTCATATCCAAAACGCAGATACATATCACCCGCATGCTCCATTACCTTGGCAGCGCGCATTGCAAAAACAGGCTCGTTTGGCACCAGTAAGCCAGCAAGTGTGGCGGCCTTGAGTGCCATTTCAGGGTTAGGCTGTTTTGCCGTGTAAAAGAAAAAGTGCGAGACCTCTTTAAGCGCAGTTGCCAGATTTTCTTCAGACAGTGTCTGGTCATTCAGCCTGCCAAGCCACATTTTACCATTCTTGATCTGGGTAACATGCGCGGCAGTCGCAGCTACAACCTCCTTGAACATCTCAAGGTTGCGGATACAGCCCGCATTTGCAGACAGGCAGCAGAAATTTTCGCGCAGCGTGTCTTGAGGTGGCTCCGCAATTGTAATCAGGCGTGGATCAAAATCAAACAGCTGCTCATACGGCAACGGCCTTTCAATCACCGCAACCGTATCAGGAAGTTGAGCAACAACAGCGCAAGGCTCACTTGCATCATCAGGGCATACGGCTGAACGTGCGAAAACTTCAGGCATAACATCGGCCGTCGCAAACCCACGTCCACCTGCAGAAAAACCATGCCCGCCGTTAGTCAATCTATCAGGCGTCAGCATGATCAGTAAAAGAGCCGCAACAATCGCCGCAGCACGCGCACGCCAATATGTATCAGCACCGCCACCTCTCGAAAAACGCGTATAAGGGACAGGTTCAGCAGTAGCACTCACGCGCGGCTCAAGCGCAGCAGCAGGTGCCACAGCAGCTTCGGTCGTATCTGCTTCAGTGTTATCAGTTACGTCACGCTCATGAGCTTGTACCGGAAAGAACATATCCATCGTCCCCGCAAGCCTTGAGACCTCTGCCATCAGCTTACCTTCATTCAACACCTCAGCTTGAACGCGGTCATAATCGGCACCATTAGCCCGACCACTCCAGTTCTCACGGCTTGTTTTAATGGCGGCTACAAGTGCGGCAAAATTTTCATGGAAGCGGTTATGCGGCTCAACCGCAGCCCCTTGAAATGTCATTTGCCCATGCGGAGGGTTCAGGCTGGCATCAGGGGTAAGCCTCAAAAGAAAAATTTTGAGTGATGCGTAGGCTTTATGCGCTTCAAAATTTACTGCCGGTGAAAAAGCAAGTGGTTTGACCTTAAACTCGGCACTGCGAGCAAAATCACCTGCGGCATAACTAACGCCGGGCACACCAAAAAGCATCTCCCCTATCGCTTTGGCGTGTGCGCCCAATCTTTCATACGCTTCAGGCAAAATAGCTTCGGTCGATACAGCATCTTGTGACATACAAAAAACCCTTTTTCTTAACTTTTATGGTGGGTTTTATAAAATACGCCCCTAAATTATGTCAAGATAAAAGCCGCCCTAGTTGATAGGCAGCCCGATGATCTGGTCAGCAAGCGAGCGCGTAAACTCGGCCAACGTCGTGCCCATAAAAGGCAGCAATATAAAAAGAGACCCGAAAATGGCAATAATCTTGGGCACAAATGTCAGTGTCATCTCCTGAATCTGCGTCAGCGCCTGAAACAGGCCAACCAGAACGCCCACAAAAAGGCCAATCAGCATCACCGGCGTCCCGATCTTGAGGGTCAGCCAGATGGCTTCGCGGGAATAATCGAGGATGATCGCTTGGTCCATGGCCCCATGCTATCGAGAGTCTTGCGTTCTGTCATGTCTTTGTGCCAGAACAGGCTATGGAAATTACAGAACTTGGCATTCTTGATAGCCGCCACAAAAACGAAGAGCGGTTGCTTTTGATAGCTATCGGCGCAGCCGAGGCTATGGCCAAAGGCGAAATCCCTGAAAAAGAGCTTGCCCTGTTTTCGGATACCCATTTCAGCAGCATCAATACCCGCAGCCCCGCCGACATCGAGGAAGAAGCCTATCACAATTACGGCTCGAATATCGGCGCCTACGCCGAGGCATGCCTTGATTTCCTGAAGCTGGAAAAACAGCGCCCATACCTCCAGCGCGTCCGCATGATTTTCGGCCTTTTTGCCGAAGACCAACATCTTTACGTGGCTGACGAACGTCACCAAATAGCCCTCAACTTCCAAAGCCAGTATGAGGAAGCGATGTGGCGACTGGAAGATTACGGTTTCGACAGGCCCGACCTCAAAGATCAGTTTAACGCCATCATGGCAGGCCCTCATAACAAAGCGTGGACTCTGATCAAAACGGAAGAACTCGCTCGGTTGCACGAGCTGAATTTTCTCGCTCGTATCTCCGATGCGCACATGGGCCAGCTGCGCTTCCTCCGCCGCCTCAATGAATCTGAAATGGCTAAAACCTGGCTCCTGCACAAAGCGCGCCGCGCGCAAAGAGGCATCGTAGCCTTTGATGAAGCAAAAAGCCGCAAGGCCATGAAGGCGGAGGGCCGTCGCTCGGCGGTCGACCTCAAGGCCCTTCACCCGCATATCGGCATGAACGGCGTTACAGTCGATAGATACGCACAAAAATACGACCGGGTCCGTCGCATGAAACGCGCGGACAAAGACGGTGGCTCACTCCACCTGATGTAAACCTTAAAACAGATAAGGACCACAGTCATGGCCGACAACGAGTTACCCCAAATAGTCCTCGACTTCAGAGCCCTTTCAAAAGGCATCGCCGATATGCAGTTGGTTTTAGATGCCGTTTCTTCCGGCAAGCTCGTTGAGTTTTCCGCTAATCCTGAAGCCATTTTTGGTGACATACCGGCGGACGTCCAAGTAGATGAAGCACGCGTGTTGCAATTTGTAGACACCCGCATGGAAACCTGCTCGGCCAAATGCATTGATGCAACCACACTTGCAACGGAAGGTGAGATAGCGACCTTAGCCCTATTTAAGGCAACATCGCAGCATGCGCAGGCGACAGGCGCGCACTTCACCAACAACGATCAGGATCAGAAACAAGCAGAAGCCCGCCTCGCCCGCCTTTCCATCATGACCGACGAATACAAGGAAAGACCGTGGGACGATAAAGACGCCGTATCCGAAGCGCGGGAAACGCAAGAGCAGGCACTCATCACCGACTACATAAACGAACTGCAACAAGGCACACCGCAATACGCGCTGCGCATCAAAATTCTAGAAGATTCAAGCAGCGCCTATCTCAAGGCCGGGCTTGCAAGGGTAGAGGCTGCACAAATTTTAATGGCCGGTGAATTGCTGCGCATCAGGTCTCATGTCGATACCGCACAGGCTGTGCTGGAAAACGGTACGCACAAGGCAGCGCTGGATGCGGTCACGCGCAACCTGCAATGGGCAGGCACACTCCTCCAAAATGCGGATGAGGCATCACCTCACTTGCGCCGTCGCTGGAGTATCGAAAACGATGACAATGACAACGGCACCCCTCCGCCCACGCAAAAGCTTAACTAGCTGAAAAATAATAACAAACCCCCCTGTTATTGAATTATTTACATAAGGCGTAGTATAAAAGCGGGAGTTCATTCTGCCAACCGCAGAGGTATCGATGCCCGCAATGACACCTGTCACAACGACAAAGCAGCTTTTTGATCAACTCCAACAAAAGCTGGACGAAACGCGCCGCGTTCATGAAGCCGTAAGCGCCGGTAAAATTGGCGAGCTGAGCGAGTTCGTAAGCCTTGTATTGGGCCCTCAGGTTTTCGACCCTGATTTCAATATGGCTCAGCTGGAAGAGCCAATGACCGAGCGCACAGGCCCTGATGACGAAATAAAGACAAAAGAGGAAGCAACAATAAAGCGCATACACCGCGCTTCACTGGCCTGCTCGGCAAGTCTCGAAACTGCGATAGATTCGGAAGTAAAAGCGAATATGCTTTTTGAAGCCTCTCGTGAATTCAGCGCCGACCACCCCGAACACGTTTTCCCAAATAACGATAACGATCACGCGCAATCTATGGTGCGCCTAAGCGACCTCAATGAAGTTTTTGAAATGTTCAAATCACCGCATCTTGAGGTAGGGCGGAGCTCGGTTCAGGCTGCCGTAGGGCGTGGTCGCATTGTCCACAAGCGTGCATTTAAAGTCGAAATCGAGAACGCGATAGCCGAGAGGGAAGCCGCAGCAGCAGGCGAGGAAATCCCGGAAACGGTTTTCGATGAAGAACTGGGAGAAAACATTCCAAGGCCGCGCGAGCAGCACATTATTCGTGCCGACGTGCTGGATAAGGCAAAAAACGATGCCCTGCGCTGCGGGATAGATCTTCTTGATGCCGCTGCAGTCACACTGGCACTGGAAGTTCTGCGCCTGACTGTCATGGATCCTAAACCGGCCAATCTTGGTGAAGACGAAAGGCATTTTGCAGCAGTCCAGACATCAAAACGCACAATGGATTTAGCGGATACGTTCCTGAGAAACGTAGAAAATTCTACACCTAAATTGGCGCAATCACTTGATGGTGATGGCGGCTCAACGCCCCAACAACCGTAATTATATCGGCATCCGCATGATGTCCTGATACGCGCCAATCAGGCGGTCGCGCACGGTCATAACAGTCTGGAGGGTAAGCTCGGCATCAGTCACAGCCTGCACGACATCTGTCAGATCAGCCTTTCCAATGACAGCCTGTGCCGAAACAGCTTCGGATTTCTTCTGGGTCTTGGCCACCTGGTCGATAGCCGATTTGACAAGATTGCCAAAACTGAAGCTGTCATCCTCGCCCGCGCTCACCTTATCGGCAATCTTGGCCGTATTGAGATAAGCCCCAATCGCCTGCGAAACTTTGCTGCCTACATTGTCAACCATGGTTGTCCCCTATTCCCTTATTGTCTCACTTAACCGCGCAACAAATCAAGCGTGCGGCCAAGCATGTTACGTGCAATTTCAATCATACCAAGGTTGGCCTCGTAAGACCTTTGGGCCTCGCGCATGTCCATAACCTCGATCAGCGTATTGATATTTGGCAGTTTTACATACCCGTTTTCGTCGGCGCCCGGATGGTCCGGCATAAACTTGAGGCGGAAGGGTGTTGAGCGGTCTTCGCCAATCTTGTCGGCGCGCACGGTAGCGGCACCCAATTCTTTGTCCATCACGTTCTTGAACAAGACCGTCTTGCGGCGATAAGGGTCTTCGTTGGGTTGGGCCGCAGCTGTATCGGCGTTGGCGATATTCTCAGAAATCACGCGCAGGCGGTCCCCTTGCGCATGCATCCCGCTGGCTGAAATTCCAATGGCGTTCATAATCTGCATGACAATCCTCCTTATCCTCTCGAACCCTGTAGAACAGCGCGCATCATGCCTGTGCTGCGGCGATACAGGTCGCTTGCTATCTGATATTCCATACTGTTTTTGTTGGCTCTGAAGAGCTGCTCTTCAATGACAACGCCGTTATCATCGGGGCTAGCCTCGTAAATGGTCTTCTGTTTGCCGATCCCTGGAGAATTATATCCGCGCTGAACCGCGCCAAAATGTTCGCCATCCGTTGCCAGTAGCTTGACAGGGGCAGTGGCCCCGCGCCCAAGAGAGGCACCAAGATAGCTATCAAAATCGGCTTCTTTAAGCGACTTTGGACGAAATCCCGGCGTATCCGAGTTCGCAACGTTCTGGGCGATGACTTGCTGGTTCTGGTCAAGCCAGTTCATCTTCGCCATAATGCCTCTAAAGAGGCCAATACCATCGAGCATCATTGTTTTTCTCCGCTCTTATTGGTTTTTTTACGGAAGGAGTTGGTAAGCAACTCCGACCAAACCATTTTTTTCCACCGCGTAAGGATATTGCGAAAACCGTGCCAAACCCCGAATTACCAGAAGAAGACCCGCTCAAACCCCTGAATGCCGAGGCTTTGCCGCAACGACAGGTGGCGGTCGCCTTAAAGGATCGCAGCGCCCAAAATTTGGTGCCGCAGGTCACGGCAGCAGGGCGGGGTGAAGTCGCACGTAAAATTCTGGAAATTGCCTTTCAAAACGGCGTCAAAGTGCGTGAGGATGCCAATCTGGCCGAGCTTCTGGCAAAGTTTGAACTCGATAGCCCGGTCCCGACCGAAGCCCTGATGGCCGTCGGTGAAATTCTGGCCTATGTCTATCAGGCCAATGGCGAACCCAACCCTTTTGACGCGGTACTAAAAGAGGAGCTGAAAAAAGATGCAGAAAATGAACCATAAGGAACGCCTCGAAGCCCTCATCGAAGGTGTCGAGAAAGCCGAGGCCGATGTCAAAGCCGGCAAACGCGTCGATATGAAGATGCTGGATAAGGAATCGATCACACTCCATAAGGAACTCAAAGCCAAACCTGACCCAGCGCTACAACCCACCCTTATGCGCGCGATTTCGGCACTCGAGCGCCTGACAGCCACGCTCGAGCAGCACGTGGCTAATCTCAAATCCGGTCGTCAATAACTGTGAACATCGCGCCAAGCATGCTTGCGACATGCGCCAAAACCCTTAACCTCGTCCGCAATGGGCGCGCATGACTACCTCCGTTTTATTCTGGCTCTGCTGGCAGTTTTGGCCCTAATGGGCCTGCTGGCCTTTGGCTTGCGCCGTTACGGCATGGGCGGCGGCGCGCTGCCCGGCGTCAAGCGCCGCCTGAACGTGCTTGAAACACGGCCCCTAGACCACAGACATAAGCTGCTGCTCGTCAAATGTGATGAGCGCGAGCACCTGATCCTCTTGGGCCCAGACTGCCAGACCGTCATCGATGCCAACATCACCGCAAAGGCCGAGTCATGACAAAAAGCCGCAAATTTCTGATCGCTTTTGCATCCCTGCTGGGGGTAGGGCTTGTCATGCTGGCCCCGATAGCAATGGCGCAGGAACTCTCGATCAACCTCGGCAACGACGATGGCACCTTGGCAGGCCGTGTGGTCCAGATGCTGGCCCTGCTCACCATCCTCTCCATAGCCCCCGGCATCATCATCATGATGACGTCCTTCATCAGGATCGTCGTTGTGCTCTCCTTCCTACGGACGGCTTTGGGGGTTCAGCAAACCCCGCCAAACACCGTTCTCGTATCACTAGCCATGTTTCTGACCTTCTTCATCATGCAGCCCACGCTGCAAGTGGCCTATGACGAAGGTATTAAGCCCCTGATCAATCAGGAAATCGAGGAGTCCGTGGCTTTTGAAAGAGCCCTTGAGCCCTTTAAGGCCTTTATGCTGAAGCAAACCCGCGACCTCGATATCCAGCTTTTCCTTGAACTCAGCAAGACCGAGCCGCCCAAAACAGCGATGGAGACGCCAATACAGGTCGTGATCCCTGCCTTCATGATTTCCGAGCTGCGCCGGGCCTTTGAAATAGGCTTCATGCTGTTTTTGCCGTTCCTGATTATCGACATGGTGACGGCATCCATCCTGATGTCGATGGGTATGATGATGCTCCCGCCCATCATGATTTCGCTGCCCTTCAAGGTCATCTTTTTCGTGATGGTCGATGGCTGGCATCTGGTTGTGGGAAGCCTCGTCAAAAGCTTTGATGTTCTGCCCGCAGCGGTGCCGTTGGTTACACAGTAGCCATACAATCAGTAGGCGATCTTGCCTCTGTACATCATCCTTTTTTTAGATAAAATTTACGTCGTTAGTGTATGCTGAAATGATGCGCATACGCATGTTGGGGGCACCATGTCAAAGCAGCACGAGGTTTTACAACGCCTGACCTTCCGCCAGGGCGAGGTATTCATAAAACAGGGCGATTTCGGCAAAAACGGCTATATCATTCAAAGCGGTACTGTTGAGGTCTTTCTCCAGCAGGATAAAGACGAGATAACTCTGGCCGTATTGGGCCCGGGCGAGGTCGTGGGTGAGCAGGCGGTTTTGTATGATTCCTGCCGATCGGCTTCCGTCCGCGCTTTGACTGACTGCAACCTCGTGGTCATGGACCGCGATCAGATGTCCAAAAACCTTCAAAAATCAGACCCCAGTATCAGGGCTATGATCAAAATCCTCTCGGAACGTCTGAAACGCGCCAATAAGACTGTCGTCAAAACAAAGAGCAGTCTGGTAAACAACCGCAAGGTTGATGCTATTTTTGATGCAGAAAAAAAATCAGAGAACTAGCCCTTTTGCAACGCCTTCAAGCGTCCAGAGATAGCGAGCACGGTTATCCGAGACATTCGGGCTTATAGCCGCGTGCAAGGCCGCACTTCTGGTCCCCGCGAGTTGTGGCAGACGCTCTTTGATATTGGCCACAATGGCCCGGCCTGCGACATCGGCATATTTGCGGACCAGTCTTGTTGAAAGCTCGGTCGCATCCTTTGAAAAAGGCCAGCAGCCATGGACCATCATCCAGATGTCGCGCATCTGTGCATCTTTTTCCGACATGACAGACAGCACGTCATCCTCAAGGTCTATGAAATGAACGCGGCGCCCGTCCCACGTCATGTTTTTGGGGTAAGGCTGGCCATGGTGCCCACCACCGACATGAAGAGCAGCCAAGGCAGCTGCCCCTTGTTCAAGGAGTGCAACCCGCGAGACAGAATCCATCTGCTTTACGGTATCCCAAATAGATCGCCCTACCTCTGATGTAACCAGATAATCCGACCTGTGTGCCAACACATGCGGTACTGGATATCCCTGAGCGGCCATCATGCTTAAGCGGGATCGTTCAAACGCGAGCGCCTCCTTGCGGTCCAGCACGTATGTGCATTGCAATAGCGGCGGCATGCCGACAACGCTCCCAAATGCCTTTTGCACCAGCGGCGCCAGAGGAAAGGAAGTGCGTTCGGCACGTTTGAGCCAAGCAGGCCTGCCATCAAAAATTATCCGTTCCGTACGTGGGCCAAAACGTGCGGCCGCGACCTCGAAGGAAGGGAGCGCAAGAACAGAAGCAGGTGCAAGTGTGGTTTGCAAATTCATCGGAAGGCTTTATACAAAACTAGAAGCATCTTGTCTATGTTTTACATATAATAAAACAAGTTTATAGACTTATTTTATAAAATCATTACAATTCAAGCCCATGAGCAATCCAGCCTTTCAGGCCGCCCGGGCCAAAGCCTCGCGGGAAAAAATTCTAGCGGGCGCGCTGCGCGCCTTTGTCGAGCACGGCTTCGACAATGCAAGCCTTATCAGTATAGCCACCACCTCCGGCGTTTCAACGGCAACCCTCTTCAAACACTTCCCCAAAAAGGACGATATTCTTGCAGCCGCCATCGATGCGCTTGCAGCCCTTGAGGATGACGCAAACCTCCCAAAAACATCAACCTTCACGCCGGCACAGCTTAAAACCATTGGCCTTCAATACGCCCGCCGCCTCGATAATCCCATGATGCTGGGGCTGATCCGCCTCGGCATTCTCGAATCCGTGCGCCATCCGCATATCGGCCCCATCGTGAGCGACGCCTGGCGCAAACCTTTCATGGACCGCCTGAGCGCGCTTCTGGATCAAGCTATTACAGGCGGTATCCTGCGTATCCCTGACAGATCTGTCGCTATCCGCCAGTATCTGGGGCTGATAACCGATGCGCTACTATGGCCCAAATTACTGGGGCTGGGTGGCTCTGATGCTCCCGGGTTCCGTGACGCCGTGGTGGAAGAAGCGATAAAAACCTTCCTCTCCCGATACGCGGTCCTTGGATAGATTTAGCCTTTCTTTTCTTCTTTTGCAGGTTCTACCTGCCCAGGCTCAAGAGCCTTCTGCTGACTACTCTGGTCAGTTTGACCATCCGATACAGGCTTTTCGGCTGTTTTCTGTGGTTTAGAGGTATTTTTCTCGTCCTTATACGTGTCAAGGACATCCCTAAACATGTTCACCTCGGAGACCAGTTTGAGCAAAGTAGTCCGGTCAGCCAGCTTGGCTTCTCTGGCCGTGCGCGTAACAAGCTGGAAGGGCTGATAAAGGTCAGTCCTACGCATGATATCGCCGTGCGTAAGGCGCAAAGTATCAATGGCGTCAGCCTCGCCAGAAAGATTGAGCGCTAGCGCCAGGTTCAAAATAAGCTGAGCCTGCTCCCGCGTAGGAGGGCGCGTGGCATTGATATTCATGCCTTTTACAAGCTTGCCCATGGCATCGGCGGCCAGCATCCATTTCTGGGCACCCCAGGCAATATCCGCTTTCAGGCGCAATACCTCGTTATCCTCGGGGATCGAGGCCATCTCGACAAAAGCCTCATCCGTGCGCTTTTGCTGATCTTTGGCCTTGGCACGCAGCAGAGCAAAAGCCTTGGTATCCTTAGGGTCAAGGGTTGCCATAGCCTGCACGTCCTCGCGGGACAGCGCTTTGTCTATAATCTTGAGCGCATCCTCCGGCCTGTCATCCGTGATGCGGATCGCGGCTGCCCTCTGCGCATATTTCATGGCGCTTTGCGCGCTTTCGGTGCGCTCAACCATCGGCTCCACAAGGTCAGCCGCCCGGTCAAGCAGGTCAATCGCCATCATACGCTCGGCAATGTTGAGGGTAATTTCCTCGCCCTCACCGGCCGAAGGCATAAGTTCTGCAAACTCGGTAGCAACGGCGGCGGCCTCAAGCGGCGTCATTTTTTCACGCGTTTTGCCTGAAAACAGCTCTTTAAACGCCTTTTGCATGACAGCGACCAGCTTTTCCCGTGTGGCATCATCAGGTGCCATCGTGGCTGCATCCCGCAAAATGGTAAGGCCGCGACGCTGTTCGCCGCCTGTCACATAAATGAGGCCGAGGCGCTGCAACATATCTGTTTCAAGTGTGTCCCCACGCCACGCATAGCGAAAGCGCTCAAGCTTAGCCACGGCATCCTCGCGCGCGATCGTTTTGGCCGAGAGCCCACGCTCGACAAGCGCAAGCGTGGCCTTAACCGGATAAGGGCCGATATACCCGTCAGATGCCTCGCGGAAAGCCGTAGTCGCGGCCTCGTTATCGCCGCGCAATAACGCAGCACGCCCACGGAAAAACGCAACGGCATTAGGGCTGTCAGGGTTACTGACAGGGTCTGCGGCTTTTTCGTACATATCGATAAAACTGGTGGCCAAGGTTACATCACCACGCGCCAGCACGGCCTCGATAATGGTCGGCAACATCATGGCCTGCACGCGGTATGGATACCCGCCCACCAGCGCTTTTGACATGGCAGCAGGCGGCATCAGTTTTTGTGCATCGGTAACCAGCCCCTGCTGCGCCAGTACAAACGCTTTCCAGAGTTTGATTTCATCTTTGTCTTCAAGCCCCGGTGCCGAAAGCGCAGCCAAAGCATCATCCGTCTGGCCGGATAACGCAAAAAGGGCACCTCTTAGGGACTGAAAGTCAGAGGCATCACGCAGCAAAGGCATCAGCGAGAGCGCCATGTTGGTATAACCAATCCCCTCATGCGGCAGCCCCTGCCCGAGCATAAACTTGGCAGCCGCAATAAACTCGGTGATCTTTTGCGATTCCTCGGCCGTGGCCACGCGGTTATCAAGCATCCTGCGGCTTTCGAGGTACTGCTTCGGTCCGCCCAGCGCCCAGTCAGAGAGATGCATAATCCGCCCGACAACCTTGTTTTTTGAATCATCTTTTTTAGGTGCGGATTGATCCGCCATCTCAGTCGCAACGCCTGAAGCACCGCCACGCGGCCCCGCTGCCGAAACACGTAACCCCCCTGCCCTGCCAATCGTAACCTCGGTAGGCAGAACAGCTACGCGCATACCATCCGCCTTTGGCCTGATCACAACACCCACATAGGCGGGAATGACATCAAAATCGACATACTTCTCCGAAACATGAAGGCGCGCATCCGCACGTCCAACCGTGACAACGGCAAGATCATCGCCAATCTCAGGGTCCGGCAAACGCAGCACGCTATCTGCGGTCGTCATCGATATATGGACCTTAGGCCCCTCAGCCGTATCGGAAAAATCACGATCCACGGTAGACGTTTTCAAAACCGTTTTCCGGCCTTCAATATGCAGGCGCCACACAAGCCCCGCCCCTTCCGGGCGCACATAAGCCCCTTCGGGCAATTTGAGGCGATAAGCGCTGCCGCCTTCAATCGGTACTGCATCCACGGGCCCAAGCGCAGCGGCATCAGGGCCCGAAACCTGTGGCGGTACATTCATGTTTTCTTGCGACAGGACAATCCACAAATACCCCTGGCGCTCAAACGCAGCAAGCGCAAGCCCCTGTGTCGATCCAATCGTGACAACCGCGTTCCCCAAAAAAGCCCGCTTAACCGACGCAGCCGCAGGCTTGGCAGCTTCGGCAGGTATCGGGGCCGGTACAGCGCCCGCCAGTACTGGCGGTGCCTCCATAGGTGTTTCAGGAAGCGTTGCCGGCTTTTTCGAGGCCTCTGCCTGAATTTCCTTTTTTTCTGCTTTTGGCTCAGGCACAACATCTTCAATAACAACGGACGGCGCAAGTTTGGGGTCAATCCCCGGCTCCACACCCGTGCTTTTTGGCTTGGCTGCATGATCCTGAACGGGCTCTGCCTGCTGTATTTGCTGCGTTACAGGCGCAGCGTTATCCGGATAAACATCGACAAACAGGCGGTTGCCGAGCGTCAAAGTCCGGTGGCGTACAATGCCCGCGCCCTCAAGCTGCAACAAAAGAGCTGTGTCAGACTCACGGGTCAGCTTAGATGCAGGCACTAGCCCCTGCCCAGCACCTTCAAGCCCTTCAACGGCAACGGCCTTGGCGAATATGATTTTAAGGCGGCCTGTTTCAACATCAGCAACCGTCACTTCCGGTACGGTGTCGCCGGCAAAAACAAAACGCACAAATCCGTCCTGCGCTGCAGCCCGTACGGACAAACCCAAAGGCCCATCCGCAGCGAATGCCGGAAAAACCGCACTTACCAACAGCACAAGTGGAATAAATTTAGAAAATCTGCGCATAAAACACCCTGCTTACAGGGTGACACGGGGGGCCTAAAGCGTCAACGGAGTCGCCCGTCATCAGCCTCTACCCGAACTTCAATTCCCGGCCCCTCGCCCGACCCATCGGCGAGCACGGTGAACTGTTTTCTATAACCACCATCACGCATCGCCTCGCCAAAAGCGGCTGCCTGCGTCATCCCGCTTTGCCATTCGCCAGAGCTTGAGGGTACATAAACAACAGAAATACGGTTAGACAGGCGGGAAAGCCGTTCGGCAAGCCCTTTGGCCACCATCTCACCGCCCGCGCTCAAAGTACTGGCATCGGCAAAAACGGCATCATCATCCACGACTAGGCGCAGATGGTCTTTGGCTTGCAAAATTTTGACTTCGTTTTCAAGTTTGGCCTGCGAGATCGCGTTTTTAAGCACCCCTTGCAGGTAATCAAGGTTAAGCGCCTCGCCATACTCTACCCGGCTGATATTAACCTCAACGTTCTCGCCGCCCGCAAATCCTTTGCTGTCTGCCTCATTCGAGCCGCGCACCGCTTTTCCCGTCATCTCGCCGATTTTGGTCAGGTCCGGGTCTTTCATGGAATAAAGCATCACAAAAAAACACAGCATGAGCGAAAAAAGATCGGTAAACGAAACAAGCCAGAGCCTACTGGCAGCCATTTTGGCGTCTTCATCCTCACCAGCCCGCTCGCGTGCAGGCGGGGAAGGCTGGTAGGCAACAACACCCTGCTCACCTTCAGCCACGGGCGGATTAAAATCACCGAGAGCCAGCTTGGCTTCCAGAATAACCTCTTCCGCGCTGACCTGACTTTCCGCCATGCTACCGCCCCTTCAAGATAAAGCGCAGTTCAATGGCTGGATCATCGCGGTACTCATAGCCTACAGATATTTTGTCGGCATCCACGCCTTCGTCATTGAGGTCAGTCGCATAGCTGGCAAGACCGGATGCGTTTTTTGGCCCGTCAAGCGCCAGAATCTGTATCTCGTAACTTTTGCCCCGCGTACGGTTGACCATGAGGTCACCAAGGCGCGTGCGCAAAGCAGGCCAACGTTCTTCAAGGTCTTCGCGTTTGATTTTGACCGTCATGATAGTGCCGCCTGCGATCTGGCGGGAGGCAAAACCGAGATCAGGCAAAACGCTCCTGAGGCCCGCGGCGGTATCCTCTTCAATCTGGCCAATCTGCTCGGTTCCGATTTCATCTGTCGGCAAGGATGATTGGCCGGAGCCGACAAAGCCAAAAGCGCTCGAAATCGAGTTCCGCAAGGACTGCATTTTGACGGTTGAATCGGATGAAAAGGCGTTAAGCACAATAAAGAAAGCAAGAATGGCCATAAACAGAGAGACGCTGATGGTCAGCGCCATTCTTTCAAGGTCAACTTTTGTACCGAGTTCCCGCTTCTCACGCATGTGGTTATATTACCACGAAATGCGACTGCTCAAAACCCTGCAAGCAGCTTGTCGATTTCATCCTGTGAAATCGCATTACCAGGCAATTGCGGGCCGTTCATCAGCTTCTGCTCTTCACTGCGAGTATCTTTTTCAGACGCGACAGCAAGCGGATGCTCGCCGCCATCGCCATGACCAAGCGTTTCCAGCAGGTGATTTACTTTACCTTCCACCTGCCGCAGAACGTTTACAACCTTGCGGATGCGCTGGCCGGTAATATCCTGAAAAGTGCAGGCTTCATATATCTTCGTAACTTCGCCTATGACCTTTTGTTCAATGTCGTCACCGCGTCCTGCAACCATTTTCTCCATGGCCTCGCAGGCGGACATAATGGAATCCGTCGCGCTCTTGGTAGCATCGACAACGGCATCAAGCTCATCCGTTGCTGTCGGTACGTGCTTTAGGCCCAAATCCTGTGTTCTGGCAGCGGCAAGCTCGGCGCGCGTATTCTCGATAGCCCGCACGAGATCCTGAAGCTCGCTCGAAAGATTATTGAGCGCCTCACCCGAAAGACCTTCCATTTTGGCAATGACCGAATGGACGATCTGGACAACCTTTGACCGGTCATATTGTTGTGCTTCACCCGCCTTAGCGGCTACGTCCTTGGACATGGATATCTCCTCAGAAATCGCCGATAACGGCAGAAATCTTGGTTTTGAGCGTTTCCGCGTTAAACGGCTTCACAATGTAATTATTGACCCCGGCCTGCTTTGCAAGAATAACGTTCTCGGTCTTGCTCTCGGCCGTCACCATGATAAACGGCACGGTCTTGTTGTCGTTGGAGCCGCCGCGAATACCTTTCAAAAGCTCAAGGCCGGACATGGGCTCCATGTTCCAGTCAGAAATGATGAGGCCGTATTTCTTGGTTCCCGTCATGGACAACGCCTGCTGGCCATCCGTCGCTTCATCAACGTTCGGGAAACCGAGTTGGTTAAGGAGGTTGCGGATAATGCGGCGCATGGTCGAGTAGTCATCAACCACCAGCACCTGCATGTTCTTATCGACTGGCATACTGAACTCCTGCTGAAGTAAAAAACGATACTTTCTGAAAGGGTATTGTGCCGCGATTTGGTTAATACGTCATGAAGAAATTCTGACGCATGCGTCCGGCATCACGAATAACAATATGAAAATATTAAGGCTGTCCCAAAGCATCAAGCCCAGGTAAGGAAGCAGAACCCTCAGGGGCTGGCGTAGCCACCGGATTACCCTCTATCGCATCCATCGTCTGCTCGGGTAGTTTTTTCATCTCTGTCAGCTGTACCGTCAGTTCATTGGCCTTGCCCGTATCCATGGCCGCAATGATCGGCGCAACTTTACGCTCACTCATCTTGGAGACGACCTTAAGCAAAACAGACATATTCATCTGGTTGAATATCGTCGCCGCATCCTTGGGTTTCATGCCTTCGTAAATTTTAACAAGACTCATGATGCGGTTTTTCTCTTCCACATCCTGCTGGCCTAAAAGCTGCTCGATCTGACGCTTGAGATCCGTCAATTCTTTGATCTTTTCATCAAGCTGGTTTTCGGCCGCCTTCATCATCGCTTCCCGTGTATCAAGCGCCTTTTCACGAGTCTTCAGCTGTTCACGGCGTTTGGCCAAGTCTTCAAGCAGCTGTGCCTGCTCAGGGCTGTCCGACATCTGCTGTTGTGCGGGGTCCGCCCAGACTTCCGGCAAAGCGCCTTCCGGCACGTTGACCTTCGGCTTTTCAGCCTTTGCCTCTTCAGCGTGTTTGTCACCTTCCGGTTTTGCTTCGGCTGGTTTTTCTTCAACCTTCGCGTCTGCGGATTTCTTGTCTTCTTTTTTGAGCTCTTCCGCTTTTTCATCAGCCGCAATAGCCGAGGCCGCCATGTCGCGAACCCCCACATAAGTCTCGCCAACCCTTACAGCAAAGGCAAGAGTGGCAACAATAACCAACAGCGGCAAAAGGCGGAAACGGGCGAGAATATCGTTCATCGTGGTGATTCTATCACAAGACGCGGCCCTTGCGTATGGGGCCTACTTCTTGGTTTTCGTACCTTTCATGGCCCTGAAAAGGTCGCGTTCTGCTTCCGAATAAAGGCCCTGGGCGGCATCATCTTCCAGCATGTCTTTTCCAGCTGAAACAGGATCAATGCCACGCTCGGCATCCGTATCGCGGATCGCAAAACCGGAGGCACGGCTGATTTTTTCATCCGCCGGATCCAGCTTGCGCAAATGCTTGGCATAGTCAGTGCCCGCCTCAGTAGCAGCTGCCTGAGGCTGAGGAACAATTTTCGGGGCAGTACCTGTGGCAATAGGCCGCGCCGTATCGAGTAACGCCTCAAGCTTGACCGCAATGCGGTTTCCGGAATCGTTGACAACTTCAAGCTCGTCGGCAATCGAGACAGCGCGGTCAATCGCATTTTGCAGATCGCCGCCGGCTTCGCGGGCAGCCTCTTTCAGCCCCATGATGGAGCGGTCAGCCCGATCAAGGTTCTTGATGAGTTCACGGACAACTTTATCGAGATCGCTCTTCGAATCTCTCAGTCGCCGCAATTGTAGAGATAGTCTTGCAGCGTAAACAATCGTCAGGCCCAATAGGACCAATATAACGACATCAAGTATAAGACTGAGGGAAGCGCCTTCCATAAGAATCAGATTAGCCTGCTTTTTTAATAATACAAGCTTACACGCAATATGATTGCGATTTTGCTAACAGCCCGGCAGGCGCGCTATCAGGTGCTTTTCTTTTGAGGCGGTACGTAATGGTCAATACGTACCGCGAGCATCCCCTGCTTCTGGCCGGTCGCCGCCTTGAACATGGGGAAGTTACCGCAACGCAGCTCCACACGGTCCTTCGGGCGGGCGTTGAACATCACACGCGTTCCCGGCTTCCAGTTGAGAAGATCACCGAGCGACACTGTTTTTTCCGCAAGCACCGCCTGAAGATCGATATCAGTCAGATAAAGCTCGTTGGTCAAGTGCGTCTCCCAGATGGAATCGCGACCGAACTTTTCCCCCATGAACATCTGGAGCAACAGCTCACGGATGGGTTCAAGGGTTGCATAAGGTAGCAGAATTTCAACACGGCCGCCACGATCACCCATATCGATGCGTAGCCGCGCCAGCACGCAAGCATTGGAACCCTGCGTAATCGCAGCAAAGCGCGGGTTGGTTTCCATCCGTTCCATGGTGAATGACACGGGCGAAAGCGGGTCAAAAGCCGATGACATATCGGACATGATGACGCCGACCATGCGCTCAATAAGTTTGGTTTCAATAGTGGTATAAGGGCGCCCTTCAATACGGATGGCGGGCGTGCCTTTGCGGCCGCCAAGCAACACATCGACAATGGAATAGATAAGCGCTGAATCCACCATCATCAGCCCGCCGTTATCCCATTCCTCGGCTTTGAAAAGCGCGAGCATGGCAGGCAGCGGGATGGAGTTCATGTAATCGCCGAAACGCACGGTCGAAACTTGATCGAGCGAGACTTCAACGTTATCTGATGTGAGGTTACGAAGGCTGGTGGACATAAGCCGCACAAGGCGGTCGAACACGATGTCCAGCATCGGCAGGCGTTCGTAATTGACGAGCGCCGAATTGATGAGCGCCATAACACCTGAAGCGGACTCCTGCCCTGCACCATCATTAAACCCGAGCAAAGAATCGATTTCATCCTGATTAAGAATACGTGTGCCGCCAGGCTCATCATCAGCGGCAACGGTAGGTGCATCCGCAGGTGCTTCGCCCTCAACGCCGAGCGCTTGGGAAGCCATTGCTTCCCATTCGGCCATCATGGCCTTTTCTTCGTCGCTCATTACCTCGTCAGCCATGCCGAAACGGTCCTTAGATACGGATACTATGGGTTAAATATAGCATGGATCGTGCCAAACTTCATGAAATGGAGTGTTTTACTGGATCAGCATTTCCTGAAACAGCACATCTTTGACTTTGGTCGGCTGCGCCGCAAGGTTCACGCGGTAAAGCAGCTCCTGCCGAAGACGATAAATACCTGCCGAGCCCCTTAGGTCTTGTACGCGCATTTCCCGTAAAAAAGTCTGGAACTGGTCGACAACGCGTGGGGCAACAGCCTCGAGTTTGGCAAGATCTTCGGGCGAAGACACCTCGAGCTTGACCTTGAGTTTCAAAAAGCGTGGAGGCCCACCAGCCGAACTCAGGTTCACAAGCAGATCCGGAATTTCCAAAAACTGCGGCCCTGCGGCTCCGCCTTCGCCATGCTCGCCACCACCGCCATGCTCACCTTCAGAACCCGAATCCGCGCTTGCATGGGCTTCGGTCTTTTCACCCTCGGCTTTATCCTTGCCGCCCAGAATGCCTGAAAAATAAACGCCCGCGCCAATAAGCGCCAGCAAAATAGGGATAGCGATAAGAAGAAGCTTTTTGTTTTTTAATAGCCCACCACTACTGCCGCCTTCGTCATCAAGCGGCTTAACCTCACCATCGGGTGCGGGGGTTTTGTCGTCTTCTTCATCTTCGTTTTTCTTGGCCATGGCGGAAACGATTCTCGTAGCTGTTCGTAAAAAGGTTAACACAGCCACACAAGCCCTCAAAGCGCCTTGCTAAGCTCGGCAAAATTTTCCACCGCCAAAAACGGAATGTAAGTCAACGACTCGGGAATGCCATAACAACGACTACCGGAACCATACCTTCAACCATCTGTTTTTTAACAAAAAACCGGCAATGGCACGCCCCGTGCAATGAAGACACCAGAAGAAAAATATCAATTGGTGGACCAACGATGGAAAACACGATCTACATCGGCCTCTCAAGGCTCTCGGCCCTTCAGGAACACATGAACCTGATTGCGAATAACATCGCAAACGTCAACACGCCCGGCTACAAGGCCAACAAAATCCTGTTCGCGGAATATCTCGACAAACCAAAAGGCATGAAAGAAACGATCTCGATGGTGCTGGACTACAGCAACTACCGCGTTCGTGAAAACGGCCCCATTAAACGTACCGATAACCCCCTGGACGTAGCCGTCGAAGGCGTTGGTTATTTGGGTGTACAGGCTCCTGGAGGCCAGATCATGTACACGCGTAACGGCACTTTCGCCCTCAATGCCTCACGCCAGCTTGTAACGCAGCAAGGCTACCCCGTCGTCGATAATGGCGGGCAGCCCATCACGATGCCGGAGGGGCAAGGCGACATTCTAATTGATCAAACGGGCTCCATCGCACTCGGTAATGAAATCGTGGGTACGCTCATGGTGCACGAATTCCCGAACATCGACCTCTTAAAGCCGGTCGGTAACTCGCTCTACAAATCAGATGCTCCGGGCACGCCATCACCATCGACACGCATCATACAAGGCGCAATCGAAGGCTCAAACACACAAGGCGTCCTCGAGATGACCGATATGATCGACGTTTCACGTACCTACCAGTCCGTTGCGCGCATGCTGCAGTCTGAACACGACCGCATGCGCTCAACCATACGAACCATGACAAGCAATAGCTAAAGGAGAATCCTAAGATGCTTTCACTCGACATCGCAGCAACCGGTATGCTCGCTCAACAGCTGAACGTTGACGTCATCTCGAACAACATAGCCAACATGACAACGACTGGCTTCAAACGCCAGCGGGCCCAGTTTCAGGATCTTGTCTATCAAAGCAAGGTAAGCCCGGGCGTCACGTCCTCAAACATCGGCAGCGTTCTGCCCGCAGGCATACGCCTCGGCCTTGGCGTCAAACCCGGTTCGGTTTACCGCATCAACGAGCAGGGCACCATCCAGATCACCGGAAACACCTACGATCTCGCAATCGCAGGCCGTGGCTGGTTTCAGGTTGCACTGCCGGACGGGCAGGTTGGCTACACGCGTGACGGCTCATTCCAGATCAACGGCGACGGTGATCTTGTAAACGCACAAGGCTACCTGGTTGAGCCAAACATCACGATCCCGTCGGATGTAACGGAGGTCTCGATCAACGACAGCGGCGTTGTTCAGGTAAAAATAGCAGGTCAAACAGCCACACAAACCGTTGGCCAGATCGAGCTTACAACATTCCAGAACGATGCAGGTCTTGAGGCAATCGGTAACAACCTGTTCCTTGAAACAGATGCATCAGGCACGCCAACAAACGGCAATCCAACCGATGTCGGCTTTGGCAAACTGCAGCAGGGCGCGCGTGAACAGTCAAATGTGAACGTCGTTGACGAAATCACATCACTGATAACCGCCCAGCGTTCTTACGAGATGAACTCAAAGGTAATCCAGACCTCTGATGACATGCTCGGAACCCTTACACAGCTGAGATAACCGTAGGAAAGGCATAAGCATGAGCGCCCAGCCAGTCACATTTAAACGCAGCAACCCAAATGCACTCTCCGTGTATCTGGCTGGTAAGCTTGCTGCGTTTATTCTGGCTCTTACCCTGGCCATGGTTTTCCTCGTCGTTGTCATGGGGCAGGCTTTTGCCGGCCCCATGCCCAAGGCACAAGTCATGGTCAAAGGGACGGATATAAAACTGGGCGATGTCTTTGAGGGTCTTTCACAGCACGCGGATTTCGTACTGGCTCCCGCCCCTCACCCGGGTGAGGAACTGGTCTGGCACGCCCCTACTCTCTTGCGTATTGCCACAGCCTTCAACCTGCCCTGGAGACCACAGGATGAGGATAAAATTTCAATTCGCAGAGCCGCTTCCATCGTTGATGCCGATACGGTACGAGCAGTTATCCGCGATCATCTTGCAACCATGAATGACGCAGATAGCTTTAATGTCACGCTCTCGACTACCATCCCTGAGATTGTCGTCCCCGGTCTCGATATGCCTCGCGTTGAAGTAGCCGATTTCAGCATGCCGCAAAGCGGCGGTCCTTTCAGTGCCATCATTCGTGTGGCCGCATCCGGCGGCAAACCTGAAACCGTTACGTTGCGCGGCATGGCCGAGCGGCTCGTTCATGTACCTGTCCTCAAACGCACAATGAAAAACGGCACGATCATCGAGGCCACCGATATTACATGGGTTACGAAGCCTGCCGCAGGCATCCGCCGCGACATCATTCTGGATGAGGCGTCACTTATCGGTACAACACCACGTAAGGCCGTGGCAGCGGGCATAGTCCTGCGCCCTGATGATCTCCAGACACCGCTTATGATCAAGCGCGGCGCGCCGGTAACCATGGTCTATGAGACGGGCGGCATGTACATCACAGCCAAAGGCCGTGCCATGGAAGACGGCGCCTACGGCCAGACAATCAAGGTAAGCAACGTCGGCAGCAATAAGCAGCTTGAAGCACAGGTAACAGGTAGCCGGATCGTAACGGTCAGGTAAACGCAGCAAAACAGGAATGGTGAAGCCATGAAAAAATTCAAAATTCTCGGACTTGCAGTATGCGCATCAGCCCTTTTGGCGGCATGTGGCAGTGTCGAAAGACTGGCAAGCGTAGGGGCTCCTCCCCAGCAATCGGAGATCGAAAGCCCCACCTTGAAGCCAGGCTACAAGCCCGTCAGCATGCCAATGCCTTCGCCAAAATCGGAAGATAAATTGGCCAATTCCTTGTGGTCTGGCGGCTCTCGCAAAACATTCTTTGAGGATCAGCGCGCCGATGATGTAGGCGATATTTTGACAGTCACCATTAATATCAAGGACGAAGCCAATCTTAAAAACGAAACCTCAAGAGACCGTCAAGCGGGTGAAGATACATCAAACCCGCTGGCACTCGGCTTCGAGAAGTATCTCTCAAAAGCCTTGCCTGAACCGGTGGCTACAAACACCAAACTCCTGGATATAACGACCAACTCGACCCACAAGGGCACTGGCGAGACAAAGCGTGAGGAAGAGGTCAAGCTCAAGGTCGCAACAATCGTCTCGCAGATCCTTCCTAACGGAAACCTTGTCATTCAGGGGCGTCAGGAAGTGCGCGTCAATTACGAAAACCGTATTCTGGAGCTCACAGGCATCATCCGCCCCGAGGATATCGCCATCGACAACACGATCTCCTATGAAAAAGTGGCCGAAGCCCGCATTTCTTATGGCGGAAAAGGCCAGATCACCGATGTCCAGCAGCCGCGCTACGGCCAGCAGGTCATGGATATAATTTCCCCATTTTAAGCTTAGTGTCTTCCACCAGTACCTTCGCCGCGGAGAAATCCGCGGTTTTTTTTTACGCCTAACTTAGGCGTGGTCTGAAACCGGTGTTGGTGAATATGACTCGGGGTGGCGCCCCTTCTTCCGTCTGCTGCTGGACCAGCCTGTGCAAACGCGTATCAAGGTGAACCAGCATCACAAGCGTATCAGGTTTCAGTTTGCGGCTTTGAACCATGGCCACAAGTTGATCCTTATCAAGACCTAGCCCCATGATCTCGAGCGGTTTAAGGCTGCCAAACTCGCGTACTTCCATGGAAGCGGGGAAACCGACAATCGCCTGCCTGCCATTGCCTTCCAGCCAGCAGGCCAGAGCCTCCACTGGTTCTCCCTTTGCGGCAGCAATCGCCTCGTGTACGGCATCCACATTATCGCCTTCCGAAATTGGCAATAACGCAAAATGCACGGTCTCCTGCACACGCACCAAATCATTGAATGTCAGTTCATCAGGTGGGAAAATCGGCGCATCATCACCATCACCACGGCCGTGGCCTCTGGCAGCTTTCTTAAAAGGCACGACGCCTTTTGGTCGGGTCTTGCCCGCAGCATGTTTTGTGTCGTCGTCTTCGGCAGCCATTTCAGTACACGCAGTTCAGATAAACGCTAACAGGCAAGGTACGCGCGTCGCGTGCTGCAATGCAAATAATATCAACCAAAAATGGTATATATGAAAAAAACTAATCGTCGCGGTGGGTTTTCTCAAGCCGCTCATGGCGTTCTTGCGCCTCAAGGCTCAGTGTGGCAATCGGGCGCGCATCAAGACGGGCAACAGTAATATGTTCGCCAGTTTCTTCACACAAACCGTAGGTGCCATCATCAATACGCAGCAGGGCTTCGTTGATTTTGACAATCAGTTTGCGCTCGCGGTCGCGTGTACGGAGTTCAAGGGCGTGGTCGGTCTCGGCCGCCGCACGGTCAGCAATATCAGGCTTCTGGAGCTCCGTGCCCTGCAGTGTATTATGAATGGTTTCTTCAGAGTCGTGCAGCAGCTCGGAACGCCATGCGATCAGCTTCTTGCGGAAATATTCAAGCATCACCGGATTCATGAATTTGCCCTTATCCTTCTTAGGATCGTAATCGGGCGGCACTATCACGGTATTGGTAGAAACTGAGCGGGGCATCTGTTTATGTTCCCTTGGGCACGTTGTCAGGGGGTTATTTATAAAAAAGGGTGCCTGATTCCGCAAGCAAAACAAACTGATATATAACCGTTTGTAAAATTTATGTTTTTTGCTTTGCCATTTCCATCTTGGCAAGCTCGACTTGAGCGCGGAGCTCAACCTCGTCCAGTATTTCCGTAAGTTTTGGATCGTTAATCTTTTCGCGCCGCTCGGCAATGGAGCGGCTGACTGACTCCATTTCAAGCGTACTCAGCTTACCGTTTAAAAGCCCTCTGCGTACGCCATCAAGGGCGGAAAGTACGTTTTCAGCCCTGTCTTTCATACGCTTGCGGGCCTTGCGCTCGGCTGGGTCTTCACTCGCTTGCGCAATCAAAAGGGCACCTACATCGGCAATCATCGGGGCTGATGATGCCTCGGAGGCGCCTTCCGTATCCCCTGCCAAAAAACTCTTGAATTCACCCGATGCCCCGCCGGTTTTGCGGGTTTTCTCATTTTTTTTGATGCTGTCGGTTGGCCGGGGTCCTTCGATTCTCATGCATTCAATATGGCTTATGCACAGCAAAGGGTCAAAGCCGAAGCCCATAAAGAGTTTTTGGCACGCTTTTCGCAAAGTCATTAACCGGAAAGGACAATCATGCGCATTCGCACCTATATATGTCTGGCTTTAGCCATATTTACGCTGGGTTTTGGATCCGCGCAGGCTTCCGGCATGTCCCGCATCAAGGACATCGTGGATATCGAAGGCGTCCGCGATAACATGCTGATCGGCTACGGCCTTGTGGTCGGCCTCAACGGCACCGGCGACAAACTCAATAACGCCCCTTTCACCAAGCAGTCTTTAACCGCGATGCTTGAGCGCCTCGGCGTCAACGTGCGCGACCAGAATCTCAACACCGGTAACGTCGCAGCCGTCATGGTCACAGGCACGTTGCCACCCTTTGCCAATCAGGGCAGCCGGATTGATGTCAACGTATCAACCTTGGGCGATGCCAAAAGCCTGCAGGGCGGCACATTGCTGGTAACCCCTCTCATGGGTGCGGATGGCGAGGCTTATGCCGTAGCCCAGGGCCCCGTGGCGGTAGGCGGATTTGCCGCAGGCGGTGATGCGGGTTCGGTCACGCAAAACATCCCAACAGCGGGCCGTGTGCCTAACGGTGCCATCGTCGAACGCGAAATAGAATTTGCTCTAACTGACCTGCCAAGCGTCCGTTTGGCCCTAAAAAACCCCGATCTCACGACAGCGCGCCGCATTGCCTCAACCATCAATCAGAACTACGGGGCAAAAATTGCCGAGGCCGAAAACGGCGCAACCGTTCGTCTGACCAAGATCGGTGAAAAATCGGTCGTCGACATGCTGACCGATATCGAACAGCTGGAAGTCGAACCTGATCAAGTCGCCAAGATCGTCATCGACGAGCGCTCGGGCGTCATCGTCATGGGCTCCAATGTCAAAATCAGCACGGTCGCTGTGGCGCAGGGCAACCTGACAGTCAGAATCACGGAAACACCTCAGGTCAGCCAGCCTAACGCCTTCTCGCAGCAGGGCAGCACACAGGTAGTTCCACGCACCACAATCGATGTGAATACGGGCGAAGACCGGGGCGATATCGCTTACCTCCCCGCCGGCGTCACGCTGCAGGAACTGGTTTCATCGCTCAACGCTTTAGGGGTCAGCCCGCGCGATGTCATTACCATACTCCAGGCCATCAAAGCCGCAGGCGCCATACAAGCCGAGATAGAGGTGCTGTGATGATGGACAGACTGACAGCAACCGCAGATCCCGCTCTCTCCCGCCTTATCGCAGCAGACACCGCGATGCTGCAGGCTAAAAACGGATTGAGCGCAAAAAAGATCAGCGAGATCGACAGCGCCGCCAAGGATTTCGAGACAATGTTCCTCTCGGAAATGGTCGCACACATGTTCGATACGGTTGCCGTTGATCCGCTTTTTGGCGGCGGCGAGGCCGAGGAAACATGGCGCGGCCTGATGGTTGACGAATACAGCAAGGCCATCGTCAAGGCTGGCGGCTTTGGAATGTCGGATTCAGTGAAAACACACATGATCAGTTTACAAGAGGAGTTAAACAAATGAGCCAAGCATCCCTGAATGCACAAAAGACACTGGCAGCAGAAGCCGAAGCCGTTCTAAACGCGCTCTGCGAGTTGCTGGACCGTGAAACTGATTCCGTACGCTCTGCCGATTTCGCATCTTTCCGCAGCATCCAGGCCGATAAGCATGCGATGCTCGCTCGCTACAAATCGCTGATGGAAACAATTTCAAAACAGAATCTCTCAGCCGCAACGGCAAGCGATGAGGTGGCGGCAAGGCTCAAAGCCATCGTCAGCCGCTTTCACGATACGGCAGAACGCAACACCAAAGCACTGGAGGCTGGTCGCAATTCCATCCAACGCATCACGGACCGGATCATGAAAAGCGCGCGCGAGTCAGTTACGGCCAACCGCAAGGCATACAATTATCAAGGGCACGCAAGTCTCAATACAAAATCTCCGCTCTCCATCAAGATCGATGAAGTGCTCTAGAAACCGGTATAGATAAAAGGTCATAGAATATGACGAACGCAACCCTCTCAATTAACCAGCTTCTTGGCAGCGGCGCCGTTGCCAAGGGTAAAAAGATTGCGGCTTTCAATGTTGGTGATGCTCTTTTGGGCAATCCTTCCAGCACGGCCGACTTTCAGGCGTTGTTGGCATCACTTGCCAAGATACAGCCAAACACGGTCGGCAAAATTCTGGCTTCCTCAACTGTTGAGGCCACAACAGGCCCCAAGGCCGGCACAGGTATTCTGAACGAGACGCTCGTAACACCTGAATTTCTGGCTGCACTCAAAACTTTAACGCCCGAGCAGTTGGACACACTCAAGCTGAATGCCGTGATTGACCCGTCTGAGCTCGGCGCAACCACGCTCGGTATCCTTGATGCGCTTTCATCGTTCACGGTTGACGGCGAGCAGCTGCCCGAATTTTTTACAGTGGTCGATGACCCCAAACTGGCGAACGCTCTCGCCAATCTCGCGGCACAGGTAAAAGCTCTTCAGGTTGCCGTTTCTAATCCTTCTGAAACAGCTAATGTGCCCGTTGCCGTGGTCATTCAAAAACCGCAGGCGACATCACTGAAAAGTGATGTTGAGAACGCAGTTGTTCTGGATGCTACGGACTTTGAATCTGTTCTGACCGAACTTCGCTCCAAACCTGTTGATACACTCACAATCTCCAGTGCCGATGTAAAGACGGAGAGCGACGGTTTCGATCTTCTCAAAAAACTGGCTTTTGCCGATCTCGCCCCATTCCTGACGCAGCCGCGCGTTGTGCGCATAGATAACCGAACCGTCATGAAAGTAGCGCAAGGCCCGTCTTTCCTCCATGACGAGGGTACGGATGCAACAGCCATGACTCTTCTTGCAGGCCTTGTGCCCGTTGTAGCAAAAGCGCCTGAAGTTACGCCGGTAACACCATCCGCCGATGCACCCGTAGCTTCAAAAACAGTTGCAAAAAGCAATGCGGCAGTTGGCATTCTGCCAGCCCATCTCGCTGCACTTGCCGCTATGCAGCCCAAAACAAATCAACCGGCATCGTCCGCTCCAAGTACAAAGGCCCCAACAAGCGACGCCACTCAAAACATTGAGGCAGCGGTATCAAATGCAGCGTCTGCGGCTAAACCGGTAGTAAGTACACCATTGCTCGTAACGGTAACTCCAGCCAATGCCGCGCCTGCTACACAAGGCATCGTTCAGACTGCCAAAGGTCTAGAAAACGGACTAGCGGAAATTTCTGAGTTTGATCTCAGCTCCGCATTCGATGACGCTCTGCGCGTCCATGCGGATCAGACACTGCCGGTCAACAGCAGCTCGTCTTTAATTTCTGCGCGATCAGCAGGCTCATCACACCCATCAACACACCTTATTGCCCTAACCATGCAGCGCGTAGCGGGTGATATGCCCGCAGGCACGCTGGGCGAGCGTCAGTTTGTCATACAGCTCGACCCACCAAACATGGGCCGCCTGAAAATCACGCTCGACTTTATCGAGAACAACAAGATCAAGGCGCGTCTTCTGGCCGAACGTCCAGAAACAATTTCTCTTCTGCAAAAAGATGCGTCCGTTCTGGAACGCGCGCTTCAAGGCAGTGGATTTGATGCCAGCGCACCGGACTCACTCAGCTTTGATCTTGGTGATACAGGCGATTTTTCACAAGGTTTTGGCGGCGGCGCAGGCGGTCATGAAGGAAAAGGTGAAAACAAAAGTGACGATGGCACGGATTTTGCAACCATCGAAAACGTCATGCAGGTTTTTGTGGATCCTGAAACAGGCTTAACCCACATCAACGTCGTGATCTAGGAAAAGGAACAAGGCAATGCCCAGCGTAAGTTCATCCACTCTCAGCGCACTGGCGACCTCAACGGGCGACGCCAAGAAAAAAGCGGCTGATACGTATAACCAGTTCCTGATTCTGCTGACAACACAGCTGAAAAACCAGGATCCTCTGGACCCGATGGAATCGCAGGAATTTACTAACCAGCTCGTTCAGTTCTCGCAGGTCGAGCAGGCGATTATCGGCAACGAAAAGCTGGACTCTATGCTCAACCAGCACAACAGCAACCAGATCGGTCAATCAATTGGTTATATCGGTAAGGATGTCTACTTCAAGGGCAATACCGTCCACAACGAGGGGCATGACTTCAAAATCGGTTACGCAATCGATGGCGTCTCGAAAGATGCGAAACTCCGTGTCATCGACAAAAATAACCAGGTTATTCGTACACTCAATATCCCAACAGGCACGCTAAGTGGCAACGTTACATGGGATGGCAAGGATGAGTTCGGCGCAGCCGTTGCTCTCAACGAAAACTACACGCTGCGCCTTGATGCGCTCAACGCAGCCAACGAACCGCTTAAATCGTACACCGGTGTTCCCGCCCATGTAGAGGGTGTCGAAACCCTAGATGGCGTTTTGTATTTGGCTCTCAACGGCGACAGGCGCGTCGAGGCCACTTCAGTTCTCTCCGTAACAGAACCGGATGGGGCCTGACCATGATTTCTCGTAAACCAAACACTGCCAACACCACTTTTTAGGAGGTTACCATGTCACTTTTCGGATCACTCATTACAGGCGTTTCTGCCCTGGGCGCGCAAGCACAGTCCCTTGGTATGATCGCAAACAACATCGCCAACGTCTCGACTGTCGGCTACAAACGCCGCGAAGCGTCTTTCCAGTCGCTCGTGACATCCGAGTCCGGCAACGCCCGTTATACACCGGGTTCGGTTCTCGCCCGTACCATTCAAAAGATCAATGGTCAGGGTGCGCTCCAGCAAACCAACTCACCGACTGACGTATCGCTCTCGGGTAACGGTTTCTTCGTTGTCCAGCGTGCGCCAACAGGTATTCAGGAGTCCCTCTTTACGCGTGCCGGCTCGTTCAGCGAGGACTCACAAGGGTTCCTGCGTAACACGGCCGGCTTCTATCTGATGGGCTGGCGCCTTGATGAAAACGGCGATCTGCCCGCAGGTCGTGACGACATTTCATCCCTTGAATCGGTCAACGTTTCGCTGTTGGGCGGCCTCACAAAAGCCACCACGACAGCCGAGTTCAACATCAACCTTGATGGCGCAGAGCCGCTGACAACCTTCCCGGTTGTCCCCGGTAGCCAGGCTGACTTCAAACGGACACTCAAAGTATTCGACTCACTCGGTGAAGGCCAAAACCTTGAACTTCAATTCTATCACCACGCATCACCAACGGCCCGGGCCGAGTCAACTTCTGCAACAGCCCTTACAAGAACCACTCTTCTGGATTCACTGACCAACATTGACCCAACGGAAACAGTGAACATCAGCGTCGGCGGCGTATCGGCAGCGTACACGATCACCGCAACGTCAACGGTTCAAAACCTGATCGACTTTGTAAACACCCACGTGACCTTGCAGGATGTCGCGACGGCTGAACTCACAGCAGGCGGCCAGATCAACATCATCGCCAAGAACTTCAACGACGCCGTTGTTGTAACGAGCGGTGTACAAGTTGGTGCCCAGAGCGCTGTCTCGGCACTTGGCTTCACGACCAACGCGGCCCACAACCATTCGACAGGTGTCAACGGTACGGGCTTTACAACAGCCACGCTGTTTAACTCCATCCCAGGTATCGTCAACGGTAACCAGCTCACTGTGACGGTCGGCACATCTTCCGATACGTTCACGGTAGGTGCCGCAACTGACATGCAGGACTTCATCGATCAGATCAACACCAACCTGTCAGGTGTCGCACGCGCTGAATTGACATCCACTGGCGCACTCCGTATCCAGGCTACCGATATCACTCAAACGGTAGCGGTCACCAACGCGGCAGGTACACCGGCAACCATCATGGGCTTTACGGCTGTGGCTGAAACCGCGCCAACACCGCCCACCATCTACCCGGATGACGGACTAGGTGCGACAGCCAACCCTTACGGCTGGTGGCAGCTCAACCTGGCCGACCTTGATACAGGCACCATCCTCAGCCAGGGTTCCATGAACTTCGGATCGGACGGTACAATCAACGGCGTAGCCGACCTGAATGGCCTGCAATCCATCCAGCTCAGTGACATCAACTGGGGCAACGGTTCGGCGCTGCAGGACATCCTTCTGGATATCTCCGGCCTGACCCAGTTCTCAGGTGAGTATAACGTAACAAGCGCAACACAGAACGGCGCCGAACTCGGCCTGCGTACCGGTGTTGAGATTGACCGCGAAGGGATCGTGACAGCACGCTTCTCAAACGGCCAGACATCCGCGCTCTTCAAACTGCCTCTTGCAACCTTCACAAGCCCGAACAGCTTGACGGAGCAAACAGGTAACGCCTTTATTCAAACCTCCGAATCCGGATCGTACAACTTGCGTGAAGCAGGAACTGGCGGTGCGGGCCTTGTAGAAGGCGGAGCGCTTGAATCATCGAACGTCGATATCGCCGACGAGTTCACCCGCATGATCGTAACCCAGCGCGCTTACTCAGCTGGTACCAAGGTCATCAGAACCGCCGACGAAATGACAGAGGAATTGCTGAGACTGCGTTAATCCGCAACATGGCCCGATGAACGGGTAATGGTTTCGGCTAAAGCGCCCCGCCTGTGCAGAAGCATCGGGCGGGGCGCACTGTGTATACCTGTACATAAGCTAGGCGTTGCGTACATAAAGCGCCCCACCTACGATGAAACGCGATGAAATTAACAAAACCAGACCCGCACCGTACGAATCCGAACGCCGAAGCGGAAAAGCTTATGGCCGCGGGCTCGGTTTCCGAAGCTGCGGATAAGCTTGAAGCTCATTTAAAGAACAACAGGGCAGATAGCATCACCTTCGATCTCCTGAGCCAGTGCCTCGCCCGCACTTCTGCGTGGGATAGGTTGCTGCGTGTGCATGCGGACTGGCAAAAAAACAACCCCTCCTTGCCCTACATGGGTCTCACGGCCTATGTGCGCGAGGCCGATGCACTTATCAACACAGCCAGCCCTCAAAAGGCTCTGGCCCTACTTGAATCAGTCTCCAGTCGCTTTTCCGATATGCCTGCTTACTGGTCTGCTATGGGCCACGTTTGCCGCGCAAACCATCTTCATGATCGCGAATTCGACTTTTACAAAAAAGCCTATGATCAAGCGCCTGATAACCCGCGAAACATATCCAACTTCGGCCTTGCTCTTGCCAATCAGGGCAAGCTGGCAGAGGCGATCGCCCTTTTTGACAAAGCGCTGAGCGCCCACCCGCTTCTTGCCAATGTTTATGTGAACCGCGCTTACGCCCACAAAAAGAAGCACGACCTGCCAAAAGCCATAGCCGACCTCAAACGCGCCCTCGAGATAACCCCTCTTGCCGCCGCCGCACACTACGCCCTTGGCTGTGCCTATATACAAAACGAGGATTATGAGTGTGGCTGGCCACATTACGAGTGGAACTGGCATGTAAGCTCCATGCCCAAATTCAGGCCGACAACCGATATACCCAACTGGTACGGAGAAGACCTGACAGATAAAAAACTTTTGGTCTTTGTAGAACAGGGCATCGGCGACACGCTCATGTGCGCCCGTTACCTGCCGCTGCTGGAAAACAGATATAAAAATATAAAAATATCAGTGATTTGCGAAAAAAAGCTCAAAACACTTCTTGAAACGTCCTTCCCATTCTTGCACAGCATACTGATAAAAGAAGACTTGAAGAACGACGATAAAATCGAAGCCGATTATATGGTTGCATTCGGTTCTTTGCCTTCCGTCTTCAAAACAACCATCGCTGATGTTCCGGCGCAGGTGCCGTACATAAAAGCAAGAAGCCCAAAAAATTATAAGGATGCACAAACGAGGTTTGTCATCGGTATCACATGGTCATCCCAATCACTGGATGCTGGCCATAAACGCTCGCTCCCGCTTTCAGACCTGTCATTCCTCAAGGATGTACCGGGCATCAAAATAATCGATCTTCAATACGGCGATACCGTAGCTGAGCGGGAAGAAAATGCAAAAAACGGCTTCAGCGTTCTTCACGATGACTCTGTAGATCCGTATACAGATATCGAAGCACATGTAAGCCAGATTGCCGCCTGCGATCTGATCATCTCCGTCGATAATACAACCGTCCACGCAGCCGGTGCCTTGGGTAAACCGGTTTGGACGCTGCTGCCGTACGATGCCTATTGGCGCTGGCATCTGGGGCACTTATCAACCCCGTGGTACCCGACAATGCGGCTATTTAGACAGGGGCCTGAGCGTAACTTTAAGAGCGTGCTGAAAGCGATTGAAGCCGGCATCAAGGCCGTCATTACCGGTGATGAATCGCAGCTCAGGCCAGCCGTGTTTCAAACACGGTCCAAACCGCAACCCAGGCCACCAAAAAGCGTTCTTCTTCTGAATGATACATCCGCGACTTACCACTGGGGTTGCACAGCCACTTCCGAAGCATTGCAGAACGAGATAAAAAACAAAGGCTATCACCTTGAAACATCTAGTTATCTCGAACTTAACGGGATAACGGTCGCACCAAAAACCCTTGGCGATTTTGATTCGCGGCTCTTTGCCTCAACGATGCGCTTTTCAGACCCCACCTTGATCAGCGCAATCGAGCGTGCCGATACGGTCGTCATCAATGGCGAAGGTACAATCCACGGCACGAACCCAAATGCACTCAAGCTTTTGTATCTGGCCTATGCGGCCAAAACGTTTTTTGGAAAAAAAGTGCATATCATCAACCACGCCTGTTTCCCGGAAGACAGCGTACAACTCACAAACCCGTCCGTTCTCGCCTACTACCTCAAAGGGTACAGGGCCGCAGACTACGTGGCCGTGCGCGACCCCATTAGCCATAAAATTCTGGAATCCGTCGGCATAAAAAACACGCTGGCATTCGATAGCCTACCGCTTACAGCTAAAAAATGGGCTTCCCAAACCACAAGGCCGGAGCGCCGGAAACGAATCATCCTCGCAGGCTCTTCCAATTTTTCTGCGCAATCGGCAAACGCTTACCGGGCCGTGCTGGAGGATTTCAAAAGCGAGGGTTATGCAACCGATATACTGATAGGTGCAAAAATCGCAAAAGCCTCTGAAGACAAGGATTTCTGCGACTTTATAGCCGGCATGGCACCGGGCATCACCATTACCGAAGCCTCAAGCATGGATGAGTGGTTTACGCATCTTGCAAGCGCCGCGCTGCTTGTATCGGGCCGCTTTCACTACTCGATTGCCGCTGCCTGCCTTGGCACGCCTTTTGTAGCCTTTGAAGGAAACACCCCAAAACTGCACGCACTGTGCGAGATTTTAGGCACAAAGCCACCTCTCTCCTATACCGATCCGGAACTCACGATGAAATTGCGCGTGGCCACCACAAAAGCGTTGCGCGCAACGCCTCCTTCCGAAAAAGAAATCCATGAACAAACCGAAAAACTATGCGCGCTCGCACTCAAAAATTTTGAAGGACTTTGAAAGTGATAGCGCTATCTGCACGCATACAAAAAAATAATTGCTTCTTTTTTTTGTTTTCTGTGTTAGTCTAAAAATTACATAGCACCCAGAAGGGTGCGTTTATTTCAACCCCTAGAATAGGAGGCCCACCATGACTGGTGAAGTCGTACTAAGCGCAGCATTGCGTTCAAATCTATTATCTCTCCAACGTACTCAAACAAGCATCGACAAGGTTCAGAATGTTCTCTCGACCGGTTTGAAAGTGTCTTCGGCACTTGATAACCCGCAGAACTTCTTTGCCTCGCAGTCGCTGAAAAACCGCTCGTCTGACCTGACCCGCCTTCTGGATGGTATCGGCCAGTCGATCCAGACGATTAAAGCCGCAGATGCCGGTGTAACCGCTCTCACAAGACTGGTAGACCAGGCTGACTCCCTCGTGGAAGCAGCTCGCGAAGCCGTTTCGGGTGGCGAAGTAAAAGCCAGCATCACCGGTAACGTCGACCTGCGCGGTAAATCCGATGTGACGCAGATCCTTGGTATCGCCAACACCGATGAAATTGATTTTGAATACACGGCCGTTAACGGTGCCTTGGCGACAGCCACGGTTACGGTTGCGACAGGCGACTCGATCGACCAGCTTCTTTCCAAAATTAACGATATTGGTGGCGGCGGTTTTTTTCAGGCCAAGTTGACGACGGAAGGCTACCTACAAATCACTGAGCTCCGCGGCAACTCATTCAACATTGCCTTCGACTCAGATCAAGCTTTGGCCTTCGTTGCTGGTGACTCGCAGTTGGCGGGCGCCCTCGGCTTTGGTAACCTCATCAACGCTTCGACACGCAACGGTGCAGCAGCAGCCAACGCCAACGCGGAATTGACGGTCCTTGCCCAAACCAAACTTGTTTCCGGCACGTTCTTCGAGAACGGCGCGGGCAACGGCTTTGCGGAAGCATCGGACCTTCTGACCAACGTGGTAACAACGGAAGGTGGTTCAACAGCCCGCTTTGCGGCAACTGGCGCACCAAACTTGACCATCCGGATCAATGGCACAACGACGTCTTCAAACATTGCCATTAGTGCCACCACCACAATCCAGGGTCTCGTTGACTCCATCAACACCGATAGCTCGATCAACGCACTTGTGAAGGCTTCTTACGATGCCACAACAGGTAAGTTCAATATCGAAGCCATCGATTCCACGGTCCAAACGGTTAACATCACGGCAACATCCACAGCTGCTGCCGCGACCAACATCGACTTCGACTTTGGAACCGACCCGGCTTTCATTACCGGTGCCACGATTGCTGATGCAGAGGGTGAAACCTATTACCTCGCTAGCGCGGCCGCAACTCTCGAACGTCTGACGAATGACTACAATACAGTCCTGACGCAGATCGACGAGTTGGTAGAAGATGCAGGTTATCGCGGTACAAACCTCCTGAACGGTGATGACTTGGTCACCTACTTCAACGAGGATCGTACCAACTTCCTGACAACCCAGGGTACCGAGCTGACATCCAGTGGCTTGGCTATCTCGAAAGCCAACTTCAACACGCTCCAGAGCATTGAAGGCTCACGCCTTCAGGTTCAGGCTGCGAAGGAGACCTTGCGTAACTTCGGTTCAACCATCGCGAACTCGCTCTCGATCATCCAGACCCGTGAAAATTTCACGAAGTCCATGGTTGAAGCGCTGACGGAAGGTTCGGACAAGCTCACAATCGCCGATCAGAACGAAGAAGGTGCGAAACTCCTGGCTCTGCAAACAAGACAGCAGCTCGGTGTTACGGCCCTCTCCTTGGCCTCACAGGCTCAGCAGTCGGTTCTCCGGTTGTTCTAAGCTTTGTAAGAAAAAAAGACCCAACATTCAAAAAGGCACCTGGCAGAAGCCGGGTGCCTTTTGCTGTCAAAAATATCCTAAATTATACATATATAAGGTACGCACAGCCTTATCCGCAGCTCTATGGCAAGTATTGTGGAGAAATATCAGTATTTCGGAAAATTATCGCAAATTCGTGCTTTAACTTCATTTTAAGAATCTGGCACTATTCTGGTTATTAGTCGCCAAGGAACAGGCGATTTAACAATATAACCCCTAGGATAGGAGTTAACTATGACTGGTGAAGTCGTTCTAAGCGCAGCCTTGCGCAATAACCTGCTTTCTCTTCAGAGAACGCAGTCAAACATCGATAAAGTGCAACAAGTTCTGTCAACGGGTCTGAAAGTGTCTTCGGCACTTGATAACCCGCAAAACTTCTTTGCATCTGAATCTCTTAAAGACCGTTCGTCTGACCTGACCCGCCTTCTTGACGGGATTGGCCAGTCGGTACAAACCATTAAAGCCGCCGATGCGGGTGTGACAGCCCTTCAAAGACTGGTTGACCAGGCAGAATCCCTTGTGGGTTCAGCCCGTGAAGCCTTAACAAGTGGCCAGGTACAGGCCAGCATCACCGGTAACGTCGATTTGCGTAACCAGCTGGATGTAACAACCATCCTCGGTATCGCCAACACCGACGAACTTGATTTTGAATACACAGCCCTCAACGGTACCCTTGCGACGGCGACAGTAACCATCGCAACCGGTGACTCGACAGACCAGCTGTTAGGCAAAATCAACGATATCGGTGGCGGTGGCTTCTTCAACGCCAGCCTTACATCCGATGGTTTCTTGAGAATTACCGAAACACGCGGTAACTCATTTAACATCGTCTTCGACTCCGATCAGGCCGTTGCCTTTGCGGCAACTGACTCCGGTCTCGCAAGCGCATTGGGTTTTGGTGCTCTTGTCAACGCATCTACACGTAACGGTGCTGCTGTTGCCAACGCCAACGCCGAATTAACGGTTTTGGCCGCGACAAAGCTTGTATCCGGTACGTTCTTTGAAACGGTAGCAGGCCAGGGCTTCGCTGAAGCTTCCGACCTTCTGACCGGCGTTGCCGTCACTGACGGTGGTGCCGCTCGTTTCGCAGCAACCGGTGCACCTAACTTGACGTTGCGTATCAACGGTACAACAACTTCGGCCAACATTGCAGTAAGCGCCACAACCACAATCCAGAACTTGGTGGATGCTATCAATACGGACACGACGATCAACTCGCTCGTTCGTGCTTCGTATGATAACACGACCGGTAAGTTCACGATTGAAGCCACCTCTTCCACAGTCCAGACGGTTAACATCACGGCAACAACAACCGCTGCTGCCGCGACCAACATCGACTTTGACTTTGGTACAGATCCGGGCTTGATCACTGGTGCCGCCATCGGTGACGCGGAAGGTGAAACATTCTTCCTCGCATCAGCCGCAACTACTCTGGCACGCCTGGAAACGGACTATAATACCGTCCGTACCCAGATCGACCAGTTGGTTCGTGACTCCAGCTACCGTGGTACTAACCTCCTGAACGGTGATAGCCTCATCACCTACTTCAACGAAAACCGTACCAACAGCTTGACAACGCGTGGCTCAACCCTCACGTCGTCCGGCCTTGGCATCACGGCTGCTACCTTCACGACAAGTGCAAAGGTCGAAGGCGCAGCAGCTCAGGTGCTTGCCGCGAAAACGGCGCTCCGTAACTTCGGGGCAACGCTTTCGAACTCGCTCTCGGTTATTCAGACTCGTGAAACATTCACACAGAGCCTGGTTTCTACCCTGAACGAAGGCTCCGATAAACTGACAATTGCTGACCAGAACGAGTCGGGCGCACAGCTCTTGGCTCTTCAAACAAGGCAGCAGCTTGGTGTTACGGCCCTCTCGCTGGCATCTCAGGCCCAGCAGTCGGTTCTCCGGTTGTTCTAATAAACCTTGGGAATGGGGCCGTCAGAACGGCGGCCCCAATTCCCACCTTCCCGCCTCACGGCCGGAAGACCTAAGGAAAGATTTTTCAGTTTTTCTTTTGGCCTTTTGGTTGTATAATGAACTCATAGGGGGCAGAAAGCCCCTGTTAAAGACGAGAGAAACTCGACATGGCACTAGTCATAGACCTCAAACCCAAAGAAAAAATAATAGTCGGCAACGCCGTTATCATGAACGATAACCAGCGTACGCGTTTGCACATTGAAGGTGACGCCCCCATCCTGCGCGAGCGTGACGTCATGAAAGAGGAAGACGCGACAAGCCCCTGCAAACGCATCTATTTCATCATTCAGCTTATGTATCTGGCCAAAGACCCGACCGAGATTTACGACATGTATTTCACGTCAATCCGCGAGGTCCAGAATGCCGCGCCATCAACCGCCCTTTTGTTGGCCGATATCTCCCAGCACATCCTGGGAGGGCATTATTACAAGGCGCTGCGGGAAGCCCGTAAACTCATCGACTACGAACAGGAGCTGATGGCCAATGTCTAACAATCCTTATGCAAACGCAGCCGGCAAGTACGGCAAAACAGCCAAGGAAACAACAGACCAGCGCGATCTGGAAGGCCAGCTTTTACTCAAAGCCGCCAACGAACTCCAGCGTCTGCACGACAGATGGGATGAAGCAACACCGGAGGATATCGACAACGTCCTCACCTACAACCGCAAACTGTGGATGCTGTTTTTCGATACCGCCATCGAAAACACGGATAACCGCCCGGTCGACTTGCGTAACAATATCGTCAACCTGTGCAATTTCATTTTCAAGCGCTCGCTCAATATCCTTTCAGAACCCAGCCGTGAAAAACTGCATGTCTTGATGGATATTAATCGTCAGGTGGCGGCAGGTCTCATGGCAAAACCGGCGACTGCACAAAAAGTCCAAAAAACGGACGAAAGGCCACAGGGCGGATCATCCACCTCGGCCTAACCGTTCCGTAAAAGGGCGTCGTTAAACGTCCAGTTGTGTTGTGATCGCCGTTAGTTCAGCGCTCAAGCTGACATTGGCATCAGAAGAAGCAGGTTCCGGCGACGGTTGCGGCACAGAAACCTGTGTCGGTGCACTCGTCGTAACGGGAGCGGTCCCCTTCTGGGTACCAAGTTTTTGCGTCAGCTGTGCGGCGATTTCAGCGTCTTCCTTTGCCTCGCGCAGTCTATAGCTGCGGATTGCCTGCTCCGATGGAATTTGTGCCAGAACTTCACCTGACACAGATTCACGATACTCCAGGATTGCGATCTTCGTATTCACATCAATCCGTACAGTTGGACTAACATAAGGTGTTTGCGAAGTAACCTGAAGTTTATCGGGATTGGCGGCATAGGAATTCAGCGTGGAAGGTTGCTCCACGCTACCCTTAAGAAGGGTACTGTTGGCGACCGTAGATTTTACAGCCTCAATCATTTTCATTCCCCAAGCGGCAAGATTTTCCTGCCTCATACTCATATTACCTTTTTTAAGTCAATAAAGTCAAGGTTTTTTGCGGCTTTGAAGGGGGTACTAAGGGTAAAAACCAAGCGTAAATTTAAATAACCATAACAAAAGTCAACAACATATCAAAAATATCCTGCCAAGATATTGATATTAAATGATTTTAGCTTCATGACGAGTCGCACGCCGGCACATAGTATTCGCGGCTGTGCGTCATTATGTCATAGCACTTTCCGAACCTTTAGATGAAACAAACGTACAAAAAACCCGAAAATTCGACTCATAACAAATCAAGGCATTCCCGCGAGTCGTTTGAAATGACCAATCACGGCAAGCCGGAACGCATCATTGGACATCAACAGAAAATTAATGTATGTTAACAAGAAGAGTAGCGTGGACCAAAATGCTTTCCTTACAGCAACTTAACACGCAAGGTACCCCTCTTCTTTGCCCGCACGGGGCATCGGAACGAAAGAACAATAGGGACGGACAGACCCGATGAGCAGTTTCACAGACACCTTGAAAAGTCTTGGCCCCGGTCGCCTTGCGATTTTGGGCGCCGTCCTGATGGGGCTTTTGGTTTTCTTTGTGTTCGTATCGGCACAGGTGTCAAAACCCAGCCTTACTCTACTGTATGGCAGCCTTTCATCCGTCGAGTCTGCTGCCGTATCCGCCAAGCTCGAGGAAACAAAAATACCTTTTGAAGTATCGCCCGATGGCTCCCAGATCCGTGTTCCTAAAAACGAGATCGGTCGCGCCCGCATGCTCTTGGCACAGGAAGGCCTGCCCAATGGCGGCACCATGGGCTACGAGCTGTTTGACCAAAAATCCGGCTTCGGCACAACGGGTTTTGTACAAAACATCAATCAGGTCCGCGCCCTGCAAGGCGAGCTCGCGCGCACCATCGCCACGCTGGACCCCGTTGAGTTTGCCAAAGTTCATCTGGTGCTGCCGCAACGCGAATTGTTCTCGCGGGAAGCACGTACGGCCAGCGCCAGCGTAACCTTAAAACTCAAGCCTTCTGCCCGCCTCTCGCGGGAGCAGATTTACGGCATCCAAAATCTGGTGGCCAACGCCGTGCCGGATTTGAAAGCCGACAAGGTGACCATCATCGATACCGACGCCAATATGCTGGCAGGCGGCGATAGCAACGCAGCCGGCGGCATGACCGGCCTCAAAGCCGATGAAATGCGCCGCGCCTACGAAGAGCGCATGAACACCGCCATCGAAGACATGGTCGGACGTATTGTCGGCTTCAACAAAGTCCGCGCGCACGTGACGGCGGACATGAACTTCGACCGCATCAGCACAAATTCCGAGTCGTTTGATCCTGAAGGTCAGGTCGTGCGCTCTACTCAAAGCGTGACAGAAGGCTCAACCGAGGTCGATGCCTCCAGCGGCGAAGTAAGCGTTGAAAACAACGTACCTGGCGGCAACGCAGATGCAGGTGGTGGCTCCAACGCCAACAAAAGTGACCGTTCCGAAGAAACGACCAATTTCGAAATCAGCAAAACGGTCCAGAGCATCGTCCGCGAAACCGGCGAAGTCAAAAAAATATCAGTAGCCGTTCTCATCGATGGCAAGATGGTCGCCGACAAGGATGGAAATCAAACTTACCAGCCGCGCAGCGATGAGGAACTTCAAAAAATTGCTGCTCTCGTAAAATCGGCGATCGGGTTTGATGAAAAGCGCGGCGATACCGTCGAGGTCGTCAACATGGCCTTTACCGAGATTGAAACGCCTGAAATCGGCGAGTCATCAACACTCTTCGGCTTTGACCGCGGTCAACTGCTGCAGACAGCCGAGATGATCATGCTCGCCATCATGGGCATCCTTGTCATCCTGCTTGTCCTGAAACCCATCATGACCTCCCTCTTCCAGGCCCAGAAAGCCGCAATTGAAGAGGCGCGCAGCGAAATGCTGCTGGCACAAAGCACGCCGGCCCCCGCGCTTACAGGCCCGACGGCAGCCGAGATCGAAGCAAAAATCCAGATGGAGGAAGACAGTCTTATCGACATGCAGGCCGTTGAGGGAAAGGTCAAGGCTTCCACCGTACGCAAGGTTGGTGACATCGTGACATCCCATCCGAATGAGACAGTCTCGATCATTCGCAACTGGATGACGCAGGAGTAAGCCATGGCAGCTTTGCGCGTCCGTGAAGATTATAGAACCCTCCTAGGGAAGGAAAAAGCGGCCATCTTTCTCCTGGCACTGGGTGAGGAACACACCGCCCGCCTCTTCGAGTTCATGGACGAGGAAGAGATCATGGAAATCTCGACCACCATGGCAAACCTCGGCAAGGTTTCATCAACGGTTGTCGAGCGCCTGTTCGTCGATTTCGCCGAGCAGATGTCCACGACGGGCTCTCTCGTCGGTACACTTGATTCAACCGAACGCCTCCTTGGAAAAGTGCTCGATAAAAGCAAGGTCGACTCCATTATGGAGGAGATCCGCGGGCCCGCAGGCCGTACGATGTGGGAAAAACTCGGCAACGTGAACGAGGAAGTTCTCGCAAATTTTTTGGTCAAGGAATACCCGCAGACCGTCGCCGTCGTCATGTCAAAAATCCAGCCTGATCACGCGGCGCGCGTCCTGGCGCTCATGCCACAGGGTTTCGCGATGGAGGTCATCCACCGCATGCTGCGTATGGAATCCGTACAAAAAGACGTTCTCGATGACGTTGAACGGACACTGCGCACCGAGTTCATGTCCAATCTCGCCCGCGGCCAGCGCCGCGACAGCCACGAGATGATGGCCGAAATTTTCAACAATCTCGACCGCACTGTCGAAGGACGCTTCATGCAAGGCCTCGAGGAAAGCGAACCGGATTCAGCCGAAAAAATCCGCTCGCTCATGTTCACCTTCGAGGATCTTCTCAAACTCGATCCGTCTTCCATGCAGTCGCTCATCCGTGCCATCGACAAGGACAAACTGCCACTCGCCCTCAAAGGTGCCACAGAAGGTCTACGCGATCTCTTCTTCTCCAACATGTCCGAACGCGCGGCAAAAATCCTGCGCGAGGACATGTCATCTTTGGGCCCGGTACGCCTGAAAGAAGTCGAGGAAGCGCAGCAATACGTAGTCAGCGTTACAAAAGATCTCGAAGGTCGCGGCGAAATCAAAATAGCCAGCGGCAAGGAAGACGACCAGATAATCTACTAACCAGCGGGAGACGGCTTGAGCGACAACGCAAAAAAATTCCTCTTCGACGGCAACGATTTCAGCGAGGAAGCTTTGCGGAAAAAGCGGGAGGCTGCGCGCCGCCCCAGCTTCTCGGAAGCGCAAATGGAAGCCTCGCGCAAAAGCGGGTTCGACGAAGGGCGCAAGGCCGGCATAGCCGAAACCCTGAATTCGCAAGAAGCCCAGATCCGCGATACGCTCCAACAAGTTATTCTGGCCGCTTCCCGTCTGGAATCGGAAGAAAACAAACGCGTAGCCGCCTTCATCGATCAGTCGGCGCTTTTGGCTGTACAGGCCATGGTCCGCACGATACCTGTCTTGATGGAACTTCTCTCGCGCGAGCAGATTAACTTATTCATGAAGCAGGTTCTTGCTGAGCAGGTGCGCGGGCAAACGCTCGTGCTGTATGTACCGCCTCTCCACTTCGCAAGCATCAAGGACCGTTTCGAAAAAATGCTCGAGCAGTCACGCCGTAAAATTAGTTGCACCATCAATCCCGATGACTCCCTGACAGGGCTTCAATGCCGCTTTGAATGGACAGGCGGCGGTGCCGACTGGGACCCGGAGGCCGTTTCAAAAAATCTTCTGCAAAAGCTTGTCTCCCACCTGCCGGAAAATCTGCGCGCAGACGCGCTGCAAGCCCGGGAAGGGGTGGACGAACCATCGCAAAAAGCCCATAATGAACCCAGTTCATCCGGAGATGTGTCATGACCGATAACAGCGGCAAAGACCTCAATTTGCAGGAAATGTCAGATGCCAGCGCTGAGAACGAAAAGTTCGAGCACGAGGTGGGCGAGCCCATGGCCAAGGATGTCGAGGCGATTTACGACATCCCGGTCCAGATTTCTGCCGTACTTGGGCGCTCAACCATGCAGGTCAGCCAACTGCTCAAACTGGGCCGTGGTGCCGTGGTCGAACTTGACCGCAAAGTGGGTGAGGCTATCGATATCTATGTCAATAACCGTCTTGTCGCCCGTGGTGAAGTTGTGGTCGTTGAAGATAAGCTTGGCATCACAATGACCGAAATCATCAAATCCGACCGCTCGTAAAAATAATGGCAGAAGAAGCGACAGCAACATCCGAGGCAGCCCCCTCTTCAGGTGGCGGCGTAAGCCGTCTGGCAGGTGCCATAAAAATCGTCCGTCCCAAAAAGCGGTTTGATATGGCAACCATCATGGGGCTCATTCTCTCTATTATCCTGATTGGCGCCGCTCTTTATCTCACAGGCAGCCTCTCCTCTTTCTACGACCTACCCTCGGTACTGATGGTTTTCTTTGGTACCTTTGCCATCACGGCTGTCTCTTTTTCCTCGGATGAGCTCAAACGCGCGGTACAGATATTCCGCTCATCTCTTGTCAAAAGCGTGCGCCGCCCGTCTACCATGGCTCGCCAGCTTTTGGATATTGCGGTTCTGGTTAAATCCAAAGGGCCGCTGTCACTGTCACAAATCGAGCCGGAAACCCGCAAGGATCCCTTCCTCCATCAGGCCATCACGTTTATTGCTGACGGCTATAACGCCGATGAAATCAACCGCATCCTGACTCAGGATATCGAGGCCCTCATCGAACGCCACAAACGCACAGCCAGTATTGGTCGCAGGGCGGCTGAAGTGGCACCCGCGATGGGCCTTGTCGGTACGCTTGTGGGTCTCGTGCAAATGCTCAACCAATTGGATGACCCGTCAAAAATCGGCCCGTCCATGGCTATCGCCCTCCTCACAACCTTTTACGGCGCCATTATGTCGACGGTATTTCTGATGCCGCTTGCCAACAAACTCGAACGCAATTCATCCGACGACGTCATGATAAAAGACATGGTTTTGGCCGCAGTCGTATCCATGGCACGGCAAGATCACCCGAGAAAGCTCGAGAACGAGCTCAACATGCTCTTGCCGCCCGGCGAGCGCATCCGCTACTTCTCGCAATAAGGTCCGAAATTGGGTACAATCAGCATATAAACGCCGGTGGTCTGTCCGGCGTTTATTTTTTCATGCGAACGAACTGAAAGGCCCCTAAAATCTGTTTAAATAACAGAGTGTTGATAAAACCGATGAACGCGCTACACTGGCCCCAAAATAGGGAAATACGTCGATGCGTCTCATGATTATCGGTCATCTGGAAGGTCATATCAGCGCCGCCGGCAAAATAGCCCTGCAGCGCGGGGCCAAAGTTGTTCACTGCGATGACTACCAGCAGGCTTTAGGCGCCCTTCGCAACGGCAAGGGCGCGGATGTTGTTATGATTGACGTCAAACAAAACATCGCAGCCTTCATTGAAGCCCTGAATGCCGAGAGGTTTGCAATCCCGGTCGTTGCCTGCGGTGTCGGGGCCGATGGCGCCGCCGCCGTCAAAGCCATCAAAGCCGGTGCAAAGGAATACGTACCCCTGCCCCCCGATCCGGATTTGATCGCCGCCGTCATCGAAGCCGTGACCGAAGACCAAACATCCATGATCGCATCCGACCCCGCGATGCAAAAAGTGCTCAAACTGGCGGATCAAGTGGCCCCATCCGAGGCCACGGTCATGATCACCGGCGAATCAGGTACGGGTAAGGAAGTGATGTCGCGCCACATCCACAAAAAATCCAAACGCAAGGATGGGCCTTTTATCGCCCTCAACTGCGCGGCGATACCGGAAAACCTGTTGGAATCCGAATTATTCGGCCACGAAAAAGGTGCTTTTACGGGCGCTGTAGGCCGCCGCATCGGTAAATTTGAGGAAGCCACAGGCGGCACATTGTTGCTCGACGAAGTCTCGGAAATGCATCCGAGCCTGCAGGCCAAACTGCTGCGCGCGATACAGGAACGTGTCATCGACCGTATCGGCGGCAAGGAACCCGTCAAAATTAATGTGCGCATCATTGCCACCAGCAACCGCAACCTGAAGGATAGCGTCGCCAAAGGCGATTTCAGGGAAGATCTTTACTTCCGTCTTAACGTGGTCAACATCCACCTGCCGCCACTCCGTGAGCGCAAAGGCGATTTGGTGCCGCTCGCGCAGTTCTATGTCGATAAATATGCCGAGGTAAACGGCGTTCCCAAAAAGAAACTGTCAAAAGCCGCACAAACCAAAATTCTGGGCAGCGACTGGCGCGGCAACGTGCGCGAACTTGAAAACGCGATGCACCGCGCAATCCTGATTTCAGGCGAGGATGAAATCGAGGCCGATGCCGTCATCATTTCCGATGAAGCGGCGGTGGCGACAGCGGCCCCTGCCTCAAAAATCGGCTCAACCGTGGCCGACATGGAAAAGAAACTTATTTTGGATACCCTCGACCACGTGCTGGGCAACCGCACGACAGCGGCCAAAATCCTGGGTATCTCGATCCGTACCCTCAGAAACAAGCTTAAGGAATACGGGCAAGAACCCTGATTGTTAAACAGCTGAAACCACTGATATAATCGCCAAAAGGACTATATAAGGATTCTATGGCGGAACCGGCAGCAGGCGGAATGAGCGGAATGGACGCCCTTAAGGCGTCCATGGGGCGTGGCGATATTTTGCTCGCGCTCGGCATCATTGCCATTATCTGCGGGCTTATTTTTCCGCTGCCTACATGGCTGCTTGATATATCGCTGGCGCTCTCGATCACTTTTTCAGTCTTGATCCTGATGACGGTTCTCTTCATCGAGCGCCCGCTGGATTTTACGACATTCCCGACCGTGCTTCTGCTGGCCACCATGCTGCGCCTATCGCTCAACGTGGCTACAACGCGCCTCATTCTGGCCGACGGGCACGAGGGGCTGGATGCCGCGGGTCACGTGATCAAGGCATTCGGCGCCTTTATCATGGGCGATAACTTTGTGATCGGTATTATCGTTTTCGCAATCCTGATCATCATCAACTTTGTGGTTATCACAAAAGGTTCCGGCCGTATCGCCGAGGTTGCAGCCCGCTTTAGCTTGGATGCGATGCCCGGCAAACAAATGGCCATCGACAGCGATATGTCGGCAGGATTGATTACAGAAGACGAAGCCCGCAAACGCCGCACAGACCTCGAGCAGGAAAGCAATTTCTACGGGGCCATGGACGGTGCGGCCAAGTTCGTACGCGGTGATGCTATTGCAGGCCTTATCATCACCTTCGTCAACATCATAGGCGGGATCATCATCGGTACGGTTCAGCACGAGCTCGATTTCGGCGAGGCCACAAAAACTTACACCTACTTGACAGTGGGTGACGGTCTGGTTTCTCAGGTACCTGCCCTGCTGGTTTCGATTGCGGCGGGCCTTTTGGTTTCAAAAGGCGGCGTTGCTGGGTCAGCCGACAAGGCACTGTTCAAACAGTTTTCACAGTACCCCAAAGGTCTTGCCCTCACATCAGGCACGATGGGTTTCATGGCGCTGATGCCTGGCCTGCCACTCCTGCCTTTTGCAACGCTGGCCCTGCTTACCGGGTTTCTATCGTGGTACCTGCAAAAAGAGATAAAGCAGGTCGCACAAAAAAAACTGCAAATTGCCGCAAGCGAGGCATCCAAAGTCAAACCGGCCGAAGAACCCATATCGAAATCACTTGCGATGGATATCATCCGTCTCGAACTGGGCTATGGCCTGCTGGCGCTCGTCAACGGCGAAGGCCACAAGCTGACGGACCAAATAAAGGGCCTGCGCAGGCAACTCGCCGAAGAGATGGGGTTCGTGCTGCCAAGCGTGCGCATACAGGACAACCTGCAACTGCAGGCAAGTGACTATGTCGTCAGGATCAAGGAGATCGATGCAGGCCGCGGCACGGTTAGGCCGGGTATGCTTTTATGCATGGACCCATCGGGCGATCCAATAAGCCTGCCGGGCGAGGCCACAACCGAACCCACCTTTGGCCTGCCTGCCATGTGGATTGACGAGCAATACCGCGAGGAAGCCAATTTTAGGGGATACACGGTTGTCGATGCCTCCACGGTTGTCACAACGCACATAACCGAGATCGTAAAAGACAACATGGCCGACCTGCTGTCCTACACGGAAACGCAAAAGCTGCTCGACGAACTTGCAAAACCGTTCCAGAAACTGGTGGCCGATGTCATACCGGCACAACTCTCTCTGTCCGGCCTTCAGCGTGTGCTTCAAAACCTTCTGTCGGAACGCATTTCCATCCGCGACATGCCAACCATACTGGAAGGCATATCGGAGGCCGCGCTCTATACAAAAAGCGTGGCCCTGATTACCGAACATGTGCGCAGCCGCCTTGCCCGCCAGATATGTACATCCAACATGAACGTGCACGGCGTGGTACCGCTCGTAACCCTATCGCCGGACTGGGAACAGGCATTCGCCGACAGCCTGATGGGCGAAGGCGAGGAACGTCAGCTGGTTATGCCCCCCTCGCAGCTCCAGCAGTTTATCGCCCGTGTCCGTGACATCTATGAAGATTTCCAAAGCCGCGGTGAAGCCCCTGTCCTGCTCACATCACCCGGCATAAGGCCCTACGTACGCTCGGTAATCGAGCGTTTCAGGACCTCGACCGTAGTCATGTCACAGAACGAAATTCACCCCAAAGTCCGCATAAAGACGGTTGGGCAGATTTAACGTTAATAAAATTTTAAGACTTTTGCGTTGAGGGCACGGTAAAAGCCGCCTACCCCCCAACCCCGCTGTATCACTGGACTTTTAACGAATCAGGCCTGATAATTTCCTTATGATTCGTTCAAAGGCTGCCAATCCATGCGGCTAAAATCGTTTTATGCAAAGACCATGACGGAAGCGATGCAAATGATCCGCGAAGCACTGGGTGAGGATGCGATTATTGTCGCCACCCGTGAGGAGAATGGCGGCCGCAGTGTGCGCGTAACCGCCGCGATCGATCGCATGGATGACGGCCCCGCTTTTGAAATCGCACCCAAACCGCGTACCGCGCGCCGCCCCAGCGCAGGCATCCCTCAGGATTACCTGCAATACGATCTGGAGGAAGACGCGGAAGATGCAATCAACGAAGTACTGACGGATACGCTCTTACGCCACGGTTTCCCATCCGATATCAGCGACAACGTACTCTCAACGGCAACCCTGATGGGCATGCCGGACCCGCAAAGCGCCCTGCGTGCAGCCCTTGAGCAAACATTCTCGTTCGCCCCGCTGCCTCTCAAATCGCACAAGGCATTGATGCTAATTGGGGCCCCAGGCGCCGGCAAAACTTTGGCCACGGCAAAACTGGCTGCCCGGGCCGTAATGGCTGGGCGTAAAGCCGCCGTGATCTCAACGGATACAATCCGCGCAGGCGGCGTAGAGCAGCTGGAAGCTTTTACCAAGCTTCTGCAAATCCAGCTCAAGAAATCACGTAACGCAAAAGAACTCCGCGCCCACCTTGAAACCACCCGCGACTGCGACATGGTCCTGATTGATACTGGCGGCTGCAACCCCTTTGATGTCGATGATATGCGGGGCTTGGCTGGCCTCATGGATAGCGGCGCGGTTGAACCGGTGATGGTCATGGCAGCAGGTGGTGACGCCGAGGAATCCGCAGAGATGGCGCGTTGTTTTGCCGTGCTTGGCGTCCAACGCCTACTGCCTACACGCCTTGATATAGCAAGGCGTATGGGCGGACTGTTTGCAGCGGCCAGCCGTTCCGGCATTGCTTTTTCCGAAGCATCAAATACACCAATGGTAGCTGACGGCATCGTCACATTGTCAGCCCAAAGTCTTTCCAATCTCCTTCTGCCGCCATCCATGCGCGGAAGACCCTCAACCACCCGCGGAGCCGCCCAAACGGCCCCCAACAAATCCATCAGACGTACAGGATAGGACGCCATGAACGAAGCAATCGTCGTGCAGAACGCAGACAATAACAACATACAAACAGGCGGCTTCACACGAGGCCATAACGTGATAGCCGTTGCCTCAGGCAAAGGCGGGGTGGGAAAGACATGGTTTTCCATCTCCCTCGCCCACGCACTTTCAAAACAGGGCAAAAAAGTATTGCTGTTTGACGGCGATCTAGGGCTTGCTAACGTGGATGTGCAGCTGGGCCTTATGCCCAAGCGAGACCTGAACGACGTCATCCGCGGCCGCCTCAGCCTCGATAAGGTCGTCCAGCGTTACGATGAAGGCGGGTTTGACATTGTAGCCGGACGCTCGGGCCAGGCATCGCTCTCGGCTCTGCCCACGCAGCGCCTGCTGATGCTGCGCGACCAGCTGATGGATCTCAGCCACGAATACGACAGCGTGGTCATCGACCTTGGCGCCGGTGTGGACCGTACGGTACGCATGATGGCAGCTTCCGCCACCCGCACGATGCTTGTAGCAACCGATGAACCCACATCCCTGACCGATGCTTATGCCTTCATCAAGCTGGGGTCAGCCGCAGGCATGTCGCGCAATATCAGCATCGTCGTCAATCAGGCACAGAACGTGATTGAGGGCGAAAAGACATACAAAACACTGCTCAAGGCCTGTGAAAACTTCTTGCGCCTCTCGCCGCCCATGGCCGGTATGGTTCGCCACGATCCGAAGGTGAAGGACTGCATCCGTAACCAGACGCCGCTTCTCATCCGCTCGCCCAACTGCGAAGCAGCCAGCGATATTGAAAAAATCGCCCGCTACGTTGATGAAACGCTCAAAAAGGCTGCCGCTGCTTAAGCGAACTGCTAAAATGGTGCTGTGACCACCATCCAGCCACCACTTCCGCCCGCGCCGCCACAGGCCCAAACTCAACCTCCTGCGGAGGGGGAAGTCGTAAGCGCACAGGTTGTAAAACTGCCTGAAAACCTGACGGCAACAGACCGGGCCATCACACTCAAAGGCGAAGTCATAGCCCAAAATCCGGACGGCACGGTGCGTATTGCAACCCCGCGTGGGCCGATCGATGTCAAACTGCCTGAAGGGCAGACCGTCCAACGCGGGCAAACCGTGGAAGTGCAGATACCCGCAGGCACGCCGCCCCGCACCGTAAACGTAACCTTGCCGCAGCTACCGCCTGATACGCCGCGCCTTCCGCAACAACCCGCAGCAACACCGCTTCCTACCGTCAATCAACCGCAACAGCCCTTGCCTAACGCAAACCCACCCGCAGTAACAGTAACCACACCCATCTCTCAGCCAATCGTCATGCCGCCTGCTCAAAAAACCGGCATCCCGCAAACAGCGCAACCTCTAAATACACAGGCGCCACAAACGCAACCGCAGATATCAGCACCCATATCAGAGGCTCCGGTAAGCCCTAAAGGTCTTCTGGAGTTTTTAAAAACATCGCTTCAATCAGCACTCAAGACGGCAAACACACCGGAAACACCACCTCAACCGGCCCCTGTCTTTACCCAAAAACCGCTAGTCATAGGGCAACTGGTAAGGCTTACGCCTGTTTTATCGGGGCAACCTGTTCTGACTATGCCGCAAAACACACCTCAACCTTCTCTTGCATTTTCACAAGCCGCTTCTGCGCAAACGCAGAATACGTTCCAGATCACGGGAACCCCGTCAGCACTGATATTCCCGGGCGCTGATGTGCCGTTAAACGCACCGCCCTTGCAGACATCTCTCGCGACGATTCTTGGTATCAAAACAAACCTTGGCATGCCGTTAAATAGCGTGCCCGATACACTTACACGCCAGCTTTTACCTCTGCTCGCCAGTCCTGAGACACCTGTAGCTGGCATATCTCAAGGCACGATAAAGCCCGTAATGGTTACTATCCAAAACGCAGCACCCGCCCTGGCGCCCGTATTGAGCAAGGGAACCGAAACGCCACTTCACCTGACACCTCTCCCGCATCAGCAAGCGATAACCGTGCCTGCCTTGGCACAGGGGCATCAGACAGTCCCCGCAACAGATGTAAGGGTAACAGCCCTCCTACCGACTGCGCCGATGATCAGCGTCCAAAATCCTCAAATGGCAACGCTGCTGCATGGCACATCAACATCGCCTGTCATGTTCGCAACGGTCGCAGGCCAAACGCCCCAAGGCCTGCCTGTACTTGAGCTCTCGACCATGACGACAATGCCGGACGGAACACAAAAACCGGCTCAGGCATTAATGGTATTGCAGTTTCCCGCCCGCGGACTTGCCCCCGCGACGGTCTTGCGCCTTGATGTTCTTCCGGCAACACAACCGCTTGCAGCAACACCGGCATCGGCACCAGCTTCTTTATCTCTTGCTACCTCGCAGGCATGGGCATCGCTTGATGACGCGCTCGGCATTCTGCATTCGGAACCACAGGGGCAAACGACACTGCCTTTGCTGCAAGCAGCCCTGCCAAAACCCGGAGGTGCCGCCTTTACGGCACCGGTACTGATGTTCGTAGCCGCACTGCGTGGTGGCGACATCACACAGTGGCTTGGCGAAAAAACCACCGATATGTTGCGCACGATCAAGCGCGGTGAAGCGCTGACACGCATAACCTCGGATTTTTCAACCCAATCGCGCGAAAACGCCGATGCCCCAAAAGGAGAATGGAAATCCCTGACACTGCCAATGATCTATGGTCAGGAGATCAGCCGTATCGCACTTCACAGCCGGACTTTTGAAAGAGATGCCGAAGGTAGTCCTGGGCAAAAAAAATCCGGCACGCGCTTTGTAATGGATGTAAACCTGACACGAATGGGCGACTTGCAGATAGACGGCCTCTCGATCGATAAAAAACTGGATGTAACCCTCAGGACCGAAAAACCCCTAAGCCCCGCCATGCGTGAAAACGTACGTGCCCGCTATGCAAACGCGCTTGAGGGCATAGGATTTGCAGGGCAGCTTTTCTTTAATGCCTCGCCCGAACGCAAAGGATGGGTTGATTTTGAAGGCCCTCAAAATCAACGCACGACAAGAGCCTGACCTGCCGCAACAATAGCATTGGTACTGGCATCATGAACAAGCACGACGGCAAGATCAGCCTCGGTATCAAAATTGGCACTCATGGTTTTAGCCGTACCATCCCAAGGCCCCAGCGATACAATCTGGGTAACGGGAGCAGCATAGGTAATGGTTCTGCCGCCGTTTTCACCACGCCCTATGGCCTGTACTTTTTCGCGCAGCTTGCCAAAAACCGTAACACCATAAGTACCTTTGGCATCAAGATGAGGTAGTTGTATTGTCGCAATAGAGGACTGAAATTTGACGTACACGGGCTGAAGCGGCGAAGCCTGGTCTATAGCTTTTAATACCTCGCTCTTGCGGGAACCGATAAGCCCAGCCCCGCCATTCACGACAAGCTGCGGTGTATAAACACCCTTATCAAGGGTAAGATCATAATTGCGCTGACGGGCTGTGCACTCATCCATGGAAAGCGTGTCTTTCCAGCTAGTATGATCCCAGTAAGTCACATGACAGCCGAGTGCAATAACGTGTGGGCTCTGTGCCAACGCAGCTAAAAGCGCATCCGCAGGCGGGCAGGAAGAACACCCCTGACTTGTAAACAACTCAAGGACAACGGGTTTCCTGATAGCAGCGGTTAAGTCTTGCCCGCTGGCGGCATCATTGCCCGGCCCGATCATGAACAGGCCAACCACAAACAAAAGACAGCAGAAGATAATGAACCCAAGGCGCATGCCTTCGATTATAACACGCTCCAAAACAATAAAGAATTCAGACTTCAGGAGCGCGTATTTGAAAAAATTTGAATCTCTCAGCAAACTCAACTACACAGTAGACATAACTCGTGAGGTTTTATGCGTTATCCATGGTCACGTCAGGATGCCAGCTCAATTTGGGCACGCCACGCACGCAAGATGCAGCGGCATGAGGCCAATCCAAAAATCCTGAGAGGTGTTTTCTTTGATTGCCACGGAACGCTCTTCGATGGATACCCCCATCTGGCCCTTCAGGCACCAATACTCAGCTTTTTAAGGCATGTCCAAAGCATTGGACAACCGGTACATATCGTCTCATCGGATATCAAAGGATTCGAAAAAAGACTCATTGCCAGTGGCTTGGGACCAAATGAGCTACCACACATTGCAAAAAGAACACTATGGGACCGCGTTTTACGTGAGGAAATCCGCCTTGAGATGCTGGTCGACGACGATGAACTAAATCCGCTGCCTGCTCTAACGCATCTTTTACCAAAAAACATACTGCACTTAAGTTAACGCGCCTTCTTCCAGACGACGGCGGAAACCATCAATAGCCACGGCATCAAAGAGTGCGGCCTCACGCCGGTCCATCTCACGCCGCTTTTTCTCAAGACGTCTGCGCTGCACGATTTCAAATTTCTTGAGTTCCGCGAAATTCTCGCGCAGATCCTCACGAGCCACATCCAAGCGCGCATCAATCCGGCCTATCTCAACATCGGCAAGCTCGACACGCTTTTTCATCTGGTTCTGGTAGGTCAGAAACTCGGTAATGACTTTAGGGTCATCAGACGCATCGACAAAACTGCGCTCATGCTTGAGCTCGGTCAGCAGGCGTTCTTTGTGGTTATAAATTTTCTCGGCCTCGGCATAAAGCCGTGCAATAAAACGCTGCTTTTCATCAAGCTGGTACTTCTGATACCGGATCAGTGGCGCCAAATCGGCCATGGCTTACCCCATATCCAAAAGCTTCCGTAGGCGCTTGAAACCTTCATCAAGAGCCGTACGGTCATCCTTCATCTGCGCCAGAAACTCATCGATAATCGGATAATACTTTACGGCTTCATCCACTTTTTGATCGGCCCCGCGACGGTAAGCCCCGAGACGGATGAGCTCGGCCATGTCTTCGTAAGTGGTAATCAGCTGCTTGGCACGCTTGACCGCCTCCCACTGCTCTTTGCTCTGGCACGCAGGCATGGAACGCGAAACGGATTTGAGGATATCGATTGCGGGATAACGCCCGCGGTCGGCAATCGCACGGTCCATTACAATGTGCCCGTCAACAATACCGCGCACGGCATCCGCAACAGGCTCGTTCATATCGTCACCTTCAACAAGCACCGTAAAGATGCCCGTGATGCTGCCATGCCCGTCTTCACCTGGGCCCGCACGTTCAAGCAACCGTGACATCTCGTTATACATGGAGGGTGGATAACCCTTGGTTGTCGGTGGCTCGCCAGCCGAAAGGCCGATCTCACGAATCGACATCGCAAAACGGGTCAGACTATCCATCATGCAAAGAACGTCTTCGCCCTTGCTTCTGAAATACTCGGCAACCGTCATGGTCAAGTAAGCAGCCTGCCGGCGCATGAGCGGCGCCTCATCACCCGTTGCCACAATCACGACCGAGCGCGCAAGTCCCTCCTCGCCGAGATCGTCTTCCAGAAATTCCTGAACTTCGCGCCCTCGCTCGCCGATGAGCCCGATCACCGCAACTTCCGCCGCCGTATAACGCGCCATCATCGACAACAGAACCGATTTACCGACACCCGAACCTGAAAAAATACCCATACGCTGCCCGCGGCAGACCGAGAGAAAACAATTGACCGCCCTGACGCCCAGATCCAGCTTGTCACCCATGCGCTGGCGTTTATTGGCCTGCGGAGCCGCAGCTTTAAGGGGCATGGCGTGATCACCCGAGGGTAACGGGCCTTTGCCGTCAATCGGTTCACCAAGCGCGTTGATCACACGCCCGAGCCATGCCTCGCAAGGATAGATAACAGGGCGTGCCTGCCCTATCTCGGCACGGCAGCCAAGACCGATACCTTCAAGCGGGGCAAAAGGCATCACAAGCGCACGGTTTTCCCTGAAGCCGACAACCTCGCAGGAAATGCGGCGCCCGTCTTCCGGTACCAGCGTAACACGCGAACCGATGGACAGTGTGTCAGGAAAACCTGTTATCTCAACCATCAAGCCCAACACCTTGGTAACACTGCCATAAATGACGGCAGGCTGAATGGCATCAATAGCCGCAAGAATAGTGTCGACACGCATGCGTGCCATGTCTTCCGAAGGGGTAGAGCTAACCATGGACAATCTACTGGGTTAAGGTACGAGAACCATATTATCACAATGCGGATGCAGCTCACAGGATTCCAGTAGATTGACATAAGCAAAAGACGCTCATAGGGTTACGTCAAACTACTTCAAGGAAAATACAGCCATGCGCGTTGGTGTTTACATACCCAAAACATTGCCCGAGCCAAAAAGAAAAGCATTGTTTGCAGACATCGAAAGAAAAATGTCGGTAGGCGCTCGTATTACAAACGCAAGCGGCAGCGACAGCTGTATTATCCTCAACCCGCTCGTTGAAAATTTCTTTGCTGATAACAACGGCGACTCACTATGCGAAAACAAGCGGACCCATAACTGCGATGCGATCATAATCGCCCAGCATATCAACGACGTGACTTTAGAAGCCGACATGGCGAATGAAATGGCACGTTTCAAGGCAGCCAACCCACATAAACTGGTGGCGCTATACTATGACCTTCCTTCACACGACACTGCAGCAACACTTAAGACAGGCTCCCTGTTTAACGGCATGGCCAAAGGGGCAGACCTTGTTTATGCCGAACTACCGCAGGACCCGGAATCGCTGGCACTTGGCCTCAAACCACATAGCCGCAGCCGGACCCTGCGCAGCCTTATGCACGCCATCCGTGACAAACGGATAATGAGCGGCATACGCTCGCCCGAGCTCTTTACACCAAGTACCGATAAAATCTTGAAGTTTGGAAACATAACCATCGATACAGACCATTCGTCTCTCAGTCTGCCCAATGGCATGCCCGTCACAGATCTGACCGAAAAACACGTGACGATTCTGGCAGCACTTGCGCGCTATCACGGCTCATATCTACCGATCGACCTGCTCATGCGCGAAGTCTATAAAGACGAAATAGCAAACGCCAAATCAAAAGGGTATGTATACACCCCTCCGGCAGCCAAGATCATTGATGTCTTCTGCTGCAGGTTAAAAGACATTTTTGCAAGAAACGGCTTTGGCGAAATCGAAAGGCTGTGGGGCGTTGGCCGCCATATCAAGCCCGAGGCGTTTATGGTACTGGATGCCGTCAAATTCGATGGGAATGCGCCAAAAGAATACGCGTTTAGCTACGATGCGGCCTTGGGGGTGGTCAATCACCCTATGATCGATAACCCGATACATTTAACCCCAAGCGAAAACCATCTATTTTCAGCCCTTATGTCGAGCCCAGGCCAGGTCATGAAGCGTGAAATGCTACTCGATACCCACGATACCAAGGGCGTTGACGTAGCCATGGTCAAACTTCGCGAAAAATTGGGCGGCCTTTACCCTGATATTGAGGGTTTTGGGCATATTCTTATCCATACCCTGCACGGGCGCGGCTACCGTCTGCGCCCCCCGGCAGAGCTGGAATACCTGATGGATAAAGCTAGAGCAGAACCGCCTGCAAGAAGGCTCAGAACAAGCTATCCAGCGGCAAATCGCGACAGTTCAGGGTTTTTGGGGGCCTTAAAAACATAACTCAGGTAGCGGCATAAAAACTTATTGATTGTGCGGGTTGTTAAACTTTGTTAAAATTTTAACTAAGATTAACATAGTGATGTAAAACACTAAACAGCCATCGTGAGGTTTCCATGCGCGTTCTGCTCGTAGAAGACGACAGCTCAATGTCCAAAAGCATCGAAATGATGCTTAAATCCGACGGCCACGTCGTCGACACAACCGACCTTGGCGAAGAAGGCCTCGACCTCGGTAAAGTCTATGAATACGACATCATCATCCTTGACCTGATGCTGCCGGACATGGACGGCTACGACGTTCTTAAAAAGCTCCGCGCCGGCAAGATCGAAACGCCAATCCTAATCCTTTCCGGCCTCTCCGAGCTTGATAATAAAATCAAGGGCCTCGGCTTTGGCGCCGACGACTACCTGACAAAACCTTTCGACAAGCGCGAGCTCATGGCCCGCATTCAGGCCATTATCCGCCGCTCCAAAGGACACAGCCAGAACCAGATCAAAGTGGGCGACCGCCTGATCGTCAATCTGGACAGCCGCACGGTTGATATTGACGGCAAACCCGTCCACCTGACCGGCAAGGAATACGGCATTCTTGAACTGCTGGCCTTGCGTAAGGGCACGACGCTGGCCAAGGAAACCTTCCTCAACCACCTTTATAACGGCATGGACGAGCCTGAGATAAAAATCATCGACGTGTTCATCTGCAAGCTGCGCAAAAAGCTTGAAGATTCATCGGGCGGGCTCAACTACATCGAAACGGTGTGGGGCCGCGGATACGTTCTGCGTGACCCTGAAGCCCAAAGCCAGTCCGAGCCTATTCCGGCCCAAACCAAAGCGGTTGCCAACAAGAAAAAATAAGAACTTCTAATGGGCTAGTGCTGCGCTCGCAAAAGACCTACGGTAAGCGTATACCGTGGCTTTCATATTATGAAAACATAAGCAGTATGGTTTTTCTTCAGTGAACATGCGCTTCACATTGTTGTATGCAACACCAAACTGTCCTAAGAAACACCATGCTCTTCAACATCCCTAACATCCTGACAATGTTCAGGATTGCCATCATCCCGCCGCTTGTGGGTTTATTTTACATGCAGGAGGCATGGGCCATTTGGCTCGCGCTTGCTTTGTATACGCTAGCGGCCATCACCGATTTTTTTGACGGCTACTTGGCCCGCACCATGAACCAGATGTCGGCCTTTGGCCGCTTTCTGGACCCCATCGCCGACAAACTTTTTATTGCAGCCACGCTTGTGATGCTGGCCGGCTTTGACCGCACGCCGGGGTTTTGGCTTATCCCATCGATCGTTATCATGATGCGTGAATTCCTTATTGCGGGCTTACGCGAATTTTTAGGGCCCCATAAAATCGTACTGCCGGTTTCAAAACTGGCTAAATGGAAAACGACAGCCCAAATGGTCGCCATAGGCTTTCTTATTATCGGCCCGCACGGCGAAGTGATACTTCCCTACACCCTTGAAATCGGTCAATGGGGCTTGCTGATAGCCGCCATCCTGACCGTTATCACGGGCTGGGATTACATGAAAATCGGCATTAAAACCATCCGCGAACTGGATGAAAAAGCATGAGCCTTGCTTTTTCACTTCTGCGCCCCGTCCTCCACAGCATGGACCCCGAGATGGCCCACAGCCTGACCATCAAGGCCTTGGCCAGTGGCGCATACCCTAGATGCTCAGCACCTGATGATGCACGGCTGGAACAAACCATCTTTGGCCTTACTTTTTCAAACCCCGTTGGCCTTGCCGCCGGATTTGATAAAAATGCCGAGGCGCTGAAAGGCATTTTTGCAATGGGCTTCGGCTTTGCCGAGGCCGGCACCGTAACCCCGCTGCCACAAGAAGGTAATCCGAAACCCCGCGTTTTTCGGGATACCGAAAGCCAATCCGTTATTAACCGCATGGGTTTCCCCGGTTTAGGCGCTGATGTTTTTGCGGAAAACTACACTCGCTTTTGCGAGAAGTATAAAACCCCAAAAAAGATCGTGGGCATCAATATCGGCAAAAACAAAACGACCGAAGATCCGGCCGCCGACTATTTAAAGCTGGCCACACACTTTGCACCCGTTTGCGATTATCTGAGCGTCAACATCTCATCCCCCAACACCCCGGGCTTAAGGGATTTGCAAAAGCCTGATTTTTTAATCCCCTTCATCCGGGATCTCAAAAAAATAACGGGCACAAAACCGGTCTTAATCAAACTCGCGCCCGACCTTACGGATGCCCAGATAACCGAACTGGCCGCCACCTTGCTGGAAGCTGGCATAGACGGCATCATTTTAGGCAATACAACGCTGGATAGGCCGGAAAGCCTGCCGCAAAACTTCCGCGGCCAAACGGGCGGCCTCTCGGGCCCGCATGTAAAAGCGAAATCAACCCACGCCATTGCCCGCATTTACGCCGAAACAAAAGGAAAACTTCCCGTCATCGGCGTTGGCGGTGTGGCATCAGCCACCGACGCCTATGCAAAAATCAGGGCGGGGGCAAGCCTTGTACAACTCTATACCGCCCTTGTTTTCCATGGGCCCGCATTGGTCACGGATATAAAAACCGGCCTCCTAAGACTGCTCGATCGTGACGGCTTCAAAACATTGAAAGATGCAATTGGGGCCGACCACAAATGAGTATCCCTCCTGTTTACGATGGTCTTTCAGGAATTGCAGATCGATACGACCATTTTATCATCGATGTCTGGGGCGTACTTCACGATGGCATCAACGCATATAGCGGTGCGGCTGAAGCGATGCGCTGGCTGAAAAGCCAAAACAAGCAGACTCTTTTGCTATCCAACTCACCCAACCGTAAAGCACGCGTCGTAGAAAAAGTAGTAACCCCGATTGGCATACCGCCCTCAGACTACAATCATATCCTGACATCCGGTGAAGCCGCATGGGCATATATGCGCGAGCACCACACAGGCCAGAAGGTTTATACATTCTGGGATGACGAAAAACCGAGCGCCCTTGAAAACCTTGACTGCCCGCGAGTGTATGATGTGCATGAGGCAGGATTCATGTACGGCGCACTAGTGCCGTACGATGCCGTTTTTGAGCACTATGAATCGGTTCTTCAAAAAGCTCTCAAAAGGCAAATACCCTTTGTATGCGGTAACCCTGACCGCGTTGTAGGCCACGGCGACAGGCTGCACTTGTGCGCAGGCACGCTTGCCGAATGGTATGAAAATCAAGGCGGGCATGTCATCTGGATCGGTAAACCCTACCGCCCCGTCTATGATCAGGCGTGGGATATGCTGGGGAGGCCCGATAAATCAAAAATTCTGGCCATCGGAGACTCGCTCGTAACCGATGTAGCTGGAGCCATAAATTTTGGCTGCGACGTCTTGTGGAATGTCACAGGCATCCACTGGGAAGAACTAAAATCAGAACACGCCGAAAACCGCATCGACCCAGCCCGGGTAAACGCGGCAATAGAGGGGCATGCCCGCCCTACGGGGCTTTTACATGGTTTTGTAGTGTAGATATCCAGCGGTCACAGGCTGCTTCAATTTGGTCCAGTACACGCTCGAAACCGTCCTCCCCGCCGTAATATGGGTCCGCGACATCCTGAATATCAAACATCTGGATTTTCGCGGTCCCATGCTTAGGCGCTACACGCTCTAAAATCTGCTTGTGCCCGGAATCCATGCACAAAATAAAATCAAAACTCTCAAAATCATCGGCCACAACCTTACGGGCCCGAATATCCGAAAGATCATACCCGCGTAAAGCCGCAGCACGGGTTGAACGCCTGTCAGGCGGCTCGCCCACATGATAGGCATGTGTGCCCGCAGAATCGCAGTAGACATCAAGGCTAGCTTGACGCGCCCTATGCCTGAAAACGCCATGCGCCGTAGGAGAGCGGCAGATATTCCCCGTGCAGACAAACAAGATCTTCATGAAAAAATTTAACCACGAATAACCCTCAAATGACACTAAAACATTGCTTTGTTTTCGTGTACATTCGGACATTCAAAAAAATCTGAGGGTCTATGTTCCGTTGTTTTGTTCTCATATTGGCTACGCTCGTTTCTTTGCCTGTTTTTGCGGCAGAAGCCGTACATGGTATCGCCATACACGGTGAACCCAAATACAAACCCGGCTTCACACATTTTGACTACGTGAACGAAAACGCGCCGAAGGGAGGCACTCTGCGCCTTTCAGCCGTAGGGACATTTGACAGCCTCAATCCTTTTATCGTCAAAGGCGTTTCGGCATCGGACGCAGGTCTTGTATTTCAAACCCTGCTAACTGGCTCGGCGGATGAAACATTCACCCAATATGGCCTACTGGCGGAAAGCATTGAAGTACCGGACGACCGTGCGTCGGCTACATTTAACATCCGCAAGGAAGCTATCTGGAACGACGGCAAGCCCGTAACCGCCGCCGATGTTGTCTGGAGCTTTGAAACACTCACCAAAAAAGGCGCACCCTTTTATGCCGCTTACTATGCAGATGTTGAAAAAGTAATCGCCGAAAATGATAAGCGCGTAACCTTCAAGTTCAAAAAAGCCGGCAACCGCGAGCTGCCTTTGACCGTTGGTCAGATGCCCGTTCTTCCCAAGCATTACTGGGAAAATCGGAAATTTGAGGAAACTACGCTTGAAGCACCACTCGGCAGTGGGCCCTACAAATTCACAAAAATAGAACCCGGACGCAGCCTGACATTCGAGCGTGTTAAAAACTGGTGGGGCGAAAACCTGCCTGTCAGCAAAGGCCGCTACAATTTCGATACCGTCACCATCGATTACTATCGAGATACGACCGTGTCAGTTGAGGCTTTCTTTGCTAACCGTTACGACGTGCGACAGGAACACGTGGCAAAAATTTGGGCCACAGGCTATGACGCTCCGGCAGTAAAAAATGGCCAGATCAAGAAAGAGGAAATCGAAAACAAGCTGCCCGCTGGTATGCAGGCATTTGTCATGAATACGCGCAGGGCTGTTTTTTCAGACCCAAAAGTACGCGAGGCACTTCAGTATGCATTCGATTTTGAGTGGTCAAACAAGGCCCTTGCACACAGCGCCTATAAACGTACTTCCAGCTATTTTGAGAACTCCATCTACGCATCCCGCGGCTTGCCGGAAGGCCGTGAACTGGAAATTCTAAAACAGTTTGAAAAAGACCTTCCTTCCGAGATTTTTACGACAGCTTTCAAAAACCCTATCTCGGACGGTAGCGGCCAGCCGCGCGATAATCTGCGCCGCGCCATGCAAATTCTTGATGAAGCCGGATACATGATTGGCACGGATGGTGTCCGTTCTAAAAACGGCGTCCGCCTGTCTTTTGAAATTGTAGATAACCAACCCGAGTTTGAACGCTGGGTTCTGCCGTTCACGCGCAACCTAAAACGCATCGGTATTGATGCACGCTTCCGTGTAGTCGATACAACACAATACGTCGCACGCATGAACGATTTTGATTTTGACATGACAGTTTCAGGTTTTGGCCAGTCACTGAGCCCAGGTAACGAGCAGCGTGAATACTGGGGCTCGGACAAAGCGGATACGCCAGGCTCGCGCAATCTGATCGGCATCAAAAACCCTGTTGTCGATAAACTCTGCGAATTGATCGCAACAGCCTCCACTCAGGATGAACTGACTGCAGCAACAAAGGCGCTCGATCGCGTTTTGCTCGCAGGCCACTACGTTATTCCCCAATGGCATACCAACGTCTGGAAAGTAGCTTACTGGGGCCAATTTGGCCGGCCCGAAAAGCAGGCCCCCTATGACCTTGGCATCACGGATACCTGGTGGGCAAAAAAACCCTAGGGCGAAGCCGCAAAGCACACTAAAATAGATCGTTTTCGTTATTTAGGGGCTTCATGGCTATTGCAATCATCATACCTGCCCGCTACGCGTCCTCACGATTTCCGGGCAAACCTCTGGCACTTTTGGGTGACAAGCCCATGATCCAGCACGTCTACGATAAGGCCGTAGCCGCCGTTGCCGGCGACCCGGATGTTAAAATCGTCGTGGCAACGGATGACGTCCGTATTGAGACCTACTGCAGCAAACACAACATCACCGCCGTCATGACCCCGACCACTTGCCGCACGGGCTCGGACCGCGTTATCGAGGCCGCCGATAAAATCGGCCTCATGTCGGACGATATTGTTATCAACCTTCAGGGTGACGTGCCTCTGCTTCACGTCGATATCCTCAAAGCCGTCCTTGACGAATTTTGGAACCAGCCTGCAACAAAAGTCGCAACACCCGTCAAGCGCCTGCGCTGGAATGAGCTTGACGCGCTCCGTGAAGCAAAAAAAACAACGCCTTTTTCCGGCACCACGGTTGCTGTCAGCACGCAAAACCGCGCCCTCTGGTTTTCAAAAAACATCATCCCTTCTATCCGCAACGAAGACGATTTGCGCAAACAAACAACTTTCTCGCCCGTATACCAGCACGTAGGACTTTATGGCTATCAAGTATCCGTGCTCGAGCGCTTTACCAACATGTCGGAAGGCACGTACGAAGCCCTCGAAGGCCTGGAACAGCTTCGTTTCATAGAAAATTATATCCCCGTCCAGTGTATCGATATTAATCCTGACCTGCCAATCCATCACGGTATCGACAGCCCTGAAGACCTTGAACGCGCTAAAAAAATACTCGCTATTTCATCATGACCGTAAAACTTATTATTGCCCGCCACGGCAACACCTTTGAAGCCACGGAAACGCCGCGCCGCATAGGCGCAAAGACGGATTTAGAACTGGTTGAGAGCGGACACGCACAGGCAAAGAAATTGGGCGCCTACCTGAAAGACAACAATCTCCTACCGGATATCATTTATACATCCCGCCTCAAACGCACCATTGAAACGGCGGATGGCATTATCAAAGAGGCCGGTATTGTGCGCGCCATACATCAGGCGGATTTGTTTGACGAAATCGATCACGGCCCCGATGAAAACAAGGCGGAGCCCGATGTCGTAAACCGCATAGGCGCAACCGCCTATAACAAGTGGGAACACGAAAGCATTATGCCGAAGGACTGGGCGCCACAGCCTGATATCATCCGCCGCCGCTGGTCCGATTTCGCCAATCACTGTGAAAAAAATTATGACGGAAAAACCGTGCTGGTTGTCACCTCAAACGGCATCGCCCGCTTCGCACCGCATATCACCAACAATGCTGACGACATGGCCAAAGGCGACAAACGCAAAATGTCGACTGGTGCGCTTTCGATTATCGAGGGTTCAGGCGGCCTCTGGATGATTTCACACTGGAACGTGAAGCCGTGAGCGAAGGGAAATATATAATAATTTGAAATATACATAATGTTTTGCTAGCTTGCTCCAAAATGCAGGAGCCCCCATGGCAAACACACGCACAAAAGACCTTTTGGCCACTTTCAATCGCAACGGCAAACGTATGCCTCTGCTTGATGACACAGGCACGGTCGATGGCTACTTTATAGCGGATGCCTTAGCACGCGGACTGCGCTTCGATAACCATCAAACCGCCCTTATGCTGGCTGCACCGATGGTCCTGATCAACAATGCCATGACATATCTGGAGCTGGATCCCCGCCACCAATACAATAAGGCTTTCATTAACGGCTTTATAGATGCCATGCGTGAAATTGATTCCGTCGCCTTAAATACTGGCATCAAAACCGTTATACTCCCGCACTCTTTCGAGTATTTTTCCCACAAACAGGCAAAAGCCATCCGTGAGCACGTAGCCGGATACGGCATACAGGAAGAAATGCAGCTCCCATCAGGAGTAACCGTCAAATTCAGGAAGAAGCCTTATAATCTCGATCTCAGCGCCTTTGGCCCTGCTTACCCTTCCAGAACACTACTCATTCCCATCCCGAACCGGCCGGGCGAGTACAGAGCAGACGTAAAAATAGGTACACTAATAAGCTCAAACAGCCGTGGAAGGGCATCAGCCACAAGCGAAGTAAAAGGCGATTGGGATAATCCGGTGTTGCCTGATGGCTGCGTAACCCCACGTCAACTTGCTTTCAAACTGGATAAGCCGAATGACGCCCCCATAGGCGACCCATGGGGAGAACTCGATCGCAGCATTGATGCACATAGACGAAAAGATGCTGCTAACCGCGCTTTTTTAACTGGCCGTGCACCCGCCTAAGGGCCTTTTACAATCCTGACGATTGCTTTAAATTGGCGGCATGTCTTTGCCCGCCTACATCCTCCGCCGCTTGTTGCTGATTATCCCGACACTGCTCGGGATAATGCTGCTCAATTTCCTGATCGTACAGGCAGCTCCCGGCGGTCCGGTCGAGCAAATGATTGCAAAAGTGCAGGGCCTATCAACCGACGCTACATCCCGTTTTTCAGGCGGCAGCAGCGATATGGCGACGCAGGCAGCCAAACCACAGGAATCACAAACAGCCACAGGTGCCGCTGGCAAATATCGCGGCGCACAGGGCCTCGATCCCGAATTTATCGCTGAACTTGAAAAGCAATTCGGCTTCGACAAGCCATTGCACGAACGCTTCTGGCTGATGCTAAAAAACTACGCGCGTTTTGATTTCGGTGAAAGTTATTACCGCGATACACCGGTCATCGACCTCGTCCTTGAAAAAATGCCGGTATCCATCACGCTCGGGCTTTGGTCCACACTGCTCATCTATTTCATTTCCATTCCTTTGGGTATCAGGAAGGCTGTAAAAGACGGCTCACCATTCGATGTCTGGTCTTCTGCCGTCATCTTCATCGGCTATGCAGTGCCGTCCTTCCTGTTCGCAATCCTACTCATCATCCTTTTTGCTGGCGGACGATACTTTGACCTTTTCCCGCTACGCGGCCTTGTATCGGATGGCTGGGCCGATTTTCCGTGGTGGAAACAGGCCCTTGATTACGCATGGCACATCACCCTGCCCGTGACAGCCATTGTCATCAGTGGTTTTGCCGGACTCACGATGATGACCAAAAACTCCTTCATCGATGAACTGGGCAAACAATACGTATTAACGGCCCGTGCCAAAGGCCTGCCCGAAAACCGCGTGCTTTACGGCCATGTCTTCAGGAATGCGATGTTGATTGTGATTGCGGGCTTCCCCGGCGCATTTATGTCGATTTTCTTTACAGGTAGCCTTCTAATTGAAGTGATTTTCAGCCTCGACGGCCTCGGACTTCTGGGCTTTGAATCGACAATCAACCGCGATTATCCGGTCATGTTTGGTACACTGTATTTATTTACGCTGATGGGCCTTGTCCTTAAAATCATTTCAGACATCACCTACGTTCTGGTTGACCCGCGCATCGATTTCAACGCAAAGGCCGGCGGATGAAATTATCACCTGTCACTACCCGCCGCCTGCAGCAATTCAAAGCCAACAAGCGTGGCTTTTATTCACTTTGGGTATTCCTGCTGCTGTTTTTCCTGAGCATCGGAGCTGAATTTATCGCCAACGACAAACCGATTTTAATGGGTTTTGACGGCCAAATAACAATGCCCGTTTTCCAGATGATCACGGAAAGAGAACTCGGCGGCGATTTCGATACCGAGGCCGATTACCGTGATGCCTATGTGCAAGACCTCATCAAGAAAAAAGGCGGCTGGATGGTGTGGCCCGTTATCCGCTACCACTACGACACCATCAATTTCTCAAACCCAAAACCTGCCCCAAGCGCACCAGATAGAGAAAACTGGCTCGGTACTGACGACCAAGGTCGTGACGTACTAGCACGCCTCATCTACGGCTTTCGGATTTCCATTTTGTTCGGGCTTGCGCTGACCATGATATCAAGCGTTATCGGCGTAATGGCAGGCGGCGTACAAGGCTATTTTGGCGGACGGACGGATCTGCTGATGCAACGCTTTATCGAGATATGGTCGGGCCTGCCGGTTTTGTTCATCCTTATCATCATGGCATCCATCATAACGCCCGGCTTCTGGAGCCTCCTCGCCATCATGCTGCTGTTTTCATGGACGACGCTCGTCGATGTCGTTCGCGCCGAATTCCTGCGTGCCCGCAATTTTGACTACGTGCGCGCAGCACGGGCCTTAGGCGTCAACAACACAACCATCATGTGGCGACACGTTTTACCAAACGCCATGGTCGCAACCCTGACCTTCATGCCCTTTGTGCTCACGGGTTCTATCACGGTTTTAACATCCCTCGACTTTTTGGGTTTTGGCCTGCCGCCGGGCTCGGCATCTCTGGGCGAATTGTTACAGCAGGGCAAAAACAACCTGCAGGCCCCGTGGCTTGGCATTACCGCATTCTTTTCAATCGCCGTAATGCTGACCCTGCTTACCTTTGTGGGTGAAGCCGTGCGCGATGCCTTCGACCCCCGCAAAACCGCGCTTTAAATTAAGCGGCTTTCGCCATAGTTTTTGCAGAAGGCAGATTTTGCTCGACGGTTTTAATGCTCTCGTGCAGTGCCTCAAGGAAAGTCTGCGCAATATCGCTCGTGATATTCAGCGGGCATAACACACGCAACACGGCACCTTGACGCCCGCCGCATTCCATTACAATTCCACGCGCAAGCATTTCAACTTTAATGCTTTTGGCAACCATGCCGGGGTTTTCAAAATTTTTGTCGACTTCTATGCCCATATAAAGGCCGCGCCCGCGCACCTGGCCGATAAGCGCTGTATCCTTCGCAATATCGCGAAGAGCCGCAGACATTTGTTGATGTCTTGCCTTCACGTTCGCAAGAAGGTTTTCGTTTTGGATAGTCGCAAGCAAAGCCTGCCCTGCCGTCATCGCATATTGCTGCCCGCGGAAAGTACCGATGTGGTCAGCAGGGTGCCAGACGTTCATATCCTGTTTGAAGGCGATGAGAGCCATCGGAAAACCGCCGCCGATGCCTTTTGAAATACAAACGATATCGGGCTCAACAATACCGCTGCAGCCAAACCACTCACCGCAACGGCCAAGCCCTGATTGAATTTCATCAAGGATAAGAACGATGCCGTGTTTATCGCACATAGCTCGCAGTTTTTTTAGAAACTCGGGCGGGGCCGGAATATTGCCGCCTTCACCCTGCATAGGCTCGATAATAATAGCTGCAGGTAATGACACGCCTGAGTGATCGTCTTCAAGCAGCATCTCAAGATGCGCAAGACAAAACTGCGTAGCCGCAGCCTCGGTATTGTAAGGCTCCGGGAACCGGTAAGGATATGGATAAGGCAGGAAAGTGACGTCTGCCTGAACACGAAGCCCGACATCACGGTAATGATGGCTGGACGACACCGAAAGCGCGCCCTGCCCCATGCCGTGGTAACTGCCGGAAAACGCAAAAACACCGCGACGGCCCGTTTTGATAACGGCAAGCTTTAATGCGGCCTCAACGGCGTCGCCACCTGTAGGCCCGCAAAAATGCAGGCGGATTTCATCGGTCTTACAAGAAAAAGGTAACAGCGGCAAAAGCGTATTGGCAAATTTTTCTTCGGCTTCAGTGCGCAAATCCAGATTGTTCATGATCGGCTGCGAAACGCCTTGAATGGCAGAAACAATAGCAGGGTGATTATGCCCTAAAAGCAAAGTGCCAGCGCCGCAGAGAAAATCGAGATATTTCTTACCATTCCGGTCATAAAGATGGCATCCTTCGGCACGACTGAATATCTGCGGCACCGAGCGGGAATAACTGCGTGCACCTGATTCCCAACTGAATTTTTCGTGCTGCATAAAATCTCCTCTAAGAGTTCAAAAAACAACATGACCGCGTGTGTTTTGTACCCATTCGAGCTGGAATGCGAAATAACTTTGCTTGTTGCGCTGCAACGTTAATTTACTCCCGGATTCTGGGCTTCTTGTAAAATCGCCAGAAGCCCCGGACTTAAGTTCTGAAAAAGCGATCTTTGCAATTTTCGATCAAAGTTAGACACAAAAAAGGCCGGCTAAAAGCCGGCCTCTCAAGAATGTATCGGCGTCAATAAATCAACGTAAGCCCGGAGGCGTCATACGCATGCCAGTCTGACCAACATAATAGATAACTTCGGCCTCGTGCCCGCCACCCAGAACTTCCGTTGGAATAGCGGATGGGTTTGCGAACGGCACGCCCATGTATTGAGCTTTTTTAGCTGCAGTTTTGTTTGCAGCGCCATTGCTGGCTTCAACCGAGAAGTTCAGATAGTCAGGCTTAACGGCATCAATGATCATATTCTCGAGAACGGTCGCAATACCCTTCCCGCCGTAGTTTGGGTGCACTCCAGTCTGCCACAGGAAGACGCCCTTGCGATCCTGATCCGGCATGCGGTAGCCCGTTGCAAAACCAACAATCTGCCCATCGATTTCTGCAATCGTGCATGTCTCCGAGAAATCTCTGCAAAGACGCTGGTAGTTAGACAGAGCATAGATATCAAGGCCGCCGCTCTCCTTGTTGATTTTTTTAACAAGGTGCCAAAGGCCGAATGCATCATCCGCTTTTGCATGGCGATAAACGATCTTGGATGTATCAAGCCCAGCAGGAGCTACAATTGCGGGGGCCTTAGCCAATACGCCGTCATTGAAAATGACGCGGCCGGCAAGTCCAAACTCGAGAGCAGCTTCAATAACTGAAGAAGCAAGGTCAGCGTCATGTGGCGTATCAAGGTTAAATTCAACCGCTTCAGCCCCGTGGCGAGCGGCTCTTGCGAATGTCTCTCTAACAAGCACTTCTTTTGAGCCGTCGTCGGCAAGCGCAGTCACAAGGTGGGAAACAATGAGGCGCTGAAAATTAAAGTCATACATACCGATGGAAGCACCTGTAACATCACCCTGCCCATTTCGTACAACGGTCGAGCTATCAGGCATAAAGAGCGCAAGCATGGCGTAATAATAAGCGGCATATTTCGCGTCTTTGGCAGCCGCATCGGCAATGGCTTTTACAGCCTGCGTATCTTCCATACGGAGTGTGGATACGGCAAAAATCTGAGAGGCGTGTGACGGATGAGTCTTGTGTGCAGTAGCAGGGCGCGACATAGAAAAACCTCATTACGAAAATATTAAAGGTGGCTGCTTCTAGCAAATTCGTACAGCACACGACAATAGGTAAAATATATTGCGCCGCAATAAATGCGCTACGAAGAACTTGCCGCAAACGTCCTCTTGCCCTAGCTTTCCGGCGCAATGCACGACCAATCTTGAGCAAGGAAAATTTTACGATGAGCGCACACGCAAACATGCCAAACATGAACGTCAATCTTGATGAGCTCATTCGCCTCCGCCATTGGCTGCACATGCACCCTGAGGTCTCAAGACATGAAACAAAGACGGCAAAGCACGTTCGTGAGTATCTTGAAAAGCACGCAACGCCTGACGAAATCATATTTTTGGCAGGCGCCGGTTTTGCTGCCGTCTATAACGGCAAAGAACCTGGCAAAACTGTTTTGATTCGTGCCGAGCTGGATGCCCTGCCGATCCACGAGATAAACGACGATATTCCCTATCGCTCAAAATTCGATGGCGTAGGGCACAAATGCGGCCATGACGGCCACATGACGATTCTTGCTGGCCTTGCTCAGATCTACGCAAAAGAGCGCCCACAAAGCGGGCGCATCGTGCTGCTGTATCAACCTGATGAGGAAACAGGTACCGGAGCACGCGAATGCTCAAGACACCCGAACTTTCAGAAGATCAAACCCGATTTTGCATTCTCACTGCACAACTTCCCTGATTTTCCCAAGCATCAAATTCTGTGTAAAACAGGCACGTTCACATCTTCCGTAAGATTCATGGCTATCAGGCTTACAGGCAAAGAATCCCACAGCGCCATGCCTGAGACAGGAGCCAATCCGTCATTGGCAATTGCAGAGATCACACTACTTTCACAAGAAGTTCAGGCGCAATTTGACACACCGGAAGAATACGCACTGGTGGTTCCGATCCACTTTCAGATGGGTATCTCATCCTCCGGCGTGTCGCCCGGATATGGTGAGGCGCATTACACCATACGCTCGTGCCGTGATGAAACCGTTGATAAAATTTGGGATACCTTTTCTAAAAAAGCTCAAGAAATTGCCGAACGCCACAAATTGAAAATTGAGCTTGAAGTGCTTGAAGATTTTGCCGCAAATTTCAACGATGCCGAAGTGGTCGAGATGGTAGAAAAAGCAGCAAAAGAAAACGGCTTCAATTACACGCAGCTTGAAAAACCCTTCAGAGGCGGTGAAGACTTTGGCGAGATTCTGAAACAGCACAAAGGGGCCATGTTTGGCCTTGGCGCTGGCGAAAACAGGCCAAACCTACATAACCCTGACTATGATTTCCCTGACGAAATCATTACGACAGGCATCAAGATGTTTAAACACATGATCGAGCAGGCACTCGCTTCAAACGAAGGAACGCTGACAAAAGCGGCTTAAAGATGACAAAAAGAAATTCAATCCCACCCATGCTACCTGAGTTTGCGGCTTATCGCCGCGAACTCCACCAAAACCCTGGCCTGATGTATGAAGAACATTACTCAAAGGCGATGGTCGAAAAAAAGCTGACGGAATGGGGCATCTCCTTCAAAAGCGGCCTTGGTAAAACAGGCATTGTTGCAATTATTGAAGGCCAGAAAAACACTTCAGGCAAAACAATTGGGCTCCGCGCCGATATGGATGCCCTACCCATTAAAGAGGCATCGGGTCAGCCCTGGGTCTCAAAGATAGACGGCAAAATGCACGCCTGCGGGCATGATGGCCACACGGCAACGCTCCTCGGCGTTGCGAAGTACCTAAATGAAACAAAAAATTTTGATGGCCGCACATTGCTGATTTTCCAACCTGCAGAAGAAGGCGGCCGTGGCGCCTTCGCCATGATGAAAGACGGCCTCTTTAAAGGAGATCTCAAATGCGACGCCGTCTATGCCTACCACAACTGGCCCTATATGCCGATTGGCACAGCGGGCATCCGCCCCGGGGCCATTATGGCTTCCGTCGACAATTTCGAGGTTATCGTGACAGGTCGTAGCGGGCACGCAGCCTATCCGCACACCTGCATTGATCCCGTCATGATAGGCGCATCTCTTGTTATGCAATTGCAGACTATTGTGAGCCGTAATGTCCCGCCACAGGAATGCGCAGTTATATCAGTCACCAACTTCAACGCAGGCACAGGCGCTTACAACATCATCCCAGATGCTGCAAAAATTACAGGCACCGTCCGCACGCTGTCACCTGCTACGCGCGATCTGGTAGAAGCGCGCTTAAAAGAAGTCTGCAAAAACGTTGGGGTAACTTACGGTACTGAAATTCAAGTGACTTACGATCGCGAGATCGACCCAACCATCAACGACCCAAAACATACGACCATCTTTGCCGATGCAGCCGCGCGCGTTTTGGGAAATGAAAACGTATATCGTGAAATTGAACCGAGTATGGGTGGTGAGGATTTTGGCGGCATGTTGGTGGAAGTACCGGGTGCCTATATCCGCATCGGGCAAGCGGTCTCAGCCAAAGACAGTCCGCACAACAAGAGCCTCCACAACAGCGGCTTCGATTTCAATGACGATATACTTCCGATTGCCATCGATGTCTTTGCCGAGGTTGTCGAAAGCAGCTTGCCTCTGAAATAAAAATTGACAGGGCATGCCACTTTGCCTCTTAATAACAGCATGATTTCATCGTCCACCATCAACTGGATATCCGAAGCTCGCGCAGCTTCGCGGCGACGTAGTAGCTGAGCACCGCAAAACGGGTGACCTCAGCCAAAATCATAATTTCTTCGTAAGTAGCTGAAAATACTTGTCTTTGCGGCGTTTCACACATCGCACAGCCACGTTTTTTTAACGATTTTACGATAGAGATAAACAGATGTACCAGCACATAACCGAAAGCGCACCTGGGGAGTCACAGACGCCAGCAAGCGCTCCGTATTTTAACCATGCCTGCCACCCTCACACCACAACTTTGGTCATGGGCGCAAAAGATCTTGATGCATTTATGGGTTTACATGAACTCGTAACGGCAAACACCAGTTTTGTACTACCCCGTTCAAGGAAAAGCATCGAGACACACATAGCAAACGGTCACTACGCGATTGCCATTTACTCGGACGCACCTGAGTACCGGGGGCAGATGATCGCACAAGCACTCATAGCCCTGCCCGATATGGAAGGGGCAAGCAATCTTGACGGATACCCGATAACGGACAAAAAAAAGACAGCAATTGTTCAATGCTTCGGTGTACACCCCGATCATAAAAAATGTGGAATCGAAGCACTGTTTGTAGCGATTGAAGCAATAGCTATTGCAGAAAACAGAACACATATTCTCGCAAAAATGAATGCCGATAATATGCCGAGCATCAAAATGTTCGGTAATACTGCCAATGAAAAAGCACGCTACAAACAGGTAGGTGAGGCGGTTAGAATACCCGGCCAAACCTACAAGTCAGTTTTTATGCAGAAAGTGATTGCGCAAGACGCAGGGCTGGCAACTATCCAGCAGCCACGGAACTCAGGCGCGCTGGTATACTCATGACCATTCAGCACTTCATCAATCTATCCGATATACCTGCGCACACGCTGCACAACATCCTGAAAACTGCGCATAAAATGAAAGCACATAAAATGGCACCGGATCAGGTATTTTACGGCCTTTCCCTCGGCATGATATTTGACAAACCATCTACCCGCACCCGCGTCTCGTTCGAGGTTGGGTTTAAACAGCTCGGCGGCCACACAGTTGTGCTGAACAAAAATGAAATACAACTCGGCCACGCCGAAACCATCAAGGATACAGCCAAAGTTTTATCCCGCATGGTCGATGCCGTGATGATCCGCATCTCGGATCACGCACAAGTGGAGAAATTCGCAAAACACGCAAGCGTGCCAGTCATCAATGCGCTAACCAACGCCTCCCACCCATGCCAGATCATGGCCGATTTGATGACGATCGAAGAACATAAAGGCAAAATAACTGGCCTCAACATCGCCTGGCTGGGGGATCACAACAACGTATCCAAAACATTTCTGGAGGCAGCGCCCATTTTTGGCTTCACCTTCACGCTATCAACGCCGCCCGCACTCCACCCCAACGGCCTTGATATCAAACCGGAGGATGCTGTCAAAAACGCCGATGTCATCGTAACCGATACATGGGCCTCGATGGGGCAAGAAGGCAAAAATCTGGATGCATTCTGGCCCTATCAGGTAAACGCAGACCTCATGAAAAAAGCAAAACCGGATGCGATATTCATGCACTGCCTGCCCGCCCACAGAGGCGAAGAAGTAACAGATGCCGTGATGGACGGCCCGCAAAGCGTTGTCTATGACGAGGCCGAAAACCGCCTCCATATCCAAAAAGCCATTCTAGCATGGTGCCTTGAAAACACGGCCGTCATGGCAAAAACATTGCCACGGGTAGCGTAAACAAACGGCCTCGGGTATAGTTGCGGCCATGTTACAGGCCGCACCGATTCTGACGATACAAAACCTCAATGTGACTTTCCGTACCGGAAAGGACCAGAGCTTCCACGCCGTCAAAAACGTGTCGCTCGAACTACGCAAAGGCGAAACACTGGCGCTCGTTGGCGAGTCAGGCTCAGGCAAATCCGTGACCGCCCTTTCCGTCATGCAGTTGCTTCCCAAAAATACGACGGAATACGGGCAAGAAAGCCGTATCGCCTATAACACTGAAAATCTTGTAGGCGCGGGCGATACCGTCATGCGCACTGTAAGGGGCCAGCATATCGGCATGATTTTCCAAGAGCCGATGACGGCATTGAACCCCCTCCACACCATCGAAAAACAAATCGCCGAGATGTTGAAGATGGACCCGATCGCAGCAAAAGCGCGCGTACTCGAACTTTTGCACTTGGTAGGCTTGGATAAATTGACCGAGCGCCTGGGTGCCTACCCGCATGAGCTTTCTGGCGGCCAGCGCCAGCGCGTGATGATCGCGATGGCCTTGGCAAACAACCCCGATATTTTAATCGCCGATGAACCAACGACCGCACTCGATGTCACCGTGCAGGCCCAGATACTGGAACTGATGCAGGAGTTGCAAGAAAAACTGGGCATGGCGATATTGCTTATCACACACGACCTCACAATCGTGCGCAAAATGGCAACCCGCGTTGCCGTCATGCAGCGCGGTGCAATTGTTGAACAGGGCCAAACGCTGGATGTATTTGAAGCCCCGCAGCACAGCTACACCAAACGCCTTCTGGCAGCCCAACCCAAAGGCATGCCGGAAGCGGTAAACCAAAACGCCCCCGTGGTGATGGAAGCAGCGGATATCAAAGTCCACTTCCCCATCCGCAAAGGGTTCTTTGGCCGCGTGGCGAATTATGTGCGCGCGGTTGATAGCGTATCTCTCACCATCCGCGCTGGCGAAACACTGGGGATTGTAGGCGAATCCGGCTCCGGCAAATCCACACTCGGCTTTGCATTGCTGCGCCTTTTAGCATCAACCGGCACTATCAAATTAAACGGCGCGAACATCGAAAACCTATCCGGCAAAGCCCTCCGCGATTTACGTGCCGATATGCAGATTGTGTTCCAAGATCCTTTCAGCTCCCTCTCCCCGCGTATGTCGGCCGCCGATATTATTGGCGAGGGCCTCAAAATCCACCGCCCAAAATTAAGCGCACAGGAACGCGATGACGTTGTGGTCGCTGCCATGCGTGACGTGCAACTAGATCCTGAAACCCGCCACCGCTACCCGCATGAATTTTCAGGCGGCCAGCGCCAGCGTATCGCCATCGCCCGCGCACTGGTGCTCGAACCCAAATTTCTGGTCCTTGATGAACCGACATCCGCGCTCGATATGTCTGTACAGGCCGAAGTAGTTGACTTACTGCGCGACCTGCAACAACGCCGGAACTTAGCCTACATGTTCATCTCCCACGATTTGCGCGTGGTTAAAGCCTTGGCCCATCACGTGATTGTGCTGAAGGATGGCAAGGTGGTAGAACACGGCCCCGCGCAAAAGGTTTTCAGCACACCTGAAACCGCCTACACCAAGGCCCTGATGGCCGCCGCCTTCGACATCACGGCCAAGGCGGCATAAAATAACTTGCCAAGCCCCTGAAAGACGGGCATAAAACCGCCATTCATCAATTCTAGCCGCTCCTTGAAGGGAGGGATTTATTTGGTTCAGGTATCAGTCCGCGACAACAACGTTGAACAAGCGTTGCGCGCACTCAAAAAGAAACTGCAACGCGAAGGTATCTTCCGCGAGATGAAAATTCGTAAACACTACGAAAAGCCATCTGAGAAGAAAAAACGCGAAGCGTCCGAAGCCGTGCGCCGCTGGCGCAAAATGGAACGCAAAAAGCGTGACAGATAGGGCCGTTTAGGCAAAAGGGGAACTCTTTTGCCGTGAAAAACTGCCCCAAATAGTGAGAAATCAAAGCCGCCGAAAGGCGGCTTTTTTATTTAAGGCGCGCCAATCCCGCGCGCCTTCCAGCCGTAATCGGCATTCAATGAACCACGCGTACGCTGCCCCATGATTTCCTGCGCAAGGCGCTCACCCAAGGCAGCCGCATGCTTAAAGCCATGACCAGAGCAAGCCGATACAATATGCACACCCTGCATGTCTGGATGCTCGCCAATCAAAAACTGATGATCGGGCGTAACCGTATAAACACAGGAAGCCCGCGTTACAATTTTACCAGTAAGACCCTTGATATGGGGCGCCACAGTATTAAACAACGCCTGCACTTCCGTATCATCCACCGTAAGGCGCATCGGGTCATTCACATCAACAGGCTTGCCTTGCTCCTTTGCAACCTTCACAACCTCATGGCCATTGGGAAAGCCGTAAAAGAAATCCACGCTACCGTCAGGCATGCGGAAAAACCGCGCAAAATTAGGATGGTTATCGATGTGGAACGCGGCCGGATCCTGCGATTGAAACCAGCCAAACACATGACGCTCAACCTTAAAGTGCTGGCGCAATTCCTCTGGCACAAAGTCCCGTACCCAAGGCCCCGCACAAACAACAACCTCATCGGCTTCGATAGTCGTACCATTGGCAAGCATCACAACTTTTTGCGATCCTGTATCGGAAACATCAGCCACACGCGTATTCATCAAAAGCTGCGCGCCACACTGCCTTGCAAGCTTCAACTGCGCTTCAACACAGCGTTCAGGAAACAGAGTGCCTGAATCTTTCTCAAAATAGCCCATGGTATCCAAGGCCTCAGCATCGCTGAGATTAAACCCAGGAAAACGCGCTTGAATATCAGCCCCACTCAATACTTCATGCGCCACATTAAATTTGCGGGCAACATCAATCGTACCTTTAATAGGGTTGGTTACACCGTGCGTTGCTTCAAGAATATCCCCACGAGGGCCATACAATAAAACACCATTGCTTTGAAATAGTGGCCTGTCAGAAAACCCTTGCTGCTGCATCCACTTGTAAATCTCGATCGTACGAAGCGCTGTTTCAACATAGCGCCCACCCTCAAAATTCGCGATGCGTGTAATGCGTGTGCCGCCATGGCTGGAACCATGGCTGTGCGGCGGCTCAAACTGGTCGATCCCGATAACATCAGCGCCCATCAACGCAAGCTGGCTTGCAACCGCGCTTCCGTAAACGCCAAGCCCCACCACCACGACTTTTTTCTTCTTGGAATTCATGGGCTAAATTCTACCAAAAATTATGAAAATGCTCAACCCTCACCTAACCCACGGATTTATAACGTTTAAATGCGGAATAGCGACCATCTCGCGTGTTACAAGTGCCAATCCCTGCTTTAAAGCAAAAGCCCCCTGAAGGCCGGTAATAGCTGATGTTCCTTGCGGCAACTTGCCCGCAAGCGAGCCCCAAAATGCGGCAACCTCGGGGGTCAGCGTCAAAATTTTTCCACGAAACCAGCTTTGCATGTCGGTCAAAATCCAGCGCATCAGAGCCGTACGGCGATCAGGATCAGACACCTGCTCAAGCGCCGCCATAAGCTCGCCAATAGTAAGAGCAGATACATAAAATTTATCCTGATCCACACTCTCCATCCATTCCATGACAGCCATGGCCGGGCGCGTGCGCAGGGTTTCAAGCAAAACCGATGTATCCAAAAGATAACCGTTGCTCACAGGTCAAACTCCCGTGCAGCTGTGCTGCGCTCAATATCCAGATCCATATTGGCCAAAGGCGATGATTTCATGAGCATAAGAAGTGATGGCTTTTGCGCATTCAATGCCTCAAAATCCTTGACGGTCATCACAACCACTTCGGGCTTGCCGCGTACGGTAACCAGATGCGGGCCTTTTGCTTTCACAAGGCGCACGAATTCCGAAAACTTCGCCTTCGCGTCCTGCAAACTCCATGATTCCATGAAAACTCCTGACCAGATAAATGGTCAGCTATTTACACAGGTGCACACATCGCCGTCAACCATCGGAGGATATTGGATGGCAAAAGCGGAGAAAGAGTATCAAAAACCTTTGCATGATAGGCATTCAACCACTCTTTTTCGTCATCGCGCATCAGCGATAAATCAAGTGCACGTTTGTCAAAAGGTGCCAGCGTAACAGCATCCAGTTTTAAAAAGCCCTCACTATGCGGGACGACGAGATACAGATTTTCAAGGCGGATACCAAACCGGCCCTCAAGATACACACCCGGCTCGACAGACATCAGAATACCGGGCTTCAAAGGCTCTGCTGCACGCGTCACGCGCGGTGAAAAATTACACGGCCCCTCATGCACGTTAAGGCAGTACCCAACACCATGCCCCGTGCCGTGCCCGTAATCGTAGCCAGCTTCCCATAGCGGCGCGCGAGCTAAGGCATCCAGCTGCCCACCGGATGTACCAACGGGGAACACAGCGTGCGCCAAAGCAATATGCCCGCGCAACACAGTTGTAAAAGCCCGCTTCATTTCGGGCGAGGGCACGCCAACCGCAAGCGTGCGGGTAACATCCGTCGTACCATCCAGATACTGACCACCGGAATCAATCAGCAACAACCCGTCGCCTTCGACCGTTTTGATTTTATCATCCGGTATCTGTCCGTGGATGAAAGCGCCGTTTTCATTAAAACCGACGATGGGGTCAAAACTACGCGTAAAGCATGATGCTTCTTCAGCGCGCATAGCCAAAACCAACGCCTCGATATCGCGCTCCGTAAGACCTTTACGCGTGTCGATAGCATGCAACAACTTCGCAAGCGCAACACCATCACGGATATGGCTAGCCCTTATACCTGCCTGCTCCACATCGTTTTTACAGGCCTTTGGCCATGTTACAGGATCAAGCGCATGCCGCACCGTGGCGCCGCCGGTCTCAAGCATAGCGCGAAACCACGCCGGTGAATTGTAATCATCAATCTGCCAGGCTTTGCGTTTGATATCAGCGATACCGGATTGAATATCAGCAAGCGCGCGAACAGTAACGCGATTGCCAAATGCAGCGACAATTGCAGGCGACGTACAATCAACATCCGTAAACAGTGTGACATGGGCCGCCACAGCATCGATAAGTACATAGCCATGCACAACAGGTGTCACAGGAATTTCGGGTACACGCACGTTCAACAACCACGAAACGCTGTCAGGGCGCGTAATAGCGGCAGCCTCGTCACCTACTTCGCGGATGGCAGCGCAAACAGCGTCTATTTTTTCGCCGACACTTCGGCCGGCGAATTTGATTTCATGGGCGATAGCACGCAGCTTCGGTAGTCCTTTATCACCCCATGCTACATCAACCGGATTTTGTGCGCAGGCTTTCAAAACAAGGCCGGCAAGTGCATAAGCATCAAGATCCGCCTTCGTATGCAGAAAAGCGTCATACCCAAGGACCGTGCCGCGGGGCAACCACGTCTCAGGTTTACCCGTAGTTTCATCGACGATTTCATAGAGGTTCGCATCGATTTGGCTGCGTGCCGAAAGAGCATAGCGGCCATCCACAAAAACAGCTGCCTTATCGGCTGTAATAACTGCGCTGCCAGCAGACCCTCTAAAATCTGTCAGCCATTGGAGGCGGTTCCCGCCATCCGAGGTACGGTTCCGGCTTTGGAAAGCATCGGCATAAGGCACAATAAAGGCATCAACCCCCTGCAATTTCATGGAGGCGCGGACAGCTTTCAGGCGTTGTTCTGGTGTTTTGGTCGTCATTTTGCAAATATTGCTATAAGAATCGGGATACATGAAACAAATGAACGATAACACTGTGGGCCATATCGTTGTTTTTGGCAACGAGAAGGGCGGCTGCGGCAAATCAACAGCAGCGATGCACGCAACGGTTGCCTTGCTCCGGCTTGGCTATAAGGTTGGCACCATCGACCTTGATGCAAGGCAAGGTACCTTTACCCGCTACCTGTCTAACCGCTTCCAGACAGTTTTGAGGGAAGGGAAAAACATCCCCTCCCCAACCCACATGCCCATCAAACGGTCGGATGCCTTGACCCTCAAGGAAAAACAGGACGAGGAATCAGCCTTTTTTTTCATGGCCCTTGAAGAACAAACACGCGAAAACGATTTTGTGGTGATTGATACGCCGGGTGCCGACAGCCATCTCAACCGTCTGGCCCACCGCTTTGCAGACACGCTTGTGACACCCGTCAACGATTCCATGGTTGATCTGGATTTATTGGCCGATATTGACCCCGTAACCCTTGAGGTTCGTGGCCCCAGCACCTATGCCAAAAGCGTCATGGCCGTAAGGGAAGCACGTAAAAGCGAGCTTGGCCTCGGCCTGCGCTGGATTGTCATGCGCAACCGGATCAACCCCACAAACCTCAAAAGCAAACGCGATATTGAAGCAATGCTACAAAATTTAAGTGGCCGCTTCGGATTTACGTACATTCAGGGATTTTCAGAACGGATTATCTTCCGCGACATGTTTTTAAAGGGCCTGACACTTCTTGATCTGGATGGCGCAGAAACAGGAACCGGCTTCTCGGCCTCGCAACTCGCGGCACGACAGGAGGTACGGTATCTCGCGCACGCTCTTGTGCCGGAGGATATGCGTATAGCCCTGATGCGCCGCAAGAAGGCAGCGAACGCATAGCCCATTCCTCCTTGCTTTTTAGCCAATTTCGCGGCACTCTCGGCAGGCATGAAAAAGCCTGATCTCAAACGCCCTATCCGCAAAGCCGTTTTCCCTGTGGCCGGCCTTGGTACACGTTTTTTACCCGCAACCAAGGTTTTGCCAAAAGAGATGCTTCCGCTGGTAGACCGCCCCCTCATCCAAAGGGCCGTTGAAGAGGCGCGCGAAGCCGGCATTAACGAATTCATTTTTGTATCCGGCCGCGGCAAATCGCTGATCACCGAACATTTTGAATACCAGCCTGAACTGGTGATCGCCCTTAAGGAAAAAAACAAAACGGACCTGCTGGAAAAAGTACGCGCCTCCAACCTTGAATCCGGTATTTTCTCGACTGTCCTGCAACAAAATCCCAAAGGTCTCGGACACGCGATCTGGTGCGCCAGCAAAATTCTTGGGGATGAGCCCTTCGCTCTCCTCCTGCCTGATGTCATGGTTCTGCCGGAAGGCAAGGGCTGTACGGCACAGATGATGACTGTTTACAACGATGTGGGCGGTAACGTTATCGCATCCGCCCATGTCTCGAAAGAAGACGTAAAAAAATACGGTATCCTTGATGTAAACGATCCAAAAGCAAAGACAACCGCCATAAAAGGCATGGTTGAAAAACCGGATCCGTCAAATGCCCCTTCTACGCTTTCCATCATTGGCCGCTATATTTTGCAGCCCGAGATTTTTGAAATACTTGAAACTCAAAAAGCCGGATCCGGCGGTGAAGTGCAATTGACGGATGCAATGCAGACCTTGCTCAAATCCCAACCTTTTACATCAATGGAACTCACGGACCCCTATTTCGACTGCGGTCACCATACGGGCTTTATCGAGGCGAATATCGCCTTTGCCTTAAAAGACCCCAAGTTCGGCGCCCAGATGAAAAAAATACTCGCCAAATATACCGATAAAAAATCACTCGCAGCATGAGAGAGGATACACACATGAACGACATCAAAGTCCCCGTCCGCGTCGTTGAACTTTTGTGCTCGCGGGTCTGCCACGATATCGTCTCGCCGGTTGCTGCCATTTCAAACGGTGTCGAACTGCTGACCGAAATGGGCGCCGAAGGGATGCAGGACTCAATGGGCCTCCTGACCCACGCAGCCCGTCAGGCATCGGTAAGACTCCAGCTTTTCAGACTATCATACGGCGCGGGCGGGTCGGAGGCACTGGTCACAGGCAAAATGATATACGAGGCATTTATCAACTATATCGAGTCCGACAAGGTCAAGCTTGAGTGGGACCTCATGAACGCAACGCCGGATGAGGATCTCAATAACGGCTTTTTCAAAGTACTCGTCAACGCCATGCTCTTTGCGCGGGAAGTCCTGATCCGTGGCGGTACTGTCCGCGTTACCAAAAACGGATGCGTCATGACAGTCGAAGCCGAGGGTGAAACGGTCACCGTTCGCGAAGGTATGGCGGAAGCGCTCAAAGGCGAATTGCCGGTTGATGCACTGACCCCTAAAACGATCCACCCTTATGTAGCCTATATGTTTGCGCGCCATTTCGGCTTCCCCATGGAATACACGCAAGGCGACAACAGCATCAAAATCTCGATCGACTACGCAAGCCAGATCATCAAAAAACCGGAAGGCGAAGCCGCCGCTTAAATCATGACTGAACAAAAAGATAAGAAACAAGTTTACAAGCCAAAAGCCATCAGTGGCTTTCCTGAATGGCTGCCTGAATACCGCGCCATTGAACAACAATGGATGGACCACCTGAGGAAAGTTTTTGAAAGCTATGGTTATTGCTCCATCGAAACCCCCGCCGTTGAAGAACTTGAAGTGCTGCAAGCCAAAGGCGAAGTGGATAAAGAGATTTATGTTTTAAACCGCGTTCATGCCGACCCGAACGAAAAAGGCGATGCGCGCCTGGCCTTGCACTTTGACCAAACCGTGCCTCTGGCCCGCTATGTGGCGCAGCACTTCGGCAACCTTGCCTTCCCCTTCAAACGCTACCAGATGCAAAAAGTCTGGCGTGGCGAACGCCCCCAGCTTGGGCGCCTGAGGGAGTTTTATCAGTGCGATATTGACGTGATCGCGGTGGACCAGCTACCGCTCGCATTCGATGCCGAGATGCCCGCCGTCATGTACGAAGCCATGACCGGCCTTGGCATCGGCCGCGCGCAAATCCGTATCTCCAACCGCAAAATCCTGCTGGGGTTGGTAGAAGCTTTGGGTATCTCCGATAGCGTTTCCGTCACCCGCACCGTCGACAAACTCGAAAAAATTGGAGAAGACGCGGTAGCCGATCTGCTGAAAAAAGAAGCAGGCCTTGGTGCAGACTCGATCAACAAAATACTGCAACTGGTAAAACTCAAGGGCGATGCGCGCGTACTCGAAAATATCCACGCCGAGAACGAGCAAATGGCCGAGGGTATCAAAGAACTGACTTTCGTCATGAACGCGCTCTCTCACTTGCCACAGGGCGCTGCAATTGCTGACCTCAGCATCGTCCGCGGGCTCGATTACTATACGGGTACGGTCTATGAAACCGTACTGCTTGATATACCTCAATTTACCAGCAGTGTTTGCTCAGGCGGCAGATATGACGACCTCGCGGGCAGTTACATCAATCGCCATCTACCCGGTGTAGGTATTTCCATCGGCTTTACGCGCCTGTTTGATGTGCTCTCACACTACGGTCACATAAAACCCGGCCCTAAATCACCAACACAGGTGCTTGTTGTATTGCCCTCGGAGGACCGCCGCGTGGAAGCCTCAAGCACAGCCTCCACGCTCAGAAAACGCGGGTTCAATGTTGAGCTCTACCACGCGCCGCAAAACGTCAAAAAACAGATGGAATACGCCAATAAAAAAGGCATCCCGTTTGTCTGGTTCCCGCCTTTTGAAGACGGCAAGAATCACGAAGTAAAAGACATGGCCTCGGGATCACAAACGATGGCCGACCCGATGACCTGGACAATCTAGAAAACAAAAAGGCGCCCAGAGGCGCCTTTTTAGTGAAGATAAAACAATCCTAAAAATCGTCATCCAGCGTATCAAGACCCGCAAAGGCAGATTGAGATGCCCAAAAGCGCTCAAGCAGTTTCAGCGAAGTATTGAGCATATCCAGCTTCTCGCGTGAGAGATCCGTGGTGCGGATAAGCTCCTCATGCTTCTGGTACATTTTTTCAAGACTGACATAGAGTTTTTTACCTTTTTCAGAAAGACGTACACGCACAGAACGTTTGTCGTGAACCGAACGCTCCTGAATGATGTAATCATTCTCGACCATTTTCTTGACGTTATACGAAACGTTGGAACCCATGTAGTAGCCACGCAGGGTCAACTCGCCCACCGTGAGGTCATCGTCACCAATGTTGTATAGGATCATGGCCTGGATGTTGTTGATGTCCTGAATGCCCTGACGGTCCAGTTCGGCCTTGACGACGTCAAGAAAACGGCGGTGCAGGCGCTCGATGAGCTGGATGGAATCGTGATACGCGTTGGAAAGCACGGGGAACCCCTTGAAGTGGTTATTCCATCAAATTATTCACAAATTGTACTGATAAAAGGTTAATCTGCTTAAGAATTTAAGTAAAGGGCGACGATTTCATCGCTCACCTCAGCCAAGCTGGCTGGTTTCCAGCGCGGATTCTTGTCTTTATCAATAATGGCGGCTCGCACCCCTTCCGCAAAGTCAGGACTTTCCAGAAACTTGGCAGACAAGCGCACATCGCGCGCAATCACGGTATCAAAATCATCCCGCGCAGCCATCCGGATATGGGCCAAAGCCACCTTGACGCTGATGGGCGCCCGCGCCCGTATATCGGCAGCCGCCTGATTTGCGAATGCCGAACCCTCGCCTGCCAGCGCATCCAGAATTTCTTCCACGTTGCTATAGGCAAAGGCTTGGGCAATCAGGTCCTGATTCTGCTCCAAAATGCTGGTGCCGGAGGGCGAAATATGCAGCGAAGGCAAAACATCATCCGGGCTGTTGGTATCAAGCGCTGCCTTCATTCGGTCGAATGCATCAAGCGGGATAAACGCCTCAGCGAGGCCCGTATACATTAAGTCAACTGGCCCTATGGTATTGCCAGTAAGCGCCAGATAAGTGCCCAACTCATGGGGCAGGCGCGCCAAATGATACACAGCCCCGACATCAGGGAAAAAGCCGATTTTGACTTCAGGCATCGCAAACTGCGTGGCCTCGGTCGCTACAATATGCGACCCGTGCGCTGAAACACCGTAACCACCGCCCATCGTAATGCCGTTCAAGTAAGAAACATAATGCCCCTTATGGTGGTACAAATCGGCATTAAGCCCGTATTCATCCTTAAAATACGCATGTGGCGTTTTGCGGTCACCCCCCTTGATGGCATTGACCTGCGCCTTGATATCCCCACCCGCACAAAAGGCCTTGCCACCAGCCCCGGTCACCAGAATGGTACGGGCGCTCTCCTCTCGCAAAATGCGCCGCAAACCAAGTATCATGGGATGAGAAAGTGCGTTCAATGCCTCGGGACGATCGAGCGTAACATGGACAAAACCGCGCCCTTCGTCTATGAAAAGGCCATCTTCAACAACAGTATCTTTGCGCGGTGAGGCTTTCATGAACGTCCTTTCTCCAAAATCCTGGTTCAAACCTACACGTCATCATGCCGATGATAAAGTGGTCAGTGGCAACGCCGCTTTCCCGAACACGCGCATGCGCCGCAACCGTGGCTCTGAGGGCATCCGTCGCATGGTGCGCGAAAACGCTATCGAACCGCAGCATCTGATCTTGCCGCTCTTCGTTGAAGAAAATCTGGACGCCCGCACACCTATCAAATCCATGCCCGGCGTCTACCGCGAAACCGAGAAAAGCATCGTCGATATCGTAAAACAGGCAGATGCCGCAAAATTGGGCGCGGTGATGTTGTTTGGCGTGAGCCACCACAAAGACCACACGGGCAGCGATTCCATGCGCGCCGGCGGCCTGCTTGACCGCATGATAAAGCGTGTCAAAGACGCCTGCCCCGATACCGTTGTGATTGCCGATGCGTGTTTTTGCGAATACACCGACCACGGCCATTGCGGCCCACTTACCAAAGACGGCCGCGTGGATAATGATGCCACCATCGAAAACATCGGAAAACAAGCCGTTATCGCAGCCCGCGCCGGCGCCGATATCATCGCGCCTTCGGGCATGATGGACGGGCAGGTAGCCAGCATCCGCAACGCGCTCGATGACCAAGGCTTCATAGACACGCCTATCATGGCCTATGCCGCAAAATACGCATCATGCTTTTACGGGCCATTCCGCGAAGCTGCCGGATGCAGCCTCAACAAAGGCGACCGCAAAACCTATCAGATGGACCCCGCAAACGGCGACGAAGCGCTGCGCGAAGTCGCGCTGGATATCGCCGAAGGCGCGGACATGGTAATGGTAAAACCCGGCCTGCCTTACCTTGATGTGCTCTACCGCGTGAAAGAAACCTTCGGCCTCCCTACCTTCGCCTATAACATCAGTGGTGAATACGCGATGCTGAAATTTGCTGCCGAAGCAGGCGCCCTCGACTACGAAAAAGCTGCGATGGAAATGATGATGTGCTTCCGGCGAGCTGGTGCTGACGGCATCCTCACATACGCAGCACTCGATGTAGCAAGGCAGCTCAATAAATAGGATCAGATTGGTGCACGACCACCTATCAGGTGGACGACGTTAGCGCCACTACGGTCAACAAGCCTTGGTTTTCTGGCTTCTGCGGCAGCAACGTTCATGAAGGCCATGGCTGCCTTGGCAGCATCTTCTGTTTTGTATGAGATCGCAACCGAACGCGCATGATTCTTGAAATGCAGATAAACACTGCGATTGTCATTAACCGCTGCCGTTCTGGCTGAGTTGTCGATTAAACCGTTAGCTGCCTTAAACCGGAGCGGATGCACAAACACAAGCTTACTGCGATCTATGGGCCTGAGTGCAGGATTAAGCACCGACAGCTGGCGCATCGCAAAACGTGCTTTGATAAAGTCATCACAAAAACCCAGCCCAAGATACCGCCCTTGCCCATACAACACATGTACGGCGCACGAACCATTTTTATAACCGCCCTGCTCATGATCATGTTCACGGCCGGCTATAACAGCCACAAGGCTCGATGGTTTTATATACAGCGCATAATCGCCAAACGTTTCCTGAACACTCTCTAAAGGCAGATCACAAAAACTCTCGATAGATGCAAAGCCTGCTTGATCAGCAGCAGCACTCGCAATTTTAAGCAGGGCCAGACGGCACTTTTCAGCGTGCATAAAACGCAAGGGTTCCTGCCAGCGCCAATCCGTATCCGAATGCCTGCGATAAACAATGTCATGCGTATCAGGGGCCTGAAGGCCGGGCTTGTTCCGAACACGCATATCTTCAATGGACGATAGATCAATGTAGGTTGTATCAATGCAATCCTTGAGCTCGCTGAGCCGCGCTCCCTCCGCAATCGCAAGATTTGAAAGCCGAAGGGCTAAGTCGGACGCCTGCATGGGGTCATGCCCCAAAACAGCTTCTAAGGAAGGGCCGCCTGAAAAATGGATACGTATCTCAGAAAGAGGCACGGCGCCAGATACATGGCCTATATAGACATGGTCATGTTTGTGCCATCCATCCCTATCCTGCGTGGCAAAGGAAAAACGCGTCGAAATGCTTTCAATCGTTCCAAAACCGCGCCTTGCGGCAACTCCTACGACATCTTCTTCCGACATCCAGTCATAGGCAAAAGGCTGAGGAATGGTTGCACCAATATCTCGCATGGCGCACTTCTTATAGAAAACAGAAAGAATGAGCAATATTAACTCGTTATCAATTGATCCATGATGAACTAGAATGTGGGAAACTATTTACGGGTACCTCTACCCATGGCCTCCGACAAAGACCTGAAAGACCAACGTGACCGCTTTCTGGCATTCGCCTTTGCGGGGGCGGACCTTTTGGTCGAGGTCGATGCCAAAGGCACGATCGTCTACTCTATCGGTGCCGCAAAAGGCCTGGCAGGAGCCAATGATGGCAAACTGACAGGTAAAAACGTATCCGAAATTTTTGCTCCCAAAGACCGCGGCCTAATAGGCTCCTTAAGGGCTAGCGCCAAAGCCGGCGTTCGGTTCGGGCCAGTTCTCGTTAATCTCAACGAGGAACAGACATCCCTTAAAGTAGCCATGCTCTCAGGCGTTGCAATGCCGGATAAGCCAGGGCATGTCTATCTCACCATTTCAAAAGGTGCCCTATCACAAGTCAGCGGTGCTAAAGACGCACGCAATGAATCGCAAGGCGCCCTGCTTGATAAGGACTCTTTCGCCGAAGCCGCCCTCGAAATGATGGCTGCAAGCGACACCCTCGGCCAAAAACTGGGCATGACCTTCGTCGATTTGCCGGATAGTAAAAATTTTAAAGGCAAAATCGGTGACGAAAAATGGGGCACGTTCCGTGAAAGCATATCAACGCTCCTACGTACGTATGCGGCAGATGGCCGCACCGCAGCCGCGCTTGACGACGGACGCTTTGGCGTAGTTCACGGTGAAAATATTTCAGCCGATATGATCCAAAAAAACATCGAGGCCCTCAGCCGCGATGCCGACCCAGAGAAAAAAGGCGTGACCGCCAAAGCGAATTCAATAGAAATGTCGGACGGCAAGCTGAATGAAAAAGAACTCGCGCGCGCCGTCATGTACACAATCAACCAGTTCGAAAAACAGGGCAGTGCGTTCAATATTCTCAACCTCGAAGGCGGCTTTGAGAATTACCTTACGCAGAACGCCCAAAAAATTGCCGACTTCAAACAGATCATCCATCAGTCCCGCTTCGAGCTCAAATTCCAGCCTATCGTCAAGCTGGAAGATGCGAGCGTAGCTTATTACGAAGCACTGGTGCGCTTTGAAGGCGGGAAATCTCCTTACGATGCCATCGTCTTCTGCGAGGAAGTAGGGCTTAGCCCCGAGCTAGATTTGGCCATCTGCGGCAAGGTCATCAATTACCTTGTGTTTACGGCGCCTAAATCTGTCAAAATCTCGGTAAACCTTTCAGGCATCTCGATCCAGAATGAAAAATTCATCGAAAACCTACGCGGTAAACTGGAGCCACATTTAAAATCCGATATTCCGAAGCGCATGGTTTTTGAGATCACGGAAAGCAGCCAGATAACTGACCTCGATAAAGTGAATCACTTCGTACAATCCTTACAAAAAGACGGATTCAAAGTAGCGCTCGATGACTTTGGCGCAGGCTCGGCCTCATTCCAGTACCTGCACAAAATCCATGTGGATGCGATCAAGATCGACGGCCAGTACATCATGAACATTCTTAACTCGCAGCGTGATCAGGCCATGATCGCAAACCTCGTACGCATGTGCGCTGACCTCAAGGTTGGCGTGGTGGCAGAACGTGTCGAGACAAAAGAGCATGTCGAGATTCTCAAGAAGATGGGTGTTGAACTCGGGCAAGGTTATTACTTTGCCAAACCACTCGACGAGCCTAAGTACCAACCTAAAACCAGCTGATCATTTTCCCTATCATCGTTACGTTTGAGTAAGGAATACGCGGTTATCATAACTGCGTATGCGCGCGCGCATTATGCATGGTCAGCTGCAACGAATTTAGGTACCATGCACTTTGATAAGCGTTCGCTTTATTTCGATAAATCAAGGCTCTAGGGGTACCTATGGACGATCTCATTGTCGAATTCATCACAGAAACCAATGAATCATTGGCTGCAATCGACGTCCAGCTTGTAAACCTCGAGCAAAATCCGAACGACAAAAATCTCCTGGGCTCAATCTTTCGCCTGATGCACACCATTAAAGGCACGTGCGGGTTTTTGGGGCTTCCTCGCCTTGAAACAGTTGCCCACCGCGCCGAAAACGTCATGGGCCGTTTCAGAGATGGTACGCTTGAAGTAACTCCGGATTACGTAACGCTGATCTTTGAATCGATTGACCGTATCAAATACATCATCGGCGACATTGAAGCGACGGGTAAGGAACCCGAGGGTTCGGATAACGACCTCATCGAAAAACTGGATGCCGTTTACGAAGGCAAACCAATGCCTGGCTCAGGCACCGCTGCTCCTGCCCAAGCTGAGGCACCCAAAGCAGCCCCCGCCGACCCTCTACAAGCTTTGTGGGATTCCATCCCCGCTCCCGCTGATCCAATCGCAGCAGCGCTCAATGCGCCGCTTTCTGGCGGCACGGTAGCGCCGCAGGCACCGGCTGCTGCACCAACACCACCAGCCGCTGCGCCAGTATCAAAACAGGCCGCAAAAGACGGCGCCGAGGATCACACAGCGAAGGAGTCGGCGGTTTCAAACCAGACGCTCCGCGTAAACGTCGAGGTGCTTGAAAACCTCATGACGCTCGTCTCCGAGATGGTTCTGACACGCAACCAGCTCTTGCAGATTATGCGCAGTACAACCCAGAACAACGAGTTTGCAGCCCCGCTACAACGCCTGAATCACGTCGTATCCGACCTTCAGGAAGGCGTAATGAAAACACGCATGCAACCAATCGGGGCCGCATGGTCAAAATTGCCGCGTATCATCCGCGATCTGAGCCACGAACTTGGCAAGAAAATCGACCTCGTCATGATGGGCGAGGAAACGGAACTGGATAGACAGGTCCTTGAGCTTATCAAGGACCCGCTCACGCACATGGTCCGTAACTCTGGGGACCATGGCATCGAAAAACCAGCCGACCGCGCAATGGCGGGCAAACCTGAAACCGGCAAAATCATACTGCGCGCCTTCCATGAGGGCGGCCATATCATCATCGAAATCAAGGATGACGGTCGCGGCCTCAACACAGCCCGTATCAAACAGAAAGCCATTGAAAAAGGCATCGCCACTGCGGAAGAGCTCGCAGGCATGTCCAACAAACAAATCCATCAGTTCATTTTTGATGCCGGTTTCTCGACTGCTGAAAAAATAACATCTGTCTCCGGCCGTGGTGTCGGCATGGATGTCGTTCGCACGAACATCGAAAAAATCGGAGGCACGATCGATCTACATTCGGTCGAAGGACAAGGCTCCACCTTTACAATCAAAATTCCGCTTACCCTTGCGATCGTTTCCGCACTCATCGTTGAATCGGCAGGCGAGCGCTACGCCATCCCGCAACTTTCGGTGCAAGAATTGGTGATGGCATCCGACAAGGGCGAAAACCGTATCGAGCACATCAACGGCACGCCGGTCTTCCGACTTCGCAACCACCTTCTGCCACTTGTTACATTGCAAAAACTTCTAAAACTCCCGGACGCGCCTGCAAAAGCGAATGGTAAAAACGGGCGTAGCAACAGCGGCAACCGCTACATCATCGTAACCAAAGTTGGCGCATACGTGTTTGGTATTATTGTAGACCGCGTATTCGATACCGAAGAGATCGTAGTCAAGCCCGTCGCCAAGATGCTGCAGGATATCGAACTCTTTTCAGGCAACACCATTCTGGGTGATGGCAGCGTCATCATGATCCTTGATCCGGGTGGTATTGCCAAAGCCACCGGCGAGATCAGCGTTGCCGATACAACTGCAAAAGATGCCGAGACAGAAGCCCAACAAGCACGTGCCGGCACTAAAACATCACTTCTGCTTTTCTCGGCAAACGACGCCATGCCCAAAGCCGTTCCGCTCTCGCTTGTGGCGCGACTTGAGGATGTAAGCGTTCCAAAAATCGAAATGTCGAACGGCCAGATGCTCATTCAGTATCGTGGCTCTCTGATGCCGCTTCTCAAATTCTCCGACAGCATGCCTCTTTCGGAAGATGGCACGCAACCTACCCTTGTCTTTTCGGACGGCACGCGCACGATGGGGCTCATGGTTGGCCAGATCATCGACATCGTGGAAGATTATATCAATATCCAGATTAGTTCAGACAAACCCGGTTTTCTGGGCTCGGCAATCATCCGTGGTCACGCAACGGAAATCATTGATGTAGGGCACTTCCTCAAAGGCGCCTACAAAGATTGGTTCCGCGACCACGGTGATGAGGATTTCGACAGGGAGGATATGAAACGTGCCCGCCGCGTGCTGATTGTCGATGACAGTCCCTTCTTCCGAAACATGTTGACTCCTCTCCTCTCTGTCGCCGGATATGAAGTCACGGCAGCTGAAAACCCACTAAGGGCGCTGGAGCTGGAAGAACAGGGCGAGGAGTTTGATGTCATCATCTCCGATATTGAGATGCCCGAAATGAGTGGTTTTGAATTTGCACAGACGGTGCGCAAACAGGGTCGCTGGATGAAAACGCCAATGGTAGCCCTCACAAGCCACGCCACTCAAAACGATATAGATCGCGGGCGTGAAGTTGGTTTCAGCAAATACGTTGCCAAATTTGATCGTGACACACTTCTCACGACGCTCTCACAAACCTTGGCAGAACATAGACATGGCAGCGCAGCCGGAGGTGCCGCATGAGTTTGACAGGCGAAGTCTCAAAATTTAGAAAACGCCGCGCAGGCGAGTTGGATGAAGGCCCTCAAACGACCGAATTCTTGACGGTCGTGATCGACAACCAGCTTTTTGGCATCCCGGTCCTACAGGTACAGGACGTATTGCGCCAGCAAACCGTAACCCGCGTGCCGCTGGCCCCGCCTGAAGTAGCCGGTGCCCTCAACCTCCGTGGCCGGATCGTAACAGCCATCAATGTCCGCTGCCGCTTGGGTTTGCCTGATTTGCCTCAAGGTGCAAAAACCATGAGCGTCGTGGTTGAGCTTGAACATGAACTTTACTCCCTGATCATTGACAGAGTTGGCGACGTTCTTTCCATGCAAAACAAGGACTTCGAGAACGTTCCTCCTACTTTGGATTCTGTATGGCGCGATGTCGCGAGCGGTATTTTCCGCCTCGAGAATCAGCTACTGATAGTGATTGATGTCCGGAAGCTGCTGCACCACAGCGTTCATTAAGTCAGACTTAAGGGATAGAACGATAAAATTTAAGATGAGATTGGGTCTAAGAGGATAAAAAGATGAAATCGTGTCTGGTGGTTGACGATAGCCGCGTGGTCCGCAAGGTAGCGCGTAGGATCATCGAAGATCTTGGTTTTTCCTGCGAGGAAGCCGAGGACGGAGTATTTGCCGTAGCCGCCTGTCAGAAGGCGATGCCCGACGCTATTCTGCTGGACTGGAATATGCCTAATATGTCCGGCATCGAGTTTCTTGAAAAACTGCGCACCATGCCGGGTGGCGAGCAGCCCAAAGTGGTTTTTTGTACAACAGAAAACGATATGAGCTTTATTCAGCGCGCAATCATGGCAGGCGCCAACGAGTACATCATGAAACCGTTTGATGGCGAAATCGTCGCAACCAAATTCTCTCAAATCGGCCTTATCTAAAGCGCCCAAAAACCGCACCGCGGCACGGATAAACCGGAAATGACATCAACAGGGACCGCAGAAACACTGGCCACACGCGTCATGGTCGTTGATGATTCAGCGGTCATCCGAGGCATGGTCACGCGCATCATTGAGAGCGACCCCTACATTAAAGTCGTCGCCTCCGCCCAAAACGGAGAAGTAGCACTGAAGTATTACAACGAGTTCAGGCCCGATGTCGTTATCATGGATATCGAGATGCCGATAATGGACGGAATAACCGCTCTCGGGCACATGATAAAAGCCCACCCGGATGCCAAAATCATCATGTGTTCGACCCTGACGCTGGACAACGCCGAAATCTCACTCAAGGCAATGGCCATAGGCGCGGTCGATTACATTCCAAAACCAACCAGCACGACCGATATCAACAAATCCAGCGACTTTCATAATAGTCTGGTCCAGCTCATTCGGTCATTTGGAAAACCGCTTCCGCCCGAAATCGAAGCCAAAATCAGCCACGAAACCGCAAAAAGCAACCCAGCGCAAAAATCGGCTGCAGGATTTGTCCTGCCACCCGCAGGTGCCAAATTCCCGCTGCGGCCAGCACCTTCCGCTATCTGGAAACCGCGCATTCTGGCCGTAGGTTCTTCTACAGGTGGTCCTCAGGCGCTTTTTGAATTTTTAAAGCCAATGAAAGGCATAAAAAATATCCCGATTGTCATCACGCAGCACATGCCGCCTACATTTACGGCACTGCTGGCCCAGCACATAACCTCCAATACCGGCATCCCATGCGTGGAAGCGACAGAGGGAATGCCTCTTTTGCCCGGCCGCGCCCATCTAGCCAAAGGCGGGCTTCACATGCTTCTGAAAAAGAGCGATTCCGGAGCGCCTGTTTTAACGTTGAATGATGGTCCTGCCGAAAATTTTTGCAAACCCGCCGTTGACCCTATGCTGCGCAGCCTCATCCCCTACTATGCGAGAGACATTCTGACTGTTATCCTGACAGGCATGGGATCGGACGGTATGCTCGGCGCACAGGAAGTAGTCAACGCAGGCGGACATGTAGCCGCGCAGGATCAGGCAACCAGCGTTGTCTGGGGCATGCCCGGCGCGGTATCGATGGCGGGCCTTTGCTATACTGTCCTGCCTCTCAAGGATCTCGGCACCCACATAGCGCAGAAGGTGCTGTAAATGAAAACCGTAGATTTCGACGTATACAAAAACATGCTTTACGAGAAATCCGGACTCGTCATCACAACCGATAAATCATACCTGCTTGAGTCCCGCCTCGCCCCCGTTATCAAAAAATGGAACATCCCTGATATGGTTGCGCTGACTGACAAACTGCGCGGCATACCTGATAAGCAGCTCGTGGAAGACATCGTAGACGCGATGACAACCAATGAGACCATGTTTTTCCGCGATCAAAAGCCGTTCGATAAGTTCCGCGATCTTGTAGTGCCCGCCGTTCTGAAGGCCAAAGGCCCCAACTGTACCATCCGCATCTGGTCTGCCGCCTGCTCCTCAGGGCAGGAACCCTATACTCTTGCCATTACCATGAAAGAAAATGCCGCGAAATGGGCCGGCATCAAGTTTGAAATTCTGGCAACCGACTTGTCCAAAGAGATTCTTGATCAGGCGAAGGCCGGTAAGTACTCGCAATTTGAGGTCCAGCGCGGCATGCCCATCATGATGCTGGTTAAATACTTTACCCAAACCGGCGATACTTGGACCATCAAGGATGACATCAAACAGATGGTGAAGTTCCAAAACTTCAATCTTCTTGATCCGATGGACCAGTTTGGCACCTTTGATTGTATTTTTTGCCGCAACGTCCTGATTTATTTCGATCAACCGACAAAAGGCAAAATCCTTGATAAAATGTCAAAACGTCTGGCAAAGCACGGCACGCTCTTCTTAGGTGGTGCCGAAACAGTCTTGGGTATTACAAACTCTTTCAAACCGCTGGAAGGCGAGCGCGGCGTCTACGTACACTCTGATGCACCACCCCCCGCAAAGTAAGCATTACTGTGTCTAACCTCAAAAGCCAGAAATTTGAGATTATTTGACCTCTGTCATTTGACGCAGTAGCCACTTGGCGGTAAAACCACGCCATGGTCACAAAATCCTTCCCCACGAACACAGCTTCCGTCAAACCCAAACGCGCCCTTTTGTCGGTATCTGATAAAACGGGGTTGGTAGAGCTCGCAAAAGCCTTGGCCGACCATGGTATCGAGCTCGTCTCAACAGGTGGCACACACAAAGCAATTAAAGACGCAGGCATCCCTGTCAAAGACGTATCGGAAATCACGGGCTTCCCTGAAGTAATGGACGGCCGCGTTAAAACCCTGCACCCTTCCGTCCACGGCGGCCTTTTGGCTCGCCGCGACGACGCAGCGCACACAAAAGCGATGAAAGATCACAATATTGGCGCCATCGATATCGTCGTCATCAACCTCTACCCATTTGCCGAAACCGTGGCAAAAGGCGGTGACTTCGCGCTCTGTGTCGAGAATATCGATATAGGCGGCCCAGCCATGATCCGCGCCGCCGCCAAAAACCACGACTTCGTAACCGTAATAACAAACGCGAGCGACTACGATACAATCGTCGAGGAACTGAATAAAACCAAAGGCGAGATTTCATACGAAACACGCCGCATGATGGCCGCGAAGGCTTACGCGACGACAGCCGCCTATGACGGCGCAATCTCAAGCTGGTTTGGTAGCCAACTTGGCGCCGATATGCCGCCGGTTATCGTGACCGCAGGCACACTCGCGCAACCCATGCGCTACGGCGAAAACCCGCACCAAAAAGCAGCCTTCTATGCCGATGGCACAAAACGCGCGGGCGTGGCATTGGCAACCCAGCATCAGGGCAAAGAACTCTCGTACAACAACCTCAACGATACAGACGCCGCTTTTGAACTCGTATCCGAGTTTGAGGAACCAACCGTCGCCATCATCAAACACGCCAACCCATGCGGCGTTGCATCCCACGCGTCTTTATACGATGCATATCGCCACGCGCTGCGCTGCGACCCAGTATCGGCCTTTGGCGGGATTGTTGCCATGAACCGCAGACTCGATGCCGCAACCGCCGAAGAAATGGTGAAAGTGTTTACGGAGGTAATTATAGCACCTGAAGTAGACGAAGAAGCCAAAGCGATTATTGCCGCAAAGAAAAACCTCCGCCTCCTCACAACCGGCGGCATGGCTGACCCCGCACAAAAACGCCTCAGCATCAAAACCATCGCAGGCGGATATCTCGTGCAGGATGCCGATGCAGGCCGCATCACAAAAGCCGATTTAAAAGTGGTTACAAAGCGTAGCCCCACCGCAAAGGAGATGGAAGACATGCTCTTCGCCTTCCGTGTAGCCAAGCATGTAAAGTCGAACGCGATTGTGTACGTAAAGGATGGCACAACAGTGGGCATTGGCGCGGGGCAAATGAGCCGCATCGATAGCTCGCGCATCGCTGCCTGGAAAAGTGCCGAAGCCGCCAAAACAGAAAAGCTGGATCAGCCTATGACCATTGGCTCCGTCGTAGCCTCCGATGCCTTCTTCCCCTTCGCGGATGGCCTTTTGGCCGCGGCCGAGGCTGGTGCCACCGCCATCATCCAACCAGGCGGATCAGTCAGGGATGATGAAGTGATAGCCGCCGCCGATGAAAAAGGCCTCGCCATGGTCTTTACCGGCATGCGGCATTTCAGGCACTAATCCATCTAATAATTTTACATATTATTAATATTTCGATGCTTATATGGACGGTGAAGGAAACCGATCCATGGCCACCCCAGCCCCAGGTGTACCCGCAGTACCCAGCAAAGTTGCGACGGCCACGCCTGCGCCTGCTGAAGAGGCTAATGATGCGCCTGACAACACAGATAGCGCAAATGATGGCGCAGAGAAAAAGCCTGAGCAACAGGGCCAGCAACCTTTAACTCCTATGGAATCTCTTCAAATCCAGCAGCGCAGCCAGCAGCTGATGGAAACAGGCATGAAATCCGATATCGCCCAAATGATCGCCCGCGATGAAGTCATGCTCCAGCGTGCCTTGAAAGCCGGGACAGAAAAGTTTCTCAATGCCCTTGGTAAAAAAATCAAGAGCGCATTTTCAAAAAAAGCGCCAGAAGGTGGCCCCAAAGGGCAAGAAAGCGCCGATGAAACATCAACCTTTAGTATTGGAAAACTTGATGACGCCTCAGAGCCTCAGAAAAGCGGTTTTGATCATAAAGGCATCATCATGGATAAAGACAGCGCCTATGTAGGCGATAACACGGTCGTATCCTCGGATGGTAAAACATTTATGCCAGGCGTTTACAAACGCAATCCTGAATCCGGCGAACTCGAAAAAGTAGACGGCGAGGAAGCCAAAAAAGAATACGAGCAGCTCACAAAAAAACATGACGAGCTTATGAATGGTGACCGCAAAGGTCAGAAACTCGATTTTGGCGACAATTCACCAAGCTTTACAAACCTGACAGAGGGCGAATTCAACATGTCGCGTGACGGCCCCGACAACAAACGGGAATTCGCAAAAGATATCTCCAAAAAAGACGCCCCTACAAGCCAACTGACTGCCGCAAGCGAAGCTGCGCCTGCAGGGTCCGCGCCTGTTGCCCCAAAACCCACTTTCTCGCGCGAAGCTGAAGATGTTGAACCGGAGGTAGACCCAACCATCGCAGCCTTGAGCAGCGAGCATGATGATGCCGATGAAGGCTTTCCTCAATCCAAGCCAGCGCTAGCCGCAGCCGAACCAAAACAACAGTTGGCACTTGCAGGACCACCAAAAGCGGCACCCAAACCTCAAATGACAGGGGGCATGTGATGAGCAGCATCCAAAAAAACCCGGATGAGCATTTGGCCATCACCGTTTTTGTTGCCTCTCAAGGTGAGGTTTGCTTTTTCCATGACAAACCGTTTTCAAAACCCATTTCGTGGCTGGAATACAATCCCGATACAAACACCATCGAGTTCATGACCGAGGATGGCGAGGTACGTAACTTTGGCGTACCTCTGCCTGAGAAATACAAGCCTGCCGTAGCCTCTGCCAAAAAGGCGTATGTCATCCACAAAAACCCTGAAACCAAAAAGGTCATCAGCGGCAAGGATGTGCCCCTGGTCATCCAAGGACTGCCCTATCATTAATTTACATAATTTTAAGTTTTTGTTAAGATTTGTATGGTGAGATAGAGGCAACTAACCAGACCGGATAACAGGGCAAAACGATCTCTATGGTAAATGTTCAACCATCTCCGTTTCCAAACTCCCCCATCGGCGGAGCGCAAGCGAAATACGATGACATGGATATGGCCCTAAATCTTTGGGTAAGTGACAACGCAGATATATGCGTTTTCCACGATAAGCCTTTTACGCGTACGCTTTCTTGGATCGAATACGATACCAAAACAAGCCGTGTAGATTTCGTACTTGAAGACGGCGATATAAGAAACTTCGGGATCCCGGTAGACCCAAGGCTACGTGCCTATTTTCACAATGCTTACGTCATAAGCATCATTCAAATGAATCCAACAACAAAGAAAGTGGAGTTCGGGGTCGATCTGCCCCTGATCATCCACGCAGCATAGGGAGAGAGACCATGAAAGATCATGTAGCCTTAGGAGCAAGCGCCGTAAATGGTAGTGGATCACCGATGACAGTGCTGGCCAACGAAGGGATTCCAGGATTAATGCCTGAAGTCAACCATGCAGATCAAGGCTTGGGCCTAAAAGGCAACAGCCCCGCAGTGCCGGGATTGTCCTAACCTTAATTTCCTTGAATCTTACGCTCGCGGGCCTTAAAAATCCGCGAGCGATTTGATTTATAAGGATTTTACAGTGAGTGATCAGTCCCGCATCCGCAATTTTTCCATTATTGCCCATATCGACCATGGCAAATCCACACTGGCCGACCGTCTGATTCAAAGCTGCGGGGGCCTCGAACTGCGCGAGATGACGGAACAAGTGCTCGACAACATGGATATTGAAAAAGAACGCGGCATTACCATCAAGGCCCAGACCGTCCGCCTCAATTACAAAGCAAAAGATGGACAGACGTACCAGCTGAACCTCATGGACACACCAGGCCACGTGGACTTCAGCTACGAGGTATCCCGCTCGCTGGCATCTTGCGAGGGCGCGCTGTTGGTTGTCGATTCAACACAAGGGGTTGAGGCCCAGACGCTCGCCAACGTCTATCAGGCGCTTGATAACAACCTCGAAATTTTACCTGTCATCAACAAAATTGACTTACCCGCCTCTGATGTCGAAGCAACTAAAAAGCAAATCGAGGATGTGATCGGCCTCGATACCACCCACGCAGTCGAGGTATCGGGCAAATCCGGCATCAACATCGATAAACTGCTGGAAGCCATTGTTACACAATTGCCAGCCCCCAAAGGCGACCCGAACGCACCGCTCAAAGCCCTGCTGGTGGATAGCTGGTACGATAGCTATTTGGGCGTTGTTATCCTTGTGCGCGTTTTTGACGGCACGCTCAAAAAAGGCCAGAAAATCCGTTTCATGAACACCAACAGTGTGCGCGATGTGGAACGCGTGGGCATATTCACCCCAAAACACGTGATGGTGAACGAACTCAAACCCGGCGAGATGGGTTTTATAACGGCCGCCATCAAAACAATCTCCGATACCAAAGTCGGCGATACCATTACCGATGAACGCAATCAGGCAAGCGCCGCCCTGCCCGGCTTTAAGCCGTCCATCCCTATGGTTTTCTGCTCGCTCTTTCCGGCGGATGCCTCCAACTTCGAACACCTGCGCGATAGCTTGGGCAAATTGGCACTCAACGACGCATCCTTGCATTACGAACCCGAGGCCTCACAGGCCCTCGGCCTTGGCTTCCGCTGCGGCTTTTTGGGGCTCCTGCATATGGAGATTATTCAGGAACGCCTCAGCCGTGAATTCAACCTTGAACTCATCCCCACAGCGCCAAGCGTGGTCTACAAAATCCACCTGACCAACGGCGAAACGATGGAACTTTATAACCCCGTCGATATGCCGGAAGTCACGCGCATCAAGGCTATTGAAGAACCGCTCATCAAAGCCACCATTCTGGTGCCAGACGAATATCTGGGCGGGCTCTTGCAGCTCTGCCAAGAACGTCGCGGCGAACAGCTGGAACTGACCTACGCCGGCAACCGCGCCATGCTGGTGTACCGCCTGCCGCTCAACGAAGTCGTGTTCGATTTTTACGACCGCCTCAAATCCATCTCCCGCGGCTACGCCAGCTTCGATTACCACCTCGACGGCTTCCGCGAAGACGACCTTGTCAAAATGGATATTCTGGTGAACCAAGAACCCGTGGATGCGCTGGCCATGATTGTCCATAGGGCGCAGGCCGAACGCCGCGGCCGCCAGCTTTGCGAACGCCTCAAGGACCTCATCCCAAGGCAGCTCATCAAGGTGGCCATTCAGGCATCTATCGGCGCCAAGGTTATAGCGCGGGAAGATATTTCAGCCCTCAAAAAAGACGTGTTGGCCAAATGCTACGGCGGCGACATTACCCGCAAACGCAAGCTGCTCGACAAGCAAAAAGAGGGTAAGAAAAAGATGCAGCAATACGGCGAGGTGGACATCCCCCAATCCGCCTTCATCGAAGCCCTGCGCATGGGGAATGAGAAGTGACCATCTAGATAACTCTCAACTGTACGACCCCACGCGCGTCATACTCGCGAAGGCGGGTATCCAGATATTGAACAGGTGAAAAATGGAACAATTTAGTTACCCACGCCTTCAAATAACGGAATACGCGGAACAAAAGCTTGGCGCGATACTGAACCCACTTCAAGAGAACTGGCTAAAAGAGCTTCACTATATCCTCTCAACAAAATGGCTTGAGACAGAAGGCATGCCCCCTGTTTGTCCTCACACTACAGCCTCTTTGATGTGTTTGAGTATCGTCTCCGGAGTTTCTTCTACTTTATATAAACCAGCGGAATATAGGGAAACTGGCTGCGCCAAAAAACACTTCGAAGGCGTTCTTACAGAATTTTATCCTTGGGAACTCGATACACCCAAGGGCATCACAAGGGAAGACGCTGTTAAAGCACTTTATAAAACACTTAGAAACCCCGCAGCACATAGTCTGAATATTCGTTTCAAAAAAAACGGTAATGCTCAACCAGTATCTTTTTTACTACCTCATATCGAGAGCAACGAGGGATTATCCCAACGAATTATAAAACCAAAACATGATTTTGGTAGTAATTCTATAGAGATGAGCGCTGAGGATACTTTAGAATTTGCTCCAACAACTTTTTATTGGGGTATCCGAAAAATGATTGAAAAGATGATTGATACCGAAGAAAAAATAAATGAGATTTTTGAAGGTCTTAAAAATAGAACCTTGACAAAATAGTATCAAAATATGGTATCATTATCGAGTAAACATCAGAAGACTTTGGAAAGGGTGTTTGCAAACCCTGTGCGTTCCGACGTGGCGTGGAAGGATATTGAAACGCTATTGGCTGCGCTGGGGGCTGATATATCGGAAGGTGCGGGGTCACGGGTACGGATAGCCCTAAATGGGGTCCGCGCGGTTTTTCACCGCCCGCACCCGCAAAAGGAAACGGATAAAGGCGCGCTTAAATCCATGCGCCGCTTCTTGGAGGAAGCAGGAGTAAAACCATGATGAAATACAAAGGCTACATAGGCCAGTTTGAACTGGATGAAGACGCGGGGATTTTCCACGGCGAGGTCATGAACACGCGCGATGTCATCACCTTCCAGGGCAAAACCGCGAAAGAACTTCTGAAAGCCTTCAAAGACTCTATAGACGATTATCTTGATTACTGCGAACAACGGGGCGAGGAGCCAGAAAAACCATTTTCTGGCCAGTTTGTCGTACGCGTCACACCCGACTTACACAAGGCTGCCGCCGCATCCGCCCGCATGGCAGGCAAAAGCCTGAACGCATGGGTTTCCAGCATCATTGAACGCTCAAGCTCACTTTAGTAATTTACCCAAAAACCATATTTTCTCAATTTTCAGGGTATTTGCCGAAAATCTTAGGCAATCTTAACCTTGTATTTACCATAATTGCGCTACTGTAGTCCCATAAAGATCATAAAAGGATCAGGGACCGTGACAGAAGCCAAGCGCATCAATTCCATCGAAACCAGCCACGAGCTGCCTGTAGAAGGGCTCTTCTCGCAAGAGATGAACGCGTTCATGGATGTTCACAAGGAACTCTCAAAACTTCCCCAGGACCCAAAAGATCCGCTTTTGCCGGCCATTGCCATGTTGCGCGATGTGGGCGTGGAAGTTGATAGCGATTTTGGCGATATCATTATGGGCGCTATGGGCAAGATAGGCATGGATATGGCAATGGATGCCGTTGGCATGGCCACACAGGGCTCTGTCGCCACAGGTATTGATCTTGCCTCCGGTTTCCTGATGGGCCTTTCAGAAGCCCGCAAGGACGATCCAAAGTACAAAAAAGACATGAAGGCGGGCGCAACCTCGATGTTCCGCCTGTCCAAAAAGAAGGAGCCTGAAAAGGCACCAAAGGCCACACCTTCAACCTCTATCCTGCGCGATGCTATGAAGCGCAAACGCCATCTCCAGCTCAAAGGCAGCGAGAACAAGCGTAAAATGCTTAAAGCCAAGATGGCAATTCACCTTAAAAACGTCGAGGAACTTGCTGTTTTTAAACGCTGCGGCGTCTCTCATGCTCACCGCGTTACTGTGCCAAACGGCCAGACGGGCGAAACGGAAACATACATGGTCGCCGCTAAGGAAAAACCACACATGGCTCTCCAAAGCAATGGCAAGGCCTATGAAAAACCGATCGATGTATCGATGGTTCAAAAGCCGGGCATGGCCCCCAAAATGGCCATGGGCTTCTAATAGCCTCCTGACAGCCTGATTCTGATTTGTAGCCTCCTCCGAATACGCTACTCTTGTCGCCATGTTGATGCTCAACACGACCATGTTGCGTGAAAAATTTATCCTGCGCGAGGGCTCGCCCGATGATGAGCCTATGATCGCGGTCGGCAACCGTATTGCCCTCCCCCTCATATCCAAAAAAGGCCAGCGTGAAGAACGCCTGATCGTAAGGGGCCAGAACATGCACACGACTTTGCGCATGGCCGCAATGATAGCGAAAACCTATTACCGTGACGGCCCTATCCAATCCAGATCACCGGGCTACAGCTGGGGGCCCAACTGGCAGGCGACCCTTCCCGACTTTGAAAAACAGTACAACGATCAGGGCTGGATCGCCGTATACAGCGGCGGCAGGCCAATTTTTAAAGAGGGTGAATACCACCCTTTCCTCGACGTGATCGAACAGTGCGACGCCCGCAACCGCGATGAATACGACCGGGCGGTATCAATCGCCGAGAATGCCTTTAATATGGCAGGTCGCGGAGTCACCATCGATCACCAGACCACAATCGCCATGGTCATCGGAGCAATGATGGAAAAAACGCGGGTGGGCCTCATCTTCCGCAATCCCAAACGCTCAACCACCTTCAACTTTGCGGTTGAACCCGCAATCGAGCGCGTAAGTCGTGAAAAAGCAATAGCCGAACCGCACCAATGCCTCCTGCACGCAGCCGCATGGCTTGAACTCGTACAGCTATCCGTTAAAGCAGGCTTCTTGAAAGCACGTCGCGGTGCCATGCGCCCGGGTACACCAACCCTGGAAGCTGTCGAAAAGCGTTTGGGACGCCTCAATGGAGAACTGCTACAGTTCGAAAAGGCTTACGAGGTTTCATACAGACCTGAGCGGCCCGACGTCATCAGCCTCGTCGAGGAATCAACGGAATTTGCAAAAACTGCCTGACAACCATCCTCTAGGAGTAACCGCGATGAAAAAAACTTTTTTGACACTGGCTCTGGCCTTCCCTCTTATTCTGGGTGGCTTTTCAGCGCATGCAACGGACACCCAAACGACCGAGACCACAAAAAAAGCAGTCAAAGCTCGTGTGCTGGACCGTATTGAAAACCGCAAGGATCGTCGTGAAGACTGGCGTGACAAGCACGAGCAGATCAAAGACAAAATAGAAGATATCCGTGACCGCCGCGAAGATGTACGCGATGCTCAGCACGATGGCGGCTGGCGCGATCGCGCGGAAGATCGTGCAGATGCCCGCGAAGACGTGCGCGACATGAAGGAAGATATCCGCGATCGCCGCGAACAAATTGGCGATGTTCGTGAAGACGTGCATGACCGCACGCGAATTCAAAGCCAAGAGGGCTTGGCAGATCGTAGGGAAAACCGCTGGGATCGCCGTGAAAACGTACGCGATCGCAAAGAAAACGTTGTAGACCGCAAAGAGGATGTCCGTGACCGTCGCGAGGATGTACGTGATGCCAAGCACGATGGCGGTTGGCGTGATCGTGCAGAAGACCGCAAGGATGCCCGTGAAGACAAACGAGACCTAAAAGAAGATGTACGCGACCGTACTGAAAACCGCGTAGATCGCAGAGAAAATAAACGAGACAAAGCCAATAAGGGCCACAAGCGCGCTACTAAAAAAAGCCAGTAATTCAACACTATTCGGAGGCTCCATGTTTATAAGAACTCTGCAACTAGCCTGCATGGCTTTAATCTTTTTTGCTTTTATTCCTGCCACGCAGGCGCAGGAGTCAGGCACCGATGACACGGATATTATCGGCACAATCCTTGAAGTGGAAGGTGAAGCGACAGTGGCCCAGGCTGGCAAGGAGGCAAGGCCGGCAACCGTAAACACGCAGGTGCGTACAGGCGATACGCTGACAACGGGGCCACAATCACGACTTTACGTGATGCTGATTGACCAGACCGAGCTAACCCTCTCGGAAAACGGTCAGCTCGTCCTTGATGAGTATTTTTTTGATGACACGAACAGTGTAGACAACAACGCAACCTACTCGGTTGCGAAAGGTGCATTTTTGTATGTTAGCGGTCTAGTCGCAAAAAAAGAAAATCCGGAGGTGACTGTTAATATTCCCTCAGGCTCCATCGGCATCCGTGGCACACGCTTTTGGGGCGGTGAACTGGACGGTGAATATGGCGTATTGGTAGGCGACGGCGAAGTGGAAATTGATACGGGCGCACAAAATAAAACCGTGCTGAAAAAAGGCCAGGGCACAACCCTGCGTGGTCGCGGCGTTGTACCTGACCCAGTTAAGGTTTGGGGCAAACAAAAAATCGATCGCGCTGTTAACACCGTTGCCCTTAAACGCCCGGAAATAGTGGGAAAAAGAATTGAAGTAGAAAAATCTCAACGCCAGAAATACCTGCTGGAAAGGCATAAAATCCATCAGTTCAGGGCCATGGAAAAAATCCGTACCGAAATCGAGACAGCCAATCCCGAGCTAAAAGGAAAACTGACTCGCCGTGATCTCTTGAAAATGTACAAAGAGAAAAAAGCCAGTGGTGGCGCACAAGACGACGGTCATTCAAAAGAAAACGCGCCGAACCGCAAGGAAAAAAGCGAGATGAAGAGAGAGCTTCTCCGCGACAAGGCCGAACAAAAGCGGGAAACTTTGCGCGGCAAAGCTGAAACGGCTCGTGACACGATGCGCGAACGCGCTGAAACGATCCGCGACAACATCCGCGAACAAGCTGAAGAAAAGCGCTTGGAAGGCGGTACCATAGAAAGACCTAAAATCGAAGCACTCAAGGAAGTAACGACACAATCAACAGAACCAGTAAGAGAGATCGCCAAACCCGAGATAGCACCTGTTGAAAAAGTTATGAACCCGACTGTGCCGCCCGTCATTAGAAAAATGGACCCCATAGCCAAACCCATCATCGATAAACAGCCGTAACAAAAAAAGCCCCGCCAAAGCGGGGCTTTTTTTGTTGAGTATCCGTTTTGTTAGGCTGCAATACCGCGCAGCACGTAAGGCAGAATACCGCCGTTCTTGAAGTACTCGACTTCATCAAGCGTATCGATACGGCATAAAAGCTTGTGCTCTTCCTTGGCGCCCGATGCGCGCGTGATGGCGAGGGTTACATCCATGCGCGGCGTAATGCCGGCAGCAACACCCGTAATATCCAAGGTCTCGGTGCCATCGAGCTTCAGGTCAGCGCGTGTCTGGCCATTTTTAAAGACCAGCGGCAACACGCCCATCCCCACAAGGTTGGACCGGTGGATACGCTCAAAACTCTCCGCAATCACGGCGCGCACACCCAGCAAATTGGTGCCTTTGGCGGCCCAATCGCGGGATGACCCCGTGCCGTATTCCTTGCCAGCCACAACCACAAGCGGTGTGCCGTCTGCTTTGTATTTGATAGCAGCATCGTAAATCGACATCTGCTCGCCCGTTGGTGCGTATTTGGCAAACCCGCCTTCAACACCGCCGCACAGCTCGTTTTTGATGCGGATATTGGCGAAGGTCCCGCGCATCATCACCTCGTGGTGACCACGGCGCGCGCCAAAGCTGTTGAAGTCAGCGGGCGTGACACCATGCGCAATCAGGTACTTACCGGCAGGCCCATCCTTTTTGATGGAACCCGCGGGGGATATATGGTCGGTGGTGATGGAATCTCCAAACACCGCCATCACCTTGGCCCCCTTCACATCGGTCACGGCACCCGGCTTTTTCGGCATATCAATAAAGTACGGTGGGTTCGCAACATAAGTCGATTTGCCTTCCCATGTGTAGGTCTGGCCCTCGGCCCCCGTAATCGCCTGCCATTCCTTTGTACCCTTAAACACATCGGCATAACGGGTTTTGAACATCGCAGGCGTCAGCGCCTTGGCAACCGTTTCAGCCACTTCCTTGTTGGTGGGCCAGATGTCTTTCAAAAAGACATCTTTGCCATTTTTATCTTTGCCAATCGCATCTTTGGTGATGTCAATCAGCATCGAACCCGCGAGCGCGTACGCAACGCAAAGCGGTGGCGAAGCCAAGTAATTCGATTTCACATGCGGGTTAACACGGCCCTCAAAGTTCCGGTTACCGGATAGCACTGAAACCACGTTCAGGTCCCCTTCCGTCACTGCCGCTGCAATCGCATCCGGCAGCGGGCCAGAGTTACCGATACACGTCGTGCAACCATACCCAACCAAGTTAAAGCCCAGTGCATCAAGGTCTTTCTGGACACCGGCTTTCACCAGATAATCCGTCACAACCTGTGACCCGGGCGCTAGCGATGTCTTGACCCACGGCTTCACTTTCATGCCCAGCGCATTGGCTTTTTGCGCAACCAAACCGGCTGCCAGCATCACCGATGGATTCGATGTATTGGTGCAGGATGTAATCGCGGCAATCGCCACATGCCCATCACGCATAGCGTAATCAGCGCCCTTTACAGCCACTTCAGGCACTTTGCCTTTAACGGTTTCAAGGTGCTTTTTGAATTCAGGTGCCGCGCTTGAAAGCAGCACTTTATCCTGCGGGCGTTTGGGGCCAGCAAGCGATGGCTCGACAGTGCCCATATCAAGTTCAAGCGTGTCCGTGAAAATAGGGTCCGCTGAACCAGCCTCGCGCCACATGCCTTGGGCCTTGGCGTATTGGCGGACAAGTTCAATGCGGTCAGTATCACGGCCTGTAAATTCAAGGTAACGGCAGGTCTCTTCATCAATCGGGAAGAAGCCACAGGTAGCGCCGTATTCAGGCGCCATGTTGGCAATGGTCGCACGGTCAGCAAGCGACATGTTATCAAGACCGTCGCCATAAAATTCGACAAACTTGTTAACGACGCCCTTCTTGCGCAGCATCTGCGTGACTGTCAAAACAAGGTCCGTTGCCGTCGTACCCTCTTTTGGCTTGCCGGTCAGTTTAAAACCAATGACTTCAGGGATCAGCATGGAGACTGGCTGCCCAAGCATCGCGGCCTCAGCCTCAATCCCGCCAACACCCCAGCCCAAAACAGCGAGGCCGTTAATCATCGTAGTGTGGGAATCTGTCCCGACCACCGTATCAGGGTAGGCAACCATACGGCCTTTGTTAGACTCGTCCTCGTCAACCCAAACGGTCTGGGCCAAATTCTCAAGGTTCACCTGGTGGCAAATACCCGTGCCAGGCGGCACCACACGGAAGTTACGGAAGGCCTTCTGCCCCCACTTCAAAAACTTGTAACGCTCAAGGTTACGCTCAAATTCCAGATCCACGTTTTTCTGGAACGAAGAAGGCGAACCAAATTCATCCACCATCACCGAGTGGTCAATCACAAGGTCAACCGGCACAAGTGGGTTGATTTTGCTGCCGTCACCACCCATCGCAATCATGGCTTCGCGCATCGCGGCCAAATCAACAACGGCGGGCACGCCTGTAAAATCCTGCATCAAGACGCGCGCGGGGCGGTAGGCAATTTCGTGCTCGGTCTTGCCAAGCGTTTTTTGCCAGCCTTTAAAGGCCTCGACATCCTCAACCGAAACACTACGCCCATCCTCAAACCGGAGCATGTTCTCAAGCAGCACCTTGAGTGAATAAGGAAGGCGTGAAATATCACCCAGTTTCTCAGCCGCCGCAGGGATGGAGAAGTAATCATACTCCTTCCCGTTAATGGTCAGGGTGCGACGTGTCTGGAGCGTATCAAGTCCGGTGCGGGCCATGGGTAAAATCCTTCAAAATAATATCGAAAATGATGGCAAATCAGCCAACAAGGAAGGGTACCATGCACGTAAAAAAGATAAAGAACCGTTAAAACCCGAATACAGGGCGCATCAATTCAAATAAAGCCCGTTGCGGCGGCCTTGGGTAATGGCAAACTGCTGCGCTTCAAACCCCGCCGCCCACGAAACGATATAAGGGTCATACCCGCGGGGTAGCTCGGTTACAGCCGTGTCGTTTTCCCGCTGGCCGTCGTTCATACGCCTATTGGCAATACCGTAAGGCACCATGGGCAACGGTTTCCGACCGTGGATAGTAAACTGCCCGCGTGCATCCGGACGCATGTCAAACGACCAATACTGCTCGGCACCGTCGCGGGCATAACCCGAGGGATAATGCACGAAAAACTGCATGTCGGCTGCGTCTTCGGCTTTAAAAAGGCGTTCATAAACCGCGCTTGCTACCTGTGGAAGCAGGGCTTCGAATTTTTCAGGATGGCGGCGGGTAGAAATACAGATGTACCGGGCATTATCGGCACGCTCAGAGGTCAGGATAAAGACTTCGCCATTACCAGAGGTTTCTTGCACAAGCTTCCCGTTCACAAGCACACTGCGCTGCTCAACACCAACATCAGGCACCAAAAATGCCATGGAAAAAATATCAAAATCATTAGTACCGTTAAAAGCCACCCCTTCGCCTTTCGGGGCCACGGGTAGCGCCTGAGTGCTGAATTTGGCCTTACGCGCCGCCTGCGCTTGTTTGATCTGCATGGTTTTTTCGTAAAGAAACTCACGCACCTCACGCAGGCTTCTAAAATCATCCGGCTTTGGAAATGAAGGGATTTTTTCACCGGCAAGGGCCGCTCTTGCGGAAACAATATTAAAAACACGCTTGGCAACATCCGCAGGTGTACGGAACTGCTTTTGCCTCGTACGACGCATCATATCGAGGACACCTATGTATTCCGCCCGTGTTTCACGGCTAAGTTTGCCCTGCTGCCGTACTTCCGAGACCGCACGCCGCCAGATCGCAGGCAGGCGTTCATGTTGCTCAATATATTTGGCTTCCCAGTCGGGATCGTAGGTAGAAAGACTCTGCATTGTAAATCCCTGTCTTTTTCTTTTTTATTTACCACGATCAAAAAACATCAGGGGCCGGGACGTCAACAGGTTTTTGCTTGGTCTGCGGCACCGCACCCTTTATAACAACACCATGTTTTTGCTTGAAAACCTGACTGTGGCTCGCGGCAACGCCCTGATGGCGCTGAATGTCACACGCACGCTCAAAAGCGGGGTAGTTCTGCTGCTGGAGGGGCCGAACGGCTCAGGCAAAACCTCGTTTTTACGGGCATTAGCGGGCCTTTTAAAACCGGCTTCAGGCAAGCTGGATATACCCGAGTTTCATTGGATATCCGCAATCTCCGTACCCCCATCCGTCGAAACACCGCGCGAATATCTGGCCTTCCACGCAGCCCTATCAGGCACAATCGATACACGAAAAACCGATCCCTTCGGTGTCGATACCGTACTGGATACCCCTTTCAACCGTCTCTCTACAGGCTGGCGCCAGCGCGTAAAGCTCACGCGGCTTTTGCAATCGCAACCTCCTCTCTGGCTTCTGGACGAACCCTCGGACGGGCTGGATGCAAAGGGCATGGAAACCCTGCTAAGTCTCATCAAATCACACACGGATAGCGGCGGCATCGCAGTTATCGCCACGCACCAGCCGCAGCTCTGGCCACACGCTGAAACCATGCAATTCGTTGGGGCGGCATGAGCGGCGTCATCTTTACCCGCATTCTCTCCCGTATGACGCGCGGCCGCGGCCTGCAAATGCAGGCGCTGCTCTTCTTCGTGCTGGCTCTGGCAGCCTTCGTTTTTGGTATAGGTGCCGACCCCGAACAGCTTGAAACACTGATGCCAGGGCTTGTCTGGGCTATTCTGGTGCTGGCGGGGCTTCTGGGCCTCCCTGATTTGCTGGAAGCAGACGCCGCCGACGGTACACTCGATGACCTGTTGCTTTCAAAAATCTCGCTACCCTCCGTCATGGCCATGAAAATGGCGGCACACGCAGCCGCTACCACCCTGCCCGCAGCATTGGCCGCCCTGATTTGCACAAGCGCCATGTCACCAGATGCATTTAAATATTTGCCTCAATTGGCCACCGGTCTTGCACTTGGCGCAATCTCCTTTTCCGCAGTCGGGCTTTTGGGTGCCGCCCTTACCTTGGGCTCACGCCGCGCAGGAACGCTTCTCGCCGTCATTGTGCTGCCACTGGGCGTGCCGCCCCTTATTTTCGGCGCAGGCGCAGCATCGGCCCCGCTGCTGGGCGTGTCGCCCGTGATGCCCCTTTCGCTCTTGGCGGCCTTTACTGTCGCGGCCATCACACTCGCCCCCTTTGCAGCCGCCGCAATCGTGCGTATGAAGGTAACCACACCATGAACCTTTCGTATTTCGCCAACCCCGCGCATTTCGAAAAGCTGGCAAAAGTTGTACTGCCGCTGCTTTCGACCTTGTGCATCATTCTGCTGCCTGTGGGTCTGGTCGATGCGCTTATCATCTCTCCGCCCGACTACCAGCAGGGTGACGCCGTGCGCATCATGTATGTGCATGTGCCATCTGCCTGGCTTTCAATGGCAATTTACGCCGCCTGCGGCATAGCAGCCATCATCGGCATTGTCTGGAAACACACTTTAGCCGAACTGTTTTTGCGCGCAGCCCTGCCCGTGGGCGCAGCCGCGACAGCCCTGTGCCTTATAACGGGCATGCTTTGGGGTAAGCCCATGTGGGGCACATGGTGGGTGTGGGATGCACGCCTGACATCCGTGCTGGTGCTGATGTTCATCTATATTGCGACCATCGCCCTGCTTGATGCGTTTGACAGGCCTGAACAGGGCGGCCAGGCAGCAGCATGGATGACCGTCATCGGCCTCGTTAACTTGCCTATAATCAAGTACTCCGTCGAATGGTGGAATACACTTCACCAGCCCTCGAGCCTCTCAAGCTTGAAGCGCATGATGAACCCCGCAATGGCAGGCGACATGCTGCGCCCCTTGCTGGTGATGACCGTGGGCCTTACATGCTTGGCCGCTATCATCGTCATTCTGCGTTTGAAAGCTGAGATGCTCGCGCGCAAAAAAGCGGTTAAAGGAATATAAAGCATGGATGCTGAAACGGTTTTAGGGATGGGCAAATACGCAGTGCACGTTTGGGGCGCTTACGGCCTTTGCTTTATCGTTTTTGCTGGCCTTTTGACGTCCGCCGTCTGCAAGCTTCATAAACTCGGCAAGGACGTAAAAAAATGACCCCGCGTGCCCGCGCCCGCTTGACCGCAATTGCTGTCGTGCTGTTGGGCTTATCCGTTGCGCTTGGCTTTGCCTTGTACGGCCTTTCAGGAAAAATCACCTATTTTCAAACCCCAAGCGACATCGCAAACGGTACCCTGACCGAACAGCAACTGAGCCGTCACATGCGCATCGGTGGCCTTGTCAAAACGGGTACGCTTAAGCACAAAGGTGAAAAGCACGAGTTCGTCGTAACCGACGGCGTGAACGACCTTGCTGTCAGTTACCGCGGTGTCCTGCCCGACCTATTCCGCGAGGGACAAGGCATCGTAGCCGAAGGCAAATACGAAGCCCCTGAAAAAAAATTCATCGCTAAAGAAGTACTCGCCAAGCACGATGAAAATTACATGCCGCCCGATGTCAAAAAAGGTCTTGAACGCGCACATGAACAAGGCCTCAAAACCCTGATGGATGAAAACAGCGATGGTAATTGAACTCGCGCACTTCATCTACGCGCTCTCCCTTGCGGTAGCATTGCTTATGGCATGGGCAGGATTGGGCCGTGAACCCCTGGTAGCCAAACGCGCAGCTATCGCTCTTTTTGTACTTTGTGCTCTCGCTTTTATGGGCCTCGAATGGGCTTATGTGACATCCGACTTTTCGGTCGTGAACGTCATCCTCAATTCGCATTCGCTCAAACCGCTTGTCTATAAAATTGCGGGCGCATGGGGCAACCACGAAGGCTCGATGCTGCTCTGGATCTGCATGCTTGCCTTCTTCGGCCTGCTTATAGCCGTGATGCCAACCTTGAAAGACGAAGTGCTGCGCCAAAAAGCACTTGGTGTTCAGGGTGCGCTTTCGGCAGGGTTCATCGCTTTTTCGCTCATCACTTCAAACCCATTTACCCGCACTGAAAACGTGCCGTTTGACGGTAACTCGCTCAACCCCGTCTTACAGGATCTCGGGCTCGCTTTCCACCCACCTACCTTGTATCTGGGGTATGTCGGCTTCTCAGCCGTATTTTCGCTCGCGGCGGCAGCGCTGCTCGCAGGGCGTGTAGACCGCGCATGGGCCAGTGCCGTGAAACCTTTCGTTGCTATCGCATGGCTGGCTCTTACGGCAGGCATCACCATGGGGGCCAAATGGGCTTACTACGAACTCGGGTGGGGTGGCTGGTGGTTCTGGGACCCTGTCGAGAACGCATCGCTTCTGCCATGGCTCACTGGTACTGCTCTCCTCCATTCTCTTCTGGTTCTTGAAACACGCGAGGCCTTGAAACGTTGGACGATATTGCTTGCTGTCGCCACTTTCTCGCTCTCGCTTCTTGGTACGTTTCTTGTACGCTCGGGCGTGCTTTCATCTGTCCACGCCTTCGCGGTCGATCCGATGCGCGGTACGTTTATTTTAGCGCTGCTCGCATTATACTGCGGGGGTGCATTTGCGCTGTATGCATGGCGTGCGCCTAGCTTACGCACTATCCGCCTCTTTACGCCCGTCAGCCGCGAAGGCGGGATTGTCGCAAACAACCTTATCTTGGTCACCATGGCGGCAACGGTGCTCACGGGCACACTTTACCCGCTTGTGATGGATGCCCTTGAACTGGGGCAAATATCCGTAGGCGCGCCTTACTACAACGCAACCGTTGTCATGCTGGCTTTACCACTGCTCATCCTCATGGGTATCGGTCCTTTTTTGCCTTGGAAGCGCATGGGCCGCGGCACCTTCATAAAACCGCTCGGCATCTGCGCAGCCATTACGCTTGTGGCCGTAGCCACAATCGGGATTGATGGCGCATGGCCCCTCATCGGTTTCGGCTGTGCCGTCTGGCTTATGGTTTCAAGTTTGGCACTACTGCGCACGATGTCGCTTAAAAACATAGCCATGTCGCTTGGGCATTTTGGCCTTGGCCTCGCAGTCATCGGCATGCTTGGAACCATGGTATGGAAGCAGGAAGATATCAAAGTCATGAAAACGGGCGATACCATCACCGTTGGCCGCCATACACTGACCTTTGAGGGTGTAACCGATGTATTCGGGCCCAACTACGGCGCCTACGAAGCCTCGCTGAGATATGGCAACGAAACATTGCACCCACAAAAACGCTGGTATCCTGTTTCCGAAAGCGAAACGACAGAAGCTGCCATCGAACTCTCCTTGCTTGATGATTTATACGTAGTGCTAGGCGAACGTGATTTGAAAGCAGGGCCTGACGCATGGGTCATCCGCGTCAGTACCCATCCCTTCGTGGCCGCCCTATGGGCAGGGTTTGCGATGGTCACGCTGTCGGGCGTCGCCATGCTCGGCTACTCGGTCAGAAGGAAGCGCACATGAAAAAATCATGGCTCACCATCCTGCCGTTGGCTTTCATTCTGCTTCTGGTCGCGATGTTCATGGACAGGCTGGCAACACCCCGCATGTCAGGTGCCATCGACAGCCCGCTTATCGGCAAACCTGTCCCGCCCGAACTGGGCATCACGGCAAAACCACCTTATATCATCAACCTTTTTGCCAGCTGGTGCACCCCATGCGCCATCGAACACCCGTATCTGCTGGATATGCACAAGAGCGGCATCAAAATCATAGGCATCGCCTATAAGGACAGCACGGCAAACATCTCGAAATATTTGAAACTCGGCGGCGATCCTTTTGCCGAAGTGAAATACGATGAAAAAGGCGATGCAGGCATAACACTCGGTATCACCGGAGTGCCAGAAAGCTTTGCGGTGGATGCCTCGGGTATCATCCGCGCGCGCCAGCAAGGCCCGTTTGGTGATGAGAAATCAGTAAAAGATTTTTTGGAGACGCTGAAATGAAACAACTCGTCTTCGCACTGCTGTTCATCTGTTTTACAACCTCCGCGTGGGCAGTCACGCACCCCGATGAACGTCTCAAAGATCCCGCCCTTGAAGCCCGCGCGGTTGCTCTTTCTCAAACTCTGCGCTGTGTTGTTTGTCAGAACGAGAGCATCGAGGCATCGCACGCCGATATCGCAAAAGACCTGCGCCGCATCGTTCGCACACAGATTGCCGTAGGTAAAACCGATGATGAAATCCGCGCCTTTCTTCAAGCGCGCTACGGTGACTACGTTTTTCTGGAACCACCTTTTACACCGCGTACCTGGCTGCTTTGGCTGATACCCATCGCCGTAATGGCCTGTGGTTGCACCATGGCGTCTCTCCACATGCTGAAACGACGGAGGCGCAAATGATAATACTTGCCATCTCTGCCATTCTTTGTGCGGCTACACTGCTCTGGGTTTTAGCGCCCATCCGTATACGTAGCGTTTTTTATGTGGCGGCATTTACATGCGCACTGCTCTCTCTTGGCTTGTATATGGCTTACGGCAGGCCCGATTTGCCTGCGGCCCCCACAAACATCGGCAAAGGAGCGGAAGCCGATTACCGCCAGATGATGCTGGATGAATTCGCCATGATGAACAGGCTCTCGAAAAATCCAGATGATGCCGATGCCATGATAAGGCTCGCCGCACTTCGGTTGGCACAGGGGCGCGGCGGTGAGGAAACGCTACGATTGCTCGCAAAAGCGCAAACAATCACGCCTAAAGACAAGCGCATCGAAAAAATCAAAAAATTACTGGAGAAATGATTACTGCTTTTCCGCGTTCTTATCGCACTTAGCGGAAACACGGTCGTACTCTTCCTTGTTATCAAGGCCTTTCTGGCGTTTTACACGATCGGCATACATGGTATCAGCCGCCCCTTTGATGGCTCCTTGCACATATTCTGTCATTTTCTTTTTGAAATCTTCGACCGTTTCGTCCCCTTTGGGGCCAACCATGCCTACTTTGGTAACCGCATGGGCAGTGGCGCTACGGATACGGTCAAGATGGTCGACAACAACTTTGCGGTCTATGGCCACGTGTTTGTGTTCGTGCTCAAGAATGGCATTGTACTCGCAGCTGCCCTTTGCGTTCTCTGAAGCGATCTGGATTGTAGGATCGATAACAATATCGACAATCACCTTATCTATCCAAAGGCACGAAACACGGCTTGTTGGATATCGCACCGTCGAAATCTGTATTCCCGATTTATACTCCATTTTTCCGCTCATAAGCCCGCCGACATCAGTCGAAACATGGACGCCATAAGGGTTTTCGGAGTCGATATCGCGGCGGTTTAATTCACCGGTTGTCTTGGTGTTGTCGTATTTTATGGGCTCGCTACGCCAGCGCACATCAACACGGGCGCTTTTCTGCACAGGGCAAGTAATGACATCCGAATTGGCCGTAAGCAACAAATGCGTGGCCACAAGGTATTCCAACCCAAACATGCCCCAAAACCTTCCAATTTGGCGTTATATTGATTCTGCGCTATTTTTGCTAAAATTTAGTTTATTTTTGGAGACTTGTCATGAACACCATCGGCCAATTTCTTATCTTAGCACTCGATATTTATACGTTTGTCATTGTGGCACATGTTGTCATCAGCTGGCTTATCGCCTTCGGCGTTCTGAACCTCGCCAACCCACAAGCAACCAAGCTGCTGGAATTATTGGGAAAAGCGACCGACCCCGTCATGAAACCGCTACGCCGATACGTGCCCGCGATAGGCGGAATTGACATCACGCCCATTATCGTGATTTTTGGCGTGATGCTGCTGCAACGCGTGATAGCGATAGTTTTCTTATAAGGATTACAAATGGTTGCCTCGATCATAGACGGTAAGGCCGTTGCCTCCACCCTCCGAAAATCCATTGCTGAAAAAGTCGCCGGTCTGGGTACAAAACCTGGCCTTGCCGTTATTTTGGTGGGAGATGACCCGGCTTCCCACGTCTACGTGAACAACAAGGTAAAGGCCACACTTGAGGTTGGTATGCGTTCGATCGAGCGCCGCTTGCCGGAAACCGCCTCGACTGAGGAAATCGCAAAAGTGATCGACGAACTGAACGCCGATAAATCCATCCACGGTATCCTGCTGCAACTCCCGCTGCCGAAACACATTGATTCAGATCCTCTTATCCAGCGCATTGCCCCTAATAAGGACGTCGATGGCCTCACGATACCGAACATCGGGAAACTGGTAGCGGGTCTCGATGGCTTGGTGCCGTGCACGCCCCAAGGCTCCCTGCTGCTCATAAAGTCAGTAAAACAGGACCTCACGGGCCTGAACGCCGTCGTGATCGGGCGCAGCCTTCTGTTTGGTAAGCCCATGGCACAATTGCTTCTGGCGGAAAACTGCACCGTCACAACCGCGCATTCCAAAACCAAAAATTTGGCCGACATTTGCAAAGAGGCCGATATTCTGGTGGCTGCCGTTGGCCGCGCTGAAATGGTAAAAGGTGAATGGATAAAACCCGGCGCGATTGTCATTGATGTCGGCATCAACCGCATGGAAAACGGAAAATTGAAAGGAGATGTGGATTATGCGGGTGCATCACAAGTGGCTGGTGCCATCACGCCCGTGCCGGGTGGCGTAGGCCCTATGACCATCGCCTGCCTCCTGGCAAATACGCTAAAAGCATCCGGAGCTTGAGGGCCTATCGTTTTTCCTTTGGATACCAGACACGGTCAATCGCATTAAACTCTATTTTGCCTTCGCGCTTAAGCTCGCTGCGCGCCATCCTGAGCGACTCAAGAACCTGCGCCGTAGCGATTTCAAGCGGTGTTCTCCCCGTGCTTGCGAGAACGCCCGTCAAAACAGCTTCGTTGATATCGCTGGGTGTTGCGCCCTTGGCACCGATTTTTTGAAGATAGGCAAACGTAAGGGATTTTAAAAAATCCATACTTCTAAGATTGCTGATATACGCGCGGTCTTCATAACCGCCTATGGTTTTGGGCCGCATAACGTTTGCAACGCGCAATGTCCTGTTACCCTCAGGCACATGGGAAGGGTGAGCATAACGGATATCCCGATGCTCAGCTTCCTGCGGCTCAGGCTTTTTAAAAAGTCCGATGATGTTATGAAACAACCCCATAAGAACAAAGGATACGCCTAGCCTGCGGCAGCTGTAAACCCGTCTTTACCGTCAAAGCTGTAAAGGTTTTCCGTTTTCACAACAGGAACGCCTGCTTGTTCAAGCTTTTGCAAGGTCTCAACAAGCTTGGCCGTATCCGTTTTACCGAGGATACGCGCACACCAGTGGTCGGTACAGAATGTGCCACTCGAACCCTTGGGCCAGCATTTGACCCCGCGGTTACTCAACAACGAAAGTTCAAGGCCAGAAGCCAGCGCCGGTTTTACTTTTTCGGCCAGGTCGTCGGCTTTGCCGTTGTACTCAATAAACGCATCAACCCCGATCCATTCTTTCTTCTGAACGACGACAGGTTTGAGAGCTGGTATTTTGATACCACCCTTGCCGTCCGGATACGAAACCGGATTCATGCTGCTGGGTTTTTTACCAAGGCGGGCAATGACGGCATTTGTAAAGTCATCCGTGCCCACTTTTTGTTTGGATGTCGTCTCGCGGTAAATATCACCGGTGTGGATACCGTCTTCAATGGTCTTAAACCAAGCATTGTGTACGGTTTCGGCAGCTTTACCGTGGCCGCAATGGGTCAGCATCATAATCGAACCAAGCAGCAAACCAGATGGATTGGCAATACCGCGCCCGGCAATATCAGGGGCCGTACCGTGCATGGCTTCAAACATCGCGCATTGCTCGCCGATATTGGCTGAAATACCAAGCCCGACAGAACCCGTGACCTCAGCTGCGATATCCGAGATGATGTCGCCGTACAAATTTTCGGTAACGATCACATCAAAATCCTGCGGGCGCGAGGCAATACGCGCAGCGCCAATATCAATGATATAACGATCTTTCTGGATATCCGGATACTCAGGGGCGATTTCCTCGAAAACCTGGTAAAAAAGCCCATCCACCATTTTCATGATGTTGTCTTTCACCATACAAGTCACTTTTTTGCGGCCGTTGGCCCGTGCATATTCAAAAGCATAGCGGATGATGCGTTCGCACCCAGGTCGCGAAATAAGCTTGAGAGCCTGGCAGACACCCTGCGTCTGGCGGTGCTCAATGCCTGCATACAAATCTTCTTCGTTCTCGCGCACAACCACGAGGTCCATGTTCTTGTGCAGCGCTTCAATATACGGGTGATACGACTGGCAAGGCCGCACATTAGCGTACAAGGACATCAGCTTGCGGATCGTGACATTGAGCGATTTGTAGCCACCGCCCGAAGGCGTAAAGATCGGCGCCTTAAGCAAGACACCCGTAGAGCGGATGGCCTCGATGGCGTGGGGCTCTATGCCCGTAGTGATACCGCGTTCATAAACTTTTTGCCCCGCCTCGACGGTCGTGATCTCAAGAGGCGCGCCTGCCGCATCCAGAATTTTCAGCGTGGCCGCCATGATCTCGGGGCCAATGCCGTCGCCGTGTGCTACGGTAATAGGTGTCTTTTTCATTTGGGTAATTCCTCATAAGAACGCGGGACCGCGAAGTAGAGAATCGCATATCCGACAACCGCCGACAAGACCGAACCCGCCATCACGCCCATACGCACGTAGGCATCCATGCCGTGTCCTTCAAAGGCGAGGCCGCCCACAAAGAGGGCCATGGTAAAGCCGATCCCGCATAAAACAGACATTCCGTACACTTGCAGCCAGCTTGCTCGCGTCGGCATATGGCATAACCCGGTTTTCACGCAGGCCCATACAGAGCCAAAAATCCCGATCTGCTTGCCAATAAACAGGCCAAGGCCAATCCCGAGCGTGACAGGATGAAGCAAAGCCTCAAGCCCCATCCCCGCAAACGATACCCCTGCATTGGCAAATGCAAAGACAGGCAGAATGGCAAACACAACCCACGGCTTCAGCATCTCGGCCAAACGCTCAAGCGGGCAATTACGGTCATGGACATCCTTATTGAGCGGTATCATAAACGCCATGATGACCCCCGCAATCGTAGGGTGTATCCCCGCCTTGAACATCGCCGCCCATAGAATGAACGCAATCAGAAAATACGGCCCATAATTTGTGATTTTAAGCCGGTTGAACACGAATAAGATTGCCGTCATGACACCAGCAACAGTCAACGCAGGCATGTAGATATCGCTATTATAAAACAACGCAATCACGAGCATCGCACCAAGATCATCCACGACCGCAATTGCAAGCAAAAGCACCTTGATGGAAGACGGCACACGCGAAGAAGCAAGCGCAACAACACCCACGGCAAAAGCGATATCAGTAGCAGCCGGTATAGCCCAGCCGTGATGAAACTCAGGGTGAGCCTGATTGATAAACAAGTAAACAACCGCAGGTATCGCCATGCCACACGCGGCTGCGATAATCGGCAAAGCCGCACGCTTTAAGGATGATAGCGCGCCCTTAAAAAGCTCACGCTTGATTTCAAGGCCCGCAAACAAAAAGAAAATCGCCATGAAAAAATCATTGACCCAGAGTAGCAACGGCTTCTGAAAAGCGACAACCGCATGCCCTTCAGGGTCGGTAAACCCGACAGTCAAAGTCTGGGCAAGATAGGCATGATACATCGGCTCCAGCGATGAGTTGGCAACAAGCATGGCCAAAGCCGCCGCCACCAGCATGATAACGCCGCCTGCCGCATCCGAATGAAAAAAACTATGAAGTGCCTTCACTTTGCCCCCATTTATTGGAAAGAAAAGTGTACCCTGAATCGCATGAACGTTCACGCTCAAAACAATGATACAAAAACCCTGCCTTCTGCCCTCGCAATTGGCATGGCTTTATTGTCGTACATACTATTTACGGCAGGCGACACCCTCGCCAAATGGCTGCAAGGCGGCTATCACGCATCGCAAATCATACTAACTATCAATATCGTCGGCTTTATCATCATGGCCGGGATCGCACTCAACATGCGGGGGGCCCGCCATGCCTTTAAAAGCAAAAAATGGCCGCTGTTACTTGTACGTGGAGCTATTGGCGCCACAAGCACATTGCTGGTTTTCTACGCTTTAAAACACCTGCCTCTGGCCGATTTTTACGGCATCGTTTTCATGAACCCGATTTGGGTTGCCCTTATCTCGTTCTTTCTGTTGAAGGAGAAAATCCCCTCAAGCCGCTGGATTGCCATCTTCATAGGGTTTCTGGGCGTATTGGTGATAGCGGGGTCCGAATTTAAAAACCTCAATCTCGGCTATATCGCAGCCGTGGGTGTTTCCATCTTCGGGGCATCGGCAGCATTGCTCGCTCGGCACATAGGCGGGGATGAACCTGTAACCAACTTTGGCCTCGCAACCCACGCTGTCATGATTGCCGTTAACGCGCCTCTCGCTATTGATAAATTTATCATGCCCACCCTGCCAGATTTGGGCCTCATGGTTTTGTACGGCTCAACGACCGCAATTGCGATGATGTTTATCTCGACCGTTTTTTCGCGCGCCCATTCCGTCTCGCAAATCGCCCCGCTGCAATATACACAGATGGTATGGGGCATGCTCTTCGGCTGGCTTATCTTCCATCACGTCCCGTCTGAAAAAGCCGTGATGGGTGGTATTCTTGTGGTATCGGCGGGCTTATACGTGATGCAATCCCTGCGCCGCGGCCGCCTCATGAACCGTTAGTCGTTATAACGTGGCTTGCGTTCCGGTCTAGGTATAACAGGCGCTTCAAAAGTTTTTTGAACAGCCGCCGTTTTCTCCTCACTGCGCTTATAAACGTAAATACCCAGTACGGATAACGCGACAGTCCAGATGGCAGAAAGAGATCCTATCGCATCCAGCACAACTGATGCATTGGCAGTATCAAACACAATGACATAGGCAAGGGCCAGCATCTGCACGGTCCATGTAACCGCCATCAAATACCCGAAGGTCGGGCGCATCCGCCGCACATAAGGGTCATTCGATGCAACTTCCGCCCTGAGCGATTGATTGACCTCCGATAACGCAACATTGACAGCCTGCTGCTGTAGCTCCGTCATACGCTCAAGATGTCTGTTGGCCTCCTTCGCAGCCTCGGGAGAAATGAGTCCTTGTGCAATAGCCGCATTGGTTTCACCAAGGGCGCGGGAAGCTGCCTGAGCAATCGGATGATCAATTCTCCCCAAAGCCCCGCCCACAACATCCATCAGTAAAGGCAGCCCTAGTCGGGCCAGAACAGTTTCAAGCATCTATCCCTCCAGTGCATAAAAAATATGATGCCCAATCGTACACACGGGCACCTCCCCTTCCGCCCAGCGCGGCAGAATATCCTTGGTATGATAATGCGTGGCCCCGCCCGTTATATCGGCAAGCACTCCGTGCACCGCACGGCGCGCAATCCTGAGCGCTGTTGCAAAATGGATGTTTTTATCGGTAACCGCTATCAACTTCGGGCGGTTTGGGTCATTCGCATTCCAGCACGAAAACTGAAATGGCTTGAGACACACCCCCACAACATCATCCCCCCACCAGTAATGCCCGCCACGGCTTTTTTGAGCGACCAAAACACGGTTTAAAACCACACAGGCAACGGCCTCCATCCCCTGCGTACCTTCGTTGCGTGCTTCACCCCAAAGGGTCCGTGCCAAAACATCAATCGCGTGTTCCATATCCGCATCACTCATGGCCGCCCCCGTACAAGAGATTCCGTTTTAAGCGCGGTTTTATCGAGCTTCGCCTCAATTCGCAGCAAATGCGATACAAGCCGTTGCTCTACTTCCCGCATCGCGGAAACAGTTGCAAAGTTCCGCAAGGATTCAATTTTTCCGGCAACGACTTCTTCACGCGTTTTGATAACAAGGGCAAGCAAGCCCGCAAGCGCAGGCAATTCAATAACTTTGATCCACCATAACAAATCTTGAGAAAATAAATTTTCCATCGCATCACTCCATCACGTTGAAATTTGTTTTGGCCGCATGCCAGTTTTGTGCGTTCCACATCACGGGCCGCCTTACCCCGCGCGGGGTCGAATCAACACGCACCGGCTGCTGCGCGAGAGCCCCCGCAACAGCATCAAGCCCGTCATCACGGTTGTTGCCGCCAGGTCGCCATTCGCGCATCTCATCCGCAAACGGCGTCGCTTTAACGCTTCCATGTACACGGAGGGCCCGCGCGGCCAGCACACCGTCAAACGCCTCCAAAATCCGCAAATCCTTGGGCCTGCTGTTACTGTATTCAACAACTGCAAAATGCCCCGCAGCCTCGCGCCGTAATATCGCCGGCAAAAAACGGCCAATGCCGTTGATCTCAAGCGTGAGCGAGGGCACATAAAATTCGCGGCACACATCAACAACAGCGCGGCATTGCTGTGTGGCCTCATCCTCGGCCTTGCGTGAATCCGACTTCAGATACAAAAGTCGGTGCACCCAATACCCACCCGCCTCGTCCCCAAAAACAACCGCGACAACACTGCCATCACCACCCTGCCCGAAGGCTGGGTCCCACCACGCGCTACACGATAAAAGCCGTTTGCCACCGAGTGTTAAAATGGGCCTGCCTTGCGCTTCGCTGTACACAATTTCATCGCCGTACCATTGCAACGCCTCGCAATCGAGCCTGCTATCGGTAATAGATACCGCTTCAAGCATCATTTGCGCGGCAAACCGGCGCGGCCCGCCAGCACGCCGCAAGCGATCGATATCACCATCCGTAAAACGATCCGGCCATACGCTCGTCCCGTCTTTATTCAAAAGCGGCACGCGCAAATCCTTGTATCCTTCAAGATATGCGGGATCATAAATCGTCTCGTAAGCATGCGGCGTACCTACATAAATTTGTGTACCACCTGGCACCAGCACAAATGAAAGCTCCGCAAGACGCTCTCGTAAATTCTCGCGTTTTTCGTATGTGTCACACGTATTGGGCACCTCGACATCATCGCAAATAATCACATCCGCGCGCGAACCCGTAATGTTGGACCCAATCCCAAACGCAAGCATCGATGGATCACGCAGCTCCCCATCACGCCTGACCGTAAACCTATCAGCCGCCCACTGATCCGGCTTTTCCGGCCGCATTTGTTTTGTGAGTGGATGGCGCTCGATGATGCGCTTGGTGTTGCGCACCATTTTGGCCGCAAGCATCCCGTCCGCCGCAAGCACAAGGATGCGCAGATCCGGATTGCGCCACAAAAGCCACGCCGCAAAAAGCCCCACAATCGTTGACTTCCCGCACGACCGGAACGCCATCAATAGCAACCGCACATCCTGGCGGCGCCACCGCGCCATCAGCCAGTGCGCGATGCGTAAATGCACGGCTGGCGTCCCCTGCTTTTGCACGCGGTTCCACACAGCAAGAAACAAAGGGAAAGCGATGTCTTTCTTGTTCATTCATCGTCATCCTCTTCGGCGTTGTAGCGTTTCAGTTCCGCTTCGGCATCACTCAGCAGTGCCGCAAGGCCGTGGTCCGTATCGTCATCAGGCAACTTTGCCCACGCGGCGAGCTTCAACAGTAACTCGATATGGGCAATCGCCGTTTTGCAGGCGGAATGGTGGGCAGAAAAATCTTTGGCATCTTCATACTTCTCCCGTTCATAAAATTTTCGGTAGGACTGCATCGCAAAATCAATGGCGTCCGGAAGGCTTGCGGCAATTTTTGCGCGCATGTCGGGGCCAAGATTTCCATCCTGTTTTTTCTTTCGCATCTAAAATCCATTTCATGGATAACGGTTGATAAGGAACCACTGCGCCCCATTCGAAACCGCACTGATCGATTGATACTGCGCTGTAAGCGCGGCTGTAGACGAGCCGTCGATATTCCCGCCGCCCTGCACGGTCACATTGACAGCGTTGCTCGATACATCGATTTTTTTGATATGCACAATCCGGCCAATCGCATTCGCGGCATTGGCAGGCGGCAAACGTACGGTTTTAACACCGCCAAACGACGACATAAGATACGTATCAACCGCCATATCAACATCATACGTACCCGCACCGTCATGATACCGCGTGTTCCCCGCCATCCGGTTGGATGACAGCACATACCACGAAGCCCCATTAGACATCACGGTCACGTAATCATTCGGCCCGCCCAAATACACATCCCGCCCATCAGGCGCCATACCGCTTGTAACGGTCACAATCACCATGTTGCCGGTGCTATCAACTTTTTTGACGGTATAAACAGCCCCCGTCGCGGCCGACGCCGCAGGCAAACGCATCGTTATCTGGCCATTGGTCGCGGCCACAAGATGCACCGTCCGTGCTGTTGTGATATCAATCGTCGCAACCCCAGCCGCATCCACAAACACCGTGTCATGCCGCAGCAGCGTTAAGTTTGCATCGGCAACCGTAATCTTCCCCATCGTAAATTTGTAAGGATATCCGGCATTGACAGCCGTGTACTGCCCGCCCGATAAATCATAAATGGCTGATCCGTTGCTTTGTGCATGGAGGTTATAAATCGCGGTATCAAGCGATCCCGCATCAAGCCGTATATTCGGGACCGTATTTGTGCTTTCGGTATACAAATTCACAAAATGCGTTTTGTTGGCGTTCGTGCCCACCCGCACACACGCAGCCGCAGTACCGCTTACGTTTACTTCACAATCAGTAAACAGATTAGCGTGACTGCCGTGCTCCACATAAATGCCGCTACCCGTGATGTTCACGCCCTGCGAGTACACTCGCAGATTCTGGATACGGTTTGCATTCGGCGTATCTCCGGCCCCACTTTTGGTAAAATGCACACCGTGTGTTGCCGGTGATAACACAAGCACGCGGTCCACCATGTTCCAGTAACAGGGTTTGTTGGTATCGTTATACCCATCAAACTGGATACCGGTATTGCCGCCAGACAGCACCAAGTCGCGCAGAATATTCTGCACACACGGCGCGGTAACGCCGTAGAGCTTGACACCAACAGCCCCGCCCGTGATTTTCAAATCCGCAAGCGTGGCATATCCCGCCCGCATCTCAATCACGTTAAATGTATTGGCAGATGCCGCAATCACACTGCCCTGACCAGCACCGATAAGGCATTGGTTTGCGCCCAAAACAATCGTACCCGTGACACGGTACGTACCAACTGGCACAAACACCGAGCTATGCGCCGCCAAAGCATTCTGGAAGGCGGTTGTGTCATTGGCAACCCCATCCCCCACAGCGCCAAAATCTTTAACCGAAACACGTTCTTTGACTTTATCCGTCACATTACGCGTAACAGCGCCCGTACCGCTTTGCGCGTATGTGGGTGCGGCCAGCGTACTACCGGTCTGGTAGGTTGTAAGGTCACCATTGGCATCAAACCCAAGCGCACGGTTTTTACGGGTATCCCGCACAGGCAACACAACCGGCGATGGCGTTTCAAGCCCGTCAAAGCGCAGCATATCCGCCTGATCACGCTGGAGTTGCTGCACGCTAGCGGTAAGGTAATCAAGCTCGTTATTAAGCGATACTGCTGATAGCGCACCACCCTCCAAAAAATCCGTCATGCGTTCAAGCGGTACACGCCGCTCAATCGCAACCACAACACCGGATGCAGGCGCGACCGTAAACGTAACATTGCCGCCAAGCGTCTGCCCCGCACCTGATACCGTAAAGTCGGATACTTGTTCCGCCCCGTTAAAATAAACAGCGATATCCTCGGATGCAAAGATGGGGAATGGATACGCAAAAACAGTTTGTGTTCCGTTGGCTGTGTACCGCACCAGCGGCACAACATCGGGTATTTTGATATGTGTATCGGACATGGTTTCTCCTGAGTAATAAAAAAGGGCCCCAAAGGGCCCTTTAAAAAAGTGTTTCTATTTTTTTATTTTTTATACGCCATCATCAACAATGAGACGGCCTTGCGCCATCAAGGTGCTTGGGGCAAGTCCACCCAAATCACCGGTCACGCGGGCTACAGTCACAAAGTCCTCGCCTTGGCCGTCAAAGTTGACTTTGAAGTCGAAGTTGTTGCCGCCACGATCTTTGATGCGGACAAAGTCTGCAATCGAATCCTGAAGCGGGTCAAACCCTTGCAGCAGGTTAGAGATATCAAGGCTGTCATTACCTCTAAAATCTTTAACTACGGCAAAATCTTCGCCAACGCCCAAGAACTTGAACGTATCCGCGCCAAGACCGCCCGTCATGATGGCCTTGCCAAATCCGCTGGATACCAGCACATCATCACCGGCATCGCCGTTCATGATATCGGTATCGAACCCTGCATAAAGCGTATCGTTACCAAGACCGCCACGCAGCGTATCGTTACCTGCTTCACCGTAAAGCGCATCATCGCCGCGCCCGCCCTGAAGGAAGTCAGCGCCATCACCGCCACGCAGGAGGTCATTGCCATCACCACCATCGAGGTTATCGTTACCGCCTTCAGCGTACAGAATATCGTTATCGCCAAAGCCCCAAAGGAAATCGTCGCCTTCGCCGCCGTACAGCTCATCGTTTCCGGCATCGCCTTTCAGCGAGTCATTTCCGTTTGCACCAAACAGGGTATCGTTGCCGTTACCGCCGTAGATATCGTCGTTGCCTTCTTGGCCGTTGAGAAGGTCATTACCGTCAAACCCGCGGATGATATCATCGCCGCCGCCAGCATAAACGGTATCGTTGCCTGCATCGACCTTGATGTCATCAACACCCGCGCCCATGACAACGAAATCGTCACCATCGCCGGATGTCACTGAATTGTTGCCAAACGCATCAAGGATAATGTCGTTGCCCGTACCGGTTCTGATCGTATCGGCATCGATACCGCCAATCACAACGTTATGGCCCGACATATCTTTGTAAAGATTGAGGCCGCTACCGCCAAACATCCAGTCATTGCCTGTCTTGCCATCGAGTGTATCGTTGCCGTTGCCGCCAAAGAACATATTGCGATCGCCATTAAGCGAGGTCAGCGCACTGCTACCATTGATAATGTCGTTGCCTTCCTGGCCGTAAACGATGTCATTGCCCGTGCTGGTGTTGACGGTGTCATTCCCGCCACCTGCATAAATCAGATCATTTTTGGAGATGCCCTGAACAACATCGTCGCTGCCGCCAAGCGTCGTTGTAATCGGGTAACGGTAGCCGTAACCCGTGACAAGGGTCATCGCGGTAACCGTATCCGTCGCAATATTATAGGTCATCGTACGGTGCATATTGGCAGGAAGCCCAATGCCGTTCAGCCCGCCATAAAGGCCCAATGTCACGTTGCCGGTGGCCACGTTGTAATTGAACGTGGTATAGCTATCGCCATCATTGCGCATGAAGGAAACAGTTGAAGAATTGGCAGCAATATTGGTGTAAATCGACATCGCAAACTCCTGAAAATATTAATCGGTCACCGCACTTGTAGGTATTTATAGACCTAGTGTCAAGTTATTATGGTTAAATAGATTTAACATAATTAAGATTCCAGGATATACCTAGCAAGGCTTTGGCGCTGTGCTAGCTGTGTTGATTCCAAAAGATTTTTCTGCTTCTGCTGTGAAAGAGACTGATCAAGAGTCTGGCGTCGTAGGTTTGCGAGCCTTTCGGTCTCGGCGCTTTCCTCCTCACTCGAATTCACAAGCCCAAGCAAAACCGCTTCGTTTGATCCTGCGTCTTCGCCACCCAGTCCCTGCGCAGAAAAAAGGGTCTTTTGCCGTGCAACAGCACGTTTTAGTGCCTGTCTTCGTCTTAGTTCATTGGCAGCTGTTTCATTTGCAATTTTTTGTTTTTCTAAAGTTGCATTTTGGGCCGACTGCTCTTCATCCAGTCTTTGCTTGCTCTGCAATTGAACAAGAGCCTGATCTTGCTGACGGCGCAGATCATCCCTAGCAATACGTTGATTAAGATATTGTGTTCCAAACCCGACAACGGCACCGGGTATGCCTGCCCCTGTCAAAATCGGCGAGAGCGCCGAGGCAATGCCTGCTAATGTTCCCATATATTTCTCCTACTCACTGGCTTTGATGTTTGTTGCTACCGAAAGAAGTGTGAATGGCAGCGGCACCGATTGCTCGATGCGCCAAAGTGACTTTGTACCATCTTGTTGCCAGCCGAAGGCACGCACACGGATGTCACCTGAAACCTCGGGCGGTGGCGTATCCAAGCTCCCGCCAACTTCGCGTAGCGGCACATCGCGCAAACCACGGCCGACATCAACACGTAATGCCGCAGTGCTCTCAATTCGGAAAACGGCTTCAACCAAACGTGCCGTCCTTACAATGCCGCCGTTTGAAAGGGCATTAGGCGGTAGTGGCTCAACCACATGGGTATACGGAAGGCCGATTTGCACGCTCGTAGCCGGCGTTGCAAGGGTTACGATGCCGCCACTTACAACCGCACTAGGTCGCAGAACACCGTCGGCCAAAATTGTTACCGTTTTGCCGTTCAAATGCCCGAGGCCGGACCATGTCAGACTGGGGGTTGTGCTTGAGCCCGCAAGAGCCGAATCCATGGAAAGTGCTTCGTCAAAAGCTTCAACCGTATAAACGCCGCCACGCTCGATCAGTAGGTAGATAACCTCCCCTACGGCCGCGACAGAAAGGGCCTTGCCATCCGTTTCCTGTAACGTCCAAGCGGCTACCTGCTCCGCCCGGTAAGCCGTTAATGTAGCAATACCGCCATCGGCAAGAACCAGATGCAATAACCTATTTTTCTTATCGAATGCCTGATCAATCGGGTCACGGATGATATGCTGCGCCAGAAGCGCAAGATCATTGGAACGATACGCGGCTTCTACATCCGTATATATAAATTCGCGCAGCTCTTGCCCATTGCGTGCCACAAAAATTGTTGCGCCATCAACATCAACGGGCGGCACTGACCTGTCAACTACACTACCGACTCGCGTTTGCCTGTTTAATTGCACGGTTGTCGGCGTCAATGGGTCGCCAGTCACTTGCCATTCGGCACCCGACGTAAAAACCTGTAAATGCCTTCCTGAGAAAACATTTCGTATCGCATTCACCTGATCGGATAAGATTGCAAACTCAATGGATTCATCATCAAGCCCTTCGCCCAGATCAAAGTTCCAGAGCTCGCCTGATTTCGACATCCAGAGCCTGTTCGGCAAGTCTCGGCTACCGCCTATGACAAGCCTGTCCTGATGAAACGCGCAAGATGTAGGATACCCGCGCACGGCACTGAATGACTGCTCCTCCCAGTCTTTTGTAGCAGTTGTACCGGCAAGTGTTTCAATTACAGTAACCTGCACAACCGTGCCGGATGCGACTGATGTAATCAAAACTTCTTTGCCTCCAACACGAAGACGCGTGTTAGCGTGCCCCGCAAGAAAAACACTGCTGGATGCCGTCAATGTAACACTACCGGTTGTACCACTTGGCGTAACGGTAATGGCACCATCAGCAAACTTGAACATGGGTTGGTAAATTTTATTGACGCTGGTAGCCGTATCAAAAACCCAGTCAGTCAATGCCCAAACTCCAGCGCCCGATCTAGTTAGTTTTTTTGGCGGCACATCTGGGTGAACAATCAGAAGCGTATCCGCGCTTTGCGTCCAATTAAGTGACGAAATTTGAGATACGTTCCACGGAGCGCTAAGTGTAGTGACCAGCGTGTCATCCTGATAAATACGCAAGGCACCAGTTGTAAGAACCAATAAGTATGTTTGCTCGGTATTGAATTCAAAATCGATAAGGCGCCCGCCGCCAGGCACAGTATCAATAAAACGCATGCCTGATCGGCGTGAAACACCGCCAGTCGGATGGATAAAAAGGTTGCGCAGCGTAAGGGCGCCATTTTCATAGGCTCGCAAATCACCACGCCCCAAAAGCCGACGCGAAACCTCGCCCGCCGTAAAATTCGTTTTGATGTTTTGGACAATCGGCATGACCTATCCTCGCACATCGACAAGAGGGAAGTTTTCGATCCGCGAAGGCGCATCCTGCTGGGCGTCGATCTGTTTAGCTTTTCTGAACTCATCTTCAGACAGCTTGTAAAGTACTTCAGCCCGTGAAGTGCTTTCGGTGAGAGGGATCGTGAATTCTGCAGCCAGACGCGCGATGAGAGTGGTAGCAAAAAACGGCGGAAATTCGGATTCATCCGGCAGAAAAATGTAAGTCAGCAGAACTTCTTCAGCATCTGTATGCAGCACGTTGCGCGAAATACGGTAATCAAGGCCGCGGCCACGTCCGCCATTGCCGGCAGATAGAGCGCGCAAAAAATCATTGGGAAGGCCATAGGCGTACTGGTAATCCGCCATCGGCACTTCGGTCAGGCGCGTAAGTGCTACCTGCCCCGTTGCAAAGGACCAACCATAAGCGGAAAGCAGCGCATCCCGTGATGGCGCATAAAGAGCTCCGGCAATTTCGGATTCCGCCGTACCATCTGCAAAGGATGAAATAGGTTTACAGCCAATCCGAATAAGAGCACGGCTGGCAAGAGCAACATCGTTTAGGGGCATGTAATCACTCCATGGTTAAATGAATTAAAAAAGGCGGACCGAGTGCACCGGTCCGCCTCCATCACAACAGTCTCGACAATCCGCCGCTAAAGGGGCAAAAGCAGGCAGATCATCAGGTTTAGGCAGTAAACGTGGCTACTGTAACGACGCCGTTCGTATTACCTGTCACGATATAGAAGATCGTAGAAGGGCTGCCTCCCGTTGCGATATTCGCAATAATGAGATCATTCACGCGCAGCATGTCGGAAGCACTGTTGAAGTACCCCGCACCAGTGACAGATGAATCCGTCGTGGTGTAGTGCCACAGCGTGAAGTTGTTGGCATAAGCGAGAACGCTCAGATTGTTTGAATTATAAGGCATTGTTTTTCTCCTTCTTTGCGTTCGTTATGCCGGTGTTTCATCACAGGTCATGACAACAACACCCTGACCTTCAATAAGGGCAGTGCCTTGGCTCATCATGCTGTTGACAAAATAGGCTGCACGGTCGCCATGCCACGTGATGTCAGTCTCGACATCAGCGCCTGAAGCGTGTCCTATAGCCGTCTTGTGGTACCAGAAGCAGCGACGCACACCGGTAGTGTTGTTGATAGGAAGACCGCCATGCGGCATCCAGAGCGTGCCAAGCCATCTTACGGCCTGCGTGCCTGAAAACGGCAGATCTTCTGAACCCACGTAATCGGCATTCGCAAATTCCTTAAGAGCCAAAAGCTGTGACCACTGCTTCCAGCCAACAATCGCCGTGCGTTGGCCGTCATCAGGGATCTCCTGTGCGCCCAGCTTCTCGAATGCTTCAAGAATTTTATCGATGGTCAGGCCTTGCGCCGTATCGGTGACCGTATTGGTCGAAGCATTAAGAGAGTTGATGATAAGCTCGTCAGTCTTACGACCAAGGGCATAAGCACCAGCATTTGCAATGACCTGGCGCTCATCATGGTTGACTTTCAGCTCATCAAGCTTGTCTACCCAGTCACCGGCGTAATAATCCTGAAGCGTGGCTTCAACCGATGTATGGTTGATATTCATCACAGGCACCATACCGTGTGTTGATTTGGTAGAGGCCGTACCGGTACCTACTTTTTGGAACACGGCACTGGAACCCTTGACGTTGCTTTTGCTGCGTACTGTCGGGCGTAGTTTCGAGCCCATGCGTTGATAGGCCTCGAATACTTCGCGTTCGAATTGTTTGACGAACGCGTTATCGATAGAAATGGACATGCTTGTCCTTCCTTTCTGGTTGATAGTTGGTTTTGGGGGAGAGGCCCTGAACACTGTTTTCGCAGGCAAAGCCGCGGCAATGAGTCGGGTAAAAAACGAAAGGCGGGATGGCCCGATAGCCATCCCGTTGTCTCTCGCCTGTAAAAAAAAGATAAGAAGATAAAATGGAGGGGGAAACACCAACCCCCTCGTAACACGCGCTTTTTAGGCGCATGTGTGGTGTTTACAAAAGTACTTTAGGATTAATTTCCTAGTTTGTCAACACACTTTTTTGACCGGCTCCATACAAAAATGGTACATTGCGCTTCATGAACGAAAAAATCCTGAAAAGCCTGCAAAGCGCCATTAACGACAACAAGGAAGCCACGCGCCGCCGCTTCCCCCGCCGTATGACCGATATATGCGTAGCTCAAGTGGATGGCACCAATTATCCCGTACGTGACTGGTCACAATGCGGCGTGCTGTTTGAAGCTGATGGCAGAGTGTTTGAATCAAACACTGAATGCAGCGTTGTAATGAAATTCAAACTGAGCGATGTCGTAACTGAAATTCCGGTCAAAGCGCGCGTCATCCGCGCCAGTAAAGTGAATGTCGCCCTTGAATTCATCGACGTTCCGAAAAAAATCCAGAGCGCCTTCTCAAAAGTCATAGAAAGCACGATGGCCCTAAAACCTGAATCTGAACAGCAGGCTTAAAAAAACCCGCCAGATGGCGGGTTTTTTATTCTTAGTTCTTGCCGTATATCCGCTTAAACCCGTCAGTAACCTTAGCCATAGTCGCAGGGTCACGGTCACGCCAGTATTTAGGATCACGCATCAGACTTTGCAGTTCAGCCTCAGTGACAGCGCCCGTAGCTTTGGCACTATCAAGCATTGCAGGAGCATCACCCTTCATCATGCGGTGAAGGGCCATGACACCGTCATACGAACCCGAAAGACCTTCAAGGACTGCCGGCGGAAGGTTTTTGCGGCCAAAGGCCAGAAGCTGGCGTGAAACCTCTCGCCATTGCTCAGGCCCGCCAAAAGCTTCTACAAGGCGCTCGATCTCGCGTTCCGCCTGAAATTCAGCAGCAATATCCAAAATCATCGGTACCAAGCGGTCCGCTGCCAGATCATAAACTTCCTGAACCTGCTCAGGGGTAAAACCCTTTGCATGAAGGCGCTTGTTCACTTCCATATCCGGCTCGAGCAGATTGTCCTTAACAGTAACCTGATAGGCATCCGGTGTCTCAGGCACGCCAAGAGCACGCAGTACTTTCATGCGCCCTTCCTCATCATCCGGCATAGAAAAACCGGCTGACATTTTTTTCTCGAGCGCACAATAGGATTTCACAAGATCGTCCATGCGCACTGAATTGGTTTCGGAATCCCAGAACTTGTCTGGAAGGCCATTCGGTTTACCGGCAACGACGGGTTGCGCGGCAAGTAGGTTTGTCTCAGTCATTTTTCTCTCCTGTGGTTTAACCGCGACCCTGATCCACAAGGCCTTGGATGGTTTGCAAAAGGGCACGTTGCCCGTCCATGTAACGAAGCATGGCCTCGCTGGATTCAGGCCCTGCCGAACGGGCATTAACAGTGGCGCGCAAATACGAAAGCACACGCTGCCCGTCATCTTGGCCGAAAACGCGGGCAAATATGCGCGGCGCATCTTCCCGCAGCGGGACGACTGTTTTTGGCTCCTGCAATAGCGGGCTCGATAAAAACTTTCTCAAAAAATCAATCATGTTTGGTTCTCCTTGGTGATGGATGACAGGTCTTTGCGGATAATGTCGCTGGGCACGCCAAGTGCTTCGCCGATAAAGCGGGCAGCACCGGCAAGATCAATAGCGCTTGCGGCTTCCTCGCCCATGGCAAGGGTAGTCGTGACCCAGTTGATGGTATTGGCAACACCGCGCTGCCCCTGCGCACGCGCAAGCGGGCTTCGGTAATCCAGCTGCACGGTGCGCCCATCAATAGACACATCCGGCACTTCACCGCGTCGACGCAAAATGTTCCAGCCGCGCTGGATAAGTGGCGTTAGCAACTCCGATTGCAGGCGGCCATACGTAGCGCCTAAAAGCAATGCCATCTCTGAACTACGTTCAAGCACTTCCGTTGCCGTCATCCGGCGATCGCCGATTTGGCCAAGCCGGTCGGTCAAAAGCGCATGACGAATGCGAGCACGCAAATCATCAAGTACAAGCTGACTGACATCAAACCTGCCCGGCATTTCCAAGGGGCGCAAACCGGCAGAGCCAACGGCTTTCGGGATAATGGCCCCCGGTGTAAGCTCTATCGTTGCGGGGTTAAGAACACCGTCATCATCCGCCTGCCATATACCTGTGACGGCAATGGACGCATTTTTTAAGATAAGCTCGACAACCTTGTTGGCCGTCTTGATATCCGGAAGCGCCTTCATGACAGGTGATCGCCCGTAAGTATCACCGGGGGCTTTAGCCCAACGAAAAGCGATAAATGGCGAAGCTGGTATTTGCGTTTCCAGAAGCACCGTTTCATAAGGCTCTGTCAAAACAACCACATACCCGATAAAAGGCTTCTCAGCGTCAGGTATGGCGCTTTCAAGGATGGTAAAAGTTTTATCATCGTCTTTTTCACGCAAAAGCGCCGCTGGCAATTGGGCCTTTGGGAAACGTGCCTGGATACCAGAAATCGTCATTTTTGTTTCGCGGTAGACTGTTTCCAGACGTCCGGTAGAAAGGCTTTCATCAAGCGTGACGGTTGAAAGCGGCAAGGCCGAAAATTTAAAAGCCGCCATTTGCCCAACACCTGCCTCTTCAAACAAAAGCGTACCGGTACCTGCGGTAACCAGATCCAAAAAGGCCTGATGCATCTCGACCGCAAAATTCGATCTGTCAAAATGTGCCTGCATGACACGGGCCGCACCCTCAAGCAGTGGGGCAAGTGATTCAGCTTCGGCAATACTTAGCTCCGGCCCCGGTTTGAGCCCAAACCAAGAGGACCACGGAGGCGTAAGGTTAGCCAGAAGTGATGATGCAAGTTGGTCAACCGCATCCATGGCCGTACCGTCAAAAATCTGGTTTGCGGTAGAACGCGACTGAAATGCATCCGCATGAGGCAACGCATACGAATAACAATCACGCCAAACACCTTCCCAAACAGCGCGACGGCTGCGCGCCTGTGCATAGGATTGGGAAATTTTTGACGCCGCGTCAGATACGATATTTGATGATGGTTTCATGTTTTATTCTCCTAAAAGGCTTTTGCGCGCAGGCACAAAATCGGCTTGCGCAAGAACACCGCGAAACGACGTTTCAATGGTCTGCGGCAAGGACCGCTTTTTTTGTACAAGCGTCTTGGCACGATCGACATCCGGATCGGCTTCACTGCCTGCTGGCGGCGTTGATATAGGTGCAGGTGCCGACTGGGCCGGCGGCACATACGCATAGCTGACCGGGTCAGGCAATTTTGGTTTTGTAAAAAGGCTTCCCATGATTTTTCTCCTTACTGTGAATTGAGGGCGACAAGGCGCCGATAAAGCTGCCAAGGCGTGAAAATGCGCCATTCCTGAAGGCCGATCAGTCGCTTCATGGCTTCAACGCATGTAAAAGGGGCCGGTGCCAAAGCACGGCGCATCGGTGTAAGCACCGGAACACGCAAAACACGGTATCCGCGTGCGCGCATCCACGCAGGCAAATCAAAATCATGCGGGCACGCGGTTGTCAGCACTTCCATCTTGTGTAGCATCGGATCAACGACAATCCATCGCTCCGTATCACGCACAAGTGCAAAACAATGCCTGAATCCTGGTCTCAAAAGCCGCAGCCACCAGACATCGGTCTTGCCTGAAAAAACAATATAAAACGCACTCATGGACATGCCTCATTCATGGATTGGGATGACTGAGGCAAACCCCAAAGAGGCACGACAACACGGTGTGCATCCACCATGCGTACAAATGGGTCTTTCATGATTTTCTTAGAGACAAAAATGGGCTCAAGCGCGCGCATGGCTTCCGCCCATAATGTTGCGGCCCGCGCTTCTGACTTGCGCCAGCCCTCAGGCGGCATTTGCCGTATGCCGTAAAAGCGCAGCACACGCAAATGATCCATCATCAGGCGGCGCGAACGATACAAACGATCAAGAATGCGCAAAATATCAACGGGCTCGCACGGGCGCCGGACATTGCCGCGCACAGCCGTAAAGCGCGCACCATCGAGCCTTGCCTCATTGGCCTGTATAAACCAGAACCAGACTTCCTCAGTCGTATCGAAAGGAACTGTGGTATGAAGGCTTGTCTGGACGGGAGCGCGTGGTGGTTTGGGCATGGCTGACTTTCGGGTTGCTTTGTTCCTGTTTTGTTCTAAACTGAACGAACAACACGCCTGCGTCAACAATTATTTTAGGAATTATATCCTATTTACGATAACCGATTCCTATATGACAGTTTTCCTAGAACCTTTTAGAAGACACACCCCCTCACATGATCTCTCACGACGCCATCTGGATCGCCATCGACAAACTCGCCGAAAATACGGGCTTCTCAACATCAGGGCTTGCGAAGCGAGCTGGCCTTGACCCAACCGCCTTCAATCGTTCCAAACGCATCAGCCCGGAGGGCAAGCCCCGCTGGCCTTCGACGGAGAGTATCGCAAAGATCCTCTCGGTTACTGAAACCACAATGACGGATTTCATCGGCCTCGTTGAAATGCGGCAAATCACGGTATCTTCGCGTGCTGTAAGGCCTATCCCTCTGATTGGCCTTGCACAAGCAGGCCGCGATGGCTATTTCGATGATTCAGGCTTTCCAGCTGGCAGCGGATGGGATGAGGTTCGCTTTCCTGACACACAATCCATCGACGATCATGCCTATGCACTCGAGATTCAGGGAGATTCCATGCTGCCACTTTACCGCGACGGCGATGTCATCGTGGTAAGCCCTACGGCCCAGCTTCGTAAAGGCGACCGCGTGGTCATGAAAACCAAAAACGGTGAAGTCATGGCCAAGGAACTCGCACGAAAAACAGCCCAAAAAATCGAGCTGAAATCACTAAACCCTGCCCATGAAAGCCGCACTATCGCCATGAACGATGTACTGTGGCTCGCTCGTATTTTGTGGGTTAGCCAGTAGCCAAAAGCGCATTTCCACGCTACAAAGACCGTGACCCAAACTAAGGGAGATAAGCCATGGCGACACGTGAACAAATTGCCCGCGACACAGCACGCATCCTGCTGGATACAAAATCAGTCCTGATCAGCGCGGACCCACCGTTTACATACACATCAGGCCGCAAAGGCCCTGTGTATGTTGATTGCCGCCGCCTGATTTCCTTTACCAAAGAACGCTCGACACTCATGGATTTTGCAGCGGAAACCATTAAACAGAATGCAAAAGATATAGATGTGGTAGCAGGCGGTGAAACAGCTGGCATTCCCTATGCCGCTTTTATTGCTGATCGTTTGCAAAAGCCCATGATATATGTACGCAAAAAACCAAAAAACATTGGCACAAACTCGCAAATCGAGGGAAATATCGCACGCGGCAACCGCGTGATTATCACGGAAGATCTTCAAAATTATGGCGTTAGTGTAAAGGTTTTTGTCGACGCCCTGCGCGCCGCTGAAGCTGTCGTCGATACCGTCTTCGTGATTTTCACTTACGGCCATGAAAGCACAAAAAAGGAAATGAAGGATTTAGGCATGAACACCCTTGCCCTTTGCAACTGGCAGGATGTGATAGCACTCGCACGGGATGAAAAACGCTTTGATAACGCCGTGCTTGAATCCGTTGAATTATTCCTGAAAGACCCTGTTGCGTGGTCTGTGGCGCACGGCGGCAAAGGCGAAGATATCGCTGCATGAAAATCGCACTTCTGGCCTCAAAAAAGCGCGACAACACCCCTGAAATGGATGTGCTGCGCAAGACTATTAACGCAGTGGAACCAAAAGAGGCTGATGTCATCGTAACCTTGGGTGGTGATGGTTTTTTGCTGCGTACACTGCACGAGCACGTACATCTTGGTAAGCCTTTTTACGGCCTGCATCGCGGTACACATGGGTTTCTGCTGAACGAATTCGGATCAAGCGATAATCTTGAAACCGCGATCAAGGCATCCTCCCCTGTTCATGTGCATCCTCTACGCATGCAAGCAAAAAAGCTAGATGGCAGCGTAAGCGAACACATCGCCTTCAACGAAGTATCGATTACACGCACAGGCGTACAAGCCGCCAAACTCAAAATAACTGTCGATGGTAAAATACGGGTGGAACAGCTGGTGGGAGACGGCGTATTGCTCGCAACACCCATGGGGTCAACAGCCTATAATCTTTCAGCCTACGGACCAATTTTGCCGCTCAATGCCAATTTACTGGCGCTCACACCCATTTGCCCGTTCCGCCCACGGCGCTGGTCTGGTGCCTTGTTGGAAGATAACGCCAAAGTCAAAATCGATGTGCTGGACGCCGATCGCAGAGGGGTCCACGCCATCGCCGATTTCCACGAAGTTGACGATGTCACATCAACAGAAATTATTTTGGATAAATCAGTGACAGCGACCATCCTGTTCGCCGAAGGCAACAGCCTGGAAGACCGCATTTTAGCTGAACAATTTGGATTTTAAACGCTTGGCGTTTGGCCACAAAGCTTCTTTGCTTGTTCAATAGCCAAAGGGATAGTTGTTGTTTCTAACATTGATGGATCAAGACCTGCTTGACGTGACATGGAAGAGAAATAGCTCAACAAGGATTCAAACGCAGATTTAGAGCCGATGAGATGGCACCCGGCAATATACGCTCCAATTTCACCTTTGGGGCCACGCAAGCTAAACTCAATACTTGGCATGCGGTCTGATGGTATAAGTTCGGTTGTAACAGATGGCGCACCAACCTGCGCAGCCGCTTTGACGACCATGACACTAATAAAAAAAGCACCTGCTGCCAGTGATTTCATGCTGGAAACAATATTGTATTATGTAAATAATATCAAGTTTTTTGTAGGGAATGCCACAACAATAGTGATGCCGCAGTGCGATGGCCTACCCAACGTTCAGCCAGCACAACAGACTCTTTTTCAGATGGCCGTTCCGGCAGTTTTAAAACTCGCTTAAGCCCCTCGCGCAAACCCAAATCGCCACCTGAAAAAACATCCGGCCGTACAAGCGCAAACATCAGTACCATTTCAGCACTCCAGCGCCCAAAACCCTTGAGTGCCGTGATCGTTTCTATCACATCTTCATCCGAGAGTTTTTTAAGCTTTTCAGGTTCAAAGGTCTTGGAGTGAACAGCCTCGGACAATCCACGCAGATAGATAACTTTCTGGCCACTCAAACCGGCAGCACGCAAAGATTCATCTTTAAGTTTTAGTATCTTTTTTGGCTCAAACGGGTCAGCTAACAATTGCACGCGCCCCCATATTGTTGCTGCCGCTTTGGTTGAAAGCTGTTGACCTACAATCGTCCGGGCAAATGCCTCGTATGAGCATGGCCTGTGCCTATGCTCAATAGCCTCTATGTCATCTTGTTTAAAAAACTTTTTGAAATACTTGTCCGTTTTGACAAGCGTCTCGAGCGATGGCCGTATAGCCGGATGATTACGCAACAAGCTCAATGCGATAATCTTCTATCACGGGGTTGGCTAGCAGGCGATCACACATGTCGCGAAGACGGGCTTCATCACCTTTGCCGTTTAGCTGCAACTCAATCACTTTGCCCTGTCGCGCCTCTTCAACCTCATCAAACCCCATTGATTTGAGGGCGTTTGCAATCGCCTTCCCCTGAGGGTCGAGGATGGCTTTTTTAAGAGAGACGTGAATGATGGCTTTCATGGTCACTTGATCGGTTTGGTTTTGTTGATAGCGCGTATGGTCCGGTTCGGGCTCATCTCGTTTTCTATTTCTTCAAGAGATGCAGCCAGTTTTTCATTAAAACTGTCACCCTGAACGATGCCCTCACGCGGGATAATACCAAGGCGCACGGCAACTTCCTGATAGGCTTCCATAAGGCCACCAAGGTCCTGCCTGAAGCGGTCCTTGTCCATTTTCTCTTTGGTTTTGATGTCCCAAAGACGACAATTATCAGGGCTGATCTCGTCAGCAAGTACAAGGTACAGCTCGCCCTGCTCGCCCCAGATACGGCCAAATTCCAATTTGAAATCAACAAGCATGAGCCCAACACCGGCAAAAAGCCCGTTCAGATAGTCGTTGGTGCGGTAAGCAAGAGAAACCATCTCTTCCAGTTCGTACGGGTCCGCCCATCCGAACGTAAAGATGTGGTCATCAGCGACCATCGGATCACCGAGCGCGTCGTTCTTATAATAAAACTCAATAATAGGGCGCGGTAACCGGCTGCCTTCAGCAAGGCCGAGACGTTTGCACAACGAGCCCGCGGCAATATTACGCACTACAACTTCAAGCGGAATAATCTCAACCTGACGTATCAATTGCTCGCGCATGTTGAGTGACTTGATGAAGTGTGTTGGCACACCGATCCCCTCAAGCCTCGTCATCAGATGCGCGGAAATACGGTTATTGAGGATGCCCTTACCGGCAATCACCGCCTTTTTAGCGCCATTACCAGCAGTCGCATCATCTTTAAAGTACTGCACAACCGTACCCGGCTCAGGACCTTCGTACAGGATTTTAGCCTTGCCTTCATAAATCTGGCGGCGGCGCGTAGGAATCGAAAAAAGAGACATTGCCTTTTGTCCTTTACAAATCTAAGTGTCTTTTAGAGAATTCAGGCCCAAGACGAAAGGGAAATCTTGCCATGAGCCACCTCGAGAACCGCGAAACCGCCTTTGAAAACAAATACGCACACGATCAAGATATGCTTTTCCGCATCGAATCCCGAGCTAGCCGCCTTTTAGGGCTCTGGGCCGCACAGGAAATGGGCCTGACAGGCGAGGAAGCCGATAATTACGCTGGCACCGTCGTTTCCTCAAACCTTAAAGAAGCTGGTACGGGCGATGTTATAGCCAAGGTCACCGGCGATCTCGTAGCCAAAGGCAAGGCCACAGACACTGTATCATCCATGATGGTAAAATTCATGAAAGAGGCGGAAATCCAGATAAAAGCAGCTTGATTCAACCTAAAAGCACACCTCAACAAAAAAGCACGACCTTAATTGGGTCGTGCTTTTTTATAGCCTGTTCAACTCAGCCGCAGGGCGAGCTCGGTTTCTTTTTTGCCCTACACGTGTCTGCTAGCAGAATGACGCTAGCACCACGTCCAACACATTTCCAACAAGAATCTTGTTGGTAAAATCCATTTTTTAAAAACGTTATTATTGCCATATTAATGGTTGATTTTTTTTCAATTTAGACACCAAGCTCAGCCAATTAACACTTGTAAAATAGGCGCAAAACGTGACAAACAAGGGGCTTGAGAGGTGTATATGAAATCCGTCGTTGTGGTATTTCCCGGGTCTAACCGTGAAAAAGATATGGCTGATGCCATCGAGCGCACATCAGGCATGCGCCCAACGCTCCTCTGGCACAAAGATACAGAGATCGGCAAACCCGACCTCATCGTCTTGCCCGGCGGCTTTTCCTATGGCGATTACCTGCGCTGCGGTGCCATCGCCGCACATTCTCCGGTAATGAAGGAAGTGATACGCCTCGCTAAAGGCGGCACACCCCTCCTTGCCGTATGCAACGGCTTCCAGATGTTGGTTGAAACGCGGCTTGTGCCTGGCGCGCTCCTGCGCAACACATCGCTCAAATTCATCTGCAAATCGGTGCAGCTCCGCCTTGATGGCACGAGCAGCACCTTCACATCCAAAATGAAAAAGGGCGATGTAATAACCGTCCCCGTCGCCCACGGTGAAGGCAATTACGTCGTCGATGCCGATACGTTGAAGGCCTTGAACGATAACGACCAAGTCGCCTTCCGCTACCTCGAAAACATAAACGGCGCGACCGACAACATCGCCGGTGTTTATAACGAAACAAAAACAATTCTGGGCATGATGCCCCACCCTGAAGACGCAACGGATGAAACACTCGGTAACGCCTCAGCAAGTCCCTTCTTCGAAGGCATCGCGAGTGTGCTGAGATGATAAATAAATTTTTACCACTAAGATCACAAAGAACACTAAGAGATCGGTATCTTAGTGCTCTTAGTGTGCTTCGTGGTTAAACATTTTTATAAAACGGATACCATGGCCCAAGCAGCGCAAAAATTACCTGAAACTTTCAAGGAACCCGCGGTCAGCGAAAAACTCGCAGGCGAGTTCGGCCTTAAGCCCGATGAATACAAACATATCCTCAATATTTTAAAGCGCGAGCCGACTTACACTGAACTCGGCATTTTTTCGGTGATGTGGTCGGAGCACTGCTCGTATAAATCCTCCCGCCACTGGCTTGCCAAGTTACCCACCAAAGCCCCTTGGGTTATCCAAGGCCCAGGCGAAGGCGCGGGCGTGATTGATATTGGCGATGGTCAGGCCGCCGTCTTTAAAATGGAGAGCCACAACCACCCGTCTTACATTGAGCCATATCAGGGCGCAGCCACAGGCGTTGGTGGCATTTTGCGTGATGTGTTTACGATGGGCGCACGGCCAATCGCCAACATCAACGCTCTCCGTTTTGGTGATCCATCTCACCCTAAAACTCGCCAGCTCATCGCGGGAGTTGTTAAAGGCATTGGCGATTACGGCAACGCCGTCGGCGTGCCAACTGTGGGTGGGGAAACAAACTTTCATGCCGCTTACAACGGCAATATCCTCGTCAATGCTATGACGGTCGGCGTCGCTGACACCGATAAAATCTTCTACTCCCGCGGCGCATCTGTAGGGCAACCTGTCGTTTACGTCGGCTCCAAAACAGGGCGCGATGGTATCCACGGCGCAACCATGTCATCCGCCGAATTCACTGAAGGTGATGAAGACCAGCGCCCGACCGTACAGGTAGGCGACCCCTTCACCGAAAAACTATTGCTTGAAGCCTGCCTTGAACTCATGAAAACCGATTGCATCGTGTCGCTTCAGGATATGGGCGCGGCTGGCCTCACCTCATCATCCGTTGAAATAGCGGCCAAAGGTGAGATTGGCCTTGTGATGGATCTCGATAAAGTCCCGATGCGCGAGAGCGGCATGGTCCCTTACGAGATCATGCTCTCGGAATCACAGGAACGCATGCTGGTGATTTTAAAACCAGGCAAGGAGGCCGAAGCTTTTAAAATCTTCGATAAATGGGATCTCGATTACGCAACGATTGGCCATACGGTTGAACGCCGTTACCTCACGCTCAACATGTACGGCCGTACATGGTGCGATATTCCTGTGCCACCACTGGTTGATGAATCGCCCAAATACGTGCGTCCAACAGCAGCTCAACCCAAGCCTGCGACACTCAATCCGCAGCACACGGCACTCCCGGCAGGCGGCTTGGTTGAGGCGCTCAAAAAAATCATCGCCTGCCCCGACGTCGCCTCCAAAAAATGGATCTACGAGCAATACGACCCCATCGTCCGCGGCGAAACCAGATACGGCCCCGCACAAGCAGATGCAGCCGTTGTCCGGCTGGACGGAAAGCAAAAGGCCCTCGTCATTACATCCGATTGCACCCCACGCTACGTACAGGCAAACCCACGCGAGGGCGCAAAACAAGCCGTAGCAGAAAGCTGGCGGAATATAACGGCCACAGGCGGAAAGCCTTTGGCCATCACCAACAACCTTAACTTCGGTAACCCTGAAAAACCTGAAATCATGGGCCAGTTCGCCGAGAGCATCGAAGGTATGCGCGAGGCGTGTTTGGCGCTCGATTACCCCGTCGTCTCCGGCAACGTGTCGCTCTATAACGAAACCAACGGCAAAGCGATTTTACCAACCCCTGTCATCGGGGGCGTTGGTTTGATAGATGACGCACGCAAAACCGTCGGCCTTGCCTATAAGGAAGGCGATACGCTTCTTCTTATCGGTGGCGCTACAACCCATCTCGGCCAATCCCTCTTCGCCCGTGAAATCCACGGGACGGAAGCCGGCGATGTACCGCCGGTCGATTTAAAACACGAAAAACAAACGGGCGATGCCGTCCGCACCTTGATAGAGGCTGGGCTCGTATCCGCCTGCCACGATATCAGCGACGGCGGCGTATTAACGGCCATCGCTGAAATGGCACTTGCCGCCAATATCGGCGCAAAACTGGATGGCCCAGAAATAGCGGCCTTCTGGTTCGGTGAAGACCAGGGCCGCTATGTAGTAGCAACATCAACGCCTGAAAAAATTACGGCCCCGCACATCACACTCGGTAAAGTCGGTGGCACCGCCCTTATGGGCGTTGAAATAAAAACCCTGCGCGACCTTCACGAAGGCTGGCTACCAAACTATATGGCTGGCAAGAACTGACCATGGGTATGGAAGCCGACCACATCGAAAAAATGATCCGCGATGGTATCGCAGGTGCGGATGTACGCATTGAAGACTTACGCGGCGATGGCGAGCATTACGCCGCGATCGTGACGGCCGAGGCTTTCCGTGGCCTCAGCCGCATCGCCCAGCACCGTATGGTGCAGGAAGCCCTTCAAGGCAAACTCGGCACCGATTTACACGCATTGCAAATACATACAAAAGTACCGGAAGGAACAAAATAATGACCAACCCCGTCTTCGACCGTATCAAAAAAGACCTCTCTGAAAACGATGTCGTTCTATACATGAAAGGCACGCCCGTTTTCCCGCAATGCGGTTTCTCGGCAGCTGTCGTTCAAATACTATCTATCTTGCAAGTGCCGTTTAAAGGCGTGGATGTGTTGCCTGATGCCGAAATCCGCCAAGGCATAAAGGATTTCACCAACTGGCCAACGATCCCCCAGCTCTACGTCAAAGAGGAATTCGTAGGCGGCTGCGACATCATACGCGAGATGTACGAAAGCGGCGAACTCCAAGCCCTTCTGAAGGAAAAAAGTATTTCCTTCCGTGATCAATCCGCAGCCTGAGCAGCCAAGACACGCCGCCTGTATAGCAACATCAGGATATAGAGCGTGTTCGTCAAAACCAGCGATGCAGGAAACATAACGGTCGTAACAGTAAAGCTTGTTAGCGCCGCAAGCCCAAGAATGTGCTTAACATCACTGACAAGAAACAGATAAACCCTGTCTTCATGCGGTTTTTCCCAGCCTTTGCGAAAAGACGGGTAAAAAGCCAGCATGTCGATAACGGTAATCATGACTACAGACAGCAACGGATCTTTCGTAAGCGCCCATGATGCAAGCCCGATAAGAGCAGCGATGAATGCATACCAATCCGCTCGGCGGATATCCTTGGCACCATATTTCCAGTAGCCAAGCCCTGCACCAAGCCAGCACATGACGCCGCCTACAAGGTTCGTCCAGGCACCAGGGCCGCCACCTTCCATGAATTGTGCAACACCGGCGATACCATTCGCGAGGCCCCACAAAAACCATGTGAACACATGCGGCCTTGTAAAACCTTTTAAAATGGAATGGATGTAGGGCACCATCATGCCGATAGCGATTGCAGAACTAAGGCTGCCCAACATCACCTGATAATCGGTCATGCAGCTTTGCCCGCGTACTTCGGATAATCGGTATATCCCTGCGTTGTGCCCTTATAAAAAGTAGCCGAATCCGGCGTATTTAAAGGCACTCCCGCTCGCAGACGTTCAACAAGGTCAGGGTTTGCGATGTATTTGACACCAAAAGCCACGGCATCACAGATACCTGAATCAATCGCTGCCTGAGCACTTTTACCGTCATAGCCATCATTACCTATGACAACGCCCCTAAATGCAGCCTTCATCTTCGGCATAATGACACATGCCGATGCTGGTTCACGGACATGAAGATAGGCAAGTTTGACTTCCCGAAGGGCAGATGCCGCATGCACCATGACAGACTCAAGATCACTGTCATTCATGCTGTTATATCCGTTCATGGCCGTAAGCCTGATACCCGTGCGATCAGCGCCTATGGCATCACAAACAGCGCCCGTTACCTCCAGCATAAACCGCGCACGCTTTTCGATGCTGCCGCCATAATCATCTGATCTTAGATTGCTTCCGTCCCGCAAAAACTGGTCAATCAGGTATCCATTGGCGCCGTGGATCTCAACACCGTCAAAACCGGCCCGCACAGCGCGCTTCGCTGCATCCGCATAAGCCTTCACAGTTTCGGCAATCTCCTCAACCGTCATCGCATGCGGCACAACATACGGCTTATGGATGGATTTATGCTCCCCATCCGCAGCAATCGCCGATGGTGCGTGCGGCAAAGCTCCATCCAGAAAATCGGGGTGGGATACTCGCCCCATATGCCAAAGCTGCAAAACAATCTGCCCGCCTTTATCGTGTACAGCTTTTGTAACCTTGCACCATCCTTCTTCCTGCGCATCCGTATACATGGCAGGTGCATCACGCCAGCCATAACCCATGGGGCACACGGCCGTTGCCTCAGATACGATAAGGCCAGCTGATGCTCGTTGAGCGTAATATTCAGCCATAAGATCATTAGGGACACGGCTTGCGCCCGCCCGGGCGCGGGTTAAGGGGGCCATAACAACGCGATTGGAAAGTGTTAATGCCCCAGCTTTAAGCGGATCAAACAAAGATGCCATACTACCCTCTTGGTATCATCTGGTTACGATTGACAGCCACGTTTAAAATCATACCGAAAGCAAACAGGGTCGAAATCATGACTGTGCCCCCATAAGATATAAGAGGCAGCGGCTCACCCACCACGGGCAAAATACCCGTGACCATACCTATGTTGATCACGATATAGATGGCGTAGTTAGTAACAAGGCCAAGTGCCAGCATACGACCAAAATCGCTGCGTGAGCGAAAGGCAATTCGATATCCCTGCCAAAAAATAAACGAAAAGAGGATTAAGAGAAGTATACAGCCGACAAAGCCCCATTCTTCTGCAAGAAGGGTGAAGATGAAGTCTGTATGCTTTTCCGGCAAAAAATTGAGGTTTGCCTGCGAGCCTTCAAGATAACCTTTGCCATGCAGCCCGCCAGATCCTATCGCAATTTTGGATTGTGTAATGTGATACCCGGCGCCCAAAGGATCACTTTCCGGGTTCAAGAACGTCATGACGCGCTTCTTCTGATAGTCATGCAGGAAATGAAACGCTATGGGTGCAGCAGACCCAACAGCAGCTATGCCCCCTGCAAACAACCACCATGACGCACCACCAATAAACATCATGGCGGCAGCAATCATTACAATCATGAGGGCCGTTCCTAGATCAGGCTGCAAAATGATAACGGCGGCGGGTACGGCCGTAATGACAAATGGCACAATCAGAGATTTTAATCGGCGTATCTGGTCAATTGTAAGATCGTGATAAAATCGTGCCATCGCAAGAACAACGGCAACTTTGGTAAGATCAGAAGGCTGGAGATTAAAAAACCCCAGATCAAGCCAGCGCTGCGCGCCCATACCAATGACCCCCATGACTTCAACCAGAAAAAGCAGGCCAATACACAGAAACCAAAAAGGGTATGCAAACCTGTATATCCATTTCATATCAAGGACGGCTACAAACATCATCCCTACAAAACCAATGCAAAATCTTATGAACTGAGGCTCGGCCCAGCGTTCCCAGCTACCTCCGGCGGCCGAATACAATGCCCCAAAACCAACCCCGGCTAACAAAATAACAGAAAGCACAAAAAGCCAGGGCATCGCGATCAAACGGCCAAAGATTCCCGAGCGACGGCTCTCACTACGGACGGTAATGGTGCTCTCTCGCCCGATCATGCTTCATTTTCCTTTTTATCAGGAGCGGGCTTAAACATATTTTTTGTATCCGGAGAAATCTCTTGAGCAGCCGTCAGAATATCACGCGCAATCGGTGCAGCAGCGCCTGACCCGCTGCCGCCATGCTCTACAACCACACACGTAACATAACGTGGCGCATGCATGGGCGCATACCCCACGAAAAGTGCATGGTGCCTGAATTTCCAAGGTTGGTCTTCCTGTTTTGTAACGCCCTCACTGCGCTCTTGCATGGTGATGCGTTTAACCTGCGCGGTACCTGTTTTGCCGCCCATCTCACGCCCTTCTACTTTTATTGCTGAGGCATGCGCGGTGCCATGCTCGTCATTGACCACGGCATCCATACCTACCTTCACGGCTTCAAGATGCTGGGGAAGTACGGATACGGCACCCCAACTGCGCAAGGCATTCGGCGCCTTGCGGTCGTGGACACGGCCGATAAGCCAGGGTTTAACAGCCTTACCGCCGTTAACCAGCCGGGCAGTCATGACAGCAAGCTGTAAGGGCGTGGATAACAAATAGCCCTGACCAATACTTGCAAGAACAGTCTCACCTGGCTCCCATTTCTTTTTGTATTCTTTCATTTTCCAAGCCTGATCAGGCACCGTACCTTTACGTTCTTCGGGAAGCTCGATGTCCTGCACGGCACCCAAACCAAAACGTCTGGCGACTGCGGCAATTTTATCTATGCCTATGTCACGGGAGATACTGTAAAAATAAGTATCGCAGCTCTGCGAAAGTGCTGCCTTTAAATCGACGCTTCCGTGCCCGCCTTGTTTCCAGCAGTGGAACCGATGATCGCCTATATCGTAATGCCCTGGGCAGTAAAAACGCGTAGTCGGCTTGATAACACCCGCTTCAAGCCCCGCGATGGCTGTCATCATTTTAAACGTAGATCCGGGCGGATACGTGCCTCCGGCCGCTTTATTATTGAGAGGATTCGCCTCGTCATTATTGAGCGCATCCCAAGCATCCTGCGATATGCCTGTTGTAAAAAGATTAGGATCGAATGACGGGCTGGAAGCCAGCGCGTACACAGCCCCCGTGTGCGCATCCATAACAACGGCGGACGCGCTTTTTTCCGAAGACAACGCCTCCTGCACTTTTTTCTGAAGCCCGAGATCAATTGAAAGCGTGAGATCGACGCCAGCCTGCCCCTCATCGCGGGTAAGCTCGCGGACTGTCCGCCCCGCCACATTCACCTCGATACGACTTGTGCCCGCAATACCACGCAAATCAATTTCAAATTCTTTTTCAAGACCGGTTTTTCCTATACGAAAGCCTGGCAGACTGAGAACAGGGTCATTGGTCTGGTCGTCTTTGGAAACGGAACCGACATACCCGACAACATGTGCAGTTGCGGGGCCTTCCGGATAATTACGACGCTGCCCCACATCAATCGATATCCCCGGCAAATCCGGCATATTGACTTCAATCGCAGCCACTTGCTCCCACGAAAGATTTCCAATGATTTCGATAGGTACAAAACGCGGTTGTTGTTTGGCCCGAGTCAGAACGCTTGTTTTTTCGGAAGGTCTGAGCGGCAGAATACGAGAAAATTTATCGAGCGAAGCCTCCATGTCGTCAGTCAGCTCTGGCGTAATCAAAACTCTGAAATCTTGCTTGTTCTCTGCAAGCTTGGCACCGCTTCTGTCGTAAATAAGCCCGCGCGTGGGCGCAATAAGCTTCATATTGATGCGGTTGTTTTCAGCCAGCGTCTGAAAGTGTGACGCCTCAGCCAGCTGCAACCACCCGAGGCGTGCCGCAAGCGTAGCCACAAGCGCACCCTTGACGCCGCCAAGCACCAGCGCACGCCGCGTAAAAGAAACGATGCGTTCCCGATCGCTATCCATCAGCCTTCTAATCTATCACATGAAGTGTATGGCGAGATTACCCGAAGGCATGCCTGCATCACAAGGGCGGTAATCGGATAAATAGCAGCACTGCAAACGGCAGATGTGAGGGCGGGAAGCGGCGATAGAATGGCTGTATCAACAAGCGCCATGATCCCCCAACGCAACGCCTCCGCAACAAGCGCTAAAAATAGAAATGCACCCCACTGCGTAGCGAATGGCTGGCTCAGCAGATAGCGCCTTTGCCTCAGGATGACGAGCTGGATAAACACAAACAAAAAAGCATTAAGTCCCAAAAGCCGGCCGGATACGATATCGATCAGAAACCCCAAAAGAAAAGCAAGCCAGGCCGGAAAAATTCTAGGCCTGAAAACGCTCCAGAAATAAAGCGCATGAAGAACAAGAGCCATATTAACGGTAAGTAAGCTCGAGAGCGTAAAAGACTGCATGGAAAGCAGTGCCAGCAAAAGAATAAAAGCTATCGCCGGTGCGACACGTGCGGCAAGTGGAACCGGCACCATGGCAGGAACTTAGTTTGGTTCAAAAGAATCGACGTCGGTCTCAGCGGACGCCGATGCGGAATAGGTAGGATCGCTCAAAAGCGGTTTAATACCGTAATCAACCACCTGCACATGCTGGCTGCGCTCGGATGAAGCATATAGCCTGACGCCAACACTTCCATCAGTATTAAGGACGGTTTCGCCAACAGGTAAACCAAACGGGAAGAGACCGCCAAGGCCTGATGTAACGACTCGCTGCCCCGCAGCTACTTTATGATCGGCGGCAAGATGGTCCAGAACAGGCATGGAATCATTTGTGCCGGCGAGTATAGCGCGCTCATTACTGCCCTCAACCAAAACAGGGATGCGTGAGTTTATATCCTGCAATAACAAAACGCGGGCTGTACGAGAACCTGCTTCGATCACACGGCCAATCAATCCCTCATGGCTGACGACACCCTGCCCTTTGACAATTCCGGAAGCGCGCCCTCCCTCAATCACAAGACTTTTGGCATAAGCGGAAGATCCATCGGCAATCACGCGCGTCGTTACAAATTTTTGTGCCTGCTCGCTGTCAACATTAAGGAGATCGCGCAATGCCTTGTTTTCAGACTCGAGCATCAGGGCAGCCTGATACCATTCTTTCAGTTTTTCATTTTCTGCACGCAGTGACTCATTTTCATGGCGGATAGAAGCCCACGCCAGTAGAGAGTCTAGGCGATCGTGCAACTGATCGATAGGTTTCTGTGCATAGGAAATAACGGGCGCAGCCACATCAAAAATCGTTTGCTGTAGACGATCAAGAGACGGACGTGCAACCAGGTGCGTAACCATGAGCGTTCCGGCGGCAACCATAAGAACAAGAGGAAGGCTGAAACGACGCCTGCTTTTACCGGCAACGCTTTCAGGGGAAACATAAGCTGCGTAGTTGATATGGTGGCTTGTCACGAGCGGGGATCCGTTCAACTTCAAAAACTACCTGAAGCAATAAGCGAAAAACGAAGCTCTAACAAGGCGTTGCCTGAAAGTTCCGATGAGAATTCTGTGGATAAAAATCAGGCGGTTTTAAGAGCACCGTTAAGAACAGGGCGATCCTCAAGTGCCTGCCCCGTACCAAGGGCAACACAGGCAAGAGGGTCATCGGCAACCGTAACGGGCAGTCCGGTCGCATAACGCAACACATAGTCGAGATTTTTTAGGAGCGAGCCGCCACCCGTCATGACAATTCCTTTATCGACGATATCCCCCGCAAGCTCGGGCGCGGTATTCTCGAGCGCGGTTTTAACAGCCTCAACAATCTGACTGACAGGCTCGGCTAGTGCTTCAGCCATCTGCCGTTCCGTGACAACAATCTCTTTGGGAACACCGTTCATGAGATCGCGGCCTTTGATCTGGAGCGTACGCCCATCACCATCAGAAGGTGGGCAGGCTGCGCCAATCTCTTTCTTGATGCGCTCGGCGGTACTTTCGCCAATCAACAGGTTATGCACGCGCCGGATATAGGCAATAATCGCCTCATCCATCTTATCGCCGCCAACACGAGCAGAGCGCGCATAAACAATACCGCCAAGCGATATGACAGCAACCTCGGTCGTACCGCCGCCAATATCGACAACCATAGACCCCGTAGGCTCCATGACAGGTAACCCCGCACCAATCGCAGCTGCCATGGGCTCTTCAATCAGCCATACCTTACGGGCACCGGCGCTCTCGGCGGATTCAATGATGGCGCGTTGTTCAACAGCCGTTGAGCCTGACGGCACACAGATAATCATTTCAGGTGATACGAAGGAACGGCGGTTATGTACCTTACGGATAAAGTGCTTGATCATGGCCTCAGCCACTTCAAAATCGGCAATAACCCCATCTCGCAGCGGGCGGATGGCCGTGATGTTACCCGGCGTACGGCCAAGCATTTGCTTCGCCTCGTTACCAACGGCCAAAACCTGCTTACGACCGCCCACGGTCGTAATGGCCACAACCGATGGCTCGTTAAGCACAATACCCTGGTCACGGACATAAACCAGCGTATTGGCCGTACCCAAATCCATCGCCATATCGGCGGAAACAAAGCTGAAAAGCTTTGAGAACATCAGCGCGCCATCGATTCCAGAAAATTTATGATTGACGTTGGCTTAGCAAAGTTCCCCGGTCAATGCACCATGAATCTTGGACTTGCCCACGTAAATAAGAAAAGCCGCAACTAAGTAGTCGCGGCCTTTAAGAACGAGGTAAGAAAAAACTAACCCTGACGCGCTTTAAAGCGTGGGTTGTTTTTATCAATAACGTATACACGGCCCTTACGGCGAATAACGCGGCAGGTGCGGCTACGCTTTTTGAGGCTTTTGAGCGAATTTTTGACTTTCATGGCCGTAATCCTTGTTTTCGGGCACCCGTTTAACAGGGCCAGGGGGCATCTGTCAACATTCTTTACTTTATATATACCCTCGCTACCATACGTTACCTGAAGCAAAAGATAGACCACATAAGCCATGAACCTTGTAAACCGCACGAAACGTCAAGTCTTTGAAACCGGCGATATCATTATGCGCCAGGGCGAAATTGGCGAAAATGCATATCTGATCGAAGAAGGTCAGGTAGAAATCTTTATCGTCACAAACGGACAGGAACAGGTCCTTGGCCGCAGAGGGACGGGCGCCATTGTCGGCGAAATGGCCATTGTCGATAACAAGGTGAGGACCGCGAATGTAAGAGCCTTGGCACCAAGCACGCTGCTTGCCATTAGCCGTGAGGATTTTGGCCGCAGACTTGCTCACGCTGACCCTGTCATGAAAATGGTCATGCAGGTTATTCTTGCCCGCTACCGCGCCGTTCTTCACGGTACAGACAGCAGCCACGAATCAGCCGAGGATGCCGAAAAATCAGGCAATGTAAGCCAAAAAGCATTTGAAACCATTCGTATGACCCACGATTTTCGTGAGGCGATACTGGGTTATCAGTTGCGCCTGCACTACCAGCCCATCATCGAGATGGCCAACAAAAGAGTCGTCGGCTTTGAAGGTTTAATGCGCTGGCACCACCCCATAAAAGGCATGATTTCACCAGCCACGTTTATACCATTGGCAGAAGACTCGGGCCTTATTGTGCATGCCAGCCGCTGGGCCTTGCGCGAAGGTGTCTATATGCTCAACCGTCTACGTGTCGAACATGGGCTGCCTGAAGATTACTTTATATCCCTCAACTTTACCGGGCTCGACCTCTCAGCCGAGGACTTCGCAGACAACGTATCTGAAAATCTGCAAGGTACGGGTATCAGCCCATCCCGTATCAAGCTAGAGATTACAGAGCGTATGCTCATTGACGACCCCGAGGGAGCCATCAGTACACTTAAACGTTGCCGTGATGCAGGCCTTACGGTGGCACTGGATGACTTTGGAACCGGATACTCGTCCCTCTCCTATTTGCACCGTTTCCCCATAGACACCATGAAAATCGACCGCAGCTTCATTGTGGAAATGATGACAAACCCGGCGAGCCTTACGCTCGTTAAGACCATTATTTCGTTGGCCAAGGGCCTAGGGATGTCCGTCGTAGCCGAGGGCGTGGAAAAGCAGGAAGAAGCAGATCTCCTGAGCGCGCATAACTGCGACATGGTTCAGGGCTACCTCTTTGGCCGCCCGATGGCCGAGCCGGATCTTATCTTATGGCTAAACAATCGGGATTAGCCCTGAATTCTCTTTTTCAGACAGTGATTTAAGGTTAAAATTTTAACCATTCGTTACTTTTTGGTAACGACCCATCCGGTACACTGGAACAATGTGCCGGATTATCGGCATGTTCGTGCGTTAAGTGGGGCTATCATGGTGCTGTCGACAACAGATAAAAGCGCAACACCCGCGGTTTCGGACAACCGTACCGTTTTATCCCCTGATGCCTCAGGCACGATCCACATACCCGAGGGTATGGAAGTAGGCAGCCTCAATTTCACTCGTGAAGGCCAAAATCTTGTTCTGACTGCGCCAGACGGAACGGTCCTAGTGATTGAAGGTTATTTTTCGGCGGCAGAAGCCCCCCTGATACTTTCAGAGGGTGGGGCAATGCTATCCCCTCAATTGGTCCAGTCCTTCCTTAAAACTTCAGGCGATGTTGAGGTTGCAGCGAGCGAAACTGCTTCAGATAAATCGCCGGTCGGTGAAGTGACAGAAGTCAACGGCGAGGCCACAGTTACCCGTGCGGATGGCACAAAAGAAAAAATTACATCCGGTACTGACATCTATGAAGGCGACATCGTCGAGACAGACGCCAAAGGAGCCGTAAATATCAAGTTTGTTGATGACTCCACGTTTGCTGTCTCTGAAAACGCGCGCCTTGCTATCGATGATTTTTCCTTTAATGCCGCAGACCAAAGCGGAACCACCGGCGTATCCATTCTGCGCGGCGTCTTCATGTTTACGTCTGGCCTTGTCGGGCGTGAAAACCCAGATGCCGTGACAATCAATACGCCTGTCGGTTCAATTGGTATCCGCGGCACGATCATTGGCGGTGAAATCTCGGAAAACGGCCAGTCCCAAATCTCAGTGATCGAGGGCGCAATCGTCGTCCGCAATGGATCCGGCGAACAAATTCTCTCCCAGCAATTCGAGACGGTAACTCTGACGGGGTATAATAACCCGATTCAAAATATCGGTGTTCTGGATGCCAATGCATTCAGCCAAAGCTACAGTTCGATCCGAAGCGTTGCGCCTGATCTCTTTACATCCATCAATGACGCAGCAGGCGAGAGAAACAACCAGCAGCAGAACCAAGATAATCAACAAGAAAACCAAAATAGAGCGCAGGATCTTACAGGCGCCGCAGAGACGGATGGAGCAATAAACACTGAAGATGCCACTCTTCTCTCCCCTTCAACGGATGCGCAAATTGTTTTTCAGGTGCTAGAAACAGGTTCAAATATCGAGAACATCATCGGCGCCGCGCCTAATAGCACACAATCCAATCCAAACCCCGAAATCGTACCTGTTACGGTTACACCGCCACCTCCTCCTTCTTCGGCCCCTCCGTCAGGGTCTTCTAACGAAAATCAAGCTCCTCCTGCTGAAAGCGTTCTGGATGTACGCCCGCCTGCACCGGCCGTCTTCATTGCAGCCGGAAACGTTAATGAAGAATCTCCGGTCGGTACTGTTGTCGGTACAGTCGGTATGTCGGAAGCGCTACCTTTCCCAGTCACATATTCAATCATTAATAACCCCGGCAACCGTTTTTATATCGATTCAAACACTGGGCTTGTTACACTTCTGGCTCCAGCTGCTGACGTCGATACGGCAGGCCCAACAACATACAGTTTTACCGTACGCGTCCAGCGGACGGAGACAGCCCAGTTTTCTGATGCCACTCTCTCTGTAAGCGTCACCCCTGTAAACGAGACCCCTGAATTTGATACAGGCCACACTGCGATCAGCGTGGCCGAGAGCGGCACCACCACACTCTCCCCTGCTAAGGTAGGCGCAACCGATGAAGAAAGCGCAAACATTACATACACCGTTTCCAACCTTCTGCACGGTATCATAAAAGTAAGTGGCTCAACACAAAGCACCTTTACGCATTCTCAATTAGCCGGCGGCCTCGTAGTGTTTCATCATGATGGCGCAGAACCGGCAGCAGGAGCCTCATTCAGCCTTACCGCTGGGGATGGAAACACAACATCCGCACCACTGCCATTTTCTATCACGGTAAGCAATACCAACGATGCTCCGACCATCACCTCAAACGGTGGCGCAACGCTTAACATCAACAGGAACGAGAACACTTTAGCCGTAACAACAATAACAACATCCGATACTGATTTAGGTGATACGGTATCCTACGCCCTGAGTGGTGCGGATGCTTCGCTATTCTCAATAGATACAAACGGCGTAATAACTTTCAATGCCATGCCAAACTATGAATCCCCATCAGATACAGGGGGAGATAACGTCTATTCACTTACCGTCATCGCAACAGATACGGGTGGTCTATCTGACACACAGAGCGTGAACATAACTATTCTGGATGCCAACGACAATCCAACAATTACTTCCGATGGCGGCGGTGCTTCAGCCGGCCTAAACGTCAATGAAAACACGACGTATGTAACAACTGTCACAGCCTCCGATGTCGATACCAGTGCAACGTTTGGTTACTCAATAACGGGCGGGGCCGACCAACTATTATTTAGCATCAACCCGACAACAGGCGTTTTGAGTTTTGCCAACGGCAAAAACTTTGAAAGCCCTACAGATGCTGGCGGAAACGGAGTCTACGACGTTCAAGTAACAGTAAGTGACGGAAATGGTGGTAGCGATGTTCAAAACATCGCCGTTACAATTGATAACGTCAACGAAGTCCCTACGTCAGTAGCCCTTAGCGCTTCATACGCGATAGACGAAACAAACGGGTCTTCAGCAACCGACATCTCTACAATTGGTATTATCGATGCTGAGCCACTATCCAATCTTAGCCTGGGCAATTTTGTAGTCCTGAGCAGCACTGGCAGTGGCTTTGCCGCAGATGGGCGCTTTGAAGTTTACGATAATGCAGGCACCTGGACGCTTCGCTTAAAATCGGGACAGATTTTCAACTACGAACAGGCAAGTTCACTCACTTTGAGAGTGGATCTAACGGACGCAGGCTCAACCGTACAAAGCTCGACTTTGGCTCTAGGTATCACAGATGTGAACGAGGTATCTAATACATTCACGTTTAACGATAATCACCAGCTGTACGGCACTTATGCTGGCCTAATACAGGGCCAAAAAGAAGGATCTTACATTGGCGTCATTAATTTTATTGAGCCCGATACAAACCCAACCTATAAGACAGATGAAACAGATTTTCTAGTTAACGTTACCAGCGTATCCGGGGTACAAACTGGTACACTCACCAACTCAGATTTCGAAGTCAAAGAAATTACCCGAGATGGCCATACAGACTTTATACTAAAACTAAAAGATACCCGTGGTAAGGTCGATTTTATAGGCACTGGCGGATCGGTAACAGTGGATGTCATAGTCGACCGTCTTGGCAACGGGTTCTCAGGCGGTGACGACCAAACCATTACGCTAAACCTTATTGGCCGCGACGACACGATGGTCATTGACAGCGTAGACGGAGATTCTGGATTCCATATCGTCAATAATTCACGTTTTGGTGGCGTAGCATTTGGTAGTAGCCTTGCAGTAGGCGATTTTGATAACGATGGCCGTAACGACTTGATATTTGGCGCACCTCTTGCGTTCAACGGTACATCCGAAAGATCTGGCGGCGTATACGGAATGGCTCTGACGCCGACACTAATGACGAACGCCAATGATGGCGTAGTTAATCTTTCTGTCACGTCTGGCGTCGGCGCAATACCTCCGATAAACGGATTCTTTAAAGAGGTGCAGACGGGCGGCGCTGATAACGATAAATTCTATGGCGCCAGCGTTGCAGGGCTTAAACGTTTTAATTCGGGCGCAGGTGCCGATATCGCAGTTTCAAACGCAGGCGAAGGCAAGATTGAGATTATTCGCGATGGCAATACTGCCAGTATTACTTCCATCAATAACATCTCAACTGGTGCCACTGGCTTAGACAAAAAGGACGCCATTAACTTGGCTTCTATCGGCGACATAAACGGCGATGGATACACCGATTTGCTGGTAGGCCTAAAATACTACGACAACGGAGGAAACAATAACGAAGGCAAGGCTTTTGTTGTTTTTGGCAGTGGCGCCACAACGGCAGATGTTGATGCCAGCAGTATCACAGGCAGAGGCTTTTACGTACCTGCATCAAGCACAGGTGCCGCAAATAACTTCTTTGGCACCAACGTAACCGGTCTAGGGGATTTTAACGGAGACGGCAAATCAGACTTCGCTATAAGCGCCATCGGTGTAGATACAAATGGCGCCTCAGCTGGAAGTTCACAAGGCCAGGTAACGGTCTTTTTTGGTAACGTTTCTGCTGGTTCTAGTTATTATGCTTCAGGATCATCCAAATTCATCATTAATGGTGTTAACAACAATGCAAGCATTGGCGAGCAAATTGCCGGCGCTGGTGATTACAACGATGACGGTATGAATGATCTGATAATTCGGAATGGAAGTGTTTCCAACGGCGGTGAGATTTTCGTTATCATGGGAAGCGCAAACCTCAACAGTGATATCGTCAATCTGGGCGATTTCGGGACAAATCCAGACCACCTAGGATTCAAGATTTACACAACAGCCCCTAACTATACCATTGGCGAAACTCTTGGCTCAGCAGGTGATTTCAATGGCGATGGTTTTGACGATATTTTTGTTGATGTCAGGAAAGACCTTGGCGGCAGTAACTATGAACACACACTCGCGATTATCTACGGAAAAGGCTCTTACACTAATATTGACCTGGCTTCTGCTTTGCAGAACCCGAACATGTCATACAAAATAGAAATGATGGCTTCCAACACACCGCACATTACAGCCACTGCAGCTGGCGATCTGAATGGCGATGGGTTTAGAGATATTGTCGTAGGCAATCCATCCAGAACATACGGAAATACCGAAGAAAATGGCGAGGCTTTTGTCGTATACGGCGGCAATTATGATGGTACAGCGCAGGTGTTCTCATCGTCAGCGAACGCAAGCGGTTCGGATAAGGTTTTTGCTGGCGGCATCGGCAACCAAAGCCTAAACGCAAATACTATTTCAAACGTCTCTTTTTATGCCGGCGATGGTGATGATATCATGACCATCTCCAATCAAGCGAGCGTTCGCAATTATGACGGCGGCAGCGGTATGGATGCACTCAAGCTTTTCTTTAGCGGAGAGGAAACGGGATCCGGTATCGTTGATAATATAAACATGCTTGGTCTGGGCAAAAACATGACTGGCGTAGAAAAAATCCAGTTTGATGGCTCAAGTAAAGACGACATTCTACAATTAGATATCCGCGATATCATTAGCCTTGCGAGCTCCAACGGAACCGGAAAAATCCGTATCGAAGCAATGTCTTTGATCATGGGTGATGAGAACAAACTTGAGTTATTTAACGGAAACATAGGTACACCAACCGGAAACTTAAGTTCACTCTCGGCAGATCTACAATTTACAAAAAATGCAGGGCAGCAGTCATTGGATGGCATCAACTTCTTTGTCTATACGCACACGCAAAGCGGCGTACAGATGCTTGTTGATGACCGTCTGATTTCTGCAGGCGCCCTCGGAACCTGATTATTTCGATATAGCCGTATAAACCCCATCCCAATCGGATGGCGGCATGTTGTCTTTAAAGCCGATGATACGCATCTCAAAAACCATGTAATAATCACCCAAGGCATCTTGCATATCTAAAGCTCGGCACGCCTTCAAATGGTGCAAAGCTGTATCAAAATCGCGCGCTCTATAGGCAGCTAGAAATGCATTATGTGCAAATACCCAAGCTGCAAAACTATCGTCTTTGGCTAGGCTTTCATCACCTAATACCGTGTAAATGCGCACAGGCTCATTTTTACCCTTTACCTTAATGAGATCGATTTCCAGCAAAGCAAAATCATCTGCATTTTTTGCCGTATTCTCGCCCACAAGTATATTCACGCCGTAAGTTTTTGTTTGCCCTTCAAGCCGGGACGCCAAATTTACAGCATCCCCCAAGACCGAGTATGCAAAACGCTGACGACTTCCCATGTTCCCTACTGCAACAGGACCGGTATTGATTCCAATACCGCAATTAAGTGGCAGGAAGTTCCGACCTTCCTTTTCTGCCTTTATTTTTAACTCGGCATTCACAGGTGCAAGCACAGCGCGCATGGCCAAAGCCGCGCGTAGGGCATGTTTTTCATGGTCTTCGACATCAAGAGGCGCGTTCCAAAACGCCATCATTGCATCGCCCATGTATTTATCAATCGTACCTCTGGCTTTCATGACTTCGTCTGACATGGGTGTAAGAAAGTCGTTCATGGTATTGATCAGCACTTGCGGCGTCATACCTTCGGCAATTGTTGTAAAGTTGCGGATATCAGTAAACATGATCGTAAGCGGTTTGATTTCACCGCCTAATTTCAGCTTTTCAGGGCTTTTCGTGAGCTCTTTCATAAAATCTGGTGAAATATAGAGCCCAAATGCACTGCGTATCTCACGGCGTTCATACTCCGACTTCAGGTAAGAGAGGAGAGAAGACAGCACAAACATAACCATAACAGCCAGTGATGGATAAACAGGATCAATCAAAACACCTGGCCCGATATAAGCTTTCCATGAAAGCGCGAAGGCACCAAAAATGAGTACGCCCACCGCACCGAACAAAACAAAAAGATTCACGAAAGGAGCCAGAATAATAACAGCAAGACCGGTTGCGAATATGAACACCGCCTCAATGCCCGTTGCTAGCGCAGGGCGCGAGATAAACTTGTTCTGGAGTGCCTGCTCAATGATGTTCACGTGCATCTCGACACCCGGCACAAACAGATTCAATGGTGATGACCGTATATCTTTCAGTCCTTCGGCGCTGGTGCCTATCATGACGACACGGCCTTTGATTTTTTCCGGGTCAATTTGGCCCGCAATCACGCGCCAGGCTGGTATATACCGTTCCTTTTTAACGGGCGTATAATAGACCCAGATCTGACCATCTTCATTAATAGGGATCCGTAAAGGCCCGATTTTAGCCAATAATGCCGGTTTCAAAAGGTCCAGCGTGCTTTTGGACGGCGTTGGCATGATTTGGATACTGTCCTTACCGCCCAAGGCCACGCGTAGCGCTTCAAGAGACAGTGAAGGATAGAGATACGCATCAGACCCATCATGCGGTAAGAAACGGATAACAAGAGGCACGCGCCTCACAATGCCGTCAATATCAGTACTAACCGAAAAACTTCCATTGCCTGCCGCAGCGGCCTCAAGTGGGGGGAGGTTTGTCACAATATGCTGAGCAGGCTTGGCGTGATCCATCAGCATGGCTTTTGCTTGCTTCGAAAGCACCATACCGCGCTTCGTAACAGGTACTTTTCCTATATTACCCTCATCCGACCACACGAACCCTGTAACAACACGGCTTGCTTTCTCGATTGATAAGGCAAAAAGATCGTCGTTGTCAGGCAGACCCGCGAGCGCGCTACGAGCCATTTCTGTCGTACTACCCTCCGGAAGGTTTTTGGCAATAAGAGGAGGCGAAGTACGATCATGCTCGGCAAAGACCATATCGAAAGCAATTGAAGCTGCGCCCATATCGCTGAGTTTTTCGACCATCTTGCCGATAATGTTACGAGGCCATGGCCATTGCCCGAGTGTTGCAAGCGACTCTTCGTCAATATCGACGATAACAACGCTTTCCGTAGCTTCTCGCGGTTTGATTTTATTAAATGTATCAAAAGTTACGTATTGGAGGCGCTGTAACCACGGGCGTTCGGTTCCGCTAAACCAAGTCGCCATAAGCAAAAGAGCCATCAGCAGGGCCATCTGTACGCTGCGGCGGGTTAAGAGGCGGATCATCTCTCGGTCAGTGCCTCTTGTCTGGCACGAAGGAACGGCTTCAAGAGATATGACATGATGGTTCTTCGCCCTGTAATCACGTCTACCTGCGCAACCATGCCAGGATTAATCGGCAAAGGTGCGGCTTTGGTCCCAAGATAGGTCTTATCGGTAATGACATCGATTTCAAAAAAAACATTGCCCTTATTGTCTGAAACCGTATCTGCCCCTATGCGTGTAAGTTTACCATCCAACTTGCCGTAACGCTGTGGGTCATATGCTGTAATGCCAACCCTAACCTGCTGGCCAACTTTCAAGAATGCAATATCCGAAGGCGATACTTTGGCGGTCACTTTAAGCACATCACCAAGAGGGACGATTTCCATGATGACCTTGGCCGGCTCGATAACACCACCGATGGTCCTGATATGGATGGACTTTACGACACCGTCAACAGGGGCTCGCAGATCAGCGCGATCAACACGATCGCTTGCTGTTTTAAGATTTTCCTCAAGTCCGGCCAGTTCAGCCTCAACACCACTGATTTCGGCAAGAGCCTCGGACTTGTAATTATTTTCCTTTTCCGTTCGCTCGCGCCGTGTCGCGCTAAGTTCAGCCTCAACAGCACCGCGCTTTTGTATGGCCGCACTGAGGTTTCCGCGCAAGTCTGCGAGCTCGCGCTCAAGTTTAATTCCTTCCATTTTAGGTACGGCGTTTTTAGCAACCATGGAACGTGTCATTTCAACTTCTTTTTCAAGAAGGCCGCGCGTCTCTGAAAGCCTGCTTACCTGCGCGGATATCTCGCGTAAATCAGCTTCCGAAACTCTGATACGGTCATCAAGCACTGAAAGCGCGTTTTTCAAATCTTGCTGTCTGGAAGTATAAAGCGCCTGCTCGTTAGCCGCGATTGCAGGGAATCTGGATGCAATGGCAGTATCGGGAGTATAAGGCTCGGCACGGGCCTCGGCCTGAAGTCGTGAACGTTTCAAATTTAATGACGCCGATTTGGATTCTATTTCCTTCTGACTGGAGGCAAAAGCGACATTGCGCACACGGGCAATCACTTGCCCTTTTTTAACAATATCACCCTCGTTTACATTCAACGCTTCTAGAATGCCGCCTTCAAGTGATTGGAGGAGCTGTATTTCACTGCTGGGTACCACCTGCCCTTGCCCACGTGTCAGTTGCTCAACTTCAGCCAGCGTTGCCCAAAAAACGAACATCGCAAAGAAAAGCGTAACCGCGTAAAGCAGTACATTTGCAGACCATTTGGCTTCAAGGCGTGTAGCTGCCTCTGCTTCAGCCATAAAATCCGCATCCTCATGAAGTCTGCGGTTACGCTCGATATTACGAATGAGAGAGCGGACAATTTTCATCCTACACCTTCTTAACCGTAATCTGCCCGGCTGCCAGAGCCTCTATGACCTTGTCACGAGGACCATCGGCAATTATTTTACCGAGATCAATCAGAACCAGCCTATCCACGAGCTTTAACAAATGCTGACGATGCGTAATCAAAATAAGCGTTTTACCTTTTGATTGTTCTTCGATATGCCGCGTAAATTGCTCTTCCGCCTGCATATCCATGGCATTGGTAGGCTCATCGCAAAGCAGTATCTGCGGTTTTGTTATCAAAGCGCGGGCCATGGCGATAGCCTGTCTCTGACCGCCCGAAAGCCCTTCACCACGTTCGCCGACCTGCGTGTCATAGCCTTGAGGTAATTTTGAAACAAAGTCATGCACACCAGCAGACTTTGATGCCTCAAGTATTTCGTCATCACTCGCATGAGGCATAGAAACGGATATATTATCGCGTATAGTACCTGAAAAAAGCACGACCTCTTGCGGTATATAGGCAATATTGCGGCGCAAATCAGCTGGGTCTATCTGGCGCTGGTCGGTCTCATCAATAAAAACGGTGCCGGCTGTAGGCTCGTAAAGCCCCATGATGATGCGCGCAATAGTGCTTTTGCCTGAGCCTATACGCCCGATAATGCCGACTTTTTCACCGGCGCCGATACGCATTGTAACTTCATCAAGCACATCACGGCCTGTACTTGGATAGGAAAAAGCAACACGGTCAAACGACAATGACCCTTTCAGTACAGGGCGATGCAAAAAATTTCTGGTTTGTGCGCGCTCCACAGGCATGGACATGACACGCTCGAGCGTATCAAGCGCACTGCGCGATGAATGATAACGGGAAATCATTGCGGCAATTTGCGCAATAGGTGCCGTTGCGCGCCCCGCCAGCATGACACAGGCAATGAGAGCCCCTGTTGTAATGGCACCATCTGCAACCAGATACATACCGGCTATCAAAAGCAGAATAGATGAGAGTTGCTGGAAAAAAAGTGCTGTATTGAGTGTCAGGTTGTTAAAAAAGCGGGAAGCGGACCCGACAGTCGCACTTTCGCCCACATAATCACCATAACGCGCTCTAAAACGGCCGTCAGCGCGAATAGCTTTAATCGTTTCAAGGCCAAACATTGTTTCAACCAAAACCCCGTGTCTCGCCTCAGAAGCCTCGGAAGTCTTATGAATGAGGTATCTCAAAGGTTTTTGAATGGAATAACTGATACCGGCCGACAAAAGCATGACGCCCAAAATAATACCGCCCAATACCGGCGATACAAAAAACACAAAACCGACAAAAAGAAGAGCAAAGGGAAAATCGATAAAAGTTGAAAGCGTTGCCGATGTAAAAAATTCTTTTACGGTTTCAAACTCGCGCAGCATATTGGCAAAAGCACCGCTTGATTTTGGCCTGTGAGACAGACGCATATCCAGCACCTGATCATAAATGCGGCGCGCTGCAAGAACGTCGATTTTACGCCCCGCAAGGTCTGTAAAATAGGCTCTCAGCATGCGCATCAGGAAATCAAAGGTCATCACAATCATGACACCTATCGCAAGAACCCAACCTGTATGCATAGCCGCGTTAGGAATAACGCGGTCATAAACATTCATGGTAAAAATAGGCGCAGCAAAACCAAAAAGGTTGATCAGTAAGGCAGTTACTGCCACGCGGCGATAAAGGTTGCTGTTATTGCGAACTAACCCCCAAAACCAGTGTTGCCGACCGTCTTGTATGGCTTTTCCTGAGAGCGGGTCTGTAGCCGCTTCCGGCTCGGGATGTACAAAAATGCAAAAGCCTTTATACGCCTTTAGAAAATCTTTTTTGGGCAGCATACCCTCACCTTTGCCGGGTACATAGATTTTCACTTCAGCAGATGTCGTATCTTTATCAAGGACAACGCATGCATCATGACTGCCTAATAAGGCAACACAAGGAAAGACGGCCTGATCAACTTCATCCCAGGCACGCTCGATAATTTTTGTTTTAAGGCCAATACGCCCTGCTGCCGCACAAAAAAGGTCTGGCCCCATACCACGGCCGTCATAAGGCAATCCGGCTACCAGAGCCTGCGATGTACGCGTGCGTCCAAAGCGTGATGCCAGAAATACAAGACACTCCAAAAGCGGGTCGGCAACGCCGACTTTACTTGTCATTGGCGGAAGGCTCTATAGGAAGTTCAACAAAGGTTTCTTGCTCGGGAATGGAGGGCGAGAGAGCCGCATGCTCAATATCGACAACTTCTGCACGGACAGGCAAAGCTGCCTCCTGCTCACCACCGGCAGCTGGCGATACATCTTCAATAGCTGGAACAGGATCGGCAACTCCGGCAACTTCAGGTACCGTACCGGGTTTGATGGCAGGCAACAGCTGGCCCGTAGCCGCAAGCAGAGTATAAGTGGCGTTCAAAACCCCATAATCGGCATTGGCAAAAGCAACCGCTGCATCAAACGCCTGGCTTTCAGCCTGCATAAGATCCACCACCGTTCGCTTACCGCCTTCATATTGCTCTTTATAGGTTTCGACGACCTTAGCAGTAGCCGTTTTCCTGTTTTCCTGTGTCTTGAATTGCTGACGCACGACATCAAGCGCAGACCAGGCAACACGAACATCCCGCTCGATGCGGCGATATGCCTCCTGTAATTGCGCCTTGCTTTGTGCACGTAAAAACTCGGCTCTGTCCACACGCGCATGCTGCGCACCACCAACCGAGTAGTTCCAGTCCATTTTCATGAGCGCTCTCGCATCAACTGACTCGCCACCAATAACATCTTTTTGATCGCGCTTAAGGTACGAAAACTCGGTCTTGACCTTAGGAAGATAACTGGTTGTCTCCGCTCGCATATCATGGTCGCTGGCGATCAGCGCATCCTTCGCTGACAAAACCTGAGGATGCGTGGCAAATGCTACATCAATGGCGTCATTCAGGTTGTTGGGGAATGTTGCGGGCAGCATAGGCCGTTTAAGGGCGCTGACAGGCTGTATACCCACTGCTTCCACATAATCCGCAAGCGATTGCTGGTATTCTCCGTCAAATCCCGTCGCCGCATTTTCGGCGAGTAGTAAAAAGTCATTGGCGCGGTTGAGCTCCGCCTCATCGGCACCACCCTCATTCACCTGAATGGCAACTTTTTCCTGATAAGCACGTATGGATTCAAGGTTAGCCTTAGCCTTGTCTTTGAGTTCACCTGCACGCAAAAGGCCCACATAAGCCTGTATAGCGCGGATGGCGACAGTTTCTTCTGTGCCTACAACAGTGCTGCTCGCAGCTGAAGCGCGCGCCTTTGCGGCATCGACCTTATTACCGGTTTCTCCCCAGTCGAGGACACGCTGGCTGAGCGTGGCCGTCCCTTCACCCAGATTTGAATAACCAACCCCACGGGTTACATTGAGACCACGGCTTGTCGAGTTATCCGCATAAATGCGACCGCCTGTAATTGTCGCAGAGATTTCCGGGAAATAAGAAGACCGTTGTTCACGCACGGTTTCGTCTGTTGCACCCTGCGCCGCCTTGGCAGCCTCAATGGACGGATGCGTCGTAATAGCTTGATGAACAGCGTCATAAAGGGATTCGGCACAAACAGGGCCAGCCTGCATGGATACCCCCAAGACAGCCGCAGCGCCTAACATCAAGTGACGAAAAAGATTTTTCATAGACAAGAACAGGGATTGAATGACCACCCAAATATTAACGGAAATGAGACTTTCAAACAAGTGTTGAAAAACAGTGATTTATCGCCCTTTCTCCACTTCACACACGCACTTTTTTGGTGCAGGGTATCTCTCGATCATACAAACGACTTAGAGGCAGTACGGTGACTTTGACGATTTTTGTCATGAAAGAAACCGCAAACGGGGAGACACGCGTAGCTGCAACCCCGGATACGGTTAAAAAATATGTAGGCTTTGGCCTATCCGTTTTGGTGGAGACTGGCGCAGGCAATGGCGCCTCTTTTCCTGATGACGCTTTTGCAGCCGCTGGCGCAAAGATTGTAAAAGACTCAAGCGCAGGTCTCAAAGAGGCCGATATCGTGCTCTGCGTCCAAAGGCCGGAGCCCGCATCGCTGGACAAACTGCGCGAGGGTGCCACGGTTATAGGTATGCTTTCTCCGTACAACTTCAGCGGGTTTGCAGCTACTCTGGAAAAGCGTAAGGCATCTGCAATAGCACTTGAGTTAGTCCCACGCATCAGCCGGGCCCAATCGATGGATGTCCTCTCATCGCAAGCCAACCTGGCCGGATACCGGGCAGTCGTCGAAGCCTCTTATACATACGGTCGCGCCTTCCCGATGATGATGACAGCAGCAGGTACGGTTGCGCCCGCCAAAATTTTTATCATGGGTGCAGGCGTAGCTGGGCTGCAAGCCATCGCAACAGCGCGCAGGCTGGGCGCTGTTGTCTCGGCAACCGATGTACGCCCTGCCGCAAAAGAACAAGTGGAAAGCCTTGGCGCTACCTTTGTAATGGTCGAATCCGACGAAACAAAACAGGCTGAAACAAAAGGCGGTTACGCTAAAGAGATGTCTGAGGACTATAAGCGCAAGCAGGCCGCTCTTGTGGCTGAAACCATCAAAAAACAGGACATCGTCATAACCACAGCTCTCATCCCGGGCCGCCCGGCACCGGTTCTGGTAACGGAGGAGATGGTAAAATCCATGAAACCGGGCTCCGTCATTGTCGATATGGCAGTCGAACAAGGCGGTAACTGCCCGATTTCCGAAAAAGACAAGGTGGTAATGAAACACGGCGTGACAATTATCGGTTATACAAACTTGGCTTCACGTATTGGTATGGATGCATCAGCACTCTACGCAAAAAATATGCTTAACGTTTTGACCTTGATGCTCGGACAGGAAAAAACCGAACTCAAATTCGATTTTGAAGACGAAATCATCAAGGGCTTCACGCTCGTTCATAACGGAAAGCCCGTGCACACACTTCTTCAAGCTCCCGTCATTGACGGCAAAAAGAAATAAGGGGAGGCAAAAATGTCATCCGATTTACTTGTAAACGACGCCCGCGACCTCGCAATGCGCTCAGCAGATATGGCGCAGGACCTGGCAACTTTAGCCGGCAATATCAGCCTTCAGACATCGCACGGCGGCGCCGGACATGAAACATTTCTTATGATGGGGCTCACGGTCTTTGTGCTTGCCTGCTTTGTTGGATACTACGTCGTCTGGCGCGTAACCCCCGCACTGCACTCGCCTCTCATGGGTATTACAAATGCCATTTCATCGGTCGTCATCGTAGGCGCCATCATCGCCTCCGCACCCGAACAGGGTTACTGGTTCTCAACTCTTTTGGGTTTTCTTGCGATA